>NZ_JBBCBN010000004.1:273548-273766 GCF_037203775.1 Phyllobacterium sp. CCNWLW183 | reverse complement strand
TGCCAAGGCTCGTCAGACCGAAGTCGGGCAGAACAAGCTTGCCATCCTTATCCAGCGTCGTGCCTTCTCCAAGTGCTTTGGCAACAGACTGCCCGACCGTCGCCGCAGCCGTGTTGATCGACCCCTGAACCGTCGCATCCGAAAGACCGGCAAGCTTCGTCGTTGCTGCATCCGCGCCAACCTTGGCTGCATCCGCCGTCGTCTTTACTGTCGCAAGA
>NZ_JBBCBN010000004.1:0-273448 GCF_037203775.1 Phyllobacterium sp. CCNWLW183 | reverse complement strand
TTGCCGGTGACTGTCTTGACTGACTGGTCAACCGTGTCACCAAGCTTCTTTGCAGAAGCGTCAATGCTCTTTTGAACTGTATCGTCCGAAAGACCAACAAGCTTCGTCGTTGCTGCATCCGCGCCAACCTTGGCCGCATCCGCCGTCGTCTTTACTGTCGCAAGATTGCCGGTGACTGTCTTGACTGACTGGTCAACCGTGTCACCAAGCTTCTTTGCAGAAGCGTCAATGCTCTTTTGAACCGTATCATCCGAAAGGCCTGCAAGTTTCGTCGTTGCTGCATCCGCGCCAACTTTGGCCGCATCCGCAGTCGTCTTTGCTTCGGTAGCCTTCTCTACAACCTTGTTAAACTGCCCCTTGTTCACCGCATCCGTATCGACAGTACCTTCCGCAACATTGCTGATTTTCGTACCGTTGCTGCCCTTGAGCTGAAGCTTGGTATAGTCAACAGTTTCATTGCCAGCCGCATCCTTGGAGACGCTATATTGCACTGCGCTATTACCAAGCCGGTTAATGCCGTCATAGGCAGCATTGAGTTGGCTGCCGTTAACAGCATCCGTGCTGGTCGCGCTCACCTGCCCCGGTGCAACATTGATGATCTGGCGTTTGACATCTGCTTTACCAACACTGACAACGGCCGTTGCTTTGGTGCTGTCAAATGCGTAGTCCTTGCCATTCAATGTAACGCTATCCACCTTATGCACATCTTCGGTTTCCGCATTTGAGCCCAGCGCAACACTGTTCTTCTTGCTCGCTTTGGACGAAGCACCAACTGCAATGGCGTATTCCTCTGATGCTTGCGAACTAGTACCAATGGCAATTGCTTTAGAGTTATTTGCCCCAGACGTATCGCCGATAGCTATAGAAGATTCGCCGTCAGACTTTGCTTGGGGGCCTATCGCCGTGCTCTTTTTCTTTGTCGATTTCGCTTCCCAGCCTATTGCAGTCGATGCCTCTTCCGTTGCCTTTGTGTCAGTACCAATGGCAGTTGCTCTCAGTTGATTTGCCTCAGATGAAGCGCCTATAGCTACAGAATATTCGCCGTCAGACTTTGCTTTTTTACCAATCGCCGTGCTATTTTTAGCAGTCGCAGACGTAGACGCCGCCCAGCCTATTGCAGTCGATCCCCAACCCAATGCCTTTGAGCCAGAACCAATGGCACCTGCATTATAACCTGCAGCCTCAGATGCATTGCCGAGAGCTATAGAAAATTGGCCGTCAGACTTTGCGCCAGAACCCAACGCAGCGCTCGAAGCACCACCCGAAGACGCTAGGATACCTACCGCCGTGCCGTGTTCAGCACCTGCAGACGCCGACCAACCTATTGCAGTCGATCCCCAACCCAATGCCTTTGAGCCAGAACCAATGGCACCTGCATTATAACCTGCAGCCTCAGATGCATTGCCGAGAGCTAGAGAATAATTGCCGCTCGACTTTGCACCAGGACCAAAGGCACCTGCATTCAAACCTTGAGCCTCAGATGCATTGCCGATAGCTATAGCAGAATCTTTGCTTGCTTTTGCAGCCCAACCTAATGCCGAACTGTTAAGTCCACTTGCATCACTCCCTGAACCAAAAGCAGAACCACCTACACCAGCATTTGAATTCGGGCCCACTGCAGTGCCGCCAGCGCCCGCCGCCTTGGCGTTGTCGCCGATAGCTATTGCGGGTACAGTGATTGTCGTTACTGTAGGCGCAGCAGCACCTGCTACTGCGGGTACAGCGGCACCTGTTGCTGCGGGCGCAGTGGCACCCGTTGTTGTGGGCGTAGAAGTAGCTGCTGCGGGCGCAGTGGCATCTACTGCTGCGGGCACAACAACCGTCGTTGTGCCACCTTTTGCCCCTGCATTAGTGCCGATGGCGATGTCGCCAAGAACGGTCGTGCTCGTGGTCGCTGGCTGACTGTTTGCATCGGTGTTAATCTTGATCTGCGGAAAGCGAGTTTCCGGAAGTGCGGTTGGCGTGGGAAACGATATGGTGTGGCCACCATCAGTTCTTTCTGGTGTAACAAATTCTGCAGTTATTGCAACGCCGGGCACCACCGCGTTTGACACACCACCACTCGGAAATGTGGTGCCGACTGGAAAAACCGTACCGACAGGAAACCGGAGAGGAAAACCAGTTCCGCTCGCTTTCATGACGACAGGTCCCTTAAAGAAAGTGCCTTTGTAAAACTCCCCCTTTTCCTGTGGGAAAAAGTAATCTTTATCGAGTGGCACGTTAAGCGGCACAACTACGCCATCAGCCTTAACCACGCCGTTTGGCGAAGTAACAACTGTTCCTTTGAGTGCGGTGAACGATATATATGATCTATTCAGGGCTTGCGCCTCAAAACCAAAGCCATTTTCTAGCCTGACAAACCCCGCTGGCACACCGGCCACGCCCACAGCCGGAGAAGAGGCAGTTACGGATTGAGCCAGCACGGGCGAAGCCAGAGAGACAACCAGCGCAGCCGCCATCATCCCCAAACCCTTGCGGCGCTTGAAGCCCAGTACCATGCAAGCAAGACGCAGGATAGCATTGAGACGGCGACGGGCGGAACGGCTCTCAGCCGAACCGGCGAGCCAATTACCGGCAAAACGAGCAGGCATGCTGGAGGAAACAGGTGCGTTGACTTTGGTCATATCAATCTCGCTCAAAAATAATATAGCAAATACTGAGGTAAATATCGGATATGCTTACAGAAATGCGTTCACAGAAGTTTATTACTGTGATGGATCAATAAAATTTAAATGCGGGAATATTTTTTACTTGGAAAGGCTAATGTGCCAGACCGGAACTTAATCATTGCCGCGATTATCAACGGCTTATTAACGTGTAAACAAGCAAAATACAAGAGTAAAAACTAGTTTTCAGTGTGTTAAATTCTGTTTTATGGAAAAATTTTATTATACTTTAGTATAGTAAACCCATACTAAAGTATAATACCTTGTCGCAATTTGTTAATTATCGAGCGTTCCGACCAGTTTTTTGAGTTGCTGTTTTTCAACGTCGGAAAGAGGTCCCGATTCTATTGAAACAGTGCGGCGGCGCCTCGCCGAAACGACAAGAGCCAAAGCACCGATGAGCAAAGCGCCTATTGGAAAACCCCAGAGCACGACCGTGCTTAATCGCAGCCGGGGCTTGAGCAGGACGAATTCGCCATAGCGGGCGACGAGAAAATCCAGCACCTGCTGGTCAGTATCGCCAGCCATAAGCCGCTCGCGCACCAGGACGCGCAGATCGCGGGCAAGATCCGCATTGGAATCGTCAATGGATTCATTCTGGCAGACCATGCAGCGCACCTGCGCAGAAATGGTGCGGGCACGTTTTTCAAGGACCGGGCTTGTCAGCATCTCGTCGGGGGAAAGCGCAAATGCGCTACTTGCGCCGAAACAAAGCAGCAGGACAAGGAAAGTTGCAATTGCGTTGCGGGTGCGGCTCATTGGGACACGCGGTTTTTTGCGGGGGCAATGCGGATTTTTGCGGTTTGCATCAGAGCTGCTTTACCCTTGGCGGGTGCACCGACACGCAACCGGCGGTCAAGCAAAGACAGGCAGCCGCCCGCCATCATAAACACGGTTCCAAGCCAGATCAATGTTACCAGCGGCTTCCACCATATTCGCACGACGATGCCACCATCGGCAGCCGCATCACCCAGAGCCACGTAAAGCTGGCTGAAGGCGAAGGTGCGGATACCGGCCTCGGTTGTCTGCATATTGCGAACAGGGAAGAAACGCTTGGCCGCCATGAGCGACGTTACCGGCTGTCCCTCATCGCTCAAAACGGTAAACCGGCCTTGCTCTTCGCTGAAATTGGAACCTTTGAAGGGCTCGATTTGATCGAAACGCAGCGTATAGCCGCCCGCCCGGATGCTTTCACCCGGTTTCATGACCAGAACGCTTTCGGTTGCGAAGGTGGTGGTTGCAACAATGCCCAGCAAAGTGACGCCAAGACCGAGATGAGCAAACGCGGTGCCGAAAACCGAGCGTGGCAGGCCAATGAGGCGCTGAAATGCGACTTTCAAAGAGGCTTTTCCGATACCGGCTTTCAGCGCAAGGTCTGTGAGCGCGCCGAGCATGAGCCACACGGCAAGCCCTATGCCGAAAGCCGCCAGAACGCCGGACGCCGAAGTTTGGTAAAGCACGGCAGCGACAACCAGCAAAGCACCGAGGAAAGCAGTCATGAGGCGCTGTGCCACGGCCAGGAGATCGCCGCGCTTCCACGCCATGAGTGGCCCGAATGGTACGGCGGCCAAAAGCGGGATCATTAGCGGGCCGAAGGTGAGATTGAAAAAGGGCGCGCCGACCGAGATTTTTTCGCCCGTCAGAAACTCGAGCAGAAGTGGGTAAAGCGTGCCGATCAGAACGGTCGCTGCAGCCGTGGTCAAAAACAAATTGTTGAGAACCAACGCACCTTCACGCGAAATCGGCTGAAACAGGCCGCCGGGTGCCAGACTTTGGGCACGCCATGCAAAGAGCGCCAAGGACCCGCCGATAAAGATAACAAGTATGGCAAGGATGAAAAGGCCGCGACCGGGATCGGTGGCGAATGTATGGACGGAGGTCAGTACGCCGGATCGGACAAGGAATGTCCCGAGCAGTGACAGGGAAAAGGTGAGGATTGCCAGAAGCACAGTCCAGATTTTCAGCGCCGAGCGCTTTTCCATGACCAGCGCAGAGTGAAGCAGAGCGGTGCCTGCGAGCCAAGGCATGAAGGACGCATTTTCAACCGGGTCCCAGAACCACCAGCCGCCCCAACCCAGCTCATAATAGGCCCAGTAAGAGCCCATAGCGATGCCGCCTGTCAGGAATGTCCAGGCCACGAGCGTCCACGGACGGACCCAGCGCGCCCAGGCCGCATCTATCCGGCCATCAATCAGCGCAGCAACCGCAAAGGAAAAGCACACGGAGAATCCGACATAGCCCAGATAGAGCAGCGGCGGATGAATGGCGAGACCGATATCCTGCAGGATCGGGTTAAGATCACGTCCTTCGACCGGTGCCGGGTTAAGGCGCGCAAAGGGGTTTGACGTGGCGATAATAAAGGTAAGAAATGCAGTGCCGACCCAAGCCTGAACCCCAAGCACATTGGCTTTCAGCGATGGCGGCAGATTATTGCCAAAGAAGGCGACGAGCGCGGTGAAGAAGCTCAGGATCAAAACCCAGAGCAGCATTGAACCTTCGTGATTGCCCCACACGCCGGTAAATTTGTAAAGCAGCGGCTTTTGCGAATGTGAATTCTCAAACACATTCTGAACGGAGAAATCGGAAAGCACATTGGCGCTTGTCAAGGCCGCAAACGAAATCGCGACAAGGGCAAGTACAGTGAAGGCGGCGGGAACGGCAACTGCCATCATCTGGTCGTCATTGCGACGCGCGCCCAGTATCGGCAGCACGGATTGAACGATGGATAAAGCCAGAGCGAGTACCAGCGCGAAATGTCCAAGTTCGACAATCATGGCTTCTTGCCCTCTTCCTGCCAGACACCTTTGGCCTTCAGGCTATCCGCAACTTCCTTGGGCATATAGTTTTCATCATGTTTTGCCAGCACGCTGTCGGCGATAAATTTGCCCGTGGGTGAAAAGCCACCCTCGATAACAACGCCTTGATCTTCGCGAAAAAGATCCGGCAATATGCCTTCATAGGTGACGGGAATGCTTTTTATCTTATCAGTAACTGAAAAGCTGATCTTGGTTCCCTCGCCGCGAACCACTGTTCCTTTTTCAACCAACCCGCCAAGCCGGAATCGCGATTGCGACTGAATGTCGGAAGCTTGAATATCGGAAGGCATGCGGAAGAATGCGATTTTCTGTTGCAGAGCAAAGAGTACGAGCGCAGCCGCCAACCCCAAAACGGCCAAACCGCCACCAATGACCGTCAGTCTTTTTTGCTTGCGCGTCATCAATCGTTCTCCGGCTCGTAAGCTAAACCGAGATCATCCGCCACGGCATCAAGACGGGCCATCTTTTCAGCGCTCAACGCTTTTTTGGCACGATCCAACGCTTCAATGGCATCATTAGGCCGGTTAAGAACGACATAGGATCGCACGAGCTTCTCCCAGCCCTCAACATCGTCCGGAGCTTTTTCCAGTTTCGCAGCGAGGCTGGTAACCATGCCTTCGATCATTGTCGCACGGCTTTCGCTGTCGGCATCCATCATTGCCTGCACCTGAGCCGCATCCGGCGCGGTCTTGTCGACATCGCTGACATCTGGCGCATCACCATTGATCTCGGTGTCCAGCCTGGTCAACGCTGCTTGCGCCTGATCGCGCCATGGTACATCAAGTGGCGCCTCCACCAGCAGCTTGCGGATGAGATCACGCGCTTCGGTCAGGCGGCCTTGCTGCATCCACCCGTCAATGATGTAGAATTGCGGGCGCATGTCTTTTGGATCCAGCGCCAATGCCTTGTTGAATGCTTCTTCGGCGCGGACCGTGATTTTACCGCCCGCTTCCGCGACCAGCGCCTGGCCCAGACCAAGCTGCCGCGCGGCGCTGTCGCCATTCAAGCGTATTGCATTTTGATACGCGGCAACTGCATTTGCAGGGCGGCCCATGCGCGTATAAATCGGCGCGAGGACCTCCCAGCCCTGACCGTCATCAGGGTTCAGTTTCAAATGCGCTTCTGCTCGGGCAACCAGCTCGTCAGGCGTGCTTTGATCGGCAGGGCGCGCAAGCCTTTCCGCCAGTGGCTGGCCGGGCAGATCCGGATTACCCGTACTTGCATAGACAGCCCATGAAATCAGGGGAATTGCGATGACCGTTATAAGTGTCATCCACTCACGGGTGGCGCTCTTGGCTGGGCGAACCACCTGTCCGTCTATTGCGGCGGCCTTGGCGGATTTCAGAAGCCGGCGCCCGATTTCCGCACGTGCCTGTTCGCCTGCAACTGGATCGATCAAGCCACGCTTTTCGTCAGCGTCTAGTTCACGCAATTGGTCTCGATAGACCTCAACATCATATTGATTGTCCGACACTGAAGCCGTGGTGCGCCGTGTTAACGGCAAAAGCACCAGCAACGTTGCGACAACGGTCAGAAATGCGGCAGAAATCCAGAAAATCATGCGTGAGACATAGACTCTCGCTTATCCAAAATCCAAACGCAATTTATTGATAGGGCAATTCGCCGCAAATGCACTTCGTTGACCGATCCCGATCACAGCCGCGTCCAGCTGCCGTCCTCATTGCGACACGCCGTTCCACGCGCAGATTGCGGCGTGCCATCAATACGGATGGTATGGGTATATTGGCGGCAGTTCTGCGATCCAACTTGGTAGGGCTGAGCCGCCACAACCTCGCCAGAACGATTGTTGCTGCTTTTCCACTCTACAACCTTGCCGGCCGGAGAATATTCCAAGGTCTGATACTCAGCCTGCAATGCCTGCTTGCGGTCTGCCGGTTCAAGCGATGCATTGCCGACCAGTCCATTACCGAGGGCGGCAAGAACGCTCGTTTTTGCAGCTTGTTTCGAGCCGCCGGTCCAGGAACCTAGAACCGCGCTATCGCCCTTGCCGCCGGATGTCGTTGAACAACCGGCAAGCGCAGCAATTGCGAGAAAGGGAATAGCGACATGAAATTTCATCACAAGCTCATTTTCAGATAAATCTTCAGGCCTTTATGACCTGATTGAATGGCGGCTTGCAAGCTTCATTCAGTTCGCAGCCGTTGGTAAAATCAGTCTCGCATGTAACCCGCCGAGTAGAGAACTGCGTTC
The DNA here is from genome assembly GCF_037203775.1 of Phyllobacterium sp. CCNWLW183. Classification (NCBI taxonomy): domain Bacteria; kingdom Pseudomonadati; phylum Pseudomonadota; class Alphaproteobacteria; order Hyphomicrobiales; family Phyllobacteriaceae; genus Phyllobacterium; species Phyllobacterium sp. CCNWLW183. The sequence goes on along the minus strand of NZ_JBBCBN010000004.1, from coordinate 265,755 downwards.
AAGCGTTAGGGTTCCGCCATATTCGCGCACAGTGTCGTTCACAATCGACAGGCCCAAACCTGTGCCCGGCTTTGTTTCATCAAGCCGCTTCCCGCGTGCCAGCGCGTCCTGTATCTGCTCGGCAGCAAGACCCGGCCCGTCATCCTCGACGCTGATCTCAAATCCTTGCTCGACGCGGGCAAGTGTCAAGGTGATAATCCGGCGGCCCCACTTTCCAGCATTCTCCATCAAGTTGCCGACGATCTCCTCAAGATCTTCCTGCTCACCAGCAAAGATTGCATCGTCCATGTAATTGTTGAACTTGATGTCCATGTGGGGATTGAGCTTGGCGGTAACGCGCACCAGCCGCTCCAGTATCGGCGTTACGGGAGCGCGGAAGACAACACTATCACGCTGTGCGGCAACGCGGGCACGTTGGAGATAATGCTGCACCTGAATTTGCATAGCGGCAGATTGTTCGGCGATAAGGCGGCCTTCCGTGCCACCGATTGTCCGGCTTTCATTCACCAGAACCGATAAAGGCGTTTTCAGCGAATGGGCAAGATTGCCGACCTGCGTGCGTGAACGATCCATGATACGGCGATTATTGTCGATCAGCGCATTCATCTCGCGCGCCAGGGGCGCGATCTCGTTGGGCAAGTCTTCGTCAAGACGCGTAACCTTGCCCTCGCGGATATCGCCCAGTGAACGGCGCACACGATCAAGTGGGCGAAGCCCGAATAGAATAACGGCAGCATTGATCAAAGTTCCGCCCAGACCAAAAATGCCGAGATAGAAGTACAACGTATAGCGGAAATCTGCGATTTCTCCCTCGACTTCGCTCAGATTTCCCATCACCCTGAAACGTGCGACCCGATTATCCGCGTCAAGCACCACTTCGGTTTCAACGACCGACAATTGCTGGCCGTTCGGTCCGGCTTCCGTATATTGGCGCTGGAATGATGTATCGAAGGGAACATTGAGAGTTGAGGGTGAATCGATGTTTCGCTCTCCCAGAGAAACGGAGCGCAGCGAGCCCTTTAAATTATCCGCCGCAGGCTCGACTGACCAATACCAGCCTGAAAGCGGGCTGGAATATCGCACTTCACCGGGGTCAGGACGTCCTGCCAACGTGCCATCATTGACACTGACTGATGCGATAACACTGAAAAGATGGGCTGAAAGCAATTGCTGAAAGCTTTTCAGGCGTGCTTCGCCATAGAGCGTCGAGATGATAGTGGCGATGGCAATGAATGAGATGATGGTCCAGAGGGTCGAGAGCGAAATGACGCGGAACGACAGAGATCGCAAGCTTGGGAGATAATTTCTCAGCCGGATTGCCACGCAATACCCTCTTTAAAAGGCTTAAGATCCTAAGCCTTGCTGTCTTGCGACTTGATACGATAGCCCATACCGCGAATGGTCTCGATCAGGTCCATGCCCATCTTCTTGCGCAACCGGCCGACAAAAACCTCAATAGTGTTTGAGTCCCGGTCGAAATCCTGATCGTAAAGATGCTCGACCAGCTCGGTTCGCGATACGACTTCGTCCATATGATGCATGAGATAGGAAAGCAGGCGGAATTCATGGGAAGTGAGTTTCAGCGTGTTTCCATTGACAGTGGCTTTTGACGTTTTCGTATCCAGACGCAACGGACCGCAGGAAATTTCGGACGAAGCATGTCCCGCCGCGCGGCGGATCAAGGCGCGTAAGCGCGCAAGAACTTCCTCAATGTGAAACGGCTTGGCGACGTAGTCGTCAGCACCCGCATCAATCCCTGCCACCTTATCGCTCCAGCGATCGCGGGCTGTCAGCAAAAGTACGGGCATGATACGGGAATCCTGGCGCCATTTTTCAAGCACGGTCAGCCCATCCATCTGCGGTAGGCCGATATCCAGGATAACAGCGTCATAGGGTTCGGTATCGCCGAGAAAATGCCCTTCTTCGCCGTCAAAAGCCTTGTCGACAACATATCCAGCCTCCGTCAGCGCATCCACGAGCTGACGGTTGAGGTCGCGATCATCCTCGACGACAAGTATTCTCATGCAGTATTTCCTCGCGGACTTATGAGATCAGTTTGCTGGAACAGCAACTTCCACACGCCGCGGTCGTTCGCCGTCCTTACCGGGAACCAGAACGACCACTACGCAGACCTCTTTGCCGTTTTGGACAACAGATGTTGCACGCGCAAGGGTCCCCCCTTGCGAGTCCGCTACCTGCTGCCCCACCGACGAGCAATCCGCAGCTAAAGCAGGACCGGCGAAGACGACGCCGGCGCCCGAGATCAGACCCGCTAGGGGCAAGGAGAAGAGTAAGTGTTTCATCATGTTGTCATTAATATCGATTGCTGTCTGAACGATGAATGAACAGTTGGTGTCTCGCTGCTACAAATGCCACAGGTTCACGTCTTTTAACATCATATTTCTTTACGTGAAATGAGAGTTGTCGCGCTGATGCGTCCAAATAGCGCTACAACGCCGCTAATGGCGGTTAGGAATTGGACTATCGTCTCTGCAAGAGATGCATGATCGGCCCCTTCAAGCGAGCCATTGAAGAAGCCGGAGCACGACAAGCCAATTGTTACTATCGATGCCCAGATGGTCTTGGAAGCAAACCATGATTTTTCGTTGGTCATTAGCAAATTCCTTTAAATAATTGTCGGTTCAAAAAATACTGGAGAAAATTTACAGTGGGCCTCCTGACCAAGCCCGACTGAGGCGGAAATCATCGCTACTTTAAAGTCAAAAGCGACGGACGGATTGCCCAGATCCTTCAGCCGCTCAGAAGCACTGTAAGTCCAGTTGCTGGCAGTCACTTCAAATGACCTGACAGCCCGCTCTTCAAACAGTATTTCTATATGATAGGCCTCGCGCTCTTCCCCCAGCGGTATTTCTGGAGAAAGCCAGCTATCGGCATCAATTCTCCCGCGCCTGATCCAGACTATATCCATATCGCCATTTGGGCGCATTCTGGTGCTGATATGGACGGGCGAAAGCGGTTGCAGTACCCGCAATCCTCCCATTTTTGTTTTGGTGCTGTAAAACTGGTCGGAAAACTCTTCGCCTGAGCATCCAATGCGCCAGTTTAACTCCAATCCCGCCTCTTGGGGTTTCAAGCCTGCCGGAGAAACAGCATCATTGAGCAAAATGAAGGGTGCTCCCTCCTTTTTGAGCTGCATGGCCTCACGTTCGGTCCCGCATTGGCCACGCAACAGCCCGGTGAGTCGCCATACGTCGCTGCTTATTTCCTCCGCATTGAGAAATTGCAGCAATTCCCACTCTCCACCAGACGTTCCAACAAGTGCACTATTGGCACCGTTAAAAAGTTGGGAGCGTGTCACCGAACTCAGCTCTCCATCGTACAGCCTGACTGAAAGAGCCTGATTATTAAGCCAGCGCCCGCTGGCGCCTTCATTCAATGGTGCAACCAACTCGCCCATGACAGCGCTATGCGCCAACATTGCGCGCTGTTCAAAACCAGTCTGTTCCGGAGAGATAAATGCGCTTACTCCGTTCCAGGGCCGCGCAAATGCGGCAATCCGGAATTGATCGGCAGGACGCTCTATCCCCGGCCACATCGGAAGGTCTATCAACTCAAAATAAGGTCTGCCGCGAATAGCAAGGTCCGCACCTGATGCAACAGGCAATGCTGCCTCGGCGGGATACCGAACGTGTTTTGGTACTGCCCGCGCCTCCAGACGCCTCGTCGCCCCATCTTCAATCGAGGTGATTACAAAAGCACCTGCGGGCACTGTACCATGCGGGTCGGCAATTCTGATCCGGTCTCCAACTTTCAAATGCGCCTGTTTCCAGGGTAGCTCTAACGTTACTGATCGCCGGGACGCACGGCGCGACTGCATCCATTCTTCGGCAAGTGACTTGGCCTGACCGCTTTCCAGCATGGCTGCAATGCCGATGCTTTCCGTTCCTTTGCCGTTCTGGCGCTCGGCAAAGGCCATCGCCGCCTGATAATCCAGCATCGGGTCGCGATAGGCCAGCTCAACGCGTTCCGGCTGCTCCATTATTTCTGTCAGCCGCCATGTCAGCGCGGCAGCATCCTCGCGCTCGACGAACTCTTCAATCAATGGTGTTTGGGAATCTGTGCGGGTATTGCTTTGAAAGACAAGCGTTTTTCCGCTTTCAAATGCATCTATCCCGTAGACTGCGAGCAATGGCTCGATTGCGGATCGAACACTCGTTGGTTCGTCCAGCACGTAGCCACTGACAAATCCATCGACGCGACACGTATCGAAATCAACGATCCCATAATCTTTGAGAATGGCAGCTACCAATTCATCGAGCGCCACGCCTGAAAGCCGACCGTTCAGCCAATGACCCGATGTCCAATTGTCGCCATCAGACCACAATTTTCGGTTTAGCGGAAATTCCGGATGAGGCCGTGTATCCCAAGCCCAAACATAGAGCCGATCCTTATCAAGCATGCTACCGGCAAGGTCTGACCAGTGCGCAATATGTGCCCGCAAATAGCGATTCTGGGCCAGGTCATTTCGTCCTCGATCTGAAAAATAGGGAAATGCCCCCTCGGATGATTTCATATCGGGAAAAACATTGGGCTGGTTCGGGCCCTTATCGACAGCTGGGCAGCCTAGTTCCGTCAGCCAGATTTGCTTGGCAGCGGGCTGCCATACAGTAGGTGCGGTCTGTTCCACGCCACCAATCCGATTGTAATGACTGTTCCTCCACCATGAAGAAAGGTCTTTGAAACGATAGACCCATGGCTTGCCGGAGCCATCTGAAATCGGTGTTCGCACACGCATGGTCCGGTCATTCGGCGATGCATAATACCAGGCATAACCTTCCCCTGCAGTAATCTGCTCTTGCAACGCCGGCAGATCATAGGGTGCCACAAAGCCATCCGGATTAGGCACCCCATAATCTTCGTCACGCCAGTCACTGAGCGGCATATAATTGTCGATGCCAATGGCGTCGATTGCCGGATGCGCCCAAAGTGGATCAAGGTTGAAATAAACATCGCCTGAGCCGTCTTGCGGATGATGCCCGAAATATTCAGTCCAATCCGCGCCATAGGTGAGCTTACATCCAGCCCCACAACCCGGCGGATATCGGCGGCAAGACTGCAAAGCCCATTTACGAATGGGAAATGATCGTACGGCCCCCGAACCATGGTAAGCCCCCGCAGTTCCGAACCAAGGATAAACGCATCCACGCCGCCTGCACAGAGAGCCAGATGCGCGAGATGCAGCACAAAACGACGATAACCCCAATCTTCACCATTGCCTTGATAGTGGACGCGTTGATGCTTGATCTGATAATTTTCTGCCGTGGCGCTCCCTAGAAATTCGGCGATCTGGTTCACCGCCGCTTCTGTCTCGTTGACACTGCCAGCATGGTAAGGCGCAGGGTGACAGGTAATGCGTCCACGCCAAGGATGTGTCGCCTGATGTGTTGAACCATAGGGATCCGGAAGCTGGTTGTCCGCCGGTATATCAAGCATGATGAACGGGTAAAGCGTGACGCTCAGACCTCGCGTTTTTGCGTCCTCGATGGCGGCGATAATGCTCTCATCGGATGGCGTTCCACCATAGATCACCCCCTTGTCATCGCGGGAAATGAGGTGTGCACCGATGCGATCAACGCCTCCAGCGCACCATTTCTCGCTTTCGTTGTTCTGATTCCTGTCCATGACGCCCGGGCGAATTTTGCAATTCCCAGCACGCAAATCCGCGGCAAACCAAGGCACTACGATTGCAACATGCTTAAGGGCAGGACAGAGCCCCTGCAGCTCGTCCATCGACGCCTCCCAGTCCGTATCACCTCGCAGGCAATTATGGTTCAAAGCAATCGTCTGACCTTTACCCGGCTCATTGGTTACCAGTTTCGGCGAGAGTCCGAACTCCGTTGAGCCGGGTATAAGTGCTACCGCCTTGAGACTGCTGGCGACGGCTCCGATTGCTCTGATCACTTCAAACTGAAACTGCGGTATGCGATTGCCAAAATCATCGAGTGGAAAATGCTCGAAAACCACATAGGCCGTGCCCCGATATGCTGGTGCATTGCCGCTTCCCTGTTTGGCTTCAATCAATGGATCCGGCATTTGATTTTCGCCGCCGCAATGGACGCGGATTGTGCCTCGCGTCTGGTCGTATTCCTTACCGTCAGCCCATATGCGACGGATAAGGCTTATCTCTCCGGCGGCAACCGCAATGGCGAAATTGCCGAAGTAGGAATATTCAGCGACCTTCCGTCCGCCTTTACTGCCCTGTCGCTTTTGGGTTTTCTGCTCCTCGAAACGCGTTCCCCATATCAAAACGCCCGGCACCCGCGCCGCGCCATAAATGCGAGGAAGAGCAGCTCCCTCCTCGCCCATCGTCGGACGCATGGATGTCATGCGTGGCCCTTCGGCATTTTGTCCGAACAGCGCACGATCGATCAAATAGCCCCCCACCGAAGCAGCGGCTGTGGCTATTGCTGCTGTGACGGTACCTGAACCGAAAATAGCCGTAGCAGTCGTGGTGAGAACGAGTGTCGCCATATCATCAAGTCCCGTGGCAAATACTTCAAATTATTGAGGAAATCCAAACACGCCAGCAATCCGCCTGCGCCATTGCGGGATCAGCGCTGAATCCATGACGCAGTGTCCTTCATAGGCATGTGTAAAACTATCCGGGCTAGTCAGTATGCCCAGATGCTTTGCGGAAACTCCGTCACGCCAGCGGAATACAAGCATGTCGCCGGGGATTGCCTCTGCCGGATCTTTCGGAATCATGTGCCTGTGCGCAGCCTCCAGCAATGCGTCACCACCGCCTGATTCAGCCCAGTCCGGAGAATAAGCTGCGATGTCCTGCGGCTCGCGGTAATAAAGTGCTCGCCATATTCCGCGGACAAGACCAAGGCAATCGCACCCGACCTGACACTTGGAACCTTGGTGACGATAGGGTGTGCCAAGCCAAAGCCGGGTTTCAGCCAGAACGTCCTGTGCGATCGTCATGGGACCAGCGGCCCGCCATCAAAATTGCCTTTGCCGTCTGCAAAATTGTAGACTGCATCATTGCCTGGCAGATGAGGAAAACCACAAAAGTTCAAGGCATTTGCAAATTTTGCCTTGCACTGCGCAAAGCTCTTGTCACAACCGGCATCAAGCAGAAATGTATCGCCTATTTTGATGTCTGGAATTGGAGAATCCCGCAAGCTCAGGCGGATACCCTCACTGTGAGTCTGGTATGCCAGTACGACATTCCTGCTGCCATTGTCCCAGGTCAACGTTCCATTGCGAAACCAGTTGTTGTCCGATGGCTGCAAACCGGCAACCACAACCTCGCGGTCCGAGATCAGCCTAGTTACACTCCCCTCCTGTGCGCGGCTTTTGTAACCGCACCGGCTGTCACCCAGCCGCGCATCGCATTGCCGGGTTACCCGACGACCGCTTATCTTGTCGAGATCAACGGAACTGCTTTTGAGTTCTGCAACAAACCGCCCGCCCGAGCGGGTGATTGCGCCGATACGCGATGAACGCAACAAGGCATATTGTTCAGGCGATGCCCAATTGACGAGAAACGTCTCGACCGCCGCCCCATCGAATGCACCCCGCTCAATGTCATTATCGGAAATAGCAAGCGAAGAAAGCGCTCCTTCGATTTCTGCGGTATCGACACTCAGACCCAATGCGCTTGTGGCTTCACTGGCACTCAATCCAGTTTGCGGTTCGCAGGATACGCCTTCAATACGCAATGTTTTGTCGTGATCGGTGAAGCCATATACAATCTTGTCTGTTCGCCGGATGATCCAGCAAAAACAATGCGTTGTTATCTCGCCTGAAAGATGTGATTCAAGCGTTGCCGGCAAAGAGCTCATGCCTTGACCTCAATAATGGGAATGGACGGAATATCACCGGCGCTGAATGATCTAAGGCTGATCATCAGGCGGTCTGTGTCGAACCGCGCGGGTACATCGAAACCGAATCCCGCACTCACTGCTGCGCCCTGTTTGGGTATTTTCCCGGGCTGGAAAATGATCTTCCCGCTGATCAACTCAACAACAAAGTCGATCGCCTCTTTGTGCTCTATGCCCGCTACGGCCACCCGCACGCTGTCTTTTTCCACCTTGGTGATAGGCCTTACGTGCTCGCCATAACGCTTGATGAGTTGGAACACTCCATTGTGCCCGTCTCCCAGCCCAAGCATCTGATCCGTGGCAGCGATTGGCATGCCGGATTTGCCCGATAGATGATCAAAGGGATCGCGAAACCGGAAGGCATGCAGCGAGCCCCGCCGCGCCTCAAAAAATGCCATCACCTCTTCAAGGTCCGCCAGCGAACGCAATCCGGTACCAGCGTCATAGTGGCGTCGCGACTGGGACCAGCGTGCATTGCGCTGCTCGAATCCGGACGTGAGCGGCACGATTTCATTGCGCCATTCCGGTCCACCGGTCGCACCAAAGGAGACAGCCGCCGGAAAGCGGACGTCGTGAAAATCTGCCATACTTTATCCTTAAAGCGTTCTTGCGCCCCGGCGTGCGGCGCGTGCCAGCATGCCCGTTACTTGCGCCTCGGATTTGCGGAACGAAGCAGCATCCGTCGCAGTGACGTTAAATGTGACATGGACCGGCGAGCTGCCGCCCTGTGTGGCCACGCCAAGGCGCCCATCCGGTCCTCGTGCGAGTGGCATGATCGCCTCGCTGCCCGCTTCGCCCATAAGCCCAAGGGAGCCGCCAGCATTGAAATAGGTCGGAGTGTCGATAATGCCGCCTTTCGCAAAGGCTGTTGGCCGGTCAGCTGGGATCGGTACCGGTCCCTTGAAGGTACCAGGATTTGCCATGAAGCTTCCAATGAAATTGGAAAACAGGTCCGAAGCCATGTCCTGCAATGGTTTCAATCCGGAATTCAGCGCCATACCGGCGATGTTCATCGCCACTTGCTTCAGAACATCGTCCAGCCCTTTGCCACTTATTGCGGCGCTTTTCAGCGAACTGGTCAGGGTGCGTCCGAACAAATCGGATTTCTTCTGCAAGTCATCCAGTGCGCGATCCATTCCGCCGGTGTCAACGTCCATTTTTACTGTTAGATTTTCAGGCATTGATTTCCTGCTGTTTATCCGGAAAGACTTGCATCATTTGCTGAAGCTCACACTGCGTCAGTGCAGCCCGTGAGGGCGGTCGATAAAATGCTGCGTTCAGTTCACGCGGCGTCATCGCCCAGAATTCAGCCGATGAGAGTCTCAACACACCAAACCCGGCTGCCATCATCGCTGCCCAGGGAAATGGCTCAGTAGAATTCCCATCCATTATCAGAGGGTTACCTCCGCCGGTTCCGATTTTGATTCACCGAAGGTTGCGCTTAAAATTTCACTGACAATGCGAGCAAATCCAGTCGCACCGCCTTCAGCGCGCATTTGCGATACTTCATCAAGAGCCACAGCGTTTCCGCCGCCGCGTAGTCCCGCTGTAATGATTTTGAGAATGTCACCGGCTGAAAGCGGGCTGGTAGAAAACCGCTTCAGCAGCACAGCCAGATCTTCGGCGCCAAATGACGCTTCAAGCTCCGCCAATGCACCCAGGGTCAAACACAATGTCCATTCACGCCCATCAAGCATGGCGCTAATTTCGCCGCGATGCCGGTTCACCATCATGCGATCTCCGTGAACTTGACTGGCCCGGCCGACTCCAGAGCAATTTCAAACGTGACCTCGCCATTATGCGCGCCGCCATATTCCAGCGCGACGATCTGAAATAAACCCTGCAACAGGCCAAAGCCCGGAAGTACGATCTGCCAGTCAGGGATAGAGCCGTCAAAAAATGCCTGCCGGAACAGATTATCCGAATGTGCATCCTTGAAGATGCCCGAACCACTGATTGATGCCCGTTGAACAGCACTGCCGCCGAGCAGCTCCCGCCAGCGTCCGGCTGCGTCAGCATCTGTCACATCAACAGTTTCCGTGTTGAAAGCCAGGCGTTTGGAGCGCATGCCCGCGCAAGTGACATAGCCACCTTCCGCACCCGCAATCTTCAATAGAATATCCTTGCCTCTTTGGGCGACCATTGGTGTTCCTTTCAAATGGATTTTTCAAATCTCAACCGGACAGGTCTTCTGTCACCGCCCGGTAGCGCAATACGCCCAGATACCCATCCTGAGCGTCCTCGGCGCGTGCCTGCGAATATTGCAGGTTCAAATTCGTGAGCCGGTGGCCGCTCAGCACCAATTGTGAGCGCTCCAACAGGTGTTCGATCACATTCATGATCTCGAACACGGTTTTACGACCGCTCGCCCTGTTCCAGATATTGAGCGTAAACAGGTGCTCGCTGCCGCGTTCGGTCGCCGTGCTCCAGTCGTAAATATTGGAAGAACCCAACGTTACATAGGGAAACTCGGCTTTTAACGGCACGCGGTCATAAACCCGTCCCGCAATCAGCCTTTCCAGCGCACCGTCGATTTTCAAACACGCCAGCAATGCCTTTTGCAGTTCCAACCCGGCACTTTTCATGACTTGTCATCTCTTGGGGGTGGGGATTGTTTTTGAGCCCTGCTCGCCTTTTCAGCGGCTTCTTCCATCAGCTCCATCGCTTGCCAACGCAATGTACGGACCAGATCGGCCAAAGTGAGTTGCATGGTTACCTTCATCTGCCCTCCTCGCTCACACGTGCGACCAGATAGCGTCCCGTCTCGTCAGGGTCATACAATGTCAGTATCTGAAATATGCGCGCACCCTTGCGAAAACGCATGCTCGTGGAAATATCGGCGCGGTGCCGCAATGTAATCCTGTGGCTCAGCTCGGCAAGTTGCTGCTCGCCCAGCAATCGCACTCCCGGTCCAACTGGTTCAATTTGAGCCCAAAGGTTGGCGATTTCGCTCCAGCTTTCCTCCAGTTCGCCCGCTTCTCCAGCCAACATGGAAGATTTTTCCAGCAGCAACCCTTGGTTGAGACTGCCCGGATCAATGAACAGCGTCGCCATCAAAATGAAACCTTGCGCCAAAGTCCTACCGCCCGCTCGAACGCAGGAGGATAGGAGACAGGCTGTTGCGCAGCGCCATAAACGCCGCGAAACTCGTACCAATGGGCCACAAGCGTCAAGATGGCATGGCGCAACGCATCGGGTACATCCTTGCCTGTTTCACCGAAACCGGCAACGAAATCCACTTCCAAGGCAACGGAATTGGCCGTGCGTGAGCCAAGGTATAATCGTGCTGGGCGTGAAGCAGATTCCAGATGCAAATCCTCAGCCGCTACCTGCACCGGCGTTCCGTCAACATGATATGCACTCACCGAAACAATGGACTGGACCGGACATTTCCGCAGTTTTATCACTCCGGCGGTCGGCCATTGATCGATGTAAAGCCGGAAGGTTTGGCAGATCAGAGCAAGGCCCGTCTGCGTTTCCAACGTTTCGCGCGCTGCTTTGATAAGTCCATCAAGCAGTCCGTCTTCGCTATTATCTGTGAGGCGCAAAAATTGGCGCACCTCTGCCAGCGTCACCGGCTCAAGAGCCGGCGGCTTTATCAGTGTCATTGTCATGTTCAGGGTCTCGTTCCGAGTTGGAATTATTCGGTCTCGATCAAGGCATCGCAGCGTTGATTGAAATGAGATTAGACGGCTAGCCGGTCGGCAGGTTGGAGCAGTCTTCTATTTTGCGTTCATGATCTTTTGCCATGTTGATCATAATCTGAGTATCCAAGGATAGGCTGTATCCGCCATAGAGTGCACTCAGCAAAAACTCAGCCACTTTGCCGTAAGCAGCGGGTTCGGGACTATCAATAATCGCCTGATAATTACCTTGCGTACCATCCATCGAGAATCCCAGTCTTGCCAGACTATCGATCCCGTTCGGGTCCATTTGGTAATAACCCGCCTCACCTTCCTTCGGGCCAAAAAAACCTGAAGATGCCTCACACAACATGCGCTTATCATCATCGACGAACCTGCATTGCACATAGTTCTGCGAACGTTCGGTGGAAAGAATTAGATAACGGTCAAGTTCAGTCTCGCGACCTGCACTCGAATGAATTTTTGCCAATCGCGCAATGACCGGACACCGATACCGCTCAAGGAATTCGGCCAACTTGTCCGAAACCGCAATTTCCCCTGCGAAACAAGTCGATGGACCTGTGCAGCCGAGTGTCAGGCTAAAAATCAGCACGATAATCCGTTGAAAACGCATCCTTCAAAACTATGTGAATCTTTAGTGCGGTCAATTCGACATTGGTAGAAGAAGTCCGGACGGCCGCAAGACCGCCCGGACTGGATGATCAGACGCCGAACTTAAGCAGCTTGATCGCATTGAAGTCCTGAAGGCCACCGCCCACACGCTTGGTCGTGTAGAACAAAACGTAGGGCTTGGCGGAGTAAGGATCGCGCAGGACGCGCACGCCTGTGCGATCCACCACCAGATATCCTCTTGCAAAATCACCGAAGGCAATGGCAGCAGATTTGTCGGCCATGTCAGGCATATCTTCAGCCTCAACGAGGCCAAAGCCCAGCAGTGATGCCTGCGTGCCGGGCGTTGCGGGCGGCGTCCAGAGATAGTTGCCATCCTTGTCCTTAAGCTTGCGGATAGCCGCCTGCGTTTTGCGATTCATCACCCAATTGGCATTTTGGCGATAACCGGCTTTCAGCGCATAGATTGTGTCGAGCAGAACATCCGAAGCATCATTGGCGGAAAACGCCCCGGCGACGCCAGTCGATAGCGAGCCGAGTTTACCCCAGCCCCAGGCGGACTCTGCCACTGTGTCATAGGTCAGGAAGCCGCGTGGTTTGTTGACCCCGTCGCCATTGATAAAGGCCTTGCCTTCCTGCTCGGCAAAAGCCGTTTCCACCTCGGCAGAAATCCATTGTTCCACATCAACCACGCCGTCATCGAGCAGCGAGGATGTTGCCGCCGGCATGGCATAGAGCTCCATGGTCGGAAATTGCAGCTCAGCCAATTTGGAGCCTTCAGTCTGCGGACGTATGTCGGTCTCGCTAACCCAGCCTACGGATGGTCCCTTGATCGAAAACGGCTTCTTCAAAACTGAACCGGATACCTGTCCTACCGTGGCGATACTGCGGATGGGCGATATTTGCGCCAGTCGCGTTCCGATTTCGGTTTCAAGTTCCTGGGGCACCAAATAGCCGCCATCGGAAGCCGAACCGATCGAATGAGCCTTGGCCTCAAGTGATCGTACGCCGCTTTCATCGCCGCGCCGGACATAGCTTTCAAAAGCGTTCTTATGCTCCAGCGAGCGCAACGGGCTGACACCGCCATCCAGAGCGGGACGCACCTGCTTCAGTTCAAGCTGCTCCATTGCCCGCTTTTGCATGTCCAGAGCTTCGTCAAGTCGCTGTAGCTTTTCATTCGTGAGAACATCTACACGGGAACTTTTTTCGAGCGCGCCCAGGCGATAGTCATTGGTTGCTTTGTACTCGTCAAATGTTCGGGCAAATTCGTCGAAGCTCTCCATGCCTTCCAGAGTCTTTGTTTCCAGTACGTCATTGTATTCGTTCATTATTTTTCCTTCGGTTGTTAAAGAGGACATCAGAATGCGCATAGGCAATCGCTTCGCCCCAAGGTTTGGGGCAAAGGCAAAGACGCGCATGTCTGGCAGGGTTTAAGCGACCAGAGATCAGCCGCCGTTGATCAGCTCTGTACCGTTCGTAATTTTACGATGGTTCGGCCTTTGTTTTGACAGCGGCCAGGATTTTGCTGCCGATTGTTTAAATAGAGAAGATAGGCATTGTCGGGAAAATTCCGCTCAGAGACCCCGTCTTCTTCGAAAAGAAAATTTGTTACCAGATAAAGGTCTTTAGGAATTCCGACAGGTGTTCTGCAATCATTCCAATTTGCCGCCTCTCTGCCGAAACGCGTGGCTGGTTCGGATCAAATTTCAACGAAAGCCAGTGCTGGAACGCCTCATAAAGCGTCGAGCGACGCTTCAGCTCCAGATTTTCCGCTTCCAGATTTTCGATCCAGCGGCGGTTATAATGACTTGGTGTTGCGCGCTTCAGTGCGCTCAGCAGCAGTTCATTCGCTTTGATGTTCCACAACAGCCTTAGTCGATGTGTATAGGCCGGCATCTGCCTGGCGGGCGGTTGGCTTTTCACCTGCCCCACTCTGGCCGAAGGCAGCATGGGAAAGGTGACTACAGAGATTTCCCAAAGGTCCGCCTCGTGGATATGCCGCACGCCAGCGCCATCCGTCTTGGCGCGCACGGTTTTGAAACCGATGGAGAGGCCATCCACCGCGCCGGAGCGCATGAGTTCCAACACCTCCTGCGCCTTGGCAACGCCCTTTGCCAGCTTGCCCTCGACATAAAGTCCGCGCTTGTCCTCGCGCACAACTGTCCACACGCCAATTGGCTGGTTGGGATCGTGCTGCCAGAGCATGCGTATACCGCCTGCTCCCCGTTCGCGCACCGATTTCAGAAAAGCGCCCGCTTCTATGGCGTCCTTACCAAGGTCGATTTCGCCGAACAGACTGGCATAGCCGGTAAAACTGCCATCCGCAGAGACGTTTTCAATCGTGAGGCCGGTAAACTTCCTCTCAATGCCCGCAATGGCTTTTTGCGCAAGGTCGAGGCTAACCTGCATTGGCGGCATCCCCCTTGTCGGAGGAATCCGACCCAACAGGCGGTGCTTTTGTCTCGCCCATACGTGCAGCGATCCGGGCGAATACGCCCAGCGCTGTCCAGGCTGCGAGGCTTGCCGCGGCAGACCCCATCAGCATCAGTTCGCCATCACCAAGCTGGCCGCGAATATCGAGTTCCGCGGCGATCTTGATTCCGGCAACACCGCCGAAAGCAAGGCCGCAGACAATGCCAACGATGAAGCGGATGGCCGCATCGCTTTTATCGCGCGGCAGCATATAGGCGAGAGAGACAGCAGAGCCAGCAATAGCTCCCGCCGCCTTTGCCGCCAATATCCAGGCGGCATCGGACCAGTTTGTCATGATTTTCTCCGTCAATTTTCCTAGAGCGTTTGGCGTTTTGACAGATTCAAAACGACACTCTAAGTCTTTGATTTTACGCATCATTGCCCGCATTATTGCGGCGCGTAGCCGACTGCTTCACGCTTCTCCTCGTCGCTGAGGAATGGAGCAGCGGAGATACGCGCCCATAGCGCGTCGCGCTCCTGAGCCAGACCATCAATGCGGTCGAGATCAGGCTCAAGACGCAGATCCTTGCCGAACACAGGGCCAAGCCAGTTACTCATTGCCTTTGCCGTGCGTATCACCAAGGGCAGCACAGTCAGGCGATAGAAGGCGCGATTAGCCTCGGCATAATTGGCATAGGTATTGTCGCCCGGAATGCCTAGCAGCATGGGTGGAATGCCAAAGGCGAGCGCGATATCCCGGCTTGCCGTGTTCTTTGCCGCAATGAAGTCCATGTCGAGCGGCGAAAGCCCCATGCTTTTCCAGTCAAGTCCGCCCTCCAGCAGCAAAGGTCGCCCAGCCTTTGCCGCACCCGTATATCCTTCTTCCAGTTCGCTTTTGAGCCGCTCAAATTGATCTTCGGTGAGGTGGCTTGTCTCGCCCGGCGCATAGACCAGCGCACCGGAAGGTCGCGCCGAATTGTCTAAAAGCGCCTTGTTCCAGTTGCCGGAAGCATTGTGAATATCCAGCGCCATCAAAGCCGCTTCCAGTGGAGCAAAGCCGTAATGGTCATCGAGCGGATGAAACAGTTTCAGATGCAGGCCCCGCCCTTCATCAAGCGGGATTGTGCGCTTTTGCGCTCCCGCGTCATAGGCCAGAGCGACCGGCCAGCCATTGTCATCGGCGAGCACACGCACACGATCCGGGCGCAACAAATGTAGTTCGCTTGCTCCCCTGCCGCCTTGCACGCGCTCGATATAGGCATTCCCCGACAGAAGAATATGCCCGTAAAGCGCCTCAAAGAAGCTTGCTCCATCCGTGCCGCGATGTGGATTGGCCAAAAGCTCAAGCAGCGGGTGCTCGCCATGTTCTGCCTTGCCCTCATAAAGCAGCCATGGTGTGGCTGCGGCTGCTTCCGCCAAATGTCTTATGCAGCGATAGGCGACCGGATTGCGCATGAAACCTTGCCGCGAGAGGCCGACATAGCCGCTTTGCGACCAGCGGGCTTCCCGGTCAAATTGCAGAGCAACGAAACCCTGCGCCGACTTTTGCTGCAGATGCGGGTTCTGGTTCGCAGCGCTTTTGCGCCACGGCCAATTGATTGCCATGAGTGAAATTCTTTCTGTTGTGGAGTTTACAAGTGCATTATCGTTAGCCGACCACACGCACCCGTGGCCGGCTTTCGCGTCTGCCGAACAGATCGCTTAATGCCCAGACCAGCGCATCCACGCGGTCAGGGGAGCGGCCATTGGAAAGGCCCGTGTGGGAGAAGTCACACATCTCGTCCTCAAGCAGTGGAAATCGCGCCGCATGACGCACCCTGCTCTGCTCATAGAGCGCGGCAACCGGCTCGGCACGCACCGCCTTGCCGCGATTGGCGCGCACAGGTTTTACAGGAACATTCATATCCTCGGCTGCAATCACCGCCGACACCATGTCGCCGCCCTGATTGATCTCCGCGATCAACAGATCAGCTTCCAGCCTGTAATACAAAGCGATAGCACGCCGCGCCCATTCATGCGGCTTGGCCGGTGCGAAGCTTTCATCGGCAAGCACCCAGCCAATACCCTTCTCATCAAGCCCCGCGGCTACGATCCCGCAAGCATCGGACTTCTTCGTGGCGCTTGCGGGTGGATCAATGGCAATGACAATGCGCTTCAATTCCGGCACGTTCGGGCAGAATACCTCCTCCATCATCAGCCGCGACCAGAGCGCGCCTTCGCTCTCCTCGATGAGTTCGCCATCAAGTTCCTGTCTGCCAAGGCGGGTATCGCCATAAAGCCCGCTAATATGTTTGACAAAACCGGGAGCGAGAAACTCCGCATTCTCGCACATCTTCATGCGGCGCACCGGAATGCTCGGATCGGCCAGCATCTTCTTTAACAAAGGCAGCGGCTTCGGTGTGGTTGTGATCACTTGCTTCGGATTTCGGCCAAGACGCAGCCCGAACTGCAACATGTCCCATGTCGCCTGCACATTTTTCCACTTTGCCAACTCATCGCCCCAGCCAGCATCAAATTGCGGTCCGCGCAAGCTTTCAGGGTCTTCTGATGAAAACATCGACGCCGTCGCTCCACTGTTCCAGAGTAGACGACGCCTTGTCATTTCAAAGCGAGGGCGCTCGGCCCGTGAAACCGACATGATGCCGGATGGGCCGTCGATCATAACCTCGCGGACATCGGCCAATGTTTCGCCGACCAGAGCGATATGCATGGATTTCGATGTATCAAAGGGCGCAAACCCAAGGGCCATGCCATTGACCCATTCCGCCCCCATTCGTGTCTTGCCGGAGCCTCGCCCGCCAAGGATCAGCCATGTATGCCAATCAGTTCGCGGCGGCTGTTGTGTTGTCCGCCCCTGAAAAAGCCATTCCGGATGGGCCGCCAGTATCTCCCGCATGCTTAAATTTTGTTTCGACCAGCTCGCTTGCACGGATGTTGGCAAGTTCATCGATCCTCTCATCAATTCGTTTTAGAACCGCCGCGACCTCGTCGGGCGAAAGACCGCTGGCGCTCTGTGCTCTCGCCGCATCAAACCTCTCTTGAAGGTCGCTCACCTTGTCGATAGTGCGGGCCAGCAAGGCCAATGCGTCGAGCCGTGCCTTGCTTGGAATTTCGTTTTCAAAACTGGACAGTGTTTCCAGCTCCTTGCGCAAAAGCTCCATGATTTTTCTCGCAGCATGTAACTGGCTGTTACCCTGCTGTATCTCATCAAGCGAATAGCCATCGCGATAAATGCCGTTTAGAAACTGCTGTTCGTTAACGCCCAGCAATGGTGCAATCTCGTGGGGGGCAATGCAGTATTCGCGGCACAACGCAAAGGCGCTGCGCCGGCGCATGGCCATCGCATAAATAGCAGTCATAAAAAATCCCTGAAATATCGCGGCTAACCGGCGAGGAAGCCTTGGTCACAATTCCGACGATGACTAATATCTACAGCAGGACCGTTACGCAGTCAAGGACTATTTTCCTATAAAGGTAAATTTTCTTATGCTGCCTTTTTCCATGTGGCAGCCAGCAACCCCGCACCTATCATCAGCGAGCCGCCGGTACGATTGACTACGCGCTGGACGCTAGGCTTGCGAATTGTCTGCCGTGCCATTGAGGCCATCAATGCATAGGCCCCGGCATTCAATGTTGCCAGCACGAGGAATGTTGTTTCGAAAATGATCATCTGGGTGAGGATCGGCCGTGTCGTATCGAGAAACTGCGGCAGGAACGCCACGAAGAAGATAATGCTTTTCGGGTTGAGCGCAGTTACGACATAGGTATGCAGGAATATACGCAGTGCCTTTTCATTTTTTGCTGGCGTCTCACCTGTCACAGCATCCGCCACGGGCGCACGCCATAGTTTGATGCCGAGATAGATCAGATAGGCCGCGCCGATCCATTTCAAGGCGGTGAAAATCGTCGCTGACGCGGCAAGCAGCGCGCCAAGGCCGAGCATGGAAGCAGTCATGGCAGTGAAATCGCCGAGTGCAACGCCCGCGACAGTCGCCATTGCAAAGCGCCTCCCATGGCCAAGCGCATAAGAAATTACCAGAAGAATGGTCGGCCCGGGGATAGCAAGAAGTATTGCCGATGCTGCGACAAATGCCAACCAATGTTCAATAGCCATGTTCCCGCTCCTGTATATCTGGCGCTCAGAAGTCCATAAGAAGCAGCCATTTGCAAATGAAAAATTCAAGCGGCATTTCGATGCTCGAAAGGCAAGTTTTTCAGGCTTCTCTTGTCGCAGGACATAAAAATGAGCTAATCTGTCCTCTGGGGTGAAATGACAGGGCAACGCTTCAAAATAGCGAACTTCAGAAGCTGTTAAGCGTAATCGGATACACCATATTCTTTATAAGAATGTGGATATAGGGCAGGCACAGAGTTTCGATGAAAGAGACCAAGCCAGACAAGCGTAAACGTTTCAGAGTCTCGCCATTGCTAGGGCTTGATGCATGGATCGATTCAACGCTTTATGAGTTGCGCTTCCGTGCCGCCGAAACCTGGGAAGATCTGACGATATTTTTCCGCCGGTTCCATGTTTCCGGCTGGCGGCGTGCCATTATTGAAGTCTTGAGCGAAGGGTTCACCTGGGGCACGGCTGGCTCCGTGGTCATGCTGACGCTGGCGATACCTGCCTTTCACGAAACTGATAAGAACTGGCGCACGCGTGACGATTTCGCCGTCACCTTTCTTGATCGTTATGGCAATGAAATCGGCCAGCGCGGGATTCTCCACCGCAGTGCCGTTCCGATTGACGAATTGCCGGATCACGTCATAAAGGCTGTCCTTGCCACGGAAGACCGGCGCTTCTTTGACCATTTTGGCATTGATTTTCTTGGTCTTTCCCGCGCAATGACAGAAAATCTGCGCGCCAATTCGGTTGTGCAAGGCGGGTCGACAATTACCCAGCAGCTGGCGAAAAACCTGTTTCTGACCAATGAGCGCAGTCTTGATCGAAAGATCAAGGAAGCCTTTCTGGCTCTTTGGCTTGAGGCCAATTTGAGCAAGAAAGAAATTCTTCAGACCTACCTCGACCGCGCTTATATGGGCGGTGGCACATTCGGCATAGCTGCCGCATCGCAATTTTACTTCAACAAAAGCGTCAAGGACGTGAATCTTGCTGAAGCGGCGATGCTGGCCGGACTGTTCAAGGCACCGGCAAAATATGCCCCGCACGTCAATCTGCCTGCGGCCCGTGCTCGTGCGAACGTGGTGCTCAGTAATCTCGTTCAGGGTGGTCTGATGACGGAAGGACAGGTCGTCGGGGCCCGGCGCAATCCTGCGACAGTGGTTGATCGCGGACGTTTGGAAAGCCCGGATTACTTCCTCGACTGGGCCTTTGACGAAGTTCGCAAGGTCGCGCAGAATTTCAGCACCCATACATTGGTTGTGCGCACCACACTTGATACCGGCATCCAGAAGGCCGCCGAAGAATCCGCCGAGTATCATCTGCGCCAATATGGCAAGGAATATCACGTCGCGCAGGCTGCGATTGTTGTTCTGGAAAACAATGGCGCCGTAAGGGCGATCGTCGGCGGGCGCGACTATGGCCTCAGTCAGTTCAATCGCGCCACCGCCGCCTTGCGGCAGGCGGGCTCGTCCTTCAAGCCCTATGTCTATGCTGCCGCCATGGAAAAGGGCATGACTCCGAAAACACTCGTTTCGGGAGGCGCAGTGTCTTGGGGCAATTGGTCACCGCAAAATTATTCCCGCAAATATCTGGGCAAGATTGATCTCACGACTGCTCTGGTCAAATCGATCAACACGGTGCCCGTACGTCTCGCCAAGGATTATTTGACCACGGCTCCTATCGTCGCATTGGCAAAAGCCATGGGCGTTGAATCACCGATCAGCTCGCACAAGACCATGGTGCTCGGCACCTCCGGCATGACAGTCATGGATCAAGCCACGGGCTATAACGTCTTTGCGACCGGCGGCATTGTCGGCATGCGCCATGCGTTCACGCAGATATTGAGCCAGAATGGCGACATGCTTTGGGACTGGCGCAAGGATGGCCCAAAGCCCCATCGGGTTCTGACCGAGACTGCCGCAAATAACATGAACATTATGCTCTCGCAGGTGCCGGAATGGGGTACAGCACGGCGCGCCGTGCTTCCCATGACGCGTGTCGCGGGCAAGACGGGAACGACCCAGAGCTATCGCGATGCCTGGTTCGTCGGGTTCACCGGTAATTTCACGGCGGCGGTTTGGTTTGGCAATGATAATTTCACGCCAACCAAGGAACTGACAGGCGGCATTCTTCCCGCAATGACGTGGCAGCGTTTCATGAATTATGCGCACCAGAATATCGATTTGAAAGCTATTCCCGGCATCGATCCAACCATGCCCAAGCAGGAAAACGTAGTGGCTGAAAACAGCACCACCGATGCCGATAGCGAAATTATCAAGGCTGGCGAGCGTCCGCGCGTTCTTTCGAATGCGACTGTGCAGGTGCTTCGTGAGATTGATCAGGCCCTGAAAACATCACCGAAGCTGAAATTGCCTTTGCTTCCTACAAAAGTTTCCGCGCGCTAATTGCACGCAGCAGCGCCGCCGTGTAGTCATCATTCATGCTTCGTAATGTCTTCCTCGCCCTTATTGCGCTTGTGATTGCCGTCGGCGGCGGAACACTGAGCGCATGGTATGCGGTGAATCGTTTCGATGGCTTCAACGCGCTCGCCATTGGGCAATGGACTGCCCATCCGGATGCAGGCACGCCGCTTTCCGACCCTTACGCCAAGGCGCGCGCCGCCCGCGAAGGCGCTTTTCCGCTGGGTTCAGCCGAAGGTCTGGCGTTTTACGCTTACAATGATGATACGGGCGCAGCGCTTGACCGCCAATGCACCTACAGTTTGAGCGGAAATAGCCCGAATTCACGCTTTTGGACACTTTATGCGGCAGATCGCACCTTATTACCACTCGATCCCGGCACCGGCCGCCTGCCTGCATTGCATTCACGGCAAATTCTGCGCGGTGAGAATGGCGCATTCGTCGTTTCCGTTTCGCCAAAGGCACAGCCTGAAAACTGGCTCGCCACCTCGGGCAGCGGGCGGATGACCTTGGTGATGACATTGTACGACACGCCGGTGGGCAGCAATTCCGGTCTTGTCGACATGACCTTCCCGGCAATCACAAGGATTAGTTGCGATGGGTAAGCTATTGCGCGCCCTTCTGTTCGGTCTGGTCGGCGCAGGTATTATTCACATCGCCGTTGTGTTGCTCGTCCCCTATTACTCGGATCGAAATGCCTGGTCGCGTATTTCGGCCTATGGCGAGGATTGGCAGTTTCATACGGCAACCGGCGAACCCAAGCCCGGTATGGCACGGCTCGCATTTGACCCCTTGTTTCAAGCCGCCGCCTGCCGTTTTGATATTACAGATCTGCCCGCGCATATAACTGGTATCGGCACACTGCCCTACTGGTCGATCTCGGTTTACAATCGCCAAGGCGAAAATATCTACTCGATCAACGATCGCACAGCGATCGCCGACCAGTTGGATCTCGTCATTGCAACACCTCTGCAAATGATTGAACTCAACAAATCCAAGCCCGTAGCCGCTGAAAACTCCGTGCTGATCGAAGCCGATATGGATGAGGGTTTTGTTGTTATCCGTAGTTTCGTTCCCGATGAATCATGGGGCGAACAGGTTGCGTCCTTCCTGAAAAATGCCAACTGTTCGCCGCTGCTCTAGAACCCGGTTTTGCGTCTGGATAGGCAAATTTTCTTTGGATTGTAGCTTCGCTGTTACAGAATATGTGTACGACCAACCGACCCGATAAAGAGAGTGGACACTATGAAGAAGATTGCTGCTGTAACCCTTGCCCTGACGCTAAGCACTTCATTTGCCTTTGCCTATGACACGCAAAACGCCGAGCGTATCAAGACTTTGGTCGATACCGGCATGCAATATTACTGGTCGGGCGGTGACGTGAAAAAGGCCGAAGCCGAGATTTTCAAGGGCATCACCCTGCATGGCCGTTACGATGTGGTTGAGCAATCCTTTGCAGAAGCTTCCAAGCTGGCGCCCGAACGGCTGGATTTCCGGTTTGCAGTCGCGTCATCGCAAATCCTGCAGAAAAACCTCGACGGAGCCCGTGCGACCTATGAGGAAATCCTTGCCAAGGACCCAACCTCTTTTGATGCACAGGCATGGCTGGAGGCTCTGGGCCGTATACGCAATGACGAAACCGAAGCAAGCCTAGCGCATCAGGCGTTGGCCGGTCTCGACCGCGAGCGCGCCGAGGCATATCGCCAGCGTTTTGTTCGTGCCGAACAGATCATTGCTGAAAAGCCGAACACCGATGTGCCTATCCTTCCAGGTAAAGTCATGATCGTCACCTTGGGTTATGCTTTGGCCAAGGATGGAACAGCTGAAAAACCCTTGCTGGACCGGCTTGATGTAGCGCTGAAAGCTGCGCAGGCTAATCCCGAAGCGCGTATCATGGTGACAGGCGGCCAACCGCAATCCGGTGTCACCGAAGGCGACGTCATGATGAAGTGGCTGGTGGAGCGCGGTGTCAGCCGCGATCGCATTCTCATTGAAGACAAGTCAAAGGATACTGTGGGCAATGTCCTCAATGTCGCCAATCTTCTTAACCGCCACAGCGCTGACAGCGTCGTCCTGGTCACAAGTTCAAGCCACATGCGCCGTGCCCGGACATTGCTGGAAGATGCGCTCAAGCAATATGATCTTGACGCCAATGTCGTACCGGTTGTGGCTCTGGATGCCCCTTCCGTGGAAGAAGCAGCGAAGGTTTCAGCCGATGAACGCCTGGTGATTTACAGGGATCTGATGCGGGTATCCGGCCTTTGGGCCTATCCGGGCGTTCAGCAGTAATATTTGCATCCACCGCTTGGCACGAATGACATGCGTGGTTCGACGAGACGAACCACGCACTGTGCTACTGCAAGCCCCCAGAAAGAGGGATTCAAAGCAATCCCTCAAGCCCCGGCTGCACTTTTGACGGCGCGAACTCCTGCACGTCAATATTGGCGAGCTTGCGTGTGTAAAACGGGTCTTCTTCAAGCACTTTGCGCAGGACTGCTTCACTCTCAGCCTTGGCGAGAATGATGCCGCCGGTACGCGGTATTTTCCGGCCCGAGGCTACAAACATTCCGGTAGCGTAGTGCTTTTCGAGGAAGGCGACATGATCTGCCATTGCTGCATCGAGATCGGCTAGCGGCGCGATGTAGGTAAGGGAAACGATGAACATAGGGGACTCCTGATATGCGAGTCCTGATAGTTCCATAGCTGCATTTACAAGAACAGGTTCAAATCAACCCGGCTGGGGCAAATTGTCGAAAAACTGACGACGAAGCTTTGCCTTGTCACGTTTTTGCGGCTGGGCTGAATAATGTTCATAGCGCACGCCGGGAAAGATTGTGATCTCGGCTGTCGCCTGACGTTTCTTCTGATCCCGGTTGCTTCGCGTTCTGGCGCTTCCCGGAAATGCGATTACAAATCCCATTTGGTCCATCCGTAAGGTTCGTTGCTCTCCTGAACTCGAATGCTACGCAGATGCCTATTGGTACTTATGCCGTATGCGCGTGATTTGCGCCATTATTTAATAAGACACGTCGATGGTTAACGACTTGCTAACGCTTAGCGGCTAATTTTAGAAGCTGTTATTGCGTTGCGTGCAGTGTTGGAGTTTGTTCGTGAAGTATCCTGAGTTTCGGGCGCTTGAAGACCGCAGCGGCGGCAGCAAGGCTGACGATCTCCTGACCGCGTCCATTACTGCGTTCTGCAGCGTCGCGAGACCGGCAAAAAGCGATGCGCAGCAGCTTGAAGACCTCGCTGTTCCTCTCCTGCCCCTCACCTCTCCGCGCGTGCGCCGGCATGCGGCAGCCGTACTTTCCGAATTACCCCATGCGCCCCACCGTCTCATCATGGCTCTTGCCGAGGATGATGTGGATATTTCTGCGCCCATCCTGCTGCGCTCTCCCGTGCTGAAGACCGGCGATCTTATTGACATCATCCGGCGCAAAGGCCTTGGGCATGCCCGAGCGATAGCACGCCGCACAACATCTGATCCATTATTGCTGGATGCGCTGCACAGTTTCGATGATCCCGCGCTCGAACGCACATTGGCATTTCAACTGTCGACCGATGTTGACACGGTTGCGGCTCCAGAGTCCGAGCGCCTTCGCGAAACGCGGCAGGCACTGCGGGAACTGATGCTTAGCACTGATATCGGGCAATCCGACGATCAGGCGCTTGCCGACCGATTGATCGATGCAGCCCTGCTGGACCAGACCACTCAATTCCAGGAAGAATTTGCCCGCGCGCTTGATCTTGGCATGGAAAGTACAGTGCGCATCATTGGTCACGGGCTCAATGCTGAATTGACAATCGCCTTTGCCTCGCTTGGCCTTTCAGCGGAAGCGTCACACCTCATCCTTACCGGTCTTTTCGGGCTGGTGCATAAGGATCTGCATTCACTGCGGCTGTTCATCCAGTCTTATCGCCAGATTGACCAGGAAAAAGCCCGGGCTACAGTCGCACGCTGGAAGATTCAGGAAAACTCTGCGGCACTGCGCCAGAAATTGCGTGAGATGGCCAAGGATGTCGAGAATACAGCCCGAAAGGTTTCCTGACCGCTGCAATTTCCCCACATTGGCAAGGACGATCATTGCATTCAGCTTTTTAATCTAAACATCAACCACCGAAAACAACTCAGACCTATCCCCGCGATAATCCTCAATTTCAACAATCCAAAGATCGCGGTCCCAGCGCTTCTGCTTTTCCAGATCATCATTGATGTCCATCTCAGCCGAGCCTGATTTCAGTCGTGTAAACAAGCGCTCGTCGGGCTTTGTCTCATCATAGACCATTTGCGGAGCCGGACCGAACAGGTCATATGTGCCATCGGAATTGCGAAGTTTGATGAAAATCGCTCCGGCTTCCATTGCTCCCCTGTTGCTTAATGCAGCAAATGCGCCGGTGTCATTGACCCTCCGCACCAGTGCTGAAACCCAAAAGTCAGATGTCAGGCGCATGGGCACAAATCCTTGCTGGGACGGAAATTTGCGTCCTGATGGGCCGAAAATGGTGGATTTCGAGCACCGGAGCAGTGAACTTTTGGGTTCATAAGCACCGGAGCACAGAAAAACGACATTTGCAGGCCATCAGGGCGTGAATTAGTTGATAAGGCCGATTTCCTGCATCTTGGCCAACAGCGTCGCGTCTGGCTCGCCCGTTACTGGCAGGCGGAAGAGTTTCTGAAATTCACTGACGGCTACCTTCGTGGATTCACCGACCTTGCCGTCGATTTCCACTTTGTCGTTGCCGAATGCGCGTAAACCGGCCTGGACGCGTACGATTTCCGGTGCGGATAGGCCGCCTGTTGCGGCATCGTTCACCTCGGCATTGGCCGACGAAGCAGAAATTTTCTGTACCGTTGCTTTTTCAGGAGCAGAATCCGGCTTCTTGGCCGGAACAGCAATGCTTGCCGTCGTGTCGTCCGCATTGCCAACTGGAGCCTCGGCCTCAACACCGAGCTCAGCGCTGGCCTTGCGGTAGGCCTCGATAGCCGCGCGTGTGCCTTTGCCGGAAATACCGTCCACCGTTCCATTGTAGAAGCCGAGGGCCAGCAGTTTCTGCTGAAGCTGTGCCACTTCCGGATCGCCGCCCGGCCCCAATACCGGGTCACCATTGATGGCAGCGGCAATTGCATCCTGGCTTTTCGGAACCGGAACAGAATTGACCTTGCGGATTGGTGCATCCACAGATGTCCGTTTTTCTCCCGATAAAGCAGGCTTTTCCTGCTTTATCGGCTTGAACACCAATTCGGGCCGCGTCGAGAAAAAGACGCCCTCATGCACATGCGGCTGATACCACAGCGCATTGGCCGAGATGAAACCAAGCGTGACCAGAAAGGCGGTTGTGCCGCCTGCGATGCCAGGATTGCTGGCGATCAAACCACCGGCTGCAATCAAAGCCCGCAATGCAGGGCTTCGTTTAGGTGCGCGGCGCTTGGCGGTCCGGCTGCTAGGCCGACTTGCGGGCTTCCCCATGGGAACCTCCCTTTACATCGCTGATCTCTTTGAAGTCGACAATATTGGCGGCAGGCTCTTCGCTGCGCTCGTCGCTGGCGATAATACGGCCAGAGCGGGGGATACGGACGTCAACAATTGTGCCCTGCCCTGGAACGCTCTTGATCGTCAGTTCGCCGCCATGAAGACCTATCAGCCCTTTTACAGTGGCAAGACCCAAGCCAGTGCCTTCCTGAGCGCGCGTATAGTCGTTCTGCACCTGGCGGAAAGGCTGGCCCAAAGTCTTCAGATCTGCTTCGGCAATACCGATGCCCGTATCACTGACCGAGAACATCAGCGTGTCATCTTCAACCTGCGCGTCGATCGTCACAACGCCGCCAGCTTCGGTGAATTTCACCGCATTGGACACAAGATTGATCAGAACCTGATGGATGGCGCGATTATCGGCAACGACATTGCCGATACGGGGGCTGACGCGATCGCACAAGGTGACGTTCTTCTGCAAAGCCTGATGCGCCATCATATCGTGCACCATTGTCACGGTGTCTTTGAAGGCGAAGCTTTCCGCATGGATAGGATAGGCTCCCGCTTCAATCTTCGAAACATCGAGAATGGCATTGACCACTGAAAGCAGATGATTGCCGGAACGATGCACCAACTCGACATATTCGCGCTGGCGGCTATCGGGCAGCTTGCCGCAAATTTCCTGCAACAGGATGTCGGAAAAACCAATGATGGAATTAAGCGGCGTGCGCAGTTCGTGGCTCACTGTGGACAGAAAACGGCCTTTTGTAATTTCGACTGTCTCAACTTCGCGGCGCGCTGCAACAAGTGCGTTGCGATCCGCAACGGCCTGCGAGATATCCGTTGCGACGATAAGAAAGCCCTCGCCCTGGCTGTGAGGCACAGCGCTCAAATGATAAGTTGCGAACCTGACAAGGTGTGGCTGGCCGCAAGTCTCTGCCGGCGCAACACAACGCAGCTTGACATCGACATGGGCTTTGGCCGCGCCGCGCTTCATGTCGCTGAGGAAACCAAGGAATTGAACACGATCGGCCACGTGCACCCGCTCGAACAGCGGCGTGCCGATCAGCAGATTGCGTGCAATACCAAACTGTTCTTGGGCGTTGGATGAAAGTGATTTCACCAGCCCGTCGCTGCCAATACTCATAACCACGCCATCAATGGCGCTTTCGAGATCGGCAACGCGATCATCGCGGCGAGCGGCAGCAACGCGCTGAACAAGTCCTTTCGTTATCCGCACAATCAATGTTGCAGAATAGGCCAGAGAAGCCAGCAACGAGAGCGGCGAAAGGCCAACTTCTGCATTCTTGAGCAATGACACAATAAGCAGAACAGCCAGTATCGCCGCCGATATCGCGCCAGCCAAACGCAGCGAACGCTCGCTTCTATAAATGAACCAGGCTTCAACAGGCACAGCGGCAGCCAGCAGCCAAAGCAGCAAATTTGGTGCTGATGAAGCAATCCCGATAGCGCAAATAGATGCGCCATAAGCGATAAGTGCACCAAGGCCGATCTTCAGGCCATCCTTGGATATTGCCAGAGCACCGCAGAAGATCATCGACAAAGCCAGAACGCCAATAACTATGCTTACAATACCGGCCATTTCGCCAGCCAACAGGTGATTGGTGAACACCGCCATTGCAAGCACCAAAGGCATGGCAAGAAACGCGCCCGCCATCCGCGTATCGCGCTCACGGGTTACCGGGCAGGCAACGGATGTATTGACCCAACGCCTGCACAAATCGTGGAAGCGACCGGCAATATCAAGCCGCCGGCGCGAGCTGGCATCGGCAAAGTCATGCCGCCGGTGGGCGTCAGCCCCGGCAAAGTCAGAATGTGTGACGGAATGAATCGGCACCAATTTTTTCCTGCTTTCCGCAAAACCCTGGTTGTCGCCCGGATAAAGCGGTCATTTCATGAATGCTCTTTCAAGCACTCTTGTCAGCGTTAACTTTTGCAGACGAGGCTTTAAGGAAAGGATAAAACTGGGGGATCGAATGAGCCGTAAACCCGGTTTCGAGCGATTGTGACTGGCATGGTAAATGAAGAGTTTCGGTCAAACACAAATTGGCGTGTCGAATCGTCCAATCAACGATTTGCGCCTCAACAGTTGTTAATGCTTGGTTTCTATAGTGGCTCAAATTGAGACGCAGGCTTCAACGCTATGTTGCTAAGCCTGTGTCACAGTCTTCGCGTAGGTCGTCTTGGGACGGTGGGTTTTGCGCCAAAGGGTTGGGCTATGTTCTTTTTGATCAGATTTGCGATCAAGTTCTGCTTCTGGATGACAGTCGTGTCATTATTCATGCCTTCGATCTCCAATGAGAAGGGCGGACCCAGCCCGCTTGAAGCCCTGCTGGCAGCGCAGGACACAATCAGCGATCTGTCGGATTTCTGTACCCGCAAACCCCAGGCCTGTGAAACTGGCAAGGCGGCGATCGCAAATGCTGGCGTACGTGCCGGTGAAGCCGCCAAAGTCGGATATGAATATCTCGATGCCCAGCTCGGCAAAAAATCCGATGATCCGGACTCGGTGGTTGCGAGAGCGCATGGCGATGCGCCAGATACCAGCGATGCTGAAGCAATCAAAGCAAAACTGCGTGAAATGGCTTTACGTGAGATTATCAACGCCGCCACCCGCGAGCGTGAAGAAACAAGCAAAATAGACGCCAAGGCTCATACGGGCTCAGTCAGTAAGAATTGAATTGCATAAAAACGGTGACGTTCGCAGTTAGGAACACTATATGTGCCCTGAACAGGACAATACCATGGCACAGACTATTGACGACATTATTGGCGATTTCGACTTCATCGACGATTGGGAAGAGCGCTATCGCTATGTCATCGACCTTGGTCGTGATCTCAAACCCTATCCGGAATCAGCCCGCGACGCCGTGCATAAGGTCAATGGCTGTGTCAGTCAGGTCTGGCTCAAAAGCACGCTTTCAGCAGGACCAGATCCCGTTATCGAATTTGTCGGCGACAGCGACGCACACATCGTTCGCGGTCTGGTTGCTATCATGATGGCGCTTTACTCAGGCAAAAAAGCTTCGGAAATTCTCGCTATCGATCCGGAAGCCGTTTTGCGGAAGCTTGGCCTTAATGAAAATCTGACGCCGCAACGCTCGAACGGTCTGCGTTCGATGGTCGCCCGCATCCGCCGGGAAGCCGAAACAGCGCTCGGCTCGGCGGATGCAACGCAGCATTAAGCCAAATTCGTCAGAGCAAAATCATTGCCCTTAGCTTATTGAGGGACGGTAACCTTCCGTGCCCCAGTGAATAATGCTTGAAGTGCGGCGCGTTGGCGCTGGCGGATTGTAATGTCTGTCTAGCACAGCCAGTGCTGTTTTCAGGATCAGTTTTGCTGAACGGACCGGCCATTGCCGCTCACGCTCGACTATTTCCAATCCCTTGAGAAAGCAGCACACATCGACCAAGACGCCCGCAAGTTCAGGTCCGACCGCATTGAGCGCCCGCTCCACACGTTGGCGAGCAGCCAAGGCCGCCTCTGTAATTTCGAGCACACCATTGGAGCGCGAACCACTGCCAGTCACATCCCAGTTAACACTGATCGAGGGCATCAGATTGCCAAGGGTGAAATCCCGACGCAATTGCTCTCCCGCCTTGAACGCCGCTTCGTTGATCAGTGGCCGGCCCGTGCCATCCTTGCGTTTACGCAGATTTGCAAGCGGCGACTCGGCCTCATTGGTGCGAACTTTGCTTGGGCCATGTTCGTCCGGGAGCGTTATGAACGCCTCGTTTCTATGCTGACTGGCAAAGGCATCAACATCGGTGGCGCTCCGCAGCAGCCATGCCTTACCTGCATCGGAAATTTTCAACTCCGACTTACAGGGCACCACGAGTCCCGTCATTGCTGCATGGGCGATAACATCTCTTTTAACGCTCAGCACACCATATGCGGCGCTTTCAAGCATCAATTTTTCCGGCGCTGCCGCTTCAGCGAGTTGCACTGCACCCTTGGCGAGAAATCGTAAAAGGCGCGCAATCATGGCTTGATCGATTGTGGAGTGCCCGTTCATCGACGCACCCTCCCACTTTGAGCAAAGGCCGCCCGAATAACTGTTTCAACCATATGAACGATGCGGTCGAAATCTGTATCCTCGCGCATATCCTCAATCAGATGACAGGCATGGGCCACCGTACTGCGATCTCGCCCGAAGACACGACCGACCTGCGTCATGGACATGCCGAGTGTGACATGCACCACATACATGCCAATTTGGCGAACGCGCGCAACGGCTTGTTCGCACCGCGAGTTTGATCGCAAATCGCAACCTGAAATGTTAAAGAGAGCGGACAACACGTCTAGAACATGTTCACATATCTGGAAATGTTGCTCGCCTAGGACGTCATTCCGAGTAATGACAGCCAGAATCGGCGTAGTCCCGTCGCGACGCGCGCGCAGGGCTTTGACTATTTTTTGCGCATCCGCCGCTGACCTTATCGTATGGTTGAAATTCGGAACCATTACTCTACTCCACCTCTTTAGTAGGAATATCTTCTTATACCCCCACCATCAAGAACGTGGATAAGTTTTTGCCAATACAACCATTATCCATTTGTTTTAATTATATTATTTGTTTTTCTACTCATTATAAATAGGTCTTTTATCCTACATCACTGCCAATCCATCATAATACCGGCCACACTGAAAGGAGTGGTCCAATGTCGATATGCGAGTTGAAGAAAGAGCGTGGCGCGTTTCTGGCGGCCAAGGAAATTACCGCGGGCGAGGCCCGGCAACGTTTAGCCCTGCAAATATTTTGTAATATTGATCTCGACCAATTGCCTGGAAAAGATGAGGCGAGCCGAGTTCGTATGTGCCGGCGTCTGATACGGCTCATAGAGCGCGAACGGCTCAAGGGAACAAGTGGGCATTGGAGTTATGATCTCAATCGCCACATTGGTCTGAAACAGGCATTGGACAGGTTGCAGGGTCAGGCAAAACCAAAAATGGCCATTTAACAAAAACGGCGCCCAAGGCGCCGTTTTTCAAATCCAAATAGTCAGTTCCAATAGTGGGAGTGCAATCTAGCCTCCCGCATCCGCTTGCCATCAGACCCATTCAAAAATGTGATCTATTGGCTTTCCGCAGGAGTTGAACTCTTACCACCCGACCGAATATCGGTCTTAAGCGGCCTTCTTGCGCTTACGACCAAGACCCATATTCTTGGCAAGGCGCGAACGAGCTGCTGCGTAGTTTGGCGCAACCATCGGATAGGAAGGATCAAGATCCCACTTCTCACGATACTGTTCTGGCGTCAGGCTATAATGAGTCATCAGGTGACGCTTCAGTGATTTAAACTTCTTGCCGTCTTCGAGGCAGACAATATAGTCATCTGCAACGGACTTCTTTGGGTTGATTGCAGGTTTTGGTTTTTCCTGAACAGCAACAACCGCCTCTGAGCCACCGTTAACGCGACCAAGCGCTGAATGTACCTCGGCGATGAGCGTCGGCAAATCGCCGGCCGGTACAGAATTATTGCTGACATAGGCAGCAACCAATTCAGCCGTCAGCTCAAGCAAAACATCGCTGGCCGTGGAGTTTGAATTGTCGAATGTGGTCATTAAAGTCCAATTCCTTCGTCTAATTTGAAATATCGGGAGGGGAGTTAAAAAACACCAATATAAAGCTCTAGGGCGCTCTGTTTTCCGACGCCTTTGGCGATCCTCTTTTTCGGATTTTGGTGAATTTGTCAAATCAATACTTCATTTACAAAAGAAATATTTCAAACGACATCAAATTCAGAGATTAACCACCAATCGCGCCAAGAAGCCATACTAACCCCACTCAACGAATGCACGCACCTGCCGACGACGCGCATTCGAGAATTTACCTATATAACTAATACAAAAAATGGCAAAAATGAGGAATATAACGTTTCACGCAAAGCATTCTATAATAACGGATGTTGTGGAGTGCAGTGTTCATGCTTACATTTGCATTGAAAGGAACAAAAAATGAATACAAAAACGTTCAAAGTGGTAAAAACTGATGCAGAATGGCGTGAGCAGTTAACACCAGAACAGTATCAAATTACGCGAAACCATGGAACGGAGCGCGCATTCTCCAGTCCGAACTTCGATAGTAAACTCAAAGGTGTTTATAAGTGCGTTTGCTGTGATCGCCCGCTTTACAAGTCAGAAGCAAAGTATGAGTCCGGTACAGGTTGGCCAAGTTTTACAAATCCAATCGAACCTGACGCAGTGATTGCTGTGGAAGACCGGTCCTATGGCATGCTCCGCACGGAGATTAAATGCTCTGATTGCGATGCCCATCTTGGTCATGTTTTTCCGGACGGGCCCGCTCCCACGGGCCTGCGTTACTGCATGAATGGCAATGCCTTGGTCTTTGACCAGGCCTAGTGCGAACCACTGGGCCGAACGCTTCCATTTTAATCTGTCCAACTATCAACTAAAGCCGCATTGACGCGATACCGGCTTATATGAAATCTGCGTTGCAGCCCGGAAAATCGTGCCGGGCTGCGAGATGGACCTTATCGCCAACCTTTGAAAGTTCTCCATGACGAATTCGCCACGCTTTTCCGCTCATCCCGTTCCAAAATCCGAAAAGAAGCCTGTTTCTGATACCCGTCATGGCATTACCCGTGTGGATGATTACGCTTGGATGCGTGCGGAAAACTGGCAGGACGTCTTCCGTGATCCATCGACGCTGGAACCGGAAATCCGCAGCCATTTAGAGGCGGAAAATGCCTATCAATCGGTGCTTATGGCCGATACCAAGCCATTG
This sequence comes from Phyllobacterium sp. CCNWLW183, assembly GCF_037203775.1. Lineage (NCBI taxonomy): Bacteria > Pseudomonadati > Pseudomonadota > Alphaproteobacteria > Hyphomicrobiales > Phyllobacteriaceae > Phyllobacterium > Phyllobacterium sp. CCNWLW183. Next base: position 232,460 of record NZ_JBBCBN010000004.1, on the reverse strand, counting down.
CAGGCCAAGCTGTTTGAAGAAATGAAAGGCCGCATCAAGGAGGATGATTCGTCTGTGCCCTCCAAGGACGGTCCCTATGCCTATGGAACCTCGTTCAAGACCGGCGGCCAGCATCCACGCTTTTTCCGCACACCACGCGATGGCGGCGAGCAGACAATGCTGCTCGACGGTGATATCGAAGCGCAGGACAAAGCCTATTTCAGCCTTGGCTCTGCCGATCATTCGCCCGACCACACCAAGCTGATCTGGGGCGTCGACGACAAGGGCTCTGAATATTACACGCTGAAAGTGCGCGATCTCGAGACAATGCAGGATAATGCCGAAACTGTCAGCGATACGTCAGGCAGCGGCGTCTGGAACGCGCAATCGGACGGGTTCTACTATACGCGCGTTGATGCCAATCATCGCCCTTCCCGCCTGTTCTTTCACAAGCTTGGAACGTCGGAGAGCCAAGACCGCCTGATTCATGAGGAAAAGGACCCGGGTTTCTTTCTGGGTGTTGGGGGCAGTTCCCTTGATGATTTTATCTTCATTGATATTCACGATCACGAGACCTCTGAAGTTTGGCTGATTCCGGCAAATGATGCTTCCGCTGAGCCAAAGCTTGTCGCGGAACGTCAACCCGGCGTTGAGTATAGCCTGACCGAAGGCGGCGACGTTTTCTACATCCTCACAAATGCTGATGGCGCCAAGGATTTCAAAATCATGAGCGTTCCGGTGGCAACGCCGGAAAAAGCCAATTGGAAAGAAGTCGTTGCCCACAAGGCGGGACGTCTACTGCTTGGACACTCAGCCTACAAGAATCACCTAGTTTGGCTTGAGCGCGAAAATAGTTTGCCTCGAATTGTTATTCGTGACCGCCAGACCGGTGAAGAACATGCCATTGCATTCGATGAAGAAGCCTTTTCGCTCGGCCTTTCCGGCAGCCCCGAATATGATACCGAGGTGATCCGCTTTTCCTATTCGTCGATGACGACGCCGACGCAGCTTTACGACTATAATATGCGGACACGCGAGCGTTCATTGCTTAAAACGCAGGAAGTGCCATCCGGCCACAATCCGGACGACTATGTAACCCGCCGCCTTCTCGCGCCCGCTCATGATGGCGAAACTGTTCCGGTTTCCATCGTTTATCACAAGAACACCAAGTTGGATGGCTCCGCCCCTGCGCTGCTTTACGGCTATGGTTCTTATGGCCACAGCATTCCGGCCAGCTTCAATACCAACTGCCTTTCACTGGCAGATCGCGGCTTCATCTACGCCATTGCCCATATTCGCGGCGGCAAGGATAAGGGCTATGATTGGTATGAAAACGGTAAGCGCCTCAATAAGCTGAATACGTTCAAGGACTTTATCGCTGCCTCCGAGCATCTTGTTGCGGAAGGCTTCACCAGTCATGACCGGATCATAGCGCAAGGTGGTTCTGCAGGCGGCATGCTGATGGGTGCCATTGTCAACATGGCACCACAGAACTTTGGCGGCATCATCGCCGAAGTACCCTTTGTTGATGTGATCAATACAATGCTTGATGACACCCTGCCCCTCACCCCGCCAGAATGGACGGAATGGGGCAATCCGATTACCTCGGCAACCGACTACTCCTATATGGCATCCTATTCGCCTTACGATAATGTCACGGCACAGGCTTACCCGCCGATCCTTGCCGTGGCAGGACTGACGGATCCGCGTGTCACCTACTGGGAGCCAGCAAAATGGGTTGCCAAGCTACGCGAGCTAAAGACCGACAATAATCCGGTGCTTTTCCGTATCAATATGGATGCCGGGCATGCAGGCGCTTCCGGGCGTTTTTCAAGGCTGGAGGAAGTTGCCTATACGCAGGCCTTTGCCTTGAAATTGGTTGGTAAGGTCGAAGCTTAAGACCAAAGGCAAACCTGGATACGCCACATGTGAAGCCTTGCCGATACCGGCTGCCTTCACATGGGCGGCATCTGTTCGAATTTCGTTAGCGAAGGATCGATCGTGTCCCACGCAAGGCCGCGGATGGCGTAAGTGACCACCTGCGGATTGAACCGACTTGGATCGTCAAGGCTGGTCGCGGGGACAGCGACCATGTCCGGCGTTGCTACCGAGTTCAAGTAGACAAGCGTTCCGCAGGTCGGACAGAAGGCGTGAATCTTTTCGATCCCGCTATCGCCTGCGACATTCCATGTGCTCGCTTTGCCGGTGATTTTCATAGCGGCTCTATTGACGAAAGTCAGGTAAGAGCCATGCCCGGTTCCACTTCGTTTCTGGCAATCATGGCATTGGCAGTGGTTTTCGAAGATGGGTGCGCTGCTTATTTCATAGCGAATTTCGCCGCAGGCGCATCCGCCTGTGTAAGGTTTGCTCATAACTCTCTCCCAATAAGCACTAGATCGATGACGACGCGGTTGCGTCAGTCCTTCCCGTCGACAATGCTGCCGATATTCTCGACCACTTTCTTCCAACCTTCGCTCATGCTCTTGAACGCGCTGTCGTTTTTCGGCAGGACGAAGCCGGAATGGATAAGACGCAGGCGCGTGCCGCTTTCACCCTTGGACAGGATGAATGTGACCACGGTGTCGAGCTGTGAGCCATATCCGGAATTACTGCTATGCCCGCCTTTCCAGGCATAGGAAAAGCGCTCATACGGCTTTACCTCAAGCACTTCGCAGTGGATGGTGCCGTCCCAAGCGCCCGCTGGCGTGGTTTTGTAGGTGAAGTGTTTGCCTTCCACGGGCTCGAATCCGGACGGAATCATCAACCAGCGTCCCATCAAACTCGCAGTGGTCAATGTTTTCCAGATTGTTTCCGGCGAATGCGGAAAAATCTCGTCCACCACTATTTCTTGCGTATCAGGCTTTAATGCTGCTTCGTTCATGGATCGATTTCCTTCAGCAATGTTCTAAGATTGGCAAAACGCTCGCGCCAGAAGACAGCATAATGGTCCATCCAGTTGACGAGTGGCTCAAGCCCTTCCGGCTGAGCGCGGTAGTAAACTTTTCGACCTTCGGGACGCTCAGCAACCAGACCGGCCTGCTTGAGTGTCTTGAGATGTTGCGAAATAGCGCCTTGCGTCACGCCGCTGCCGCGCGTGAGCTCGACAACAGTAATTTCCTGGTTCTCGATAACCTGTTCAAATACGGCCCGCCTTGTGGGATCGGCCAATGCGCGCATGACGGCGTTTATAGGATCTGCTTCTATCATGCCAAAGCATTAGCGTACACTAATTCATTAGTCAATACTAATTTAATAAGATGCAGGCATAAATGAATTGGCTGTAGTCTCGCCATGAATGGCATATAGTTGAACCCTGCCCGCAGCGGGATCGACTGGTTTCGCATAGGAGAATTAGAATGAAGCGCATGACTCAGATTTTGATGTTTGGAATGGCCGTCGCCATTCAGGCTGCACTTTTGTCCGCAGGCATCACGCCAGGACAAGCTGCCGTTCGCAAGAATGTCAGCGAATATGCCGGTGAACGCTGCAACGCGCCGCCGATTGGCTCGGGTATAGTCTTTGGTCGTTATAGCGGGACCACGGACAATCCGATGATTTCCTTTGGTGATGACCAGACAACGGTATCTTTCCAACGCTGCTTTGGATCCATGGAGGAATGCCAGGGCTGGCTCTACACGATGCGCAGCAAATATACCGATGGAAATTCCGTGCTCATTGGTTGCAAGCGGCGATAGTCATCCCAGCCAATGTCGCCGCGACGTATTATTCTTCGCGTGAGGCAAGGCACGGATCGAGGACGATATGGGTTTTATCCAATATTCTCATGCCGCCGCGAATGAGAATATTATCTCCAAGTTTCAACCCGTTACCTGAATAGGTGATGCACATCACCTGCACGCCCGATTGCGGACATATCGCCAGATACCAAAGCGCTTCATCGCTATGAATATAGGTGAGAGGCCCCGAAGCCCATAGATCGATGCGATTGCCTTCAGGTGTTTCAAGCCCGGCAATTATTGCCGCCAGGCCTTCGCACGATGCATTTTGTTTGGGCATCTCCTCCGGTCCGGCCAAGCCTGGACGTTCGGAAAATACGGTACCCTGCGCCAACGCTGCAGAGCTAAGATCGCTGAGCATAAATAAAACAAGGCAGTAATTACGCGCTGATTTGGAAAACATTGCTCTGGCTGCCGCTCCTATCACTGTAGAAGCCGCCAATGGATGACACAATTAGGCTCGCTGCAAGCAACGAATTCCAAGGCCTGGCATAAGTAAATCTTATGTCGCCGGCAAATCACTGCGCGGCGGGATAGCCATTCGCATGGGCTGGAATAGCTTTCAGATAGGCGGCAATCGCATCCCGGTCAGACGGTTGCAGATGGGACATGTTCTGCACCACATCGGCCATGGATCCGCCCAGCGAATCAAAATCAGGCGTGAATCCGCTTTCGAGCGAATAGGCGATATCCTGCGCCGACCAGGAATCAATACCGCCCTCGCCGCCGGTAATATTAGGCACTACACCCTTGCCTTCCGCTGCCTTGGCACCCGCAAGCCACAATGTCTTATCTGGTCCGCCAATGGCGTTGCGCGGTGTATGGCATTCGCCGCAATGGCCAGGGCCTTCGACCAGATATTGACCGCGCTTGATCGCATCCGTTGCATTGGCAATCGTCAGCACCGGCTGATCGGACAGATAAAGCCGCTTCCACAGGCCAATGCCGCGCCGCACGGTAAAAGGGAAGCTCAGCTTATGCGGGCCTGCAACATTTTCCGAGGGCGGCAAAGTCTTCATGAAGGCATAAAGATCGGCAATGTCCTGCAATTGCATGCGAGCATAGGATGTATAGGGAAAGGCAGGATAATAGTGTCTTCCGTCCGGTGAGACACCATGGGTCATCGCATTGGCAAAATCAGACAACGACCAGCCTGCAATTCCCTGATTGGCAGGCGAAATATTCGGCGTCACAAAGGTGCCAAAGGGCGTGACCAATTCCTCGCCGCCACTTAAAACCAGTCTGGCATCACCAGTCGCGCCCGGAGCGGCGTGGCAGGAAGCGCAGCCGCCTTGCCAGAATACGCTCTGTCCACGGGTTGCATCGCCCGGCGTGGTGGCTGCCAGCTTTGTCTCATCAAGTCGAGTTGGCGCAGACAGCAACCAAAAACCTGCGCCGCCAAGGATCAGGAGGCTGAGTAGGAATTTGAAAATCCGGCGCATCACCGGAAAATCAGTTCTTTTTTATGCGGAAAGCCTGATGACAAGTGCCGCAATTCTGCGTCACCTGATTGAATGCAGTCTTGAAGCTTTCAAGGTCCTTCGGATCAGCGGCAACGGCGGCAGCCACATCGGCTTTATATTTGTCGATAGCAGCAACAAAGGCCGCATTATCTTCCCAGATTTTCGGCGAAGCCGTTGTATCGCCCGTATCACTGCCTGCAGGGAAAAGGGTGGCAGGATCAAGCTTCTGCGCATCATCATTGATCTTTTTCAAAGCTGTCATGACGGTGGCGGCATCAAAGGGTTTTTCTCCCTTGGCGATGGGAGCGATGCTTCCGACTGCCTTTCCCTGATCCTTCATGAGTGCTTGCCTGTCGGCTATGGGATCGGCGCTTGCCGTGGTGGCAAAAACTGCAAGTGCCAGCAATGGCGCGGCAGACAAAGCAATCAGTCTTTTCATCGAATAGAGTCCTACTCTTGTGGCTAATAAAAACTTGGCTTCAAGGGCTTGGGATCACTCTAGTCAAAAGTTTTCGAATTGCACGGGCACAGCGCAATCACATTTTCGTTTGCTGGCGGTTTCAGTAAAAACCCATTTATGCGCTGGCCGAAGTGGCAATCTCGATTTGTCCGTGAAGAAACTCTTTGAAGCTGATACCTTGCGCCGCCAGAGCTTTAGGAAAGAGCGAGGCGTTCGTTAGGCCGGGCAGAGTATTGATCTCAAGGAAGATCGGACCGTCGGCAGCGATGATGAAGTCGCTTCTCGAATAGCCGCGCGCTCCAATGGCTGAGTGCGCTTTTAAGGCCAATGTTTGCAGCGATGTATTGGTCTTCTCGTCAAAGGTGGAAGGGCAAAGCTCATTTGTCTGAGACGATAGATATTTTGCTGCGTAATCAAATACGCCATCGGCGGGCCGGATTTCAACCGGCGGCAGCGCGATCAGTTCTCCCTCATGCTCCAGGATACCGCAGGTGGCGTTTACCCCCTCAATGAATGGCTCTATCAAGTAGGCTTCTTTCTGCATCACCTGTTCGAGCTCATGAATGTCTTCTGGGTTGTTCACAAACAAAAGACCATAGCTCGATCCGTCTGCTACCGGCTTTGCTACGAGCTTTCCATAGGTGCCAAGATCGTTGGCAGCAGATGCGAGCGAGAGAGTTGGCGGAGTTGCAATGCCAAGCACGGCAACAGCTTCCTTACTGGCAACCTTGTCAAATGCCAGTCGACTGGCCTTGGACCCGCAACCGGTAAATCTGGCACCACGTGTCTCACAAAGAGCGGCGAATTCCCCATTTTCTGCCATGCCACCGTGCAAACCAAGGATAAGCACGCGATGCTCCTGAGCGGCGCGATCAATCGCGTCTTCAATGGATCCAATAACTTCGCCAATGGCTGGCAAATCGACCTCAAAGGGGCGCGAATGCCCCATAAGATGGTCCCGCTCGCAGCTTCGGATAATCCCGTCGCTGCCCCAGAACCAGAGATCCGCTTCCGGAAGCGTAGCGGCGATGGCTTGCGTACTTGCAACTGAAACGAGGCGCTCTCGATTTTCGCCGCCAAAGAGGATTATGTTGCCCATGCAGTTGAATTCCCCAGATCTTTACAACGGGCCCACCTCTTATGGATTTGATGGCTTTTTCAAGGAGCGGCCACGCCCACAACCATTCAACCGGCTGCCTGAAACTGCCTTCGGAAAGCAGGTCACACAAAAAAGCCCCTCCATCTTGTGATGAAGGGGCTTTGTTCATGTTGCCGCAGCGAGCCTGGTTACAGATCGAAGATGATCTGCGCGTTGCCTGTCCGGTAATAATGCGGACGATAGTGGCGCGGGCGATCATATCGACGGTCCCAACGGCGATAATGTGGCCGGTCCCAACTGCGGTAGTACGGCCGATCATATCGACGATAATGCGGGCGGTCCCAACGGCGATGATGGCGGCGCTCCCAGCGATCGCGGCGATCCCAACGGCGTTCGTAACGATCGCGACGATGCCACCTGCGGTGATCAACCTTCTGAACCAGCGTGTCAGCACCGGTTCCAGTCGCTTCAATCGATCTTTGCACCGTTGCAGGTGCGGCGCTGGCCGATCCCGCAGTTCCCAGAGTACCAACCGATATCAAAACAGCACAAATTGCTGAAATCAGCTTTCTCATTGTTCCTCCAGTGAACACCTCTCAGAATGAGGGCATCCAGCGTGTTAAAAGTCCCTAAGGCATTAGACTTAAGTCTAATCTTCTGAACGACAGATGAACAACCAATATGGCAAGGCGAAGGCGTAAAATTTTTGCCGGATGACACGCTGGCCACTGGGCATTAAAAATGCCAACCTGCCTCGAATAATCGCGTCCGAGGCTGGCTACTCATGGAAGATATGCCCCCACGGCAAGGTCCGCTTGCAGGCATTAAGGTACTGGAATTTATAGGGCTTGGCCCTGCTCCGCATTGCGCCATGCTTCTGGCAGATCTTGGTGCAGATGTTGTGAGAATTGAGCGGTTGGGAGGCAATGGCTGGCCCAACCCCGTTCAAGATCGTGGCCGTCGCATTCTGCAACTGGATATACGTGCTGATTCGGGGCGCACTCGGTGTCTCGAACTAGCGGCAAAAGCGGATGTGCTTATTGAGGGTTATAGGCCCGGCGTGATGGAACGGCTTGGCCTTGGACCAGATATTTTGCGAGCTCACAATCCCCGTCTGGTTTATGGCCGCATCACGGGCTGGGGACAGACTGGCCCGCTCGCTCAGACCGCCGGACACGACATCAATTATATCGCTCTTGCGGGGGCGCTTGCTTCGATGGGCACGAGCGGCCCTCCTCTGCCGCCACTCAATCTGGTTGGCGATTATGGCGGCGGGTCGATGCTTCTGGCCTTCGGTGTTCTTGCTGCACTGATCGAGCGGCAAAGTTCAGGCAGAGGACAGGTTATCGATGCCGCGATTATAGATGGCGTCTCGTCCCTGATGAGCCTTTTTACCGGGCTTGCAGCGACGGCAAGCCTTTCCATGGAGCGTGACAGAAATCTTCTCAACGGAGCGGCGCCCTATTACCGCAGCTATGCCTGTTCTGATGGACGCCACATTGCTGTTGGGGCGTTAGAGCCGAAATTCTTTGCCGAATTATTGGAAAAGCTGGGCATGGATACACGGTGGCTGGCATTGCAGAACGCCTATGAAAACTGGCCCGAACTTGAAGCGGAATTTACCCGAATCTTTGCCATGCGAACGCAGGCAGAATGGTGCACATTGCTCGAATCCACGGATGCCTGTTTCGCACCGGTGTTGACGTTAAGCGAGGCACCGCATCACCCGCATATGCAGGCGCGCAAGACCTATATTCAAATGGATGGACAGCAGCAATCTGCACCGGTCCCCAGATTCTCCCGAACACCGGGCGAAGCAAGGTCTTCGGTTACGCTGAAGCCGGAAGATGATATTTGGTAATTTCAGGCTTGCGCTGAATTGCCGTTGCGGTTCGCCAAACCAAAACAGACAGCTCAAAATAAAACGGCCCCGATAAACGGAGCCGTTTCAGACCGTTTATGAAACTGGTTTATCTGGCTTTTTCGTAAAGCTCGGCAACATAGTCCCAATTGATCAGGCTATCGACAAAGGCTTCCAGATATTTTGGACGGGCATTGCGATAATCGATGTAATAGGAATGTTCCCACACATCGACGCCTAGAATTGGCGTTGCGCCGTGAACCAGCGGGTTTTCGCCGTTTGGTGTCTTGGAAATTTCGAGCTTGCCGTCTTTGACTGAAACCCATGCCCAACCCGAGCCGAACTGTGTTGTGCCAGCTGCGATGAAATCCGTGCGGAACTTGTCATAGCCGCCAAGGTCGGATTCAAAAGCCTTTTCCAGAGCGCCGGGAAGCTTCTTGCCGCCGCCGTCTTTCTTCAGCCAGTTCCAGAAATGCAGATGGTTGTAATGCTGACCGGCATTGTTGAACAGGCCAGCGTTCTTTCCATAGGATTGCTTGACGATTTCCTCAAGGGAAAGGCCCTCAAGACCGGCTTCGGCAGCCAGTTTGTTGCCGTTATCGACATAAGCCTTGTGGTGCTTGTCATGGTGATATTCGAGCGTTTCGCGGGACATAAAGGGTGCGAGCGCGTCATAATCATACGGCAGTGCGGGCAATTCGAAAGCCATGGAAGTCTCCTCTTCGATCTATATCTGTGACGGGATAGGCTGCCCGTTCGGGTGATGACCTATCCTGACAAAACCTGCCTTGGTTACATAGGTCCGTATTTGTTCGGGAGCAATGCGAAACGGATCAATATTTCGGCTTGACCGCATTATCGGGTCAAATTTTCGGCCCGGCATGGGCGAACTCCCAATAAAGCTCTCTCGCCTTGCGGGCTATCGGACCGACTTGCAGCTCACGGTCCTCAATTTTGATAACGGGCACAACCTTCGAATGGTTCCCCGTGGAGAAAATCTCGTCCGCCTGAAGGAAATCCTGAACCGTCAACGTCGTCTGCGTGGTACGGAAACCATAGTCAGCCAGAACATCGATAATACGCGAACGGGTAATGCCTGAAAGGAACGTGCCGTTTGGTGCCGGGGTGAAAATATGCCCGTCCTTGACCATGAATATATTGGAGCTGGCCGTTTCAGCCACATTGCCCAGCATGTCGAGAACCAGCGCATTGTCAAAACCGCGCGAACGCGCTTCCAAAATGGCCCTGCCATTGTTCGGATAAAGGCAACCGGCCTTGGCATTGGTCGGCATGGTTTCAAATGTGGGGCGGCGGAAGGGCGAAACGCTTAGCGAGAAGCCGGTCGGTTCAAGCATGGGCGCTTCGTAAATGCTCAGGCAAAAGCGGGTGGACTCAGGATCGGCCGGTACGCCCATATAGCCGCCATGTTCGCCCCAATACATGGGCCGGATGTAGACCGCTGTCTTGCCATCGAATTTTTTCAGGCCATCATGGGTCAATCCGACGATTTCGTCGGCACTCATCGTCGGCTTCAGCCCCATGGCAATGGCTGAAGTGTTGACGCGGGCGCAGTGCAGATCGAGATCGGGCGCCACGCCCTCAAACCAGCGCGCGCCATCAAACACGGTAGAAGCCAGCCACATGGCATGGGTGCGCGGACCAATCAGCGGCACGTTTCCCTCATACCAATCCCCGTCGACATAGGTCCAGGTTGCGGTTTGCGCTGCTGAATTAACTGCCATGATGCTGATTCCGTTCGTGCTGATTGTGTTGAAGCAACGAAAAGCCATTTAGCGCTGAGGTCAATAGCCGTAATCGACTGCCCCACCAATAAACGGATTGCATTGATGTGATGCGTGGTTCGCGAACCACGCACAATATTAATGCAATCACCTTTCCTCACGAAGTGTTTATCATCAGACAAGCTTGGAAAGCAGCGGATGCACCGCGTTTCTGTTGCCCGCGCGCAACAGTTGTGAGCTTGCCTTGTTTATGCCCTATTGCTAACGGTTCATCGCCATATTCTTTGTGCGTTTAGAGCATGTTACCAATAGTGACTGCGTGCTGAACTTTCCCGCCACCAACCTGGTTTAATGATGCAAAACACACTTACACGTCGCGGCTTCCTCACGGCAATGACTGCAACTGCAGCAGCCGGCCTCGCAGGATGTGCACAGATCCGCGGTGATATGCCGGTCATCAAGGTCGATGATTATGGCAATCCGCTAAGACCCGGAACTGACGTTGATCCGGCTTTGGGCTCCTATGAGGCCATGTATTCAGCACGCGAAGATGGCGGCTTCCAGCTACCGGCCATACCGGTAAAAAAGATGGACCCGCGTTATCTGCGCCAGATCGTGCGCGATCCCACGGGCGAACAGCCGGGAACCATCGTCGTCGATACAAACACAAAATTTCTTTATCTGGTGCGCGAAAATGGCGAGGCCATCCGTTACGGCGTTGGTCTTGGTCGTGAGGGTTTTGCATGGTCAGGCCGCGCCATTGTTCAGTGGAAGCGCCATTGGCCCAAATGGACTCCACCGGATGAGATGATTGCCCGCCAACCGGAATTGGCTCAATATAGCTCTGCAAATGGTGGCATGGCGCCGGGTCTGAACAATCCACTGGGCGCGCGCGCGCTTTATATTTTCCAGAACGGCGTGGACACGCTCTACCGCCTGCATGGATCACCGGAATGGTGGACAATCGGCAAGGCGGTTTCGTCAGGCTGCGTGCGCTTCATCAACCAGGATATCATCGATCTTTATGATCGCGTTCCAAACAAGACGCCGATTCTCGTTATTTAAGTTTATGCCGCTCAAACAAAGGCCGATGGAGCAATCCATCGTCCTTTTGGGTGCTGATGACAGTACTGTTACACTAAGGTCCTGCCTCGGTGTTCAGCAGTTAAAAAACTGCACTACTGCAATCGAGCATCATCACAGGCCCAGGAGGGGTTCGCGGGAGGGGCGCAATCGCCCACTCACCATCTTTGCGCGTGTTCGGAATTCCGAAGGCGTTGAAACTAGCGTTTGCTGAGGCTTCCCAAAATCCCTCGGACCAGCGCGCGTCCGAGCGAGGAGCCGACGGAGCGGACAACGGATTTCATCGCGGCTTCCGCTACAGTTTGGCGACCACGGATCTGGCCACCGCGCGGACCGGTCTTGGTTTCACCGCCGAGAAAATCGGGAAGCTTCCAGCCGCCTGTACTATCAGCCTCTGCCTGCTGCGTTTGCGCCTCTTCTTCGGTTTTCGTCTGCACTGCCTTCTTCTGCAAAAGCTCATAGGCGGATTCGCGGTCGACCATTTCATCATAGATACCGGCAACTGGGCTGGCATTGATGAGTTTCTGACGCTCATCAATATTCAACGGACCGATGCGCCCCGATGGCGGGCGGATCAATGTCCGCTGGACCATGGAAGGCACGCCCTTTTCAGCCAGCGTGGAAACCAAGGCCTCGCCCGTGCCGAGATTGGTGATTGCTTCGAATGTGTTGAAGTCCGGATTGGCGCGGAATGTATCGGCAGCCGTCTTTACGGCATTCTGCTCGCGCGGCGTATAGGCGCGCAAAGCATGCTGCACGCGGTTACCAAGCTGTGCCAGCACCGTTTCAGGCACGTCCAGCGGGTTCTGCGAGATGAAGAAGACACCAACGCCCTTTGAGCGAATCAACCGGACAACCTGCTCAACGCGTGTGAGCAGAGCTTTGGGCGCTTCATTAAAAAGAAGATGCGCCTCGTCGAAGAAGAAGACCAAACGCGGCTTTTCCGGATCGCCGATTTCCGGCAATTCCTCAAAAAGCTCGGAGAGCAGCCAAAGCAGGAACGTCGAGTAAAGGCGCGGATTCATCATGAGCTTGTCAGCTGCAAGAATGCTGACCTGCCCGCGCCCATCGGTTCCGGTACGCATAATATCGGTGATTTTCAGTGCGGGTTCTCCGAAGAACTTCGTGCCGCCCTGCTGTTCGAGCACCAGTAGCGAACGCTGGATCGCTCCAACCGAAGGCTTGGTCACATTGCCGTAGCGTGCCGAGATTTCCTCAGCCCGCTCCGCAATATTAACCAGCAGCGATTGCAGGTCCTTCATGTCGAGAAGCAGAAGCCCTTCTTCATCGGCGATCTTGAACGCGATATTCAAAACGCCTTCCTGCGCTTCCGTCAGATTCATCAGGCGCGAGAGAAGAAGCGGACCCATTTCAGAAATAGTCGCGCGGATCGGATGACCCTGCTCGCCGAAAATATCCCAGAAGATAACCGGCGACGAAGCCATTGTGTAAGGATCGAGTTTTACGTCAGCTGCGCGTTTGACGAGAAAATCCTTCTCCTCGCCTTTGGCTGCGATCCCCGACAGATCGCCTTTGATGTCCGAGCAGAAAACCGGCACTCCGGCTGCGGAGAAGCCTTCAGCCAAAACTTGCAGCGTGACGGTCTTACCAGTGCCGGTTGCGCCCGTGATCAGACCATGGCGATTACCGAATTTGAGCAATAACGACTCGGCCTGATTATAGCTGTCATCCGGCTTGCGGCTTGCACCAAGGAAAATACTGTCTGCGGCCATGTCGTTCTGTCCTCGTCACTGTCGTCACTTGACCCATGGTATAAACAGCCAAATCCCGTGCGACAATGGCAGAACGTCGATGTTACAGAAAAGCACAAAATGGTGAGCGTCCCCTTCAATGCCGATGCGATTACGGGAAAACAGGCGATGCAAGAGAATCTTCACCTGCAATTACATTTAGTTGTGTAGGGTTGAAAACATGCCCCAGATGAAAACGAACACTTGTGTGATATGAATTTCACGCATATTACGTAAACGTAATTCAAGCCAGTTGGGAGATTGCACTTATGGATGAACTTATCGCTCGTATTACCGCCAATGTCGGCACCGACCCTGAAACCGCGCGCAAGGCGGTCGGCCTCATTCTGGCGTTTTTGCAGAAGGAAGCCCCTGCCGATAAGGTTGATCTGCTGATTGCTGGCGTACCCGGCAGCGAAGAGGCAATTGCTGAAGCCAAGGGTAGCGGCGGGTTGCTTTCCGGCCTTATGCCCGGCGTTATGGGCCTTGGGTCGAAGCTGATGGGTATCGGTCTCGGCATGGGCGAAATCAGCGGCATTTCCAAGGAAACCATTGCGTTTGCACGTGAAAAGGCTGGAAGCGGCCCGGTCGACGAGGTCGTCAATTCAATTCCGGGTCTTAGCCAGTTCGTTTAAAACGGTCATTTTCGGACGCCGTGAAAACGCGCGCTTTAAAGCGCGCGTTTTCGTTTTTACGTGCGGTTGATCGATACGCCGCCATCAACAAGCATGGCCGAGCCTGTTGTAAAACTGGACGCATCAGAAGCGAGATAAAGCACAGAGCGAGCGATCTCCGCTGGCATTGCCCTTCGCTTAAGCGCATGCAGCCCTTCCACAAAGGAGAGTTTTTCCGGCGTATCCACCCAAGCTTCCGCCATTGTTGTTTCTGTGCCGCCGGGCAGAATCGCATTGACGCGAATACCTTGCGGTCCAAGTTCAGCAGCCAGCGATTTCATCAAGCCAATGACGCCCGCCTTGCTTGCGCCATAAGCAGCCGTTCCGGGAAATCCCACGGTGTAACCGACAAAGGTCGACGTAAAAATCAGCGAACCAGCCCCACGTTTCTGCATCGCCGGAATTTGGTATTTCGCACCCAGAAAGGCGCCTGTGAGATTGACGTTCAGCGTGTCTTGCCAGCCTTTCAATGTGATGTCGGGGGTCGCTCCCATCTCGCCATTGATACCCGCATTATTAAATCCGATATCCACCCCGCCAAAAGTGTCCTCCGCCAGCTCCACCAATGCCTTGGCATAGGGTTCGTCTGCAACGTCTCCCGCAAGAGCAACCGCTTTGCCGCCCGCAGCTTCGATTTCCGCAACAAGCTTATAAAGCTCGTTTTGACGTCTTGCTGCCACAACAATATTCGCACCTTCGCTCGCCAGGAGCTTTGCTGTTTCATAGCCGATGCCGGAACTTGCACCTGTGATAATGGCCGTTTTTCCGTTGAGGATTTTCATAATTTAAACCTTTCGCCTGTTCGTGACGGCCAAGCTTTCATGGATCACCAATGCCAGCCACCCGAAACCGGCGGAGAGGAAAATTCATTTTATTTTCAGTGCGTTGCGCTAGCGGCACTTTGCTTTGTTGCGAAGCAGCATGGTTCCACCTAAAGTCACAAACAAAGAACAGACTGCCGGGAGAAAGCATGGACGCGTCACTGCTCAAGGAAACTGAATTTGCGCAGACGACCCACGAAAAATGGGTCAAACTTGCGCAGAAAGCCTTGAAAGGCGCTGATTTCAACGAAACCCTGGTTTCCCGCACCGATGATGACATTGCTGTCGGCCCATTGTATCAGCGCGCCAGTAAGGCGCAGCTCACTCCGCGCAAAAACCCCTCCCAAGTCTGGCACATCGTACAGCGCATTGATGATCCAGATCCTGCCCGGGCAAATAAGCAACTATTGGAAGATCTGGAAAACGGCGCGACGGGAATCGCACTGGTTTTCGAAGGCGCACCCAATGCTTTCGGATATGGACTGCCAGCCACCCGTGAAGCTGTTGATCAGGTTTTGCGAGGCGTCCATCTCGACATGATTCACCTGCGGATGGACGTTCATCCAAAAAGCCGCGCCTGTGCTGACTGGTTCGTCGACTATATGCGGCCACGCGATGTCAATCCGAAGACACTGAGCTTTTCCTTGGGTATCGATCCGGCCGCAACTTTGGCGGGAACGGGGCGTTTGCGCATGAGTATCGCCGCGCTGAAAGCTTCGCTGCCGCAGGCACTTGCCGGATTTTTCTCCGATGATCTCCCCGGTATTGTGCTGGAAGCCGATGGCCGCGTTTATCACAATGCCGGAGCCACCGAAGCGCAGGAGCTTGGTGCCATGCTCTCCATTGCTGCGGGGCATTTCCGGTTGTTTGAGGAAGCCCGCCAGCCCATTCACTATGCCGCGCCGCATATCGGTTTTGCGCTGTCAGTCGATCAGGATCAGTTTATTTCTATCGCTAAAATACGCGCGCTGCGCCGTCTCTGGGCGCGCTTGCAGGAGGCCTGCGATATCACCCCGTCTGCGGCGATGATCCATGCGGAAACCTCGATGCGCATGATGACGAAGCTTGATCCGGAAACCAATATTCTGCGTACCACCATAGCGTCCTTGGCCGCCGCTATCGGCGGTGCAGATACGATCGCTATTCTCCCGCACACCATTACGCACGGGCTGCCGGATGGCTCTGCGCGCCGCCTTGCCCGTAACACCCAGCTCGTTCTTGCGGACGAAAGCAACCTTGCTTTTGTTGCCGATCCTGCCTGTGGTTCCGGTGCAGTCGAAAGTCTGACCGAAGCGCTATGCGAGGCAGCATGGAAAGAATTTCAAACCCTCGAACGTGAGGGCGGCATTCTGCAAAGCCTTGTTGACGGCAAGCTCCAGGAGCGCATCGTCAATGCTCGCCATGCCCGGGCCGAGCGGTACAAATCCGGCGAGCGTTCGATCATCGGCACAACCGTCTTCCCGGCCGCCACCGAACGCCCTGTGAAAGTGCTGGACGCTCCGCACATGCCATTGCCAACGGACGGCGTGGTGCACTGCGAACCGCTGACATTTCCGCGCATCGACGAAACACTGCAGGCTTGAACCGATGAGAATTCCCGATTTTACCAAGATCGATTGGCAAGCACCGAAAAGCGCAGCCGCAAAGCCGGATGCTGCTGTCTGGAAAACGCCTGAAGATATCAAGGTCAGGCGCTCTTATGGCGATACGGCCTTGCGTGGCCAGCCACACCTTGATTCATTTCCCGGCGCTGCGCCCTTCATACGCGGCCCCTACCCGACCATGTATGTTCAGCAGCCCTGGACCATTCGGCAATATGCTGGGTTTTCGACGGCAGAAGAGTCCAATGCCTTTTATCGCCGTAATCTGAAAGGCGGACAGAAAGGGCTTTCCGTTGCCTTCGATCTCGCAACACATCGCGGGTATGATAGCGACCACCCCCGTGTCGCGGGCGATGTTGGCATGGCGGGTGTGGCCATCGATTCCATTCTCGATATGCAACAATTATTCGACGGCATTCCGCTAGGCGAGATGACTGTTTCGATGACCATGAATGGCGCAGTGCTTCCCATTCTGGCGCTTTACATCGTTGCTGCGGAAGAACAGGGCGTGCCACAGGAAAAGCTCGCCGGGACCATTCAGAACGATATTCTGAAAGAGTTCATGGTGCGCAATACCTACATCTATCCGCCCCAGCCATCCATGCGGATCATTTCCGATATTTTCTCCTACACATCGGAGAAGATGCCGAAATTCAATTCGATCTCGATTTCCGGTTATCATATGCAGGAAGCCGGAGCGACGGCAGATCTCGAGCTTGCCTACACCATTGCCGATGGCATTGAATATGCCCGCGCTGGCGTCGCTGCCGGTCAGGACATTGATACATTTGCGCCAAGACTTTCATTTTTCTGGGCAATCGGCATGAACTTCTTCATGGAAGTGGCCAAGTTGCGGGCGGCACGACTGCTTTGGGCTGTTTTGATGAAGAAGAACTTCAATCCCAAGGATGAGCGTTCGCTATCGCTGCGGACCCATTCGCAGACATCAGGCTGGTCGCTCACGGCGCAAGATCCGCACAACAACATCATGCGCACCATGATTGAGGCGATGGCTTCAACGCAGGGGCATACGCAGTCTTTGCATACAAATTCCTTTGACGAAGCCCTGGCTTTGCCAACCGACCATTCCGCACGCATAGCGCGTAATACGCAGCTGATCCTGCAAAAGGAGTCCGGAACAACCCGGATTATCGACCCGTGGGGTGGATCGGCCTATGTTGAACGGCTGACCTATGATCTGGCGCGGCGCGCCCTTTCGCATATTGAAGAGATCGAAACGCTGGGCGGCATGGCCAAGGCCATTGAACAGGGCATTCCTAAAATGCGTATCGAAGCAGCCGCAGCCCGCACACAAGCGCGTATCGATAGTGGCCAGCAACCGGTGATCGGCGTCAATTCCTACCGCCCTACCGAAGACACGCTGGTCGATGTGCTCAAGGTCGACAATGCCGAGGTGCGCGCGCGCCAGCTTTCCAAGCTTCAGCAACTCAAAGGCACGCGTGATGTTGCAGCCGTCGATGATGCGCTTTCCGTGCTGACTTCGGCTGCCAAATCAGGAAGGGGCAATCTGCTTGATTTGGCGGTTAAAGCCGCTCGTGCAAGGGCAACAGTGGGTGAGATCTCACTGGCGCTGGAAAAAGCCTATGGCCGTCATGTTGCAACCATTCACACGATTTCCGGCGTTTACCGCAAGGAAGTTGGAAAGAGCGAAGTTGTTGACCGCGTTCAGGCCAAGTGTGCAGCCTATGAAAAGCGGACCGGTGAAAAGCCCCGCATTCTCGTTGCTAAAATGGGGCAGGATGGGCACGACCGCGGCCAGAAGGTTATCGCCACCGCGTTTGGTGATCTTGGTTTCGATGTGATCGTTGGAGCGATGTTCCAGACGCCCGAGGAAGTTGCGGAACTGTCAGCGGAAAGCAATGTGCATATTGTTGGCGTTTCATCGCTTGCTGCCGGACATCTGACTTTGGTGCCTGAACTCAAGGAGTCATTGAAACGTCACGGCCGCGAGGACATATTGGTCATCGTCGGCGGGGTTATTCCGCCGCAGGACTATGAAGCTGTTCTGCAAGCTGGCGCTGCTGCGATTTTCCCTCCAGGGACTGTCATAGGCGAAGCCGCAGAGAAACTGATTGATACGCTGTTGGATTCACTTTGAAATGATTACAATTTATACGCTTGATGGCGACCGTCTCGTCTCTCACATTGCGCAGGCTGGCGATCCGGCACCGGACAATGCGGTCTGGATCGACCTTTTGAATCCAACCCATGAAGAAGATGTTCAGACCGAGAGCTGGACCAAGGCCTCCATCCCGACCAAGGAAGACATGATCGAGATTGAGGAATCCAGCCGGTTTTATGCCGATAATGGCTCGCAATATCTTACAGCATCGATCCTTCACTCAACTGAGAATAAACACCACAGCATTGCGCCGATCACCTTCATACTGACCGGCCCTATGCTCGTCACAGTGCGTTACAGCGAGCCAAAAGCCTTCGCGCTTTACATCAGCCGCGTCAGCAAAGCTGGCAATGGGCTGATCAATGTCAAGTGCAGCGGCGTCACCATTTTGCTCGGCATCATCGAAGCTGTAACGGATCGTATTGCCGATATTCTCGAAGGTGTTGCGGGTGATATCGACCACAATTCATTTGCAATTTTCCGCCGGTCGGAAAAAGACCGGCCAATGACAACCAAGAATTTTCGTGACAGCCTCACCCGTATTGGCGGGCAAGGAGCGTTTCTTTCCAAAATTCGTGAAAGCATAGCGGGTGTAAGCCGTTTGCTGGTCTACATGACGGCAATCACCGACCAGAACACCTACAAGAAAGAAACGCGAGCCTGGATCAAATCACTTGAACGCGATACGCAATCGCTGAGCACTTATGTAGATTTTCTTTCCAACAAGATTACCTTCCTGCTCGACACAGTGGTTGGCCTCATCTCCATCGAGCAAAATGCCATCATCAAGATTTTTTCCGTCGCAGCAGTGGCTTTCATGCCGCCTACGCTGGTGGCCTCGATCTACGGCATGAACTTTCACTTCATGCCCGAACTCGACAAGGTTTGGGGCTATCCCATGGCGCTTGGCGTTATGATCGCCTCCGCCGTTATTCCACTGCTCATTTTCAAGAAGAAGGGCTGGCTTTAGATAATAGCGGTTAGCTTGACGGTTTGATGTATGGTCGCTGTAATCGAGCTTATATGACGGGGCCAAATTTACGTTATTGCAGATGGAGGATGAGTTGGTTTCATCTTTCCTGCAGAAATTATTGCCCGCTATAATTTAAAAGTGGACGACGAGGTGAGATTAATTGAGACGAAAGAAGGGTTTCAACCTACGCCCGTTGCCACACCTTCAAAAGAAACGGAATAAATCCTCTTTGAGAGGGTAGTTCGCGGCTCGCCCATAGTCATTCGTTTATTTGAATTTTCACAATTTCCCACTCATGACCATTCAGCACAAAGCTGTCGCCGATTGATTTGCCAAACATCAGATTGGCAATAGGGGATATATGCGAGATTTTTCCGTGACTTGCATCGGCTTCGTCCTCGCCGACTATCTTCCAAACCTGCTTCTTGTCGTCCTCGTCGGCAATCGTAACCGTCATGCCGAAGCGCACAACATCGCTATCCGGATCAGGAATTGAGAGTTCAGCCGTTTCGCGCCTGGCCGACCAATAGCGCAGATCGCGGGATGCGCGGGCAATTATATTACGGTCTGCCTCGGCGTTTCCCTTTGCCAATTCGCCATGAGCCGCCGCCAGTTCTGCATCAATCATTGCCAATCCTTCGATTGTCACCAGATTACGATGCGTACTTAATGGGCGCTCGCCAAGATCAATCGATGAATTGCTGTCATCTTCTTTGGTAAAAGCTCTACTCATGAGGTTAAAGTAGGTACTGCGAGGGCTACCGACAAGTACGATGAGATAAGCCACCAATCCGTTGGCAAATCTCATCAGTTAGGAAAACAGATCAGTTGATCATCGCATCGGTCAGTGCTGGCGTTGGGCTGACCACACCAAAAGTCACGCCATTCCAGTTGCGCATTTCACGGTCAGCGAAGCGATCGAGCTTCGATTCCAGTTCGCTTTCATTGCGATAGATGCGGGCGAGCACTGTGGCAATGATTGCCTCGGAGGCCCGCGTCGTACCATCATCGCATTTAACGGCGATACCAAGTCCCAGTTCGGGCAGCGCGCCCACAAACACGCCTTCCGCACCAGTCTTGACGAATATGCGGCCCGGAGCCATTTCCATCAGTTTTGTGCAGGCACGCCCGGTTCCAGCAACGTAAAACGGCGCGGCCATGGCAGCGTCGAGCAGCCGCTTTGCAGCCTGTGCGCGGCGGGGCTCAAATCCGGTTCCGGTCGCCATGCGCGCAAACCCATGCGCCAGATTACGCAATGGAATTGCGTAAGTCGGGATGGAACAGCCATCCGTTCCACAATGATCCAGCGTGTGGGCTGCGCCAGTCACGCTTTCCATGGCGTCGCGTACCATGTCCTGCTCGGGCGAACCCAAAGCGGAATAACCCTGTGTTTCGATACCAAGATGCTTGCAGGTGCACAAAAAGCCCGCATGCTTGCCGGAACAATTATTATGCAAAGGCGTTGGCTGTTGCCCGCTTCTGGCAAGGTCAATCAGCACGGATTGTTCAAATGGCCAGTGGGAACCACACTCAAGCGCTGTCGAATCAAGCCCGGCGCGGGACAGCATTTCGCCAGCCTTTGCGACGTGCAATTGCTCACCAGAATGAGAGGCACAAGCCATGGCGAGTTCCTCATTCCCAAAGCCATAGGCGTCCGCAGCACCACTCTCCACGAGTGGCAAGGCCTGTATCGCCTTGATTGCCGAACGTGGAAATGTGGGGCGCTCAATATCGCCGAGCGAGAACACAACCTTGCCATCCCCATCGGTGACAACAACTGCGCCGCGATGGCGGCTTTCTGACGTTTCGCCCCGAAAAACTTCCACCAGAACCGGATTGCTCATGATACCTAAATTTTCCCATCAATAGGGCTGAAATCGGCCCGAATTTATGCCGTTATAGATTGCTCCGTGTATCTTTCCAATGGAGAAACTGCTTGCTGAAGCTCTTCCGCCGTCTTGCGCTGTTTATCTTTGTGATGTTTCTAGCGCCGGCCATGATGGCAACAGGGTGGTGGATGACGCAGACCCACGCGGCGAACTGGCGTGATGCCGACTGGAGTTCAAGCGGTGTTCTGCTGGCTCAGCCTGCCGCCAACGATGCTGCAATCTATATTATGGCGGCGCGGACTGGCGGTCTCAAAGGCGCCCTCTCCCTGCATAGCTGGTTGGTACTGAAGCGGCCCGGGGCTACCAATTATGATCGTTACGATGTCGTTGGCTGGGGTAATCCCGTACGCAAGAACGCCTATGATGCGGACGGAAACTGGTATTCCAACAAGCCCACCATTATTCATGAGATTCACGGCGAGGAAGCGGCATCCCTCATCCCCCGGATTGAGGCTGCTATTACCAACTATCCTTACGCCGCGCACGGCAATTACGTTATCTGGCCCGGCCCCAACTCAAACAGCTTTGTGGCGCATGTCCTGCGAGCCGTGCCGCAAATCGGGATCGTCCTGCCTCCTAATGCAATTGGTAGGGATTTTCCTACGGAAGGCAGGCTTTTTGCTATCGATGATGACTGGCAAAATTTCCACGCAAACCTTTTCGGCTATGCAGGGATTTCAGCTGGCGCTCGCAGCGGTTTCGAGATTCAATTCATGGGCTTAGTTGCAGGTCTGGATATTTTGAATCCGGGACTTAAAGTTCCTGGATTTGGCAGAGTGGGCTTTTAAAGCAACGGGTTTTTTGCAAGGCAATTATTGTCCTCAAAATTCATGCGTCTTGAATATCAGCTTATATGTAACATATATAGTTACATGATTTAGAGTACATTCCTCTTGGCTCTGCTCCCTAAGGAGATTTTGAATGGCATCCTTTTGCGACCCCGATATTGTTTCTGGATATGCGGCAAGAACCGAACAGCTCGTGCCGGGCCTTCGCCATCTGCATAAGATGACCGGCCTGCTTTTGGCGGAAAGGGCTCCTGCCGATGCGCGAGTGCTGGTGCTTGGAGCTGGCGGAGGAATGGAGCTGAAAGCGCTTGCGGAGCTGCAACCGGAATGGCGCTTTGATGGCATTGACCCGTCAGCGGAGATGCTTCAACTGGCCGAAACGAATCTCGGTTCTCTGGCTTCCCGCGTGACATTCCAGGAGGGCTATATCGATAAAGCGCCGGAAGGCCCTTTCGACGCTGCGACCTGCCTTTTGACGCTTCACTTCCTGCCGCGCGGGGAGCGGCTGCAAACATTGCGCGGCATCCAACGTCGACTGAAGCCAGGGGCACCTTTCGTCGCTGCGCACCACAGTTTCCCCACGCAAGGAGCGGAACCAGACAAATGGCTGACGCGCTTTGCGGCTTTTGCATCCTTATCTGGGGTGCTTGCCTTTCAATCTGAAAACAATATCAGGACCATGAAGGAGCGGTTGCCGGTCCTCTCGCCTGAAGAGGATGAAGCCCTGCTTCGCGAAGCAGGGTTCTCCAATATCGAGCTGTTTTATGCTGGACTGACGTTCAAGGGTTGGGTTGCCTATAAATAGCCCGCCCCCCTATTTGATCCGCTCAAGCACCGAAACGTAGTTTGCCACGGCAGCGCCGCCCATATTGAATATGCCGGCAAGCTTTGCGCCCGGCACCTGAATGCCGCCTGCTTCCCCGGTCAGTTGCATCGACGAAAGCACATGCATTGAAACGCCACTTGCGCCAATTGGATGGCCTTTGGCTTTTAGCCCGCCAGATGGGTTGACTGGCAAGCGGCCGCCCATTGCGGTCTGGCCTTCGAGGGCAACCTTTGCACCCTCTCCCGGCTTTGCCAGCCCCATCGCCTCATATTCTATCAGTTCAGCGATGGTGAAGCAGTCATGGGTTTCGACGAAGGACAAATCGTCAATTGTAACCCCTGCCTGATCAAGTGCCCGTTTCCATCCTTCCGCGCAACCTTCAAACTGCAATATGTCGCGCTTGGAGATCGGCAGGAAATCCTGCACATGGGCGGCGGCACGGAAAGCAACAGCACGGCGCATCTTCAAGGCCGTCTGTGTGTCGGTCAGCACCAGCGCCGCGGCACCATCGGATACCAGTGAGCAGTCCGTGCGTTTCAACGGACCGGCGACAAACGGGTTCTTGTCACTCTCCTGACGGCAGAAATCATAGCCCAAATCCTTACGCATCTGCGCATAAGGATTATTGACGCCATTCTTGTGGTTTTTGGCAGCAATAGTAGCAAGGGCATCGGACTGGTCGCCATATTTCTGGAAATATGCCGCTGCAATCTGACCGAACACACCGGCAAATCCCGCTGGAATATCACCTTCTTCCGGCAGGTAAGAGGCCTTCAACAGGTTCTTGCCAATCTCCGGCCCCGGCGTGGAGGTCATCTTCTCAACACCAACAACCAGAACAACTTTTGCAGCACCGGCGCGAATGGTCTTGATACCTTGATGGACGGCCGCCGAACCTGTCGCGCAGGCATTTTCTACCCGTGTAGCCGGTTTGAAACGAAACGCATCGCTGGCTTGCAGAACGAGACTCGCGGTGAAGTCCTGCGGTGAGAAACCCGCATTGAAATGGCCCAGCACGATTTCATCGACATCTTCGGGGCCGATGCCCGCATGATCCAGCGCGCCCAGCGCCGCTTTGACGATTAGCGTTTCCACAGTTTCGCCTTCGAGCTTGCCAAACGGCAAGTGCGACCATCCAACGATGCAGGCTGTCATTTCATTCCTCCACAAAATGTCATGTACTTCAGCTAAACATGGACCTCCAGTCCTTCAAGGTAAATGTCGTATAAACACGTAATATCTGCATAAATTTTTTATTGATTGATCAGTCAATCAAGAATAGTCTTTCTTTCGAACGAGGACACTTTCATGCCAAAAGTCGGAATGGAACCACTGCGAAAACGCGCATTGATCGATGCTGCTATCCGCACGATCGGCGAGCGCGGTTCTTTGGATGTAACGGTGGCCCAGATTGCCCAGGAAGCTGGCGTTTCGGCTGCATTGGCGCATCATTATTTCGGCGGCAAGGAACAGTTGATCCTCGCCACCATGCGGCATTTGCTGAACGAGCTTGGCCAGGACCTTCTTGGCGCGCTACACAATGCACGAACGCCATCGGCACGCATCGCAGCTGTTATCGCTGTCAATTTTTCTGCGGCGCAATTTGCGCCGCAGACTATCGCTGCCTGGCTGACATTCTACGTTCATGCACAGCAGTCCGATGAGACGCGCCGTCTCCTACGGGTCTACGCGCGGCGCATGCATTCCAATCTTGCTTATGCCTTGCAGCAACTGACAGACAGGGAAACCGCGCTCCAGATAGCCGAGGGAACAGGCGCAATGATTGACGGACTTTATATCCGCCACGCGCTACGCAATGGCGCGCCTGAAGCAGCCAAAGCCATAGCCCTCGTGGAAGATTACGTTACCACCAAGCTTGCCGCCTCCGAACGCTCAAGAGCCGCCCTATGAAGCCCAATATTCTTGTCATCATGGTAGATCAACTGAACGGAACGCTGTTTCCTGACGGCCCGGCCGATTTCATCCATGCGCCGCACCTGAAAGCCTTGGCACAGCGTTCGGCACGCTTTGCCAATACCTACACGGCTTCCCCGCTTTGTGCGCCTGCTCGCGCCTCGCTGATGTCTGGCCAATTGCCATCGCGAACCCGGGTCTATGACAATGCGGCTGAATTTGCCTCTGACATTCCGACCTATGCCCACCATCTGCGCCGCGCCGGCTACTATACGGGTCTGTCCGGCAAGATGCATTTTGTTGGGCCGGATCAGTTGCATGGACTTGAAGAACGGCTGACGACGGATATCTACCCTGCCGATTTCGGCTGGACGCCGGACTATCGTAAGCCGGGGGAGCGCATTGATTGGTGGTATCATAATCTTGGCTCTGTCACGGGTGCTGGCATTGCCGAGATAACCAACCAGATGGAATATGATGACGAAGTTGCGTTTCACGCACGCCAGAAACTCTATCAGCTATCGCGCGAGTCCGATGATACGGCCCGCCGTCCGTGGTGCCTGACCGTCTCGTTTACCCATCCGCACGATCCCTATGTGGCGCGGCGCAAATATTGGGACCTGTACGAGAATTCGCCTGCGCTTGATCCGCAAGTCGCAGCGATCCCTTTTGACCAACAGGACCCGCACTCGCAGCGCCTGTTGCATGCCTGCGATCACACGGCGTTTGATATTACCCCTGAGCAGGTGCGCCGTGCGCGGCGGGGTTATCTCGCCAACATCAGCTATATTGATGACAAGGTTGGCGAGCTTATCGAAACCCTTGAAACCACCCGGATGCTTGACGATACAATCATCGTCTTCACCTCCGACCATGGAGATATGCTGGGCGACCGCGGCTTATGGTTCAAAATGAACTTCTTCGAGGGCTCCGCCCGTGTGCCGCTGATGATCGCGGGCAAGGGCATCAAGCCTCAATTAATCAAGCAGCCTGTATCGACCCTCGACCTCAATCCGACTTTGGGCGCCCTTGCCGGCATTGATATTGCTGAAATTCTCCCCTGGACCGATGGCGAGGATTTGACCCCGCTGCTCAGCGGCAAGGATCGCAGCGGACCTGTGCTCATGGAATATGCTGCGGAAGGTTCAAACGCGCCGCTCATATGTATTCGCACCGGCAAATATAAGTTCGTGCATTGCGAGATCGATCCGCCGCAACTCTTTGATCTTGAATCCGATCCGCATGAATTGACAAACCTTGCCGATGACCCGGCCTTCGCTGCCACAGTGGCAAAATTCATGGCTGACGTGCGGGAGCGCTGGAATCTCAAGGCCTTTGACGCTGCTGTGCGCGAAAGTCAGGCGCGGCGATGGGTTGTCTATGAGGCGCTGCGCAATGGTTCTTATTATCCGTGGGATTATCAGCCGCTGCAAAAAGCCTCCGAGCGCTACATGCGCAATCATATGGATTTGAACGTTTTGGAAGAGAACGCCCGCTATCCGCGCGGCGAGTGAGACAGTCGTGGAAGCAGATTTCATTATAGTCGGTTCGGGTTCGGCAGGTTCCGCCATGGCATATCGCCTGTCGGAAGATGGAAAATATTCAGTGCTGGTCATCGAATTTGGCGGCACTGATATCGGCCCGTTCATCCAGATGCCTGCAGCACTCTCATTCCCGATGAATATGAGCACCTATGATTGGGGCTTTACCTCAGAGCCTGAACCGCATCTGGGTGGGCGCACGCTCGTCACCCCTCGCGGCAAGGTCATCGGTGGATCATCCTCCATCAACGGCATGGTCTATGTGCGGGGCCATGCTCATGATTTTGACCACTGGGCCGAAAGCGGCGCAACGGGTTGGTCCTATGCCGATGTGCTGCCTTACTTCAAACGCATGGAGCACTCCCATGGCGGTGAAGCCGGATGGCGCGGAACAGATGGCCCGCTGCATGTCCAGCGCGGACGCCGCGACAATCCCTTATTTCATGCCTTCGTCAAAGCAGGGCAAGAAGCAGGCTTCGAGGTTACTGAGGACTATAATGGTTCCAAACAGGAGGGCTTCGGCCCGATGGAGCAGACCATTCACAATGGTCGCCGCTGGTCGGCCGCCAATGCCTATCTGCGCCCAGCCCTGAAGCGCAAAAATGTGAATCTGATCAATGGCTTTGCCCGGCGCGTGATCATTGAGAATCAACGGGCCGTTGGTGTCGAAATCACGCGGCGCGGCAAGGTTGAAACTATTCGGGCACGACGCGAAGTTATTATTGCGGCCTCATCCATCAATTCGCCAAAGCTACTCATGTTGTCGGGGATCGGGCCAGCCGCCCATCTAAAAGAACATGGTATAAATGTCATTGCAGACCGACCGGGCGTCGGCCAGAACCTGCAAGATCATATGGAAGTCTATATCCAGCAGGAAAGTCTGAAACCGATAACTTTGAACTCCAAGCTTGGGCTGTTTTCAAAGGGACTGATCGGCGCGCAATGGCTCTTCTTCAAGACAGGTGACGGCGCGACCAATCATTTTGAATCCGCAGCTTTCGTGCGGTCCAAACCCGGTATCGATTATCCGGATATCCAATATCACTTCCTTCCTGCAGCAATCCGCTATGATGGGAAGGCCGCGGCCAAAGGCCATGGGTTTCAAGCCCATGTTGGTCCCATGCGCTCCAAATCGCGAGGCAGCGTTACGCTCCGCTCCTCCGATCCATTCGAGAAGCCCAAGATTTTGTTCAACTACATGTCGCATCCCGATGATTGGAAGGACTTCCGCCATGCGGTACGGCTTACGCGTGAGATTTTCGGCCAGGATGCTTTGACGCCCTATCGGGGCCGGGAAATTTCTCCCGGCGCTCATATCCAGTCGGATGATGAAATTGACGATTTCCTGCGCGAACATGCAGAAAGCGCTTTCCATCCATGCGGCACATGCAAGATGGGCGCGACAAGCGATCCAATGGCAGTGGTCGATCCGCAATGCCGTGTGATCGGCGTTGAAGGTCTGCGCGTTGCGGATTCATCCATTTTCCCGCGCGTTACCAATGGCAATCTCAATGGCCCATCGATTATGACCGGGGAGAAGGCCTCAGATCATATTCTTGGCCGCGATCCACTACCCCGTTCCAACCAGGAGCCTTGGATCAATCCACGGTGGAAAGTGAGTGATCGATGATCTTGCAGTACCATTATGCGTGGTTCGACAAGCTCACCATGAGGAAGGTTGATACTTTGCAAGGCGCCGCCGAGTTTTGCTGGTGCCATCATCCACCTTCCTCATGGTGAGCTTGTCGAACCACGCATAACGCCTATGCTACTTTTTAATTCAAGGAGAACATCATGCGCGCGCAGCCAAAGGCATCGCATTTCATCAATGGCCGCTTTGTAGAAGACAAGGAAGGCAAGCCGCTCGACGTGATCTATCCGGCCACCGGCGAAATCATTGCCAAACTGTATGGAGCAACGCCAGCGCTCATCGAACAGGCCGTACAAGCCGCTGCCGCTGCCCAGCCCGCATGGGCTGCTTTAAAACCTGTTGAGCGTGGCCGTATCCTTCGCCGCGCCGCCGACATCCTCCGGGAACGCAATGCAGAAATTGCGCATCTTGAAACCTTGGACACCGGCAAGGCCATTCAGGAAACGCTGGTTGCTGACCCGGCATCTGCCGCTGATGCGCTGGAGTTTTACGGTGGCATCATTGCTGGTTTCAATGGCGAGATGATCGAGCTCGGCGGGTCCTACGCCTATACACGCCGCGAGGCACTGGGCGTATGCGTTGGCATTGGGGCATGGAATTACCCGATTCAGGGTGCAGGTTGGAAATCTGCTCCCGCTTTGGCAGCAGGAAATGCCATGATTTTCAAGCCATCGGAAAATACACCGCTTTCGGCCTTGGCGCTTGCCGAGATTTACAAGGAAGCAGGCTTGCCAGACGGTCTGTTCAACGTCGTCCAGGGCTTTGGCGATGTTGGCTCGCAACTC
This sequence comes from Phyllobacterium sp. CCNWLW183, assembly GCF_037203775.1. Taxonomy (NCBI): domain Bacteria; kingdom Pseudomonadati; phylum Pseudomonadota; class Alphaproteobacteria; order Hyphomicrobiales; family Phyllobacteriaceae; genus Phyllobacterium; species Phyllobacterium sp. CCNWLW183. Next base: position 203,679 of record NZ_JBBCBN010000004.1, on the reverse strand, counting down.
GTGGATCATCCTCTTGTTGCCAAAGTATCGCTGACGGGCTCCGTGCCGACAGGAAAGCGCGTGCTCGCACAGGCTGGCTCGCATATGAAGCACGCCACAATGGAACTGGGCGGCAAGTCTCCCTTGATCATCTTTAACGATGCAGATGTCGAAAACGCTGTCGGCGGCGCGCTCTTGGGCAACTTCTATTCAACAGGACAGGTTTGTTCCAACGGCACCCGCGTTTTCGTACAAAGCGGTATCAAGGATCAGTTTCTCGACCGGTTGACCACGCGAACAAAAGCTATCCGCCTTGGTGATCCGCTTGATCCGGAAATTCATCTCGGCCCGCTTGTTAATGCTGCACAGCGCGACAAGGTCGTATCCTATATTGAAAAGGGCAAAACTGAAGGGGCGACATTGCATTTCGGTGGCGGCGTGCCTCAGATGCAGGGTTTTGAGGGCGGCTGCTTCGTCGAGCCGACCATTTTCACCAATGTGACTGATAATATGATCATCGCGCGTGAAGAAATATTCGGCCCGGTTATGACGGTGCTGGACTTCACTGAGGAAGAAGAGGTCATTGCCCGTGCAAATGACTCGGAATTTGGCCTTTCCGCTGGCGTTTTCACCAAGGACCTTTCCCGTGCCCATCGAGTGATAAGCCAAATCAAAGCCGGTACCTGCTGGATCAATACCTATAATCTGGCGCCGGTGGAAATGCCCTTTGGCGGCTTCAAGCAATCAGGCGTCGGACGCGAAAATGGCCTGGCAGCACTGTATCACTATAGCCAGATCAAGTCGGTCTATGTCGAGACCGGAAATGTGGAAAGCCCTTACTGAGGATCGTTGCGAGAACTACTAACCTCGCCGTCATCCTCGGGCTTGATCGAGGATGACGGCGAAGTAAGAGTTTAACTTACTGAGGGCGCTTCCCAACATAGTCGACATATTGCGTCAGGGCGCTGACCAGATGATAGAAGATCGAAGCTGGAACCTCTTCGGCTTTGGCTCGCCCTTTCTGATCAATAAGATCAATCCACAACCCCTTCGGCGCAGGCTCAATATGCCAGCGGAAGAGCCGTCCAACACGGGCCTCCACTTCAGGTTTCAGATCGGGCCCGCCATTTCCGTCAAGCGCGATAGCGGCCTTGACGGCTTCCGTTTGCGGCCAGCTGCGAGAGTTGGTGTCAAGTGGCAGGCCATGCCGTGAGACCGCACCATAGGCAAGTTCCGTCGAACGGTTCAGGCCATTGGCAATGGCTGAGGCGTAGAGCTTGCGGGCATAACGGATTGCATCCTTTTGGCCCGAAGATGCGGCGAAGGCCGAGAGCAAATGTGCCCATTCAAAGTGATGGCCCGGCTCGGTCCACTCGCCCTGCTCGCCCGGTGCTCGGTCCCAGTCATTGCTGAAATACTCGCCAAGCGTCCATGTTTCCGCATCGAACATGTGATGACGGAAAAGATCGACGATACGCGCGGCCCGTTGCAGATAATCGCGATTGCCGGTTGCACTATACCAGGCAAGGAAAGCTTCAAGCAGGTGCATATGCGGGTTGGAACGCCGCAGCCCCTTATCGTCAGGCATTTCCAAAAATCCTGTCATGCGCGAATCTGCCAGATATTCGTCGATGAAAGCGAAGGTCTCCGTTGCCAGCCTCAATGCTTGCGGATGCCCTGCCTTATGCGCATGGGCCAGCGCCAGGAGAACGAAGGATTGGTCATAAGTGTCCTCCGAGGCATCAAGAATGCTGCCATCCGGATTGAATGTCTTGACCCAGCCGCCCCGATCCGTGCGCCCTTTGGTAATGAAACTCAGCCCGTGCTCGATAAGGTCATGCGCCGGTCCATCCCAGCCCATTTCCTTGGCCACGGCAAAGGCATATATCTGCCGCGCCATCGTCCGCATGCGCTTGGTCTTGTTGATAGGAATTGCGTCAAACGACATGGCTTCATGAAAGCCGCCATGGCGCGTATCGACGCCCACCGTTGACCAAAGCGGCAATGTTTCGTCAAAAAGCCAATGTCTCACCCGGTTTCCATAAGCGCCAACTTGCGGCAACCGGTCTTGTGAAGGCGTGAATTTGGTTTCCAATCGGCCAGTTTTTTCAAGCTGTTCGACGATTTTCCTGACATTTTGACTCTCATTGACCGGAGCGACGAAGGTCGCGTCGGCGGTTGCTACGACAGCCGTATCGCGCAAGCCGACGGCCGAGAGCAAGCGGCCTTCGCTGCGCAAATAGCTGTGCTCGCAATCAATGGCCACGACATCGCCGACCAGCACATTGCCATTGCCGTCAACCGAGCCCACTTCCAGCAAAGATTGCCAGGAACCAAGATCATTCCAGCGAAACTTTGCTGGTACCAATGCGATATCTTTCGCGTGTTCCATGATTGCGTAATCGACGGATATCGACGGTACGGCGGCATAAAGATCATGCGGCAAATAAGTGCCCGATATATTGGTGCTCGCCTCATTCAAGGCTGCAACAGCCTTGTCCCAAATCTCCGCTGCATGTTGCCGGAAAGCGTCGCGCATCACGCTGGCGCGGAAAAGAAAGATACCAGCGTTCCAAAGGAAGTTTCCCGACGCAAGATATTTCGTTGCAGTCTCCTCGTTCGGTTTTTCAACAAAGCGCACGACATCGCGTGTCTGTGTTGTCTCAGGAGCCACTTCAATATAACCGAATCCGGTTTCCGGGCGATCCGGCTTGATACCGAACACAACAATGCGTCCCGCCTTGGCCGCCTCGACACCGGCTTCAACAGTGTTCCAGAAATCGCGATCGGTTGTTATTTCATGATCGGACGGCACCACAAGCACAAGCTCATCGCCATGTTCGCGCAAGGTTATTTCTGTCGCCAGCACCACTGCGGAGGCTGTGTTACGCCCCATTGGTTCAAGAATGGGACGCCCGCCCGCCAGATCCGTTCCCGCCAGATCCTGATTGATGCGGTCCGAATGACGCTCCGATGCCAACAAATAAACGGGAACTGTCGTGTCGCTGCGTGCCGCCATGCGCTTGATTGTGCGCAGCAGCATGGAGCCCTGACCCGACAAATTGTGAAACTGCTTGGGAAAATCTTCGCGCGACAATGGCCAAAGCCTTGAACCTACACCGCCGCTCATAACAAAGCTGATGATTGTTGCTTTTTCGATTGTCATTTATGCCCCGTTATTTCAGCATTTCAGAACTTCTTGGTCAACGAATACAAGACTTATCCTAATGATCACAGAACTAAAGTCTTAACTAATCACGCCTCACGAATTTCGCGCTTCTATAATTAAAAAAGTGCTTCTGAACCATCTTGCAGCGCTTTAGTGACGGCGTTATATACCGCCCTTACTGGTCGCGGAGTGTAGCGCAGCCTGGTAGCGCACGTCGTTCGGGACGACGGGGTCGGAGGTTCGAATCCTCTCACTCCGACCAGTGTTTTCAGGGGTTCACCCAAACCCGACGCACCACCTTCGCACCAAAACGATTGATTCGAGGTTTTTTGAGGTGAGTTATTCCATCACATGGGAAAGAACTGTCATCGGCGGCGAAACAGCGCCGGGCGACTTTATTGCCATTGTCGAGGGTGAGACTATCGGCAGGATTTTCCCGCACATATCGGGCTGGCGTAAGGACGCTTGGGAGTGGTCGTTCCAACTTGGACATGGTGAGTTTCGCAAAGCGCAGTTGAGAGGGATTGAAGATTCGAAGCAAGGAGCCGCCAATCAGGTCAAAGAGGCCTTTGCTCGCTGGATCGAATACCCGGAAGAAAAAGGTGGCGGGAAAGACCTTCCTGTTGAATTATGGCCCCATGGAGCCAATCGCTTGGCGTGGCGCGCAAAGCACAGAGGGGGATGATTGATGTGCGGGCGATTCACTCAGTTCTACACATGGGCGGAAATTCACGCCATGTATTCGATTATCCCTGCGACGCCGCGAAATCTACAGCCGAGGTATAATATCACGCCAACCCAGCAAGTCGGGGTTATTACTAAAGGCGATGACGGCAGCAATCACTATTCCGAAAAGCGTTGGTGGCTTGTGCCCGGATGGTGGTCAAAGACGCTGAAAGAGGTTCCTGCAACGTTTAATGCCCGCGATGATTCCGTTGCTGAAAAGCCCATGTTCCGTAACGCCTTCAAAAAGCGGCCCTGCCTAATCCCGGCGTCCGGTTTCTTCGAATGGACCGGCCCTAAGACCGATAGACAGCCGTGGTATATTTCGGCAGCAAATGAACGGCCCCTCACCTTTGCAGGACTGCATGAGACTTGGACAGATCGGGTGACAAATGAAGTGATCGAAAGCTGCACTATCATCACAACCGAAGCCAACGACTTCATGAGCAAGATACACACCCGTATGCCGGTCATCCTGGATCCGGCAGATTGGGCAGAATGGCTGCAAGAGCCAAACAAACGGTTCCTGCGACCTGCCCCCGAGGAAACGCTTCAAGCGTGGCCGGTATCGAAGGAAGTCAATAAGAACAGCTATCACGGCACCGATACAACGGTTCCAGTCCAGATCAAGCCTATTGCTCCGCCAGATACGGCAAGCATCACCGATGCAGAGCCGCGACTGTTATGATGGTCATCGTACCCAAGCGGAACGGGCCATACCCGGATCGGGAAACAGATTGCCAAATGGCTGTAGAAGATTTGGTGCTGGAGATTGTAGACGCCGCTCATCTTGCGGGATGGGGGAAGGCTGAAATCCTTGCCGCCATAATAGACGTGGCAGACAACACATCGCTTGCGCTAGATAAGACTGTGGCCGAGTCGGTCAAAATGCATATGTCGAAACTTATGAAGAAACCCGATGTCTGAAACGCCGCCCTCGCCCAAGCCTGAATACCCTGCTCATATGGAATCCGCACCTGCCGGGTTGTTCGTGCATTGGTGCGATCATAAAGACTGCAAGGCGTGGGGGAGCTTTGGTTTCTCAGGGCGGTATGGAATTGTCTGGTACTGCGGCGAGCATAAGCACGAAGGCAAGATATAGTGGATGGTATCTGGGAGGCTATAAAGGGCATCGGCTCAATTGTCGGTCTTCTGACTGGCGGTTTCGTAGTCTGGGACAGGTTTTTAAGCTCAGCTCCGTCAATGATTATTCGTGCAAAACCTCTGCTTACAGGTTCAGTTGAGAAATGGCCGATTCTAGATGTTACGAACAAGGGAGATAGGCCCATTATTATCAGATGGAAGAATGGTGAGCGATTAAATTCTTTCGGATTAGCAAAAGACAATTCCACTCGATCAATAGTAGAATCATTAGTACCGGGTTCGTCCGCTGTGAGCATCGACACTGGTGAGAGCCTCAAGATTGAAATGTTCCTTCCAAGCAACTTGGAGGCGATTGATGACGGCAACCAAATTGAGGTAGAAGTTTTTTGGAGCTTTGCTCAGCCGAAAATCTTCAAGCGCTTTAGAAAGCGTCGCGTCACAATTTCCAAAAGCAATCTTCACGCACTATTGGGGAAGAACAGCCGCTTCAAAGATGATGGGTAATCGCGGAACTGATTCGTCGCAAGAGTCGTTCACTGACTCATGGAAGATTTACCGTTCAGAGAAGTAACCGTTATGACCCGCCAGCTCGGCAAGATGAAGGTAATCACCTCCATAATGCAGGCGGCAGAGTTCATTGTGAACGAATGGCCGGGAACGGATACTGAAAGGCTTGACATCGCCAAGCACGCACTACTGGAATGCTACGATGGCAAACTGTCACCCGGCGTTGCGCGCATGGCTTTCATTGAAGCTGCGAAGGAAGCCGAAATTTACGTCGAGGCGGCAGGCCGTCCGGTATCAACTGGCAAGCTGGAGCGGTGGGGAAAGCGAAAACCTGCGCGGCGCAGGGCTTAGCTCGCCGCACTTCTACCCCCGACCAATCACGTTTTCGAATGACGATTGGCCATTCTTTACTGGACTGGGAAGGTAAAGTGCTTATAGAAAGCCAAGATGCCCTTGGGCAGACCCACGACCGATGTGATATCCCTCAACAGTTCAATCGCAATCCTTGAAGGCCCAAGGAAATCATGAAACTACAGCTCATAGCTCGCCACCTGCGTGATAATGTCGACCATGTCATCGACGAGGTGGACTCTGAATCCAGCATCGATCTCCTTGTCGCCAGTATGAAAACTGAAATCGAGACCAATCATTCAGAACGTTCCAACTGGCGCTACTACATTAAGCCAACTGAGGAAACCTACAATTAAGGTTAGCAAAGTCTTTGAAACATTTGGAAGCGATTTAACCTCGGCACCGTAATAACCACGTAGGAGATCGACACGCCGCCCGTCCGCGAGGACACCGCGGCGGAATTGAACTTGTGCATTCTTGGCACGAGTTGATCAATTACGGCTGGGTAATTCCCTGCCGCCGGTCACGCTCTATTCGCTCCAGCCGATCTAACACTTGCATGTTCAAATCACGCTGACCGAAGAAGCCGGATTGTGTCTGCTTTACCTCATCGAGTTGACGCTGCAAGTTCATGTTGGCAGCAATACGCGCCTCACGATCAGCGGCGAGTTGGGCATCGTAGGATTGCCACACACGCTCATGTTCCTTGCGGGGCACCTGATCATCCTTGATCTTGTCTATATCGGTCCTCATCGATCCGAACTTATCAATGTTCTCTTGGCGAGAAACGATCCTGTTATTTTCATAGGAAGATCGGAAGTCTTGAAAGGCCGCCAATGGAACTGAGTTCTTGGTGATGTCACTCACTGAGGTCTGCACAGCATCGGACAGCTTCGTTATTGCCATCTGAGTTATTTCAGTGCTTTTTATGATGGCAGAGTCCAACCGGGATTGTTCCTTGTTCAAGGTTCCATAGACAAACGTCATGATGGCTGACAGAATGACGAAACAGACGCCGGCAGCAGTCCAGATAACAGGCCATGGGGTTTCCGAGTTCGCCCGCAACTCATTTGATAAAGTGCCGATACTTGCACGCAGCTCGTTTGAGATCGTGCCGATGCTGGCATTTACCGATTGGAACCCGGTATTCATGTTGGAACGAAGGTCAACTATGTCTTTGCCTTGGTTCTCTACCCGCTCCGAGAGCCGGGCATACTGTGCCATTGGATCGAATATTCCATTGTTACTGTTAGGCATGTCCGCCTCCATTCTTCCCATTCCCCATGCCCCGTAAATGCGATGCTATTGCCAGCAGCCTTGGGATTTCCCGAAGCTATTATGTGAAGCAACCTGATTGGCGAATGGCCGGTCGCTCTTGAGGATAGTGACAGTGGTTTCAAGGTTCGGAGTTAGTTTCCCGAATCCGTCGCACACATTCTGCTTGGTCATCGACTGACAACCCGTATTCAGAGCACAAAGCAGAAGCATCGGTAGTAGATACCGTTTCATCGATTTCATTCCTTTTGCGGAGAACTTTGACAGAGGTTTCAAGAGCTGAGACAGCAGCTTGCTGAGTGCCGACACGCTTCCCATAGAGGTATGAACCAGACACGAGTACAAACGCTGCCAGTGCCCAAATCAGTGCGGTTTTGATAGGTCCGGGGATAAGTGCGAGTAGAGCGGTCATAGCGCCACCGGATCAACATCGAGAGCATCCGCAAGCTGAGCCTTCTTGCGCCGCGCATAGATGCCATAGCCAATACCACCGAGCGTGATCACAACCGATGCCACGACAAGGATTGTGTAAATGTTATCGATGATTGAACTGCTGCCAACTATAGGCGCAATCGAATCCTTGGCTTGATCAATACCGGATGCGCCAGAGAAGCCACCAACACCAAGGCCAGCCGCGGCATCGCCGGCCGCACGATTAGGAGCTTTCTTGGCATCAGCAAGAAACGCCTTGCCATCCATGCCATCCTCATAAACAGGCTCGGGACCAACCGACCCGGTTGCCCATGCCTGCCCGATCTTCTTCACCTGAGCAACGCGGGAGGACCAGCCTCGCCCAAAGGTCTTCCATGTCTTCAAAGCCTTCATAAATGCCAGACGATGGGCACAGATACGGGCCACAAGCGCATCATTGTCCCCGATGGACTTGAGCGCTGCCAGAGTCCCAACGCCTATGGAGCCATCTACAGCACCGCTGTATGCCACGCCCAGAGCACGCTGCAGCCATTTGACGGCTTGGCTCACCCCGGAATTAACGGCGCCATCAAACATCGCATAGTCAACGCCGGCCGGAAGCTGGTCGCCTTTGATTGGATCCCAATATTGTTTCTTGTAGATCGCACTGCGCTCTTGAACGCTAATGTTCTTCACGGTCTGGGTTTTCTTGCCAAGACCTTTGCGATATCCATCATAGACGCGCTGTGTAACGCCATACATCGTCGCGCCGCCGGGATCAGCCGGATGATTTGAATAGCCGCCCTCATGGACGAGCACGGCCGCCAGCGCAGCCGGAAACTTCGCTTTCATAACAGATTTCCTTGTTGTGGATTAGCGGCGCACGAAGCGCAGGAGCCATAGGCTCAAGTCACTGTTGAATTTTGAGATGACTATCCGGGCAGATACATCTATAGGATGTCAGTGATTTAATGGTTTAGCGGTACGCAACTCAGAGACGGGAAACCCGATGCTAGATTTCCTGACGTTCCCTTTTCGTATGATCAGGGCTTTCTACAATCCTTTTGGAATCCATAAGGATGGTTTGTGGCACAAGTGCTCTGAACCTCTGTTTGTGAACTTTATGAAGTCCTTTGACGGTACAAAGATGCAGATTGGTGGCCAAGTCTGGCGTCGTTGGAACGGTCAGAAATGGGAATACAAACAAGAGCAAGAAACTCTGGAAGACTTTAGTTGGAGGCAGTGGTAGCCACTGCCGATCTCGTATCAGCGTTCGGCGCGCGATCCATCCAGACAATTGTACTCTTAGGTTCTTTCAAGAGTATTGCCCTAGCGAGCTTCAAGATCGGTCTTTCAATTCTGTAATAACTGAAGAAACCAACACTGATTGCGATAATGATAAACCCAGCGCCGAGCACTTTGCTGGGCACGGAATCCATCCAACCCATTTTTGTACAGGCCATTGCGAGGCATGCGAAGATCATTTGATGCCATATATAGACTGAATATGATGCGTCACCGAGACGTTGCCAGGGCTTGGCAAACGTCCACCCTGATCTCACCTCTACCGCAACAAACCCATAAACGATAAAAGCGCTTGGGATGCCAAAACACGCCATCCGATACCATGATGGCATTGAGAACCAGCCGCCATGCATCCGGAAGAACGCCGCACCGACGAGCAAAGATAAAACACCAATTGCAATAGAGGATATGCCCCATCCTGCAATTTTTCGTTCGATCAGCCAACCAATCGCCATGCCAAACAAAAAGTCATACAGCAAAGAGGTAAACGCCGTCATCAGCATCCAATCCTTGCCGAGGAGAAATGCCAAAGCAATTGCCGCCGTCACCACGGCAAACCATATCGAAAAGCCGAGAACGATATGTCTTGGTAAAATCAGAATTACCAAAGCCGCAACAGCATAGAAGTACATTTCCAGAATAAGTGTCCACGCGGCTAGAATGCGATTATTCGGTTGCGAGACCAGCAAAAACAACTCCAACCACGGCTTCTTTTCAAGCCAATCTGGGGCAAGTTCTACATACCCCATGATCAGTGTCGCTACGCCAAAGGCGATCCAATAGACAGGATAAATTCGGATCAATCTCTTTACGACAAATTCCCAGAAGGCGAAAAACCGACCTTTGGTTTCTGCAACTTTCCCTGACCTTTTGGCCATAAGGTAAATCACAAAACCGGAAATGACGAAGAATAGGTCTACCCCAGCTGGACCAATTGAATCTACAAACTCCTGTGACCAATGGGTTCTAAGAGGAAGGATCGGCCAATATATATGGCTGACTGTAACCATTAGGACGGCAACGGCCCTGAGGCCTTGAATGTTGATATAGGTCTTCACATCAGCCCCTGAACAAACTCTAAGTCGAACGCATACATAATTACATATGATTGTTCAACCTTAGGTGGTGGCTAGTGTTGGTGACCTATAAACCAAGTCCATGCCGATGATCCATGAACGGTTTTGTTGGCTCCTCCGTCAGAACGGGCGTAGACTTGATAGGCATCGGTTCCGTTTGCCACATCCTCTATTGATATTTGCATGCTCTGAAAACCTGTTCCATTCACCACTCCAAGAACCGTCTTAAACTCCACTCCGTTTTTGAAGATGGAAATTCCCATTAATGCGCCATCAACCAATCCTGCGGTGAACGTAACTGCAGCTCTCATACTGACCACGCCTGCTCTAGGAAGGAATCGAGAGTTAGTCGTGTCGTATGCTCCCCCAAGATTATAGGCGGGCGTCGCCAGCGGAATGAAATTCCAAGCGCCGGCGGTTATTGTATAGTCGACAAAATTTCTATGAACTGAGAAACGCGGCCCATAGTCAAACCTGCCCCCACCATCTTCAACGCCAGGAGAATTACCCGGCAAGAAGTTTGGATCATCAGTACCAGTTCGTATCGCTCCACCTAGGTGCGTGAGAAACCGTCGACCGGTTGCCGCACCGCTAAACGTGAGGTTGACCAATGCGATCATTGATTTGGCACACCCGGCAAACTGTCCCGTAAATGCTGGAGTTCCCGTCAGCGTTACGGTTCCAGATGCGCCCGTGAACTTTATGTTGCCGCCTTCTGTAGCGTGATAATGATTTAATGCCCCGCCTGTAATTGGGTATCCGGTGTCGAAAGTTACGACCGAGCCAAGCTGGGAGAATATGTGATCAGCAGAGGAAGCACCAAAACTCCAATTACCAAAGTTGACATTGGTCCCTGAATCTTCCGTGAAAATATGATAGCCATCAGATCCGGTTGTTACGGTTCTAAATCCGTGCAGGTCTACACCCGCTCCACTATTGGCGGTGATGCATTTGCCGCTGGATGGAGCAATCACCACGTTTGCTGGCGTGCCAGTATCTCCGGTTAAATAAATCGGGAATTTCTGACCAGACTTGCCCGCCCATGCTGGACGGCCAGAGAAGGTAAGATTTTCTACGTATGTGCCAGCGCGCACCACGATAAAAACTGTAAAATTGCGAAGGTCTTGCTTAGAGTACGCTGCATTGATTGCGGCGTTGATTGTGAGGAACGCACCAGTATTGTTGTCGGCAAGTCCCGTATTGGTGTCATTGCCATCCTTGCGCACATAATAGGTACGATTGGCGGCAAGTTGTTCTGGCAATCCAAGAACCGCCAACTGAGCTAAAGCGCTAGTTGCGCCAACTAACCCCCGGCCCGCAGGGGTCAGATCGAACAGCGCAGCGGTATTTGCATCTGTGAAATAAACGCCATTGTTTGCAGCAGGTGTCAGAGAAAGAAACGAAAGCGCCCAAGTCTTAAAGTCGGCGAGCGCCATTGTCGTGGCACTGGTGAAATAAGGAATCTTGTTGGCGGCGCCTGTAACAGCTTGTAGCGCAGCCAATGACCCGCCGCCAATTGCAGTAACCAAATCGCGAAGAGCCGCAGTAAATCGCGAGCCATCGGGCTGATATCGGATCCGGTATTGTGCGGCAGCGAGCGTCGCACCAGTCCATGGTGAGGCAAGCGTAATGGACGTGGCGCTGTTGACCGATGCCACGATAGCATCAAGGTTCTGCACCTTGAACGTATCGCCAGGCTGAATATCGGCTGCTATCCAGTTGGCCCCACCAGCCCCGACGAGAGCTGTGGTTCCAGCAGTGATCGACGCTGTTCCAGCTTGATAGTCTGGTTTGATAGCCATTATTCAGTTTCTCCGGACTTCTCTGCAAGCTCATGCTCAAGTGCGGTATTGGCATCAGCCAATTGCTGGCGCAGGACTTCAACGGTGCCAGACAGCTCATGAACTTGCTGGGCAAGAACCAAGACGCGATTTTCATAGAAGCCTTTGATGGCTGCGTATTCGTTCAGCGCGGCCTGAGGCGCGATGGCGACTTTGCCGTCTTCGTTCGGTGTGGACATAGGTTCTCCTCCCCGCCGAGGCAGGTGGTTCAGAATTGGGAATGTGGATTTGGCTAAAGGCTGGCTATGATGGCGTCGATTTCAGCAGCGCTTGTCGCCGCATCGATCTTGGCTTGAGCCATTTGGCGTTCTGTTTCGATTTTGGCGATGCTCTTTGACAATGCGTCGAAGCGGTCAATGATGTCTTGTGCATTGTCAGACTTGCTTACAAACCCGATACCCACACCCGCCAAGGCTGAATGCGCCTTAGCCTGATACAGCGCGAACTTAGGACCCATGGCCGCATTCACTTTGGGGATGTAGACAGCATCGATCGCCGCCCTGCCCCGTAGACGTTCGGCCTCGATGTTCTTCTTGCCGGTGATCTTCATTTCGCCACCACCTTCACGCGCCAGTCGACAAATGGAAATCCTGCCTCGAACAAATATGTGCCGGCGTCCTTTGTCGCGAAGTGCAGAACACCTCCCTTGACTTCATAAGGCTCACCGTCAATTCGGATCACACAAGGTCGTGGAAGGCCATTGAGCGTATATGTGTCTTTTCCATCTGCTTTGATCTCAACATCGCCAGTGGGCAGCGTTGGGCGCTCCACAACCTTGCCATCGACAACCATGTGAAAATCATGCGTGGCAACCGGAGTGGTATATCCGGGGATTTCCTTCTTGACCTTGCCGTCCTCAATTAGCACTCGACCGTCTTTGTCGCGAACTGCAGCGGCTGGCAGTGGTAGGCTTGGGAGGTGAATGTATCCACCCATCGCCATAAGATTGGACAAGGCTTCGTCATCCGGGTCGCTTTGAATAAGGTCAATTCGCCCGCTTTCCGTGTGGTGTATCAGCATGACTTATGCCCCAAACCTGTAATCGAGTACCGCGTAATGAATCGTGAAGTTGAAGGAGCTGGCTGCACTGGACATTTCAAACCTCAGCCTATCCAACTGAACTTCGACTCCTAGCCTTGTCCAACTCAATGAAAAGAAGCTGTGCGGAGTGTTGCAATCGGATAGCGTCTTTGCTTGGAACCCTTGATTTGGATAACTCCCACCGGAGCTACCTCCACTGGTGTTAATGGCAAAAACAAACACCATCGGTTTTACTGTGAATGTTTTTCCATACATTGCTTCAATGGTAGTTGTTCCGTTTCCACCGCGAGAACCTGATACACTGCCTTTAATAAACTTGGCTGTGCCTGCGTAGTTGCTATTGAATAGAAGATTGACATCAGATGCCGTTAAAACATTCTGACCAGACTTGGAAATGCGAAGTACGCCCGGCTCAGCCCAAACACGATTTGCCATTATGGTCGCACCGTCTTTGTCACCACATAGTAACAAGTTCCAGAACTTGTACTGAAATTGTCAGGATCATTTCGTATTCTTGCGCTGCTTGTCGTTAAATACTGCAAGAGAAATCGCTTAGGCGAGAACGACGCCAGTATTACTGGGTAGTACCCCAAATCAGGCCATGAAAAAGTTGGACTAAAAGAAGTGTCACCCGGTATCAAAACCGAACCAGAGGACACTATTTGCAGAGACTCCCAACTTGATGACCAAGACAATTGGAATTTGTTGGCAGTCCAAACATCGACACCGAGCTGGGAAACAAATCCACCCATACCAAAAGTCGGGTGATCGCCGATAAGAACGCGATTAACCATTGGTAAGGCTCCTGATAACAACATAAGCCACGGTGAATGTGCCTTCGGTATCGTAATTTTGGCCGAAGAACGTCAGTCCGGTTGTGCTGGCGATGCAGTGCCAAGTTCGATAAAGGTTGTCACTTGTACTGTCGGCACCCATTTGGCTTTCTGTTGCGCTTAATTTCCGCCAAGATAGAACAAACGGTATCTCTGGGAGGGTCTCACCAAAGCTTAGGGATGTTGGAGATGGCCCATTCGAACTATCGCCACCAAAAACAGATGCCGTACCTGTACTATAAACAACTCCTCCGTCCTTCCAGGCACTATCAAAAGCTAACTGCTCAGGTTGGAGCGCGGCGGTGACATCGAAGCCAGGCTTTGAAACCCGAATACGATAATCACCACCGCCGAAGTCACCAATCAGCGTTCTATTTGTCATGTCATGCTAGTCCGCAATTAGAATGCGACGATTGGTCAAGTCGACTTGGAATTTGCCATCTGAGGACTGGAGCATGCCCGCCGTAACGTTGTTGATACGGGCAGCATTCATTGTCAGCACCCCGCTCTGAAAGATAAACGGGAACTGCGCTGACTCACCGGGATTTGATATGACGAGGCGATCAGCAATCAGGTTAATGGTCGAAATGCCACCAGTCTTGGCGCTCAGGAAAATCGCCGCCTGAGTGGTCGCTCCACCAGCCGTAGCAGCAGCACTAAGGCCAATGGTAGAAAGTGCGCCTGACTCCGTTGCTACCGTTTCAACGCGAAACAAACCACTGGCAGAGAAGTTGCCAACGGTAGATGTAAGGCTTGTAATTGCATTGGCGTTTGCTGTTATCTGTCCGCCTTGGTTGCTCACAGTGACGGTTAGAGCATCCACAGCAGTAGACACCGCAGCTATTTGGCCCGGCACACCATCAAGTTCGACTTCAAGCGTCTCCACTCGAGAAACCGCTGCTTCTAGGCCGGTAGCAACAACAAGAATGTCTCGCGTATAGGAAGCCGTTACATTGCCGATCGACGCCAGCAACTCAAACTTGTCAGTTGCGGATTGCGCGCCTGTTTCAGCCGTCAATGAGTTTAGGCGTTCAATCTCTTCCGTAAGCCAGCGAGTAGTATCACCAGCCCACTCCAGATGCTCTCCTATCTGCTCGTTAACCTCATCAACGATGTCATCTACGTAAATATCATCGCTGCCAAGAAGAACATTTGGAGTAGTAACCGGAAGCCAGCCCGACCACAAAACAGAACGTGCTGTGCCGGGGATATAACGCCCACGAACACCGTAAAGAGTGTTTGGCAGCAAGCCTTGACTGATAAGCAATACACCAACCTCAGGCTGGTCCATGCGACCTTGGTAGATAGTCACCAAGCTGGTGGCCAAGCGCACTTCAAACTCAATACCAATTACGTCAACTTGATCGCCGTCCCATGTCAGTCGAATTGCTGGCCTTCTTGGGTTGCCATTGTTGTCATTAACAACCGCACCTTCAGCAAACCAATCCACGATAGGCTGTGGAGCTGGTCTGCCGGGGACAATCGGAACGAAAACAGGTGGCGTATAGTCGTTTTCCTGATCCCAGTCGTAATCGGCAGGATCGACTTCTGTCATATCCAGCGTTACGTCAAGGTTGGCGTGGTCTGCCACACCGTCAATGCGGAATAGCTTTGTAGCGTAACCGTTGCGCGCCGAAGTCCACTGGATGATATCGCCGGGCTCAAGCACCCAAGCGGACGGTCCCAATGTTATCGTATGGCGACGCGCCCTACGTGCTTCCTGCAAGGCAGATCGCATAAGGCGCTGCACCTGAGAAGAGCGATAGACCATATCCAGTTGGATATCAGCCATCAGTCGACGGTTGCCGTCTTGCGCCTCAAAAGCTGCGTTGAGCAAAGCGGGTGCAGCCTTCATGTTCCAGCTTTCAGCCGGTTCAGGATAGGATGCGTTTACACCGTTGATCGTGTCAGCCAATCCGAAGAATGGCGTAAAGGTTTGCTCTTCTGTCGACAGAATGTCGTCGTCAGAAAACGCAAATACTGGAGCATCTGGAGCACCTACGAATATCTTGTATGTTCCGCCAGCCTCGCTCAGCCGACCTTGGCACCCTGTAAGAATGGCCTCGATTGCTTCTGTGACCTGCGCACCGATGGCAATCTCGCCACCAGTCAGGTATGTAGGCTCAGGTCCATCAGGACCGTCAATGAGCGCCCGGCACTTGTTAATCTGTGCGATCCAGTGCGCATTTGGCAAACGCGCGGCTGCAAGCCCCTGAAGCCCATAGAACCAATCTGTGCCATAGCGAATGCCGCGCAGCAGATTGTAAATCTGAACAGCCGGCAGATCGTCACCGTCTCCGCCCCATGTGGATGGAGTGTCGTATCGCTGCGGTCCAACACCACCAGCCGTAGTGTCCCTCGAGGGGTCGTAAAGCTTGATGCCTTGCAGTTCGAACTTGAACGCCGGGAATCCCGTAAATAGTTCAGGATCAATCTGCGAAGTCAGAATTGCGTAGGCTACACCTTGGCCTATACGCGTTGGCTGCCATGGATTGTTCGAGGTTGAAACTGTATCGGTGAGGAAACTGTCAGCGGATACCTGAGTGCCATCATGAAATTTGATCCAGAGATGGTTGTTCCCACCACCTGTTTCGTACTCCGTGATGCGGTTACCCTTACCATCCGGATCTAACGTGCCGATCGTGACAGCTTCGCCGTTGACGAAAAGCTGCGAAACGCCAGAGATCGGAATGTCAGAAAGCGCGATAACCTGCGTAAAATACGCATTGGGTGTCTTGCCTGAATTCCCCCAAGTATTGGCGTAAACCAGTGAGCCTGCGGTAACTGTGTGGCCCATGATGAACGAGCGCGGAACGTCACCGCCGGATTGCATCTGGCCGTTGATGCTGAACGGTGTTTCTTCCGGCTTACCTGCCAGCGCCTTGGCTATCAGGTTTAACCCGACACCAACTGCAGCCTGCAAGACAGCTCCGACAACAGCAATACCAGCAGCGCCCAAACCTAGCGCACCGCCAATAGCGGTGGCTATGGCGGTAAATACGGCCATATCTGTATCCTAAATTTTCGGGTATCTGCCGTGTGGCTAGAGAGGCTTCATGAAATGGCGCTCGGTGGCACTGTAGCCTCGCCGCTCATACATCCGTGTTGTGACTGGATCAGCACCAAGACCAACCATGTTGACGAACTGGCAGCCTTGTTCCGTGGCCCATTCCTCATACTTATCCAGCATTGTCTTTGCCGCGCTTCCGCGATGACTTGGCTCAATCCACCAAATAAGCTCACTGGCGGCTTTCACCGGAGCGAGAGGCAATATTCCAGATTGGGCGGCCAACACGCCACAAGGGCCGTTGTCATCGAGAACAAGGCACAGCATTGTCGGATTACTGATCAGAGTATCGAACAGCATTGAAGCATATGCAGCGTTGAATGGTATTGGCAGTCCGGATGCGACCTGAAAGCTGCGAGCCATCATCAGGACACGAGACTTGTCCTGAGGCAGAGCTTTTCGAACAAGCATCACGAACCTTTTAGCGCGAGAGCTTGTTTGAGCTTCCATGCCGCGCTTTGCTTGGTGTCTAGTTTCCCCTGCTTTGCTCCCCAGAAGAATTCCTTCTCCCCGACGGTAGTCACGTCCTCATAAAACCTGTCTGTTGACAGGCGGCGTTTCTGACTGTCTGTGGATCGGGTATCAGGGTTTCCTCGGGTCATTTCCTGAGTATGGCTAGCGCACGTGAGTTCTATGCTGCCTGCCTCATTCTCTTTTGGTGTAGTGATAGTCACGTTGTCGACGAAGCCAACAAACCGGCAAAACGCAGAGTCAACCAACAGGCGCGTATCTGGATTAAATAGTCCCCGGTAAATCTCTATGCCTGCCTGCTTCATGTCGTATCCGCGGGCAATGTTCTCCACCGCAGGGTCAATCTGGTTCAAAGCTACATTCACATTCTGGACTGAGATGTTTGAAACAGCCGGAATATTGTCTATTGCGATAAGACTGCCAGAGCCTTCAAAGTTTCGAGTGTTCGGAAGGCCTGTATCTGGATTGAGCACGGGCGCGCTGATGTCTCCCCAATCATTCCAAAATCCATATGCGAATGGAGCACCTGCGAGCGTCCGGACTTTCAACCAAATGAAATCTCGAGCAACAAGCCGCCTCGCCTGTAAAAGCGCTAAATTACCAGATGAAATGTTGCGCATTTATCGGCTCTCTATAGCTTGAAAGGTTATCGATCCTCGACCTGTACTCATTTCAGCAGTTGAGGAAAAAGAGCCAGGGACCAGAGTCATAAGGCAAGATGGTCGAACGACAGACACTGTGTCATTTACAGCCGATGTCGGCCAAAGATGGGGTCTTATTTCAAACTCTCCAGAAACGCCGGATGAATTAGCTGTAAAGTCTTCCATGACTTGATGCAGGTTGCTTCCGATCTGGATGTAGTCTCCTATTTTACCGGCATATCCGCCATTTAACCCTTTTAGAGTGATCGCTTTACGGTTGGAGTTGATGGAATTCACCTGTGCGTTGAGTCCAGTGAACGTCTCGTATCGGGCAACAGAAACATCATCCACTCGTAGAGTTTGAAGCGAACCGGACGTTGCGAAGACGATATAAGGGAGAACGCGGGTAGCGGTAGCAGGAGCGACAGCATTTCCGCTAACCTGTGTCCAAGTTGTGCCAAATCCGGAGTTCACCACAATTGACGATGTTGATATCACTGCATTTGCGGCGTTACGCCATTGAAGGCTTAAATACGCTCCGGCTGCAGAAGTGCCCGCAGCAGAGCTTAACCACGCAGACATCCGATATTGCTTGCCCGCTTGAATACCGTCTATGACTTGAAGTGTTTCGCGTTGCGTGCCTGTCCCAGCGGCAGCCGAACCTTTGTCCAAGACAACAAACTTGGTTCCCGTATGCCCGGTGCCAGTACCAAGCGAAATGCCAGCATTCGGAAACCACGGGCTGAGTGTTGTATCCTCAAAACTGGGATTTATTACGAGGTTGGCAAAGCTATCGCTGCCGAAGAAATTCCCACCCGGATAAGCAATGGGATAGCAACGGGACTTTGGCCGCCCATAGAACTGGTTTAAGCCATTCTCCAGCAGTTTGAAGCGGGCGCGCCAGTAATCCAGATCGTTTGGTTTCAGATTAATGGACTGATATGTCGCAGCCCACAGCGGTGAACCCAAATCCTTTACAAACGTGCGCCCCCCTGCTGCTCGGCTTTGTTCCTGCCTCCACATCAAATCAAAGTCGACGCTCCAGCCTGGGAAGTCTGTCAAGATGTCATAGGGAAATGTGATTGCCATGCTATCCCTACCTCAACTTCACATTGGTTTTATTGGCCTTGCGTATAGCTTTAATGGTGTTTGCCTCGAACGAGGCCCTATCCTTGGCTAAAGCAACCTCAAGTCGCGATACGGCCTCAGCGGAAGCGCCTCGATTATCGATGACTGGCGCATAGGTAAATGTGCCGACACCACCGCTACTGCCACTACCAGACCGGAGAGACGGCATAATTGGGGCACGCAACTTATGGTTTGGTATGATCTGGGCGCCCTTCGGGACATTCATCAATTCCGGGCCTTTTTCACCCACAACAGATAGACCGCCAGGAGCGTTGTTCGTGCCCTTGGCAAACCCCAGAACCTTACCGATGCTACCAAAAATACCACCAAATGCACCGCCACTAGACGAGCCAGAAGCAGGCTTGAACAAACTGTCGAATGCTGCGTTGAGCAACATATCGCCAAGCTTCTTAAGCACCCCAGACAACGCGTCGCTCAGGCTTTCCGCACCAGTAATGGCGTCAATCACCCCAGATTTGAAGGTGTCGTAGAATTCGGCCGCGGCTTGCTCGGCCTTATCTTGCGTCTCTTGAACCTTGCGCAACTGATCGGCCTGCATTGCATATGCTGCGGAGACAGCATTGATCTGTGCAACCTGTTCTGGTGCAAGCTTGATGCTATCCAGATCGGTCTGGCCTTTTTTGCGGGCTTCCTCGCGCAAATCTGCCAACGCAGATTGTTCGAGGTCCAGGGCCATCTTTCGCTGCTCTTGGGCAAGATAAGACTGGCCTACAAGTGCGGTTTCCTCTGCGAGCGCAGCGGTTCTGTCTTTGATGGCTTGGATGTCGTCGTTGAATCGACTTTCAGCCGTCCTTGGTACAGATTTAGCGCCCTTGGCTTTCTTCTTCTTTTTGTCGTCTTCAGTTTTGTACTTAGGATCGTTGATAGATATCTGATTGATACCTAGGCTATCGTCTTTCGTGCCCATAGTCGGGCGCATAACAACAGGCTGTGTATCGCCAAGCTGTCCGTTTGGGTAGGTCTGAGGGAGGCTGGACATGGCCCCTTTGATGCTATTGATTGCCGCCTGCACTCCAACCAACCTAGCCAAGGCCTCGGTAGTATCTATTCCCAGCTTGGTATTGTTTTCAATGACAGCCTGCAGGTCTTTGACCTCACGCTCAAGTGCTATAGCCTTATCTTCAGCCTGCTTTGTCTCAAGGTTGATCATCCGGCCTTCGCCGTCTGTGTAACCTAGGGCCTTGTTCAAATCTTCGAATACGCTGGCATTGCCAATTGTATTCAGGAAAGATTCAAACGCTCCGCCAGCTTCTTGGATTTTGGCAATGAAGCCAGCGATATCAAAGTCACTGATAGCTTGGGCAACAACATTAATTCCGTCTGCAAACTTGGCGCTGGCTCCAGTAGCAGTATTGAACTCTCGCGCCGTATCAATAAGCGCAGTCTGCAAATTCTCCATTGCCTGACCAAACGTCAATTGAACGTTCTTGACGCGCTCCTCAAGAGAGGCGGAACCTGCAATAAATCCATCAAACAGAGCCTTGGATGACAAACCGCCATCCAGCATGATCTTGCGCAACTGCGCGACACTGCCACCAGCTTCTTTGATCCCGCGTGAAGCAGCCTGAAGGATTGTTGGTGCGCCTTCAACGATGGAGTTGAACTCTTCAGCGCGAACCACTCCGGATCCCAAAGCTTGGCTTAACTGAAGCAATGCACCCGAGGATTCTTGGGCAGACTTGCCGGATACTCGAAGCGCCAGAGCCACTTTGTCAGTGAATGAAATAAGCTGCTCGCTCGATACACCTAGTTCTTTCTGAACCAGTGAGGCGCGACCATAAAGTTCTACAAGAGATTCAAACGGGGCAGCATTTTTGACGGCGCTGTCACGAAGCTTACCATAGACCTGCTCTAGTTGCTCACCAGAGAGTCCCGCAACCTTAAGTGCATTATCGATGCGTGTAGCAGCTTCGGAAAACTTTACCGCGCCTTTAGCCAAAGAGGCGCCTGCGAATACCCCACCGATCTTCGCTCCTAAACCTGCGAAAGATGAAGACACATTGGCGTTCATCTTTGTGAAACGTCGCTCAATGCGTTGAGCATTCTTGTTGGTAATGCCTTGGGCGCGATTTATGGCATTTTCGTATTTCTTGATGTCCGCGCTAAGCTGAACTACAAGTCTCTCTAAGTCTTGCGCCATTAGGGGTCCAGTCAATGAATTTTTTACTCGGGATATTGTCAGTGGCACAAATTCTGATGGCCGCTCTTATCGCTTTGTTCGCCGTATCGGCGATCCATCAGATACTTGCCGCTATCCTGTTCGGATTCGGAGTATTAACAGCCGCTCTCGTAGTATTGATCGTCGCTGTTGAGCGCCCGCAACGCAGCTAGATACCAATCCAATTTGCCATTTCGTCTTTTTCAGATTCCGTCAACTTACCAGTATCTTCAGGTGAGTTAGCTTTGATGTAGCCTTCCACTGCGGCTAGAAACTGCCACATGGACATCTTGTTCACCTCTTGAGGTGTAAAGCCCATCACGGCGCCATTGGCATAGATCGCAGCAAAGCGAATTTTACCGTTTGGTAGATCGTCTAGGCGTTCGCCAGATCGCTTTGCTGTTTTGGTTTTCCCACGTCCTCTTCAGGCGCCCCCTGCAATGCCGCCGAGAGTATTGCCTGTGCGAATAGTACGCTTTCCAAGGGCGGTCGCTCTTCGACGTAATCCCTGACAAGCTTTAATGCCTCACCTGGCTTAGTTTCTCCGCCGATCAAACCCCAGCGAATAACTTCTCGGATGTCATTTAAACGCCAAGAGTTATCGTACAGGCGTTGCAACACTACGTAGGGTCCGGCGTCACACGCTTCTTGTACCTTGGCAAGTTCGCCCCACCCGAGACGGAACGTATAGGTCCCGTCCCCAAAGTTCAGTTCAATCGAAGCATCGCGGCTCATTATGGAGCAACCACGCGAACCATTTCACCGTCTGACTGCATAGAAACCGTGAGAGTTGCACGCTGGCCGTTCGGAGCTTCGGATTCAACACTTTCCACCTGCATGTAGCCGGTCCAAGTGACGGTCTTGGCTGGGAATTCCCATTCAATCTTGACTGGGACAGACTCAACGCTTTCCCAAGCGTCAAGCCAGTCCTCAACGGATTCCGCCGCAAGAACACCCTCACCTGAAACTCCCATCGACAGACTGGTGGCATCGCGGCCTACCCAATCTACTTTATCGGGATCTTCGCAGTCTGGAATATTAACTTCTTCCAGATTTTTGGTGAGTGTGATCGATCGGGACGTGAAGCCGCAAGGCGCAGCATATGTGATCGGATCGGCAGGTAGAGCGCCGGGAGTGCCCAGCAGAACGCGTACCTTGCCGCCTTTGATAGTTGTAGCTTGTGCCATTGGGGATTCTCCTATGATGGCGATCAGGGTTGTTCCGCAAAAGCCTGAAAGCTGATGGCGGCATGCGATGTGAGCCCATCGGGATCACGGAAAACTCGGGTTATTCGGTGAGTGAAATAGACGATGGCATTGTCAGTAATCGTCAGATCGGTATCGACCAGGGCAGCGCGAACCGCGTCACTGATCCGACGCACCTCGGGAAACCCGACAGCACGAGACCAACAATCGATCTGCATAGTGATTTCAAAGCCAGTGATACAATCAACGTCATCGCTCAACTCATCGGCCGGGCCGAAACCTACATAAGGAAACGTGGGATTTGCTGGGACGGCGTCATAAACACGCCCTCCGATCAGACCATTAACCGTAGTGTTAGCTTTCAAGCGTGCCACGATGGCAGCCTGCAATTCTAAAACCGGAGATGTCATGATGCAGCAACTTTCCTCGCGGCTTTCGTCGTTGCCCGACTGATCCGGCTTTTTGTGCGTTTGCGTAAGGCCCGATATGCAACGAAGAAGAATGGTTGAGCCGACTTCTTCTGGGTTCCAAATTCGACCCAACGCGCATAATAAGCAGCATCACTACCGGCGTAGATCGTAATCGTCATGTCTGAGGCGGTTGCAACAGCCACCACAACCGACCCGTCGGGAGCCTTGTCCCAAGTCCATCCGATGGATTCAACTAGTTCGCCACTATCCTTGGGAACAAGTGATTTCATAAGTGCGACGATTTCGTCTGCACTTTTAGCCATCGCGTCACGGATGGCGTCACGCGCAACTTTGGGTAGAAGCGCGAACTTCTTGTTTAATCTCTTAAGTCCAGAGATCGCCATCAGAGCGCTACGCCAGCCTCAACCAGAATATCAATGAACTGGCGATCAAGCAGAGGCGTGACATCGCGGACTGCGAAATACTTCAAATCTCGCTTGTCTTGTGCGTACCAGTCACTTTTGATTTGCCGCGTCTGTGAGGTAGAGCGAACACGAATGATCTGTGTGTGCTTTCCCTCAAGGCGTCCCGCCAGCACGCTTTCTCCACCTCGGAGGTGAATATAGCCCGCCCGTTGGGAAAACTGCTCCACGAACGCGCCTTGCGTGTTTCCGTATTCGTCTGTGACTTCTTCCCGCTTACCGAACGCAACGGAATAGAATAGATCGCTGGCACTAGGCTTTTTCGCCATTGTCCGTTTCCTTGCGGGGCTTATCCATTGAGACAGCCTTGCCGGCAGCAATGGCCTTGTCAGCGCAATCCTGCTTAACAGTTTCTTCCCTGCCCGCGAGATATCCAATCGTGATGTTTGGAGTCGGTTTGTAATCGAAATCATGGGTGAATTTTACACGTGCCATCAGGATGCATCCTTCTGTATGGAGAGACGGCTATGCCGCGATTACGGCAGCAGTCGCAGCACTCGTCGCACTCGCATTGCCGGCAGAGTTCGTGCCTGTAACTGTGACAGTAATAACCTTGCCTACGTCGCCTGCTACCGGCGTGTATGTAACCGCTGTAGCGCCAGCAATATTAACTGCATCAGCTTTCCACTGGCGCGTATAAGTAGGAGTCGGCGTTCCAGTCCAAGTACCGTTAGTGGAGGTCAACACCTGACCAACTTGAGCTGTACCGGTAATTGTTGGAAGAGCCGTATTGGCTGGCGTCTGGGTAACAGCGGCAGTGGCGTTACTGGTCGCGTTGGCTGAACCTTCGGAATTGGTAGCTGTCACAACACAGGTAATAACCTGACCTGCGTCTGCGGCAACAAGGGTATAAGTTGTAGCGCCTGTCCCAATATTGGTTGCGCCTCGTTTCCACTGACGCGTGAATGTTGGTGCAGGATCACCCGTCCATGTTCCGTTCGTCACTGTCAGAACTTGGCCGACACGAGCAGTGCCGGTAATGGCTGGGGCCAATGTGTTTACTGGAGCAGAAGACTTAACGAACGACCAGCCAAAGCCGTGTTCGCTCTCCAACTCTACTTTTTTGCTACCGGTCGTGCCGAATGACCAGCCGAATCCATTGTTTGACGTCAGTGTAATTTTCTTGGCCATTAGGATTTTCCTTATGCGCGAATGGTTTATGCGAGCGCCGGATCTCGGAGGTGATAAATCAACGCGGTGACTGGATATGGCAGCGTGCCTAGATCAAAGTCCTCGTCCGGATCACCATCGCGATTCTTATAGAGATATCCGACGAGCAAAATGGTAGAAGCTACCACTGAATCCGGCACTGGATCGGGCATCTCAGTTTTGATGTACCCGGAGATGCGGTCAGAAGCAGCTTTGAGAAGAAGTGTCAGATATTCGTCGTCATCATCGAAATCGACAATCAAGGCGGCCTTAACCTGTTCGAGCGTAGCAAGGTCAGCCATTACTTGCCTTCCTTCTTGCTGGGTGTGCCAATGCTTACGATCGGCTTGTCCCCGACAGTTCTTACGACGCCATCTTTGCCGTCCCGTCCGCGCTTAACAGCCAGGCGCCACGCCTTGGATGCATCAGGCTTCTCAGTTGTTTCTTGATCACAATGCCAAATCGAACCGCCCCATGTGACGGTGTCGCCCTTCTCGTACGTCTCGCCTTCTTTGAAAACACCGCGATAGATCATCGTAGGCACGCCAATCTCGACGCTATATGATTGATCAGAGCCATCTTCGAACTTGAGAAGGATTGTCCGTCCATCGGCCATAAGCTCAGCATCGAAATGCTTTAGCGAGAAGCCATCTTTGCCAGGCTTGCCAGGATCGCCGTCTTTGCCGACAATAGGCCCAAGGTTTTTTGCCTCGCCATTGGTCAGCGTGACAACCAGTTCGCCGGATCGATCAATCAAAGCACCGGCCAAACCGATACCATCTTTTCCGTCTGCACCATCTTTTCCGTCTTTGGCCGTAGGAAGCTCGCTGACGCGTTTTTCGACCTCGGCAGCGATCAGCGGCGCAACATCGTCAACAGTCACGCTCTTGCCGTCCTTTGGCGCAGGAATAGCTTTTACAGCTTCCTCTACCAGAGTTCTAACGAATTCTGGGTCAGTATCCTTGCCGTCAATGCCGTCCTTTGGCGCAGGAATTTCCGCCACCACCATTCGGACGACTTCTTCGATGCTCTTTTCCATGTCATCAACCGACAGTCGAGCATCGACAGCAGCGTCAACCATCGCTGGAATATCAGGTAATTGTATTTCGGGAAGTGCCGGCAATTCGGGAATGACGATGGCTTCGACTGCGGTTTTCAATGCGGCCAAATCATCCGATAGATCGACGGGATCCGGGATATCCTTGATGCGCTGCTCAAGGCCATCAATACGTGCCAAAAGCGGAGTTACCGCCTTATCGACATAGCCCTTGACGATTTCGACGATCTCCGCGCCAAAAGCTTGTCCATCCATCAGGAAAGTCCCTTCCGAATTGTATTGAGTGCCGCCAGCTTCTGGGCATTATCATTTGCAGCAGCCGCTTCCGCTTCTGCCGTAACTAATGCGTTATCCGTAGATGCTGTGTCTTTTGCGAACGGATCAGCTTGCGCATCTCGTTTGGCTAAGGCCTCAAGAGAGAAATTCTGCTGCTGAAGCATCGGGCTGTCCCCGCCGGTCTTCGGCTTAAGGTCCAGCTTTTTCCGTTGCTCGTTTGGCGACATGATGCCCTTGGACTTGTCCAGAACTTCCATCTGGGTAACGCTGTCCATACGAAGCAGGTTATCTGTATCAAGCTCGGTTCCAAGTCCCTCGCCGATACCCAGCCCCTCATCAAGACAGAGTTCAATGGATTCGATCAGGATTTGAAGACACTGGGTGTAATACTCAAGGTTCAACGCCTGAACGTTGGCATTTGCCGGAACAGCGCCAACACCGATCTTGTAAGGCGGAACATGATAGGTCGAGCAAACCACCTCGGCAGTCCACTTCAACTGCTCGATTGTTTGCGAGTCCACGGCTTTGGCCGTCATCGGTGTGTATTGCAGACCATCGCCGAGAATTGCGACGTTTCCGGCATTTTTGCCGGTGAACTTCTCTTTCCATGCTTCTTTCAGGCGGTCGGCGGTTTCTTTGCCAATTTCACCTGGAGCAGTCAAAACACCGCTTGGCTGAGCGCCATTAGTAAAGAATGAGGTTGAGCTGTTCTGAATTGCCAGTCCATGCATGGCGGCCAGACCGCCGGCAAAGATCGGAGAAAGACCAACGAGGGGATGAAAGAAGCAGTTAAAGCGATCGTGAATAATTTCTCGGGCTGGAACAATAATACCGTCCTCAATCCCGGACAGATTATCTGTAGCCAACTGGTAAAAGACGCTACCATCATCAGCGACAAGCGGAGTTGTCCGGGTTGGATCCAACACATACAGCTTGACTGGAACACCACGCATATCGCGCTGTTTTAAAATATAAGTGTTGCCCTTTTGAAGCTTCGACAGAACCCAGCTTTCCATGAACTGGATGCGGTTCTGAAAGTCATTCGGCTTGCGAAGAACCGGGGAATAGGCAGCACGCTTGGTTTCGCTCCAAATGCCGTCTGCATCCTGCTCGACGAGTTTGATACGCAGTTTGGCGATATCGGAGGCGATCAGCGTCCGGCACGCAAAATCTGCATGATAGGAGAGAACGGAGTCATATTTGACTTCGACATTCTGTTGCCACGCACCGGGAAAGAACTCGCGAACCACTGGCCACCATCCGCCGCGATTGTCGACGCCGGAAAGCGCCTTCTCGCGCGTGATGTTGAGGCCAAAGGGGAGACGCATTCATTATTCTCCTTTGGCGGCGGTGATCTTGGCGCGAAGCTCTTTCGCATCCCAGCCGTTGAACGGCCGCTTACCAACAACACGCTGATATTCTGCGCGTAGCTCGGTCAAATCTTCTGATTTAGCCGGTGCAACCTGCTCAGCAACCATATCGGAGCGATTATATCCAAGCTTTGAAAGAACTCGGGCAAAGCGCGGATCATTCGATTTCAAGGCGCGGGTCATGTAGCCGTTACCAGTTTTCATTGCGATCACTCCTGTTCAAGGAACTGGCCGGAGATTGCCCCGGCCAGAGCTTTTGATTGTCGACGTGGCTTACGGTGTGGTTGGCTGGCCCCAGGCAACGCCAGACAGAACCTGTACGGCCTGCGGGCGGCGCTTCTGCCAGTTGATCCAGCGTTCAGCGCGGATCGCCACGCTGTTGGTCTGGAACATGGACACAACCGATGTCGCTGTAGCTGGGTTGGATGCATTGGTTGGTGCATCGTCCATCTGCAGGGAAGCCTCACGGCTGGCATCGATGACAACCTGGCCATCGTCCGCAAGGAAGATATCCGAGGCATTGGCAAGGATGACAAAGCCATCTGGTGTGTATTCAGTGACAATCACTGGCATGCCCCAGAATGTGCCGCCGTTCATGGTAACGCCGGGGAACTCTGGCTGTCCGAGTGGATTGGTCAGCATCGAAAGAGCAAGTGCAGTTGTTGCTGACATGATCCAGACGCCGCTGGCTGGTGTCATATTCGCGGCGATGTATGCTGCAAAGAGAGCCTGAACATCAGCGCGGATGGCATCAGCATCATTGCCACTCGAAACAATTGGTGTGACACCGTTCGTAATCGAAGCCGGAGAGACGTTGGCCACGGCAGCCTTTGCCGGATCAAGGAAGTCAACGTCCAGTTTGGCAATAAGAGCAGCTGCGAGCTGATCACGGACAAGCGCTTCGGCCGATGGATTGCTGAAACGAAGCAATTCCTCGGTGATAACAGCGATGTTGGCAACCTTGGCCCAACGAAGCGTCACCTCATTGAAGTCAAACTTGGTCAATGGCTTTGGCTTGCCTTCTCCAACCCAGTAACCCGCTCCACCCGAAGTCTGGCCGACAATCGAGATGTTGAAGGGTACGCGGCGAAGAGAAGGAACACCGTTGGAGCCGAAACGGCCAATAACCGTCTGCGGACGCAAGAACTCAACGAAATCACCAGCAAAGCGCTGATAAGTATCGACGAGTGGTGCCGCCCATGTTGCGTCAGTAGTTGTGCCAGCATTCACGGCAGCCTTGAGCGAAACGTTCAGGGCCTCATTGTCGCCGAAGCGAGATTTGGCAATCTGTTCAGCCTGCATAAGGTTGCCCTTCGCAGCGCCAAGGCAGATAGCGAACTGAGCAAATTCAATGCCCTTTTCAAGCTGCCGTGGAGCCTTGACAGTGCCTGCCCGCACATTTGAGCCGTCATCAGTGGTTTTTACACCGTTGACAGGCTTAGCGGATACCGCCTTGACGGTTTCCATGTCGCGTAGACGCTTCAGGTGGTTATCGACAGACTTCACCTCAGAGGCAAGTGTGTCATATTCCTGTTCCTGTTCAGCATCGAGCGTTTCACCGCTCTCGGCTGCTGCGTCCATGATTTCTTCCATGCGAGCAGCCTTAGCAACGCGCGTGGCTTCGAATGCGGAGATCTGTTCCGCGAGTGATTTAGCCATTGGTTTTCTCCCTTCTGGCTTTACGAGTTTGACTGTTTTGTGGGTGGTTTTCCCCGTAACGCCGGGAGGCACAGGCCGATCACTGTCCTTTGGCTCATTGCCTGTCGCGGCGAGCACTGGGGCATCAATCGACTTGATCAGTGAAATGGTGGCGTCGGCATTGGCCGGAATCGTCACCAAAGAGAGTTCGTAAACCTCGGACTTCATGAAGCGGATGCCGCCGTCGTCGAGGAACGCATATTCAATTGCGCGGAAGCCGATAGACACAGCTGCGACCAGACCGGCTTTAACCGACTGCCAAGCCTCGTCGACACGATCTTTCAGCGCCCCTGCTTCTTCAATCTTGGGAAGCTCAGCCTCAAACGTAATCCCGTCTTTGGTTGGCTTGTCGAACTTCACCAGACCGACCGGCTTGTCGTTCTTGTGTTGCCACAACAGTGGCATGGGGTTCTTGAATGCGACGCCAAGGGGATCGACGATATCCCCTACCCGGTCAGGGCTGGGTGTGGTGGCAGTGCCGCGTATGATACGACGGTATTCATCGACCGCTTTCACGGTCATGATGGAATAAGCGCGGTTCATGTGGGTATCTCCTAAGCGGCAAAGATCATCTGGTAGGTCGGCTCGCGCTTCACTTCCGGATTTCTGCTCATCACGGTCACGGCATCGAACAGAGCCATGACCGGATCAATCTTGGCGTCACCGGCATTTTGCTTTGTTGCCCGGATAGCCGTTGCTGTTGGTTCAATCTTCAAGTTGCTGACGCACCAAGACATGAGCGAGGAACCACTGTGTACCAGCGTTCCGTTGGTCAACTTGCGCTCTGCTGTCTTGATTGCGTTCATCATCGCGTAGCCTTGAGGAGCGCCGACGAGCAGCCCATCCTCTTGCGTCACGCCTATTTCGTCCAAAGCCTCGATCATTTCCCCAAGGCCAGCCGGATCGACCGCTACCGAAGCCAGCAATCCTCGGGTTTTCACATCCTTGATGATCTCGATTATTGCCGAGATATCTGCGAGCTCGTCGTCGACGATCGTCAGTTCGTCAGCCTTGGCAAAATCCTTGAGGCGGGCAGCGATTGCCTTGCGGCGCTCCAATACTCCTTTGTGGCACCAGGCATGGGCCCAAGCCATCCAGACCTTGCTTTGCTTGTGGCGCCCGACAACAGTCATTCCAAACAGATCGTCGAGGCCACCGCCATCTATCCCAACGACAACCGCTTCCGACTGCTGCAGAACACTCTCCAGCGTGATGGTCTTCTGACCTCGACGCTCCCAGAAATCCGCTCCTGCCCATCGGTTGGCGCGAAGGTTCATTCCAATTTCGACGTTCAGGTGCTTGGCGAGGTAGGTCCGCTTGGTGTCGCCATCACCAGCCAATTCCTTGACCAACTCATCCTCAAGCCATTCCTGGCTGACAGACCGGCCAAGATTTGGGTTTGTGATGTAGAAGTTTGCCGGGTCGAGGTATTCCTCGTTATCCAGCATCTTCTTTGGAAACTCATAGAGAACTCCAAGGCTCTTGCGATCTGGGATAACCCCGTCACGCACATCCCTGAAATAGTCCAGCTTCTGTTTGAACACGCCTGCCGGCGGTGCATCCGATTGCG
This sequence comes from Phyllobacterium sp. CCNWLW183, assembly GCF_037203775.1. Classification (NCBI taxonomy): domain Bacteria; kingdom Pseudomonadati; phylum Pseudomonadota; class Alphaproteobacteria; order Hyphomicrobiales; family Phyllobacteriaceae; genus Phyllobacterium; species Phyllobacterium sp. CCNWLW183. Next base: position 173,361 of record NZ_JBBCBN010000004.1, on the reverse strand, counting down.
TGGACAGATAGATGACAAAGCCTTCCGGCCGAGAAACCAGACCGCCGGTAGCTTCTCTCAGCATAGCATCTGCATTTGGCTTCTTACCGAACAGCCAGAGCTCGTCGACGAGAACGAATGCCGCCTTCTTACCGCCAACCGTATCACTATCCGCTGCGACCACTTTCAAGACCGCTTTTGTGATCCGATGTGTGATCTGGCGAAAGTTGTCCTGAATATGCAGCAAGTCGGTCAACTCAGGATCGGCCCGAACCATATCAGCGGCTGGTTTGTACGAGTTGTTCGCGACTTCCAATGTAGGCGCCAGGATCAGCAATTCAGCCGAATGACGCCAGTTCCGTATCAATGCCGTGAGCATAATACCGGCAGCTATCGTCGACTTCGAATTCTTCTTACTGATCAGGAGGAAGAAATCGCGAATAAGACGTGTCGCCGTCTCCGAATTATACGCCCCGAAGATAGAGGCGACGAACTCAAACACCCAATCTTCGCATGCCTCGCCAAATGTCGGCTGGCCCGGCGCATCAACAATCCGCAATGACTTGAACACATCCAGAGCAGCATCAGCCTCGTCGACGAACAATGGCTCCAGCGGAATAAGCGTTTCCCCTGCAACTATGCGCCGCTCCCAATCAGGAACAGCCGTCGACCACTCTTTCATTTGTTGTCGATCACCAATCTGGGCGCTTCTGGCACCGCAAACTTGTTTCCAACCTTCTTGGCAGCGATTTTCTGCTGTTCTTTCTTGCCAATCTTCGGTGCTGCGGGCTGCCGCGGTACACCCACCTTCACCGCGCCAAGCTGTTCAAGCATCTTATTCTGAGCCGGTATCTTGTGATCCTTGGCTGCCTCATAGCGCGCCATCCACATTTCTGCGGTCACTTTCGCAACTGCAATCTCCATGTCGTCAGCAAAATACTTCTTCAAAGTGTTGACTGCGAGGCCCATAGCCTCCGCAATTGCCTCGATCGACATACCTACGGCCTTGAGAACACGGACCTTTTCACGATCTGCATCAGTCGGCTCATATGGAGCTCGACCGGAATTCTCATTGCCTGCCATGACCGAAAATCACTGCTCCATCAAAAAAATTGTGCGAATGCCGGTGACGCGGGTCTAGGGAGGAGGGCAAAGGGGGATTTCTTCCTCCCCCCCCCTCTATCTAATTGGATGGTCCGCCGCGTTAACGATCTGGCATGGCGATAGCTACTTCGCATCACGCGACGGGCGCCTTTGCCAAGGGCGGTATCGATAGTATAGCCGCACACCACATAGACGACAAAGGCTCATATCAGCCCTCTGAGAGGCGTTCAGACTTTCGCCTTGTTATGCACGTACCAATCACTTGCTGCGTCTGGATGGGCTTACACAAGGTCAGATGTCCGCACTACCTTGATGTCCGTTCCCTTATCGAGAACGACTACCTTGGCCTTGCGCCCTATAGCCTTGACTACATCTTCGAACATGATCTGGATGCGGTTGGCTGTATCAATTGAGATACGCTCATCGATCGTTACCACTATGAGGTCGCCATCCTTCGCTTCTAGCAGCCTGATCCTGTCTACCAACGTATCAGCATTCATGGAGGCAGGCGCATCTGGCCTAGTCACAACCTTGGATGGTTCGGTGTTCACGCCACCCTTGCGGTAGTCACGTGTCAGCCAGTCTGTGCAAAACACCACATATGCAACAGCAAGAGCGGCAACGATCTGAAGGGCCATCATCATATTCGGTGTCATAACCTGCGCTCCATCTTCTGTTTCGTACTGTCATGACAGGGCTTGCATAGGGTCTGGAATGGACCAGCCCAGAATGCTTCCTCGTTACCGTGATGCTGCTCGACGTGGTCACACACCAACTGCGAGGTGTTGGGTTCCATCTTCCTGCATATCTGGCAGGTGAAGAGATCGCGGACTAACACGCTCATCCTCAGCTTCTGCCATCGGGCAGTCTTATACCACTTGCGCCATGCCTGGGTCTCATCCCGGTAGCGTGAGCGTTCGTTCTCATCACCCGGCGCATATCGCTTTAGCCGAGGGGCAAGCATAGCTACCTTGGGACGAAGGGTCTTGAGGACCATCTTGATTTCCCCGTGCTTTCGATATTGAGTGTGAGGAAACAACAGTACGGGGAGAACGAGACATGACAGACAAGATAGTAGTGGGAAGCACAGTCGTACTAAAATCTGGCGGTCCGCTAATGACTGTGTCCGCGATTGTGGAGATGGGCGGCATTCAATCGGCCAAAACTGACTGGTTTGATAGCAAGAACGAACCCCAGAAAGCTATCTATCCTCTTACCTCTTTAGAACCGGCCGAAGAGTAAATCCCGCTTCCCCGATTAACAGCCCGTCTATGATGATTGCGGCGGCCGTTGCTGGCGATCCAGCATGATCGGAAGGCTTGTCCCGTCTGCGGGTGGAGACAGTTAAAGGAGCGCCGCTTATAGAAGTCCGTGTCGTTTATTCGTGCGCTGCATATTCATGATATGGCGCTCAAAACGCTTCATTTCTTCATCCATCATTGCTTTGATCTCGGTCGTGTCGATCTTGAGCGTAGCGTCTCTGATACGCGCTCACCAACAATGGGTTTGCTCTTGGGGACAATGCCACCGCTCGCCAGCTTTGCGGGGTTCTCTGCCCTTGGCAGTGCAGCAGCAACACCAACTACAGGTGCAAAGCCGATGAGCGCGAGAAGGCTGCGACGGTTCATGATGAGTACCCGATCATTATGGCAACGATTACTGGCAGGCCAACCATCAGAAGAGCCGTGAACAAGGCATCGATCCCGATTGAATGTTCCCTACGAATTTCTGAAGCATGAAACTTCCAGCCCCAACCTTCTTCCGGCGATTGCTCACGACGCGGTGGGATTTCTGTGTTGGGAAACGCCGCCTCAAGCTGCTTGCGTGCAAGGCGCATGACGCTCTCCGATGTTGAAATGGAAACGGCAGCCCGAAGACTGCCGCTTTCGCACCAATGTGCGGGATTATAGGGGCTGGTATTTGTCAAGCGTTTAAGCTTGGCTACTGACCAGTTTCGCATCCCCAAGGCATCTAGGCGTCTTCACTCTTTCGAGCACTTCCACTCTGCCACTACGGTTGCGAGAATCTGACAGACGGCCTCGGTCGCAACACTGTACCGCTGTATGCTATGCCGCCTGCTTCTTGAGCATTGCTGCTCTGCGCTGGCGTCTCTGTTCGTTTCGCTTGTCTGCCCACGAGAAGTCGTGTTTGGCTCCAGCGATGAATGGTTGGAATGCCTCATCATCAGCCCATGACATGATGCCATTTGTTTGGCGCGGGTCTGTGATCTTATCTGCAAAGTAGTCTGTTTCGGGGTCATCAAGCAACAGGCCATCCGGGCCGATATTGTTATGCAACAACACATTACCGCGTAGTGTTGATAAAATAGTTGCAATTGCCCGGTCTTTTCGCCGTCTGCCTGTCTCCGGGTGAATACCCATTTTGAAGCATACTTCCTTGAATACCCGATTGGAAGCCATGCAGTAAGCCCATTCAGAAAGGCAACGTCGCTCTACCTCGTTCTCGACTAGTGAGAGCCATTCTAACGCCTCCTCGGCTTCCGATACCTGTCGGGCTGTCGGTTGACGTGTCAGGCTTTCAAAGAACTCTTTACGCTCTTCCGCTAGGCGTTCGCTGCCCCAGCCAATCTTATCAGCGTGGTCATGGAGATATGGCATTGCCTGAGCCTTGAGCGGCTTGGGGCCAACCTGATCACCACTGTTGCGGCGTATCTCGTATGCCTCGATGAGACGTTCTGCGATGTCACCTTCGTTCATTGCCCTGCCTCATTTTGCTTGAGTAGCATATCTCGGGCTTCATTCGATATCCCGGCGATAACTGAATTGTCACCGTCCTGCGGGGATTTGGAGAACTCTTTGAGTGCCCATGGTTCGAACTTCGCTATGGACTTTAGCGCGCGAGCAAGGTTTGGCTCGCTCACCATGTTTCTGCCCTCTGGGGAATCTGCCAGATATTGAAGTGCCATAATCTCTGTCGATGTCAGTTTCTCTAACTTTGCAATAGTCATGGCATCCTCCGTCGATCGTCAAATAGGTCTGGCTGTGTCGCTTTAGGTCCGAACCGGCGATAGATGCGCTCGGTCAACATTCCTGCCAGTGAGTGTCTAAGCTTTACCACACCACGAAGGCATTGGTTATTCACATACTGCAGCTCACCCACAGGCATTGCATCGAAACAGGACAGCCAATCGCTTGTTTCATTCTCCACAAGCTGGGGAAATGCCCGTATCAGATCGGATACACACCAGAGCGATACCGCGTCCAGGCTGGCTTTGTTGTTATCAGTCTCGGCCAGTGTTGAAAGCACCATGCGTAAATGCCCTTCCCCATATGCATTCAGGATATGCAATAGCGAGGCCACAGCGCGTGTTTCCCCCGGCTCTGGGTATTTGCTCTTACCAATCAGAGAAACCTCGTACTCGGCTGCTATGGAGGCAATGCGCATATCCGCTTCAGCCATCTGCCACCTTCCCCAAGGCTTTCTCGATCTCAGCCATACATGCTGATGCTGCTTTGCCTTGCCGGTATTCGGTTATGATCTTGCGGACAGACTGAACAATAGCCTTGGGCTTTCCAGCGTTGCCACGTATCCGGTCTCTGTCTGACTTGGAGGTGGGATGGGTCATTCCAGTGCCTCAAATGTAGCGAGAAATCGGATTGCCATATCATTGCCCTCGGATGCCTTACGTTTCGCGATCTCGAAAACACCTTCACTCTCATCTTCACCTTCAAACATGGGCATGAATGGCTCAAGAAGTTCTGCGGTGATCTGGTCGACTCTTTCCTGTTCATCAATCCGTGATCGGAGGTCGATATAAGCCCTCTCTAAGTCTTTGATCGTGACTTTGGGAAACTTCGCGCAAACTGTCTCAAGCAGCTTAGAGGAGTCTTGGAAGTGCGATGAATCTAAATCCATCATGAAGAATACAATCGCATTGTGTGTAGCTGCGTCGATCATGGCCTTGCTCCTACCCGTTCCACCTGCACCGGCTTACGTCCTGCCTTGCGGAGTATTGGTTTAAACAATGCCTCTGCCTCAGAAATAGCCGTGGAGAGCGTTACGCCGCACCGCTGATAGTCGCCATTCATATAGGCCAGAAGGTGCTTGATGGCCGTCTCTGTGGCTTCCAGCTTGCATGGCAGGACAAGTGGTTTGTTGCCCACGTCCATTACGGGCTTCGGGTGGCCGTCCTTTGAGAACCGGAGCATTACGCGCCATCCGCCAGGAACTGGTTGTGTGTAGGCTGAGAACTCGTTCAAGATGCTGCTCCCGTCAAATGTGTCCACATCTGTCCAACCTGAATGCGCGTCACGGTTGAATAGGCAACCTTGTACTTGTCGCGATACTCGTAGCGGGTGAGCCTTGCAGAAAAGATGTCCAACACTTGCTCTTCGGTAAGAACGGCGTTGTATCTATTGACCCCTCGCGGACGAGCAACCCGTTGTCGCCGCTCTCGGTCAGACATGTTTTGTATCTGATCACCTAAGTACAGATGGTCTGGATTAACGCAGTAGGGATTATCGCACTTATGCAAGACGAGTTTGTCTGTTCGTACTGAGCCATAGTGCAAGGCATAGCTTATGCGGCTCGCCTTGCGGTTTTTGGAATTTATAGCGATACGCGCATATGATCCTCTATCAACACTTCCCAGCCATATCCAGCATCCTGAATTCGGTTCTGGAATGTACTTGTCGTCAAACCTTTCCTGAACGGCTGGTTCGATCGACAATGCCTCGCATCGCAAGATAGGGTTAGCTTTTCTTCCGCGAATTCTTTTCATGGCTAAAAGAGTCCCATTGGATTTGCGACAGCCTCCGGACGCGCCAGTTGATCGAAGTCGAAGTTGGTTGAGCCAACCTCATAGAATGTCGTTGTGGGTCCGTCCCATCCGCAATCTACATCTGCAGGCCATCTGGCTTCTCTCGACAGGGCAAGCACAAGCTTTGCCTTGTCCCTCTGATCCGCAACCATCAGTTCCCAGATGCCGTGAAGCTCGGTTCCTGTTGTCGGCTCATGCTCCATGAGGAACACTGACGGGCGGAATGGAATAATCACATGATCCGCGTCCCTCTCGACTGCGCCGATCAAATCCGTGTAGCGCGGCCGGCGTAGCAATATCTGTTGCAAGAACTTTTCATTCAGTGGCCCGCGGTTCTCGTTGAACACGTTCTTCTTAAGCTGGGCGCAGCCAATAACAGGGCAATCCAGTTCCCGAGCCAAAAGCTTGAGCCGCATCGTGGCGACCTGTCCGAACTCCCAATCAGCGAGGTTCTTTTCGTTCTTGGAGCGATCGAGCAGGCCGATGTGATCGATAATGATCAAGCCTTTACCCTTCTTCTGAACGAAGTTCCGGCAGCGCTCCATAACCATGTCGAGGGTTAAACGCTTCTGTTGAATGTAGATTGGCTTGTCCCGGTTATCGTTCCGGAACTGCATAAGGCGTTCATAATCGGCTTCGATCACCTTTCCGCGCTTCTGGCGATTAACTGAAACCTTCGTTTCCCGGCTGGATTCGCGCATTGCGATTTCTTCGGCCGTCATTTCAGCGGAGTAAAACCAGACTGGCGTTCCTTCGGTAGCCGCGCCCATAGCGATCTGACCTGCCAGGGCAGATTTTCCCTGTTTTGTCGCGCCACCCAGGATAATCAACTGTCCGCCACACATCGGGCCTATGAGACGTTCCAATGGTGGAAGGCGGTAATTCACACCAACGGGCTTCTTGCCACTGTAGGCTTGGTTTGTGTTCGCAAGAGCGTTGTCCAAAGCCTCACCAAACGATGTTGCACCGTATATGGTGTCTTCATCCGATATCGCGTTGGTTATCGCTGTAATCGCTTCCTCGGCGATATCTCTTGGCGTCATGTCCGCGCTGCGGTTTGTCACCTTTGATTTCAGCGTTTCACCGATACCGAATAGCATCCGATCGATGGCCAGATCATAGATTTCATTGGCATAGGTTGGTGCCATCATCGCCGGCATCGCTTCGGCAGCAAGGTTCGCCAGATACTGTGACAGTGTCATGGAACCTACCTTGGCGTTCTCATCCAGATAGGATTTGATCGTTACCGGGTTCGCAGCTTTACCGCTGCGGATCATCTTCGATGTCACATCGTAAATCTCACGATGAAGCGGCTCATGGAAATGCTGTGGGAGCAATTGACCCGATACCAGACCAAACGCCTGATTGTTGATGAACAAACAACCCAACAGCGCCTGTTCAATTTCGATGTTGCAGATATCGCTCATGCCGCCACCTGCAGAGGAAGCTTGGCCTGCCGCTTCTTGGCGAGTGCCTTTGCCTTCTTGTCGGCCCGCTTGCGTTCCTGCTCTTCCTTGCCGCCCTGCATAAGCCAGAACATCATTCCCAAGGCGTCGGCTTCATTGTCTGATTTGGGATTAAGACCACGGCGCTTGCATTCGGCCAGCACCGCCTCTTTGATCCATGCCCGGCGCGCTGCATAGCGTTTATCATCTGGCAGACCGGCGCCAACTTCCTTTGGCGCTTTGCAACAATCTATGAAATATCCCCTCCAAGAGTCCGGCGGGCAGGTTCGGGGATAATCAAGGCGCTTTCGCTCGCACATCATCTCGACAACCGTGAGCCACAATGCAGCCATTCGCCGTCCCGCTTCACTCTTTTGAGAACCGTAGGACTCGCCCTCAAGGATTATCTCTATATCCTGTCCTTCAATCCCATGGGTTCGCACCAAAGTATTAAAGCAGGCCCAGAGGTTCCAAGCATATTGACCGCGGCGCGTGCACTTCTTGCCGTGCTCGTCTCGGGTTAAATCCCATGTGCCATAGAACAAAAGCTCACTGGTCAGGTATGGCGCGTCATCTGCGCGTGCTGGCAGATATTCTGGATCCAGATAAAGGCAGTAGCCGAACACAGTAGATGGATCGAGTGTGAGCTTATGCATCATCTCTTCCTTTCAATAATAAACGACCATGTCATGCCGCACCTGCCTGCCGTCGTTTGATCAGCGCTGCGTTTGTTGGTGGAAAACGAACTGGATATGGATTTGCTTTGCCCAGACATTGAGACCGAAGCTTAGTGATCTCGCAAAGCACATCAGACTCACGGCGACCGGTCATTCTGGCAATGTCTACCGTGTCATATCCGTTGCGAAACAGATCAAGAGCGTCTGGGAAATAGGTGCTCATAGCCTCGCACCCCCAGCAAACAGACCAAGAATGATCAGCCCAACAAGAGAGACGGACAGAGCGAACAAGACGCCCCATTCCCAAGGGCGAATGCGGAGGTGATTGTCGTTCATGCCGCGACCTCACTTACATCCATCGGATGGGATATGAACGCGCGTGTTTCATCAGGTAGAACAAACCTTACATATTGACGGTCGCTGCTTATGAAGTGGGCTAGCTTTCCACCAACTAAGATTTTGCGGCCGTAGCCTTCTGGTGCATCACCTCGCCGAACGACGCTGATCTGCATGAACTCTTTGAAAGTCACATGGCGGTAAGAGCAATAAGAGTGCCAAGCTTGTACGCGGGCGGCTCCGGGCGAATGCGCATCGTACGAGTGGGCAGGGAAGCCGCTGACAGTGACTTGATAGCGCTTTAACAAGAAGGTCATGCCGCTTCCTTCACCAGTACGATTGATCTGGAGCGATGGGCCATGAGGCGAACAATGCCCCGCTCTTCCATGCGCTTGACAAGATTGAATGCTGCCACTCTCGACACACCGATAGCTTCACCGATTTCGGAGTAGGTAGGGGCGATCCCGTGTTTGTTATGGAAGTCTTCAATGAACCATTTGACTTGGTTCTGACGCTTGGTCATCGTTGGCGTAAGTGTCTTCTCGCGCGCTAGATCTGCAATTGCTCTGGCAAGGTTAGGATTGATCTTGAAGAGGATTTCCGCCCTCTCCTTTGTCGTACAGCCGGAACGCGCCAGAAGCGTTCTCAGCGCCTTCCTGAGCATCTTGGCATCACTGCTGGGCTTTACCCGAGGTTGGGCAAGTTCATACCCAGCCCTTTCCTTGCCTGCGTAAGGGACCAGCATAGCCGTTACTCCGCAGCGTCGGCGAAGTCTGGGTCTTCGTCTTCCATGGTGGCGTTGATTTTCTCCATGGCATTCTGGAGATTGTCTCGCATGATGGCTTGGCCGTTCGACCAGCCGCGAAGCCATGCCAAATCTTCGTTTGATCCAAGGTCATAAGGGCTCTTGGCATCCAGACCGGCAAGTCCAGCCAATTCACCCTCGCCTTCGATACGCTCGATTGCCGGCGCCCTATCCCGAAGCAGATCGGTCTGAAAGCCTGGAACCAGATTAAGCCAAGACAACACCTCGCCATGTGCGATGTATCGGTCTGTAACCGTAACCTTGTCGTCTGCGTTCAGCGCCTTGATGGCATAATCCAGATCACCAAGGACAATTCCGTCAGCCTGAGCGGTCTTGCCATCCGCCTTCTTGGCGGCGTTAAGCTCTGCCAATTCGGCATTGTGAGCCATCCGCTTGCGCATGTGGTGGAAGAACAGGCTCTTGCGCTCGTTCTCAGTGAGGTTTTTGCTGTTGTGTCCTGCCTCGGCCATGCTCAGTTCCTCTTCCGTTGTTGCCACTGCTCCCATTTGAGCAACAGCCATTCGCGAGCCCGCTTACGCAGACTTTTGATGAGCCTCATTTGATTTCCTTAGTGCTTGCCGCTGCTCGCGCATCGCGTCGGCGGCATTCTCGTTTCGCTCACATAACTCCTCATATGCGAGCATCAGTGACCGGTAGACTGAACCAGCCACGTCCTTCATCTCTGCTGTCTTGTATTGAAGACGATAGAGATAACTTTCTGGTACACCCGTCTTCTTGGAAACACGGTATCTGACCGGCCCGTCGCGATCCTTGCGGCCGCGCCATTCGGCGTCCATCAGTGCATCTGCCCAAGTTTTTGCTTCACTTAACGCGGTGTTACTCATGCTGCCCTCGGAAACCCTTTTTCCGTTTTCGGAAACTCTTTTGCCGTACATTTCGAATGTCCCTTGCTAGGTTTAATCCCAGCGAGGACGCGGATTTGACCGCGATTTGTGGAAAGTGAAGAAGATGAAGAAGCGCACCCGAAAGAACTGGAAAACCTCGACAGGTGTGCAGCTAAGTTTGTTCTCGTGGGAGTCATCATCTCCCTCGCAGAAAGTTCGCAAGGCCAAGGACGGTGGCGCCAACCACCGTAAGAGGCCAAGCCAAAATGAAGATCCATTCACGCAAGCCCGCGGGCGCATCCCTCTGTACGGAAGCGCAAGCGCCGATTACCCCGATTAAGTAGAGAGACGCGGCCAGCATGGTTATGCGGCCTTCTCGTTGCGGGCTGAGATATACTCTCGAATTTCCCCGGCATGTGATCGGCAGCCCTTGGCCATATCTTCAAGTTGCGAAGCCCGGCTGAAAAGTTCGAAATCACTGCACTGATCCACCGGAACGAGAACGGATTTTCCGTCTCGCATCATCGGATAGGCTTTTGCCAAATGCTTGAATCCCGGCAGCAATACATCTGCATCGGTTTTGCCCTTCGGGTCATACTTGCCGATCACGCTTCTAGCTATGCGCTTAAGATCGTTGAACGTGTGGACTCGATAGAAAGCCGCATCATCACCTTCAAGGCTGTCACGGTCATTCATCATTTCAATGACGAGATTTTCAACCTCAACAACTGTGCCATTTTCCAGCTTGTCAGCTACAAATTCATGCATTTCCGAGCGGATTGTAAAATCATCCATGTCTCATATCCTTGTGATGATCTGGTCGTGGATTGTGTCTATTGCGGCGATAGCCTTGCGCACCCGCGCTCGCTCACTGTCGATAAGGACTGGTATGATTGCGCCAATCTGAATCGCTTCGATATCGCGCTGATAGCCTTCGAGCGCCTGCACGAAATGCATGGACTTATTAAACTCGCCAGGATCACGTCCTTTGAGGTCAATGATTGGTTGTGGTGCTGCCTTCTTGCCCTGCTCTGCCAGTTTCGTAACTGTCGGCGGGTTGGCGCTTTCGACTTGTCGCTCGAAGTCTGGTTCTGGAACATTGGCAACGCGGATCGCGGTGACTTGCTGTCTCTTGGACATTCCAGCCTGTTCAGCGGCGTCCCTTCTCGTCAAAACTTTAGTGTCGGCAGCGGCACCAATGTTTTGGTTCGCGCCATGAGCAGGTTCGATCTGCTTAAGCAATTCACCGGCCCGTCGAATGGCACGATCCCGAATGCGGGTAGCCATCTTCATAAGCTCGCCGTCGTTGGCCTGTTTGGCATAAGAAGCGAGCGCAGCGGCCTTATCGGCCCAACTCTGGCACTCGTCTATGCTTGCGCAACTGGCGAGTGCCGTTTTTGCATTCTCATAGCTGGCTGGGAGTTGAGCCGTGGCTGGGTTGATGATTGCGGGGGCTTTGGCTTCTACGCGGATCATGTTCACGCTGCCTTCTCCCCGAATAGATCGGGGCGCAACTCATGGCGCGAGATACCGGACACTCGCTCGATGTCGAGAACGCGCTCCGCAGGAACGCGCTTCCACGAGTACATTGCGGTGTGTTTGATGCCGAGTTCACGTGCAAGCGAAACTACGCCTCCCGTCTTCTCTGCTGCTTTTGCGACGATCTCAATCATGTAGGTATTGGTAGGCCATACCTACCTACATTGTCAAGCGCTGATGTAGGTGATTTTTACGTAGGAAGAAATTACAACGTGGATATGAGTACAATCGGCGAAAGAATACGTTCCGCAAGGGACATGAAAGGACTGACACAACAAGACGTTGCCGATCATTTCGGCATTGCTCGCGTGTCTGTAACTCAATGGGAAAGCGGCATTACTCAGCCTGGTAGAGATAAATTCTCTGGGTTGGCAGAATTGTTGGGAGGTAGTCCGGATTGGTACATGACCGGCAAAGGACAAATCCCTGTATCTGATCTGTTGAAAAAACGCATAGACGAACAAATCGCTAAAACGAAACGGAAGCTTTCCGCCGACAGCTACGATCCCGACAACCACGATGCGCCGATGGATGAAGAGCAAATGACCATCGGATCTGAAACTGGCACTCGCGGCATTCCAGACGATGCTTCTCCCCAGATCGATATCACAGCTGGTATGGGAGCCGGCGGATTCTCTATCACCAATGAAGGCGTGCCAGGTAAACACGGGATGACCTTCGCCGCCGATGCGGTTAAGGATTACTGGCGCCTTCCCCCGGCCATATTGGTAACGCTTGGCCTTGCTTCAAAAGACATTGCTATCTTCCCGGTTCAAGGCGATTCCATGCAGCCAACTCTCGAGGAGGGTGAAGTCGTCTTTGTCGATATGAGACACCGAATCCCCTCACCCGACGGCCTTTACGCGATCATTGATGACTTTGGCGGATTGGCAGTAAAGCGCCTTGAAGTTGGCAATGATCCGGTTAATGGCGAGATTGCTGTATCCATTATCTCGGACAATCCTCGCCACAAGATCAGATACAAGCGCCCAGAAGATTTGTTTATAGTCGGGCGGGTCCTCAAGAAATTCGGCAACTTGAAATGATCGACAAGCCCGAGTTTGTCCGGCCTGACATTATCAATCAACTCAAGGACGCGCATGAAAACCTTGAAACGATGTCCCCAGATGAAATCAGGACCGTTCTGGTTGAGGCGATTGAGACGATGCGGACGTTCCGCACATTACTTGAAATACGAGACGACATACTTCTTGAAGATATGCCTACTGAAGGCAAGGCTTAATGGACCCAGCAGTTGTGCCTGACGGCTGGACTATCAAGGCTATCCAAGACTTCGCGTCATCATGGATCGGCCTCATCCTACAGATTGCGACACTTATAGGTATTCTCATCGGCTGTGTGAAAGTGGTGAGAACATGGCTGACAACAACACCTGCTTATGAACGGAAGAACCTAGGCCCCTGTGAAATTTTGACTTTGAAGCCGACAGATGGGCATTTCTGGTGGATAGTTTCGGTGTCGGCAGATTTTGTATTCGGTGTTCCACAGTCCTTCACTGATGACGGATATGGGAATGTTGTTCCCACCGACGTAAAACAAACTAAGAAATATAAGCCTTCAACAAAATCGGATACTTTCTGTTTTCAAACGCCGGGCGGATTTATGGAGCCAAGCCCAGACTGTCGATTCGTGTTCAAGGTCCGTCGTCGAGGTTATTTTCGCGTCAGGCGAATTGTGATGTATGTCAGACAAATGGTTTGAAACAAAACCGCGATCTGTACAAACAAGAAACTCGAATCTCCGCACATAGAACCATTCCTTCTCTCTTGTGATATCAATCTACGTTATCAAGGTTATTTCTTGTTTCAGAAGTCTGGTGAGGAAGGGTTCGAGGCCAAAGATACCCCCTACCCCATGAAGTGATTAAACCTCATGAAGCCGGGAGTATCTTGGCCAGTCTCAGAAGGCCGGAGCCGGAATGGGACATATGCCAGAATTGCCTCTCGACAATTCGCCCTCTGTTTCTGGCAGCACCTTAGGGTGATCTAATACCCGCGCTTGTGGATTCACCAGCAAGGGGAATTGCACCCCCGTATACCACTCGATTTTTGGAAACCTGCGAACAGGTGATTTGGTAGGCTTAACTCTCTCTGCCTACCTACGTCAAATTATTTTTGTAGGTACTGCCTACTTTTTGTGTTGACAGGTAGGTAAGCAACGCCTACGTTAGCCCTAGAAACACCGAGCACCGGCCTTGCCGCTCTGCTCCAACATTCAGGGCGAAACAGATGAACACGCAGAACCTCACAGATGCATTGAACATTCTCGGCATTCGTCACGAGCCTGCTGGCATTGCCGGCAAACGCAACTGGTTTGGTCCAGATGGCGAGCCTCTTGGCAGCTATGACGCGCATGAGGGTTGGGCGAAGCTCAAGGAATTGAGAACAGCCGCAAACACCGTTTCCATAATGGAAAACGGCATTCAGCTTGATGTAGCCTTGGCAGACGCAAATCGATTAGTTGAAGCTGGTTTTATCTACGATTGTGAAGAAGGCTACTACAGCCTCGATAACGACTTCCTTGACGCCAACGGCGGCGACAATGAACAGGCGTTTGCTTTCATACAGAAGTTTTTGACTGGCGGTGCAGCATGAACACGCGCCTTCAAGAACTCCTCGGTCTGGCGACGATTGTAATTCTCGTCACGACCTCACTGCAGCTTACCGGCTGTGCGATGCTAGAAAAGATTCCACCGGCTCAAGCCTATGCACCTGACGCTCAGACCAAATGCATTGAAAACCATGTCTGGGGTGAAACTGTACTCGGCAGTGCCGGACCAAGTATAGCGTCATGTGCTGCTATTGTCTGGTCTCAAGAGCGTAAAGCTTTGGACGGTGCGATATGAACCCCGCCCTCGCAAACGCAGCCTTCCATGCTCTCAACACTGCACTGACACCAAGCCTGCAGGATCAGTTGGAAGAAGCTGAATACCGTCTGGCAATCGCTGAGCGCCGTTCTGACCCGTACATGCATCAGCGTGAAACCTCGCGTTGGTCTGCAGAGATTAAGCGCATCAAGGCTTTGATGGAAGGGGCAGCATCGTGAAACGCTATCGCATCCTCAACATCGATACCGGCGAAGTCTTTGCCGACGGTATCTATGGCAAGCGTACCGCGATCGACAGCGCGACCGGCCTGCATGAACGCTACGGCCACAGCTACATCGTGATCGAAGTTTCAACAGAAACGGTGTTTCGCACCGAACAGTCCGCGAGGGCAGCATGATGGACAACCGCATCTTCTTGCATGAAGCCGACATTATCCGGACAGCCTGCGAAAACCGCGCCAGACGCGCCTTTTGGGCAGCGTACATCCTGCTTGCGACCGCTGGCTTTTCTTTCATCATCCTTTTTCTCGGGAGAGTCGCATGAACAAGATTGTCGATACCGACAGCATGCAATCCTTGGGCTCACTCACAGACAAGATCATTAAGAACTTGTCCAAAGAGCGGATTTACGACGGCAAGACAATTGATCAGCCAGGTATCCTCAAAGGTGTACCTATGTCGGTTTATCATTCGGATTGCTGTGCCGGCCCTTCAATTTCCTCAAGCGGACTTCGTGAGATCGCGCCACCGGATGGCTGCCCGCTTAAGTTCTGGGACAACAGCTATATGAACCCTGATCGCGCTGAGCAGGGTGAGAAAGATCACTTTTCCCTTGGCCGGGCTGTGCATACGCTGTTGCTGGGTGAAGATGGCTTCAAGAACGAGTTTGTCATTCGTCCTTTAGAGTTCCCAGATTACAAGACGAAAGCCGCCCGCGAATGGCGTGACAATCAGGTTAAGGCCGGTAAGTCCGTTCTTAAGCCCGAAGCGCTTGAGCAGATTGAGGGCATGGCAAATCGTGTCGCCAATGACCGAGACTTTCTCGATCATCTCCAAGGGCGCGTTGAGCGCACAATTGTTTATCAGGACAAGAAGACTGGCATCTGGGTTAAGTCCCGCCCTGATAGCATCCCAGCCGATACGATCATTGCTGATCTCAAAACAACAGCAGATGCAAGTGAGCGCGGTTGCCTGAACGCAATCAAGAATTACAACTATCACATGCAGATGGCGCTTGCTGGCACTGCACTGGAGATAGTGACCGGCCAGCGTATCATGGACCACGTCTTGCTGTTCATCGAACCAAAACGCCCGTTTGCATACAACATCAAGCCAATTGACAATCAGTACATCTGGATAGGCGCCAGACAGAACCGCGCCGCCCTCGATATCTTTGCCGATTGCTGGGAGCGCAAGCACTGGCCGACCTATTACGGCTCTGGCCTTACCGCTTCACCATCCGATTATTTCGAAAAGCAGATCGAAAACGAACCTTCGATACCTGCCGAGGCTGCATGATTATGAGAATTGAACGAGCAATACGGGAAAAGACATTCACCCTCACCTCAATCGCGGGTCCATCTGGCTCAGGAAAGACCTACAGCGCGTTGCTTTATGCGCGTGGCCTTGTGGGACCAGAAGGCAAGATCGGCTTCATAGACACGGAGAACAAGCGCTCACGCTTCTACGCTGATGTTGCTGGCGGCTTTGATGTCATTGATTTGGATCCACCTTTCACCTCATCGCGTTACATCGAGGCGATCAAGGATTTCGAAAAGGCTGGATATACGGCAATCGTCATCGATAGCATTTCTCATGAGTGGGAAGGCACCGGCGGCGTCTTGGAGCAAGCCGAGGCAATCGAGCAAAAGACAAATCGGGCTGGCTTGCACTGCTGGCAGAAGCCAAAGGCTGGTCACAAGAAGCTTATGAACGAATTGCTTCAAACCAGAGCCCACCTGATTTTCTGCTGCCGTGTCAAGGAGAAGGTCACTCAGGCCAAGGTCAACGGTAAAACTGAGATCATCAATGAAGGCTTCGTTGTCGTTCAGGAGAAGTCATTCATCTACGAAATGACAATCTCCATGATGCTGTCAGAAGGAACGCACATTCCTACGCTGCAGAAGTGCCCCGGCGATCTGCTTCCTGCATTTCCGGAAGGCCAGAAGATCACATCAAAGATTGGCGATTCTGTCCGTGAATGGAGCGACAAAGGCGAGGCTATTGATGAAGAGTTTGAAGCGGCAAAACGTGAAGGCCTTCTCGCCGCCAATCAAGGTATGAAGTTCCTCGCTACGTGGTGGAATGGTCTGGGCAAGGAACAGCAGAAGCGCCTCGCGAATGTCAAGGAAACATTCAAATCTGTTGCGGCTGCAAATGACCAGATGATTGCTGATCAAATGGACGCTGGAGGCGGCGATGCTGGCGAACGCCTAAAGCATGCCCGCGCTCAGTCACAGCAGGACGGAGACAGCCAAGAAGGATTCAGGAAGGATTTCGTAAGCGAAACTCTTGGATCGCTCTCTGGTGGCTCTGAAAATGAGAATGCAGAACCGTCAACATCTGTCGCCCCGGATGTTGATGCTGGAGGCGGGACCGACAACCCCCACGATCCCGCCTCCGAGGATTTCAACAATGATTTTGACGAGCCTATTGATGAAGCCGAATGGCTCAAGGGTTTCGCAAAGATCATGGTGAAAGCCATTGGCGACAACGTCGATGAGTTTGATCAGATCAGAAGCAATGAGCTTATCGGTGGCTTGTCCGATGAGGTTTCGAAATTGGCTTTTGGTATCGGGCAAGACGCGAGGAAAGCTTGCGGCGCCGAAGATGATGTTCGTCAAATCTACATCAAGTCAATTGCCAATCGCGCCGGAGTTTCTGAGAAGGAACTTGTCGGATGACAACATTCCGCACCGTAACGCTCCACCATGCCGAAGACGATGTGCCGTTTAGTGAAATCCTTGTGCTGCCTGACACGACAACGACGGATCAACTTTTGCTCGACCCTGAAAACGCAGAAGTTGTTTGCGAATGTTTCAGCGACGAAAACGCCGATCTGATCGTTGAACTTCTAAACAAGCACTACGCCCGTATGGAGGTTAATTGATGTCACGCACTGTCACCGAGTGGATCGGTAAAACCGACGATACGAAGGCTCCGCCCCGTGTACGCCAGCGCATATTCGACCGTGACCAAGGCAAATGCCATGTGTGCGGACTGCAGATCAAAGTTCCTTTTGAGACATGGGAAGCTGATCACGTCAAAGCCCTGATCAATGGCGGAGAGAATCGAGAACTTAACCTGGCTCCAGCCCATTCACATTGCCACATCGGAAAAACCGCTTTGGATGTGAAGGAAAAGTCCAAGGTTAATAAGGTTCGCGGCAAGCATACCGGCGCCAAGCGCCCAAGTTCAAATCTGTCCGGCCGCAAATCTCCCAAGCCCCCGCTGACAAAGACATTGCCGCCACGCGCCCTATTTGGAGAACGCTCATGACGGTTGCATACCCCCTACAGTGGCCCGACGGGTGGCCGCGTACGCCGTCCTCAAAGCAGAGGGATTCAAGAAACCGTTGGGGTAAGGGTGAAGGCAACCGGCGTCGTCCATGGACCTTCTCGGAAGCTCGGGATGAGTTGTTTTCTGAGTTGGAACGTTACGGCGCTAAGAATTTGATACTTAGCACAAACTTCCGCCTCACTCAGCACGGGCTTCCGTCTAAATCCTTCGGTGTGCCAGATGATCAAGGCGTAGTTGTCTATTTCACCTATAACAATAAGCAAATGGTGATGGCTCAAGACGGGCATACCAGGGCAGAGGAAAATCTCAGGGCTGTAGCCTTGGTGTTGAAATACCTTCGTGGTGTCGCGGACCTAGGCGGCGGTACAATGATGGAAAAGGCGTTTGCTGGGTTTGAAGCGTTGCCCGCCCCAGGTCAGACCACCACCCGGTCTTGGTGGCAAATCCTTGGTGTCAGTGAAACGGCGAGCGAAGCTGAAATAACAGCCGCATTCCGAAACAAAGCGAAATCATCCCATCCAGATGGCGGCGGTTCCCATGATCACATGGCTGAACTTAATGCTGCTCGTGATGCTGGATTGAAAGCGAGGAAAACCTCATGACCCTACCAGCAAGCGAAGAGACAGTGGTGCCAGCTACGGGTCCGACCATCCAAGACCTTAGCCTATCGTTCATTGAAGAATGCCTTCGGGATTACGCCGCCGCCATTACAGATGGTCGGATAGAAGGAAAGTTCACACCGACCGATGTTCTGGACGAAGCTGACCTCATTGAGGAGCTTACAGCATGACGAAGATAGCGGATGAGCAGCGTCGCAAGCTGGAAAGTCTGATGTTGGACATTCCAATTCCAACCCAACACGCGATCAAGGATTTCGTGTATGCCGCCCTCCACGCCACCCGCGATCAGGCGGTGAGAGAGTGTGCTGAGATAGCGGCTTCCGACGAACGGTCGGATATGGCCAAAGAGCATAAGTATCAGCCCCATTGGTTCATTCACGCCAAGCGCATCGAACAGCGCATCCTCTCCCTTATTGATCGGAGGTGAAGACATGAGCCCCAACCTAAAAATATATCCGCCAGCCACAGACCACGAAATCAGGCTCATGCAAGAGCGGTGGGAACTGTATCAGGATTACGTGACTATAGGCTCTCTGATTGAGCGCATCCGTATTCTCAAGCAGCACATTGCGACTATGCAGGAACCAGTTACAGCGGGTTTGGAGAAGGCGCTGGAAGCATTGGAGCCATTTGCAAGGGCAGCGGGCGAGCGTCAAGTCATGTGTGACGACACAGAACGGGTGACATGGAGCGCTATCACCGTAGGCGACCTCCGCCGCGCTGCATCTGCACTCGCCGCCCTGAAATGGGAGAGACCCAAATGAGGTACGTCGCTGTATTTCACGAATGGTTCATGGGAGATGGTACATTCACCGTTAAGCCTATTTCCGCACCTTCATTAGAGGCAGCGGAACATCGGGCGCAATCCTCAGCGTACCGAAAGACGCAAGCCTTCAACTATTGTGCGGTTCACGTTCTGGAAATCGGCAGCAACGAGCATTTGGTGCACCGCCGATTGACGTGGAAAGAACGCATAACAGGGAGGATCGTGCCATGACCACCCCGGAGCTTGTGGCGTGCCCGATATGCACAGTCCCGTTCAAACCTGCCGATACTTGCGCAACCGACATAGAAATGGGAATTTGCCATGCTGCATGTTTGGAAGGCGCGCCAACTGTCGACCTTGAGACTGGCGAGCCCACAGACAGGCCGATTGAAACATACCGATATGACAGCCTTGGTGAGACGGTAGAGCTTGATTTGGCGGAGGCGCTGGATCCTTTCTACCAAGAATTAAAAGGAAAGGTCGGCGCCCCGTTCGCAGCGCACCTTATCGGTGGCATCAACGAAATGGTCGAGTCTCGTATCCGTTCCGAACGCGAGCAGGCCGTAAGAGAATGTGCTGAGAACGTATGGAGGCCCATCGAAACGGCTCCGAAGGATGGAACAGCAATCTTGGCGTTTAATAGCCGACACATGTCCCACGCTCCGGTAGTCGTCGAGTGGAAGGAAGTTGAGTTAGATCCCGACCTTGGACCAGAGCCGCATTGGGCCGATTCAGCGACCGCTAGTGGAACTGCTCTGTATTATAACGGCCTTTATTTTGACTATTGGATGCCAACCCCTGCATTCACCTCCCTCTCTCAAGTGAGTGCCAAGAAATGACAGAGATCACCGTGCTCGACGTTTTCTCCTGCATCGGGTTCCACTCCATTGGCTTGCAGCGCGCTGGCGATTTTAAGATTGTCGCGCTTTGTGAAAGCAATGAACGCCGTCGCCAGGAACTTACACGCCTTCACCCGGAGACACAGATTTATGATGACATCCGCACCATGCCCCCCATTTCTTCCAACGTCTGCTTCGGTGGACCACCATGCCAAGAAACCAGCGTTGCTGCCGCTATTCACGGATATAGAAGCGGAAACAGCCTCTGGAAGGAAATGCTTGAAATCGGGCTCCGTTCCGGCGTCGAATGGTTTGTCGTGGAGCAGCCCACGGGTGCAAAGGAATGGGAAGAGCAAGTCACTCACGACCTTTCATCGGCTGGCTACCACGTCGCCAGATTTGAGTTCGGCGCTCATGACGTTGGTGCGCCTTATCCAAGAAGGCGAGTGTACCTTATTGCCGGCACCAGCTTGCCGCGACTGGAGGTCGCCTGGCAGGCGGGACCATCCGCGATTGAGCGCGTCAAGAGGTCAGCAGCTTCCAGAGGTGATTGGGACCCGTGTTCCATCCCAGCTTTCGATTTGGATACTTGGCGCTCCGAAGACGTGCATGAGCGAAAAGAGCGAATAGAGGCACTTGGGGATAGCAATCCTCCCGCAATGGCCGAGGTCATCGGCCACATGCTTATCGCAGGAAGTGGATTTTCAGCATGAGCCAAGCAGCGATAGAAATCACAGACGCAATGGTTGAAGCAGGTTGCGAAGCCTATCAGCAGGCTATGTCCAAAATGGATTTTGATCCTAATGGACTCAAAAATCTGATGCGCGCGGCACTCACCGCCGCTCTCTCCGCCCTCCATGCCAAGGCAGGGGTGAGCGTGGAGAATGAGGCGCTTAATTATGTTGCCGAGATATTGCCGCATCAAGACAGGGTAATATTGGATGGAATTTATTACAGCGTTGATAAGCTCCGCTCCGCCCTCTCTACGAAGCTACAAGAGCCGGTGGGGTGGCGCTGGAGGTCTGGATTTTGCGGTGAGAAAATTCAAGATGATTGGGCATGGATGATTTCAAGCGTGAAGCCGGAACGTCAAGGTAACGCAACAGACTTCCAATGCGAACCGCTCTACGCATCGCCAACCCTCGCCCATCAACCAGTTACTGCGGGTTTGGAGAAGGCGCTGAAAAACTGGCAGGAAGTTTATGAAGCTTGCGAGACGGAGGACGGAGACAGGCGCGGCATACTTCAATTAAAGCGCGTAACAGAACGCGAATTACTCGCCGCCCTGAAATCGGAGGGCTTGTGATGCGTGTCATGGAGTTGAGAGAAGCGCTCGCCAAGATGCCAGGGGAAATGAATGTTTTCCTTGTCGAGGGAACAGGCGTTCGATCCGCAAAGCATATCTTCAAAGCCAATCTGGTCGGCGTCGAGCAGTTCTGCGAATTGTGCAGTTACACGGAACAGCATACACCGGACTTTGAGGACGCGCTGATAGAGCGCCATACAGGGTTCAAAAATCGCGTCGAACTGATTGAGGCTTATGTGGCCCTGAAATCTGAGGGCCGCAAATGAGCTATTCAGAGTGGAAGCCTGTGCCGGAAAGCTTCAATTTCAAGTGCCGTGAATGCGGTTCTCTGGATGTTGAGTTTCAAGAATACGAAAGCCCTTGTGGCGGCTATGAGGATTATTTCTATCATTGCATGGGCTGCGACCGGCGCTGGCATGTGGAAGGGGCAGACGCATGACCACCACCCCTACGCCGGAGCTTGTCAAGCGGTTGCGTAAAGAAATTCCCTATAACGCAGACGGTTTTAGTGAACTTCGCAACCTTGCAGACGAAGCTGCCGCCGCCATCGCAAAACTGACAGCGGAACGGGATGCGCTGCAACGCTGGAAGGATATAAGGGCGGCAGAGATAACCGACGATCAAAAGCGTATGGCCGCACTAGAGGCCGAACGTGATGCCAGTGGTGATGAGTTGGGCCGCGTCGTCTTGGCGTGTCCGATGTCACCGCGATACAGGATGCACCCTACAAGCGCAGGCGTTCGGAACCTTCGCAAGGATTTTGAAGCTGGCGAAGCCTCCAACAAGCTCCTCTCCGAGCGGGTAGCGGTGCTTGAGAAAGAGTGCGATCGTTGGAGGGACCGATACCTGTTTATGAGCGAATGCGAAAAGACAGCCGTGCGAAAGCATACTCAATTGTCTGGAATGCTCGATGCGATAGTCGATAACGACCCCAACGATACTTCCATATCGGATAGTGGCGGAAGTATCCTAGATTTTGTTCAGCACGAATACCGACAGTATCGGGAGAAGCGCCATGGATGATCTTCTCCTCACATCAGCATTCCGGGCGCACTCTGCTGGAAAAGACACCTTCACACGGCGCATGGCAATCGCAATAGCTGACATGGTTGATGCCAGCCCAAAGCGTGTCATCGTCCGTCTAGAGCAGCTTGAATTACTCAAATATGGCGCGTGGGACTGGTTTCAAACCAACGGGGGCATTTCAAAAGCACAAATCGAGGAAGTCCGTGCTGACCTCCGCCGCGCGCTAGCAGCACGGGAGGCGAAGTAGATGGCTATGACCCGCGAAGAATACACGGATGCGGTAGCTCTTGGCATGCTTATTTCGGCATGCTTGCTCACCGATAATCCAAAATACAAACAGCTCCATGAAGAGTTTCACAAGAAGCGTGAAGAACTCAAGGACCCCTCACATGGATAAGCACAAGGCGCTGATCGAGAAGGTTGCGAAAGAGATTGCAAAAACACACCATGGTGGTGCCGATATAAGCAGCTATTACCTTTATGGATTGGATACAGGTGGCAAGGTTTTTGTTGACTACGCGACAGTAGCCGTCAACGCTGTCTATGAGGCTTTGAAAGAGCCGAGCGAGGAGATGTTACAGGCGGCAATAAGCGCCAAGATAATTGGTGAATGTGATATCTCAGACTATATCCACCTATCAGCGGAGGACGCTGTAGACTTGGGTGTAGTGCTTTCCAAGGGCAAGGATGGCAATCCGAGATTTCATTGGTATTCGGATATCGCCATAGATGAAAACAATGATGCCTACGTGAAGATATTGACACCTATATTCAAAGCCATGCTCTCCGCCTCCGCCCTCTCCAATCCGTTAGGGAAAGGTGAGAGACAGCCTGTGAATAATGGGGAGCGGCATTCATGAAGCCAAACCGAACAACAATTCCGCTTGACGATGACGAGCCTGTCACGCTTCAAGAGGCTTGTCTTCTATTCTTCGGTGGTCGCTTAACTCCATCGTCCTTGCGTACCGAAGCTGAAAAGGGCAACCTTGAAATCCTCCAGATCGCGCGAAAGGACTTCGTGACGAAACGGAACATTGACGAAATGAAGGAACGATGCCGCAGACCAAGAAAGGACCCCGACTCTTCAAACGAAAAGAAACCAGTCGCCGAACTGGCATCGTTACAGTCTCATGGGTCATCAAGGATGATGGACGGCAAATCCGCACAGGCTGCGCTGAGAGCGATGTTGAGCAAGCCGAAAGAAAGCTTGCCGACTACATCACATCGAAATACACGCCAATCCGCGGTGGTTCTTCCAATCAAGTCTCAATAGCGGATGTTTTGATCGTCTATAAGACTGACAAAGCGGACACGACAGCACAACCAAAAGAAACCGAAGCCCGGATTGCCAGATTAAATGAATTCTTTGGCACCAAAGCCGTGGCTGATATCAAAGGCAAGCTCTGCCGCGAGTTTGTAACTTGGCGCAAGACCGCTGCCGGCGCTCGTAGAGACCTTGAAGTTCTCCGGGCCGCAACGAACTACTATCATGCCGAACACGGCCTAGACGTTCTCCCCAAATTCACATTGCCAGAGAAAAGCCAACCACGGGAGCGGTGGCTTACCCGTCATGAGGCAGCATTGCTGCTTTGGGCTGCACTTGGCTGGGAAATCGTTCGGGATGAGAAGACACACAAACCCATTCTGAAAGCAGACGGAACACCACTGTGGATCCGCAGACGGGATCAGAAGCGCAAGCACCTCTCACGGCTTATTCTCATCGGTCTTTATACAGGAACGCGTCCTGGTGCCATTCTGGGGCTGCAATGGATTGCAAACACCGAAGGCGGATGGATTGATCTGGATCGGGGAGTATTGTTCAGGAAGGCCGAAGGAGAGCGTGTGGCGCATAACAAGCGCAAGACGCCGGTTAAGCTCGCAAGGCGTCTGGCAGCCCATATGCGGCGCTGGAAGAAGGAAGACAAAGGTCTTCGCTATGTTGTCAATTACAATGGGGAAAGCCCCACTAAAATCAATAAAGCATTTAGATCCGCAATAGCTGCTTGTGGACTGGACAGCACAGTTACGCCACACGTCCTGCGGCATACCCGCGGAACATGGCTCGCCAACTCTGGCGTCTCATCGATCGAGGCTGCGGCTTCCCTTGGCTTGACGCAGGAAGAGTATGAACGTACCTATCTGCACAGCCATCCGGATTTCCAGAAAAATGCGGCTGACGCGTACTGAGAACAAAAAGAGACGCCGCACCAGCTCTGCACCAAATCAGCCCGATAAGCGTGAACGGACATGGAACAAAGCCATTGAGTTCGACCAATTTCATTGAGGTTTTTGGGAGACAATGACGTTCGGGACGACGGGGTCGGAGGTTCGAATCCTCTCACTCCGACCAGAAATCGAATGAAATCTTTGACGTCTTAGCCCAGATCACGCTTGGAACGAGACGTAGAGCCAGAGTAAAAGCGGGGCAATCAATGAAATTGCCAACACGCTCCAGAAAACCCGCCAGCCAGTGTTCCGCGTACCGAACTTAGCTATAAGCAGAAAAATCAGGATCACTGTCAGAGTAACAGGCCAGAAGTGTCCAAGGTAGAATACAGCTATTACCCAATATGATATCGACATGTTGCCTGATTACCTTAAGCTGAAAGTTGCAGCAACACGCCGTCGCGGCATGGAATAAGCGTCTTCAGTTTGCAATGAACCTGTAGCCCACACCGGGCTCGGTACGAATGAAATGCGGTTGATTGGGATCCTGCTCAATCTTGGCGCGCAATTGCCCTACGAACACGCGCAGATAATGCAAATCCTCAAGATGCGCCGCGCCCCAAACTGACGCCAGCAGCTGGCGGTGCGTAACAACCAGACCCGGGTGCAAAACCAGATGCACCAGCAACTGATATTCTTTGCGCGTCAGATGAACCTCTTCCCCATGGAGCGTAACCGCGCGCTTGACCATATCGACAACGAGGCCATTGCTTTCAAATATCGACGGCACGCTGGCACCCGCCGCCTTCTGCCGCAAGGCTGTGCGGACGCGGGCTAAAAGTTCGCCAATTCCAAAGGGCTTTTCGACGTAATCATTTGCCCCAAGATCAAGCGCCGCAATTTTTTCCGCCTCCCGATCGCGCGCCGATAAAACAATAATCGGCACTTCGGAAAAGGCTCTGACAGTCCGAATGACTTCCTTGCCGTCCTTGTCCGGCAGACCAAGATCCAGAATGACGAGATCCGGCGCGCTGGTCGCGATCATCCGCTCTGCATCAGCCGCCGTTGCTGCCGTCATGACATCGTAGCCGGACGCCGTCAGCGCTGGATGCAGGAACCGCTGTATTTGCGGCTCGTCATCGACAATCAGAATGCGGTTCTCGTTCATCGGCTTGCTGTCTCGCCTCCCGCTTTTTCAAATGTTGGAAGACTGATGACAAACCGCGTACCACGCTTGCGAATGGCCGGGCTTTCCGCCTTGATTGTTCCGCCCATTGTCTCGACAAATCCACGGGCGATGGAAAGTCCAAGCCCCGTCCCTGCTGCCCGGCCATCACTTTTTACGCGCCGGTAGAACTTTTCGAAAATACGATCGAGATCTTTTTCAGGAATACCTTTTCCTTGATCAGTCACACTGATGACGACCCGCCCCGCATCGTTCTTGGCATAGACCGCAATCGGGCTGTCCCCGCCATATTTTGCTGCATTGTCTAGCAAGTTAAACAGAACTTGGCCGAGCAATCCGGAATCGCCGCTGACAACTGCAAGGTCCGTGGCAATGCTTGTATCGATTGCGATCCCGGGCTTGAGCCGTTTCATTCGCTCAATCGCCGAAACAATGACGTCCGCAGCGTCAACCGGACTACTTTTGACTTTCAGCGTTCCAGCTTCAATACGCGTCATGTCGAAAAGGTTGGACACAAACCGGGTAAGACGGCCCGCTTCCTCCTCAATGGAAAGCAACAGGTCATCGCGGCTGCTTTGCTTCATTTTTCCGCCGAGTTGCCGCAGTGTTGTCACTGCGCCGGTAATGGAAGCAAGCGGCGTTTTCAAATCATGTGACAGTGACGAGAACAGAGCTGTATGGAGCTTTTCGCTTTCCTGTAACGCCGCTGTCTTGGCGTTTTCGCGCATCAGCAAAGCGCGGTCGATAGCGATGGCAGTCTGGTCCAGAATGGCCATCAGCTTACGATCTTCGTTTTCACTCAGTGAGCCCGAATGATCCGCCATGGAAATGCCGGTTACGCCGGCAACGCCGTGTGACGTGACGATGGGCAGAAATTGCCATGAAATCTGCGGCAGCGTTGCCGTATCGTGCCCGGCACGCTCATTCTTGTCGAAAGCCCAACGTGCGGCTGTCATATCCGTACTGTCGAGAGCCATATCGGGCGGCCACGCGGCCTGAAGGAGTAGTTCATCATCTTCCGGCAAAAGGATCACCACGCCGGTTTCCAGCGTCGCGTGAAGATGCGTCGCACCGGCCACCAGAACATCGTCAAGCCGCGCTGTGCCGGAAAGTTTCCGCGAGAACTCGTAAAGCGCCTGCGTGCTTTTCGCCTGATTGCGCGAACGGGCGACCTGATCGCGAAGCCGTCCCGCAAGATCGCCTATCATCAGCGCCACTGCGAGGAAAATGATCAATGAAAACAGCTGGTGCGGCTTGGCAATGCTCAAATTGTGGATCGGTTCAATGAAGAAATAATTGTACAGGACGAAAGACAGGCAAGCCGCAATGATGGCTGCAAAGCGTCCGCTCGACATTGCCGAGAGAATGACGGCAACCAGATAAAGCATCGACAGGTTCTGCAGATGGACAATATTGCTCGCCCCAAGTCCGAGCAGAGTGGTCGCACCTGTGGCCAGAACCGGAATGGCAATGGATTTTGCCAATTCAATTCTTGAGCGTCGTTGCGGAGGCGGCGCGACATAGGCTGTATCCTCCTCACTGCCGGTGACGATGTGTACGCCGACATCGGTAAGGCGCTTCATGACCTCATCGGGCAAGGAGCGCCGGAAGGGATTGGAGAAGGCCTTGCCTCTTGGGCGTCCCAGCACAACCTGCGTGATATTTTCGCGCCGGGACAATCGATAGATTTCTTCGACAAAATCCCGGGCGATGACACGGCGGGTTTCAGCGCCAAGCCTTTCGGCCATATCCAAAATCTTGTCGATGCGCTGGTTGGCGGCAACGTCCATGCCTGCCGTACTTGCATTGGTCAATGAAACAACCAGCCAGCGCGCATTGAGACCTGAAGCAAGACGGCTCGCCGTGCGTACAACCTTTTCCGACAGACTGTCAGGCCCGACACAGACCAGCAATCGCTCTCCCGACGCCCATGGCCCCTCGATCGCATTTTGCCGCAACAGATCAATCATCTGGTCGTCAACGCGATCCGCAGTTCGGCGCAGCGCCAATTCGCGCAGCGCAGTCAAGTTTTCGGGCTTGAAAAATCCTTCGGCAGCACGTTCCGCATTGCCCGGGAGATATATCTTTCCTTCTTTTAAACGCGCGATGAGTTCAATAGGTGAAAGATCGACCAGCAGCACATCATCGGCCCGCTTGATGACGATATCGGGCACGGTCTCCCGCACTTTCACGCCGGTGATATTTGTCACCAGATCAGACAGGCTTTCCAGATGCTGGACGTTCATCGCCGTCCAGACATCAATGCCGTGCCAGATCAGCTCTTCAATATCCTGATGCCGTTTCGGATGACGGCTGCCGGGTGCGTTTGTATGTGCGATCTCGTCGAGAACAAGCACGGTTGGCTTACGCGCCAGAGCTGCATCCAGATCGAATTCTTCCAGCGGGCGACCGCGATAGTCGATCTGTTTGCGCGGAAGAACTTCAAGTCCTTCGAGCAATTCTGCGGTTTCGCTCCGTCCGTGCGTCTCGGCAAGGCCGATGACAATATCGACGCCATCTTCCTTGAGCCTACGCGCACGCTGGAGCATCGTATAGGTTTTGCCGACGCCAGGAGCCGCGCCAAGAAATACAGTAAGCTTGCCGCGCTTTTCACGCGCGGCAAGCTCCAACAATTTATCAGGATCAGGTCGGTGACCATATTCGGCCATAAATGCCTCGGGTTTATTTCTTCAGATCATCGAGTGCCAGGTTCAGCGCCAGAACGTTTACCCCAACTTCACCGAATATACCAAGCACAGCTTGCCGCGTATTGGCTTTGACCTGTTGAGAAACTGCTTCCGGGTCCAAACCACGGGCCTGAGCGACACGCGCCACTTGCAGCATTGCGTAGTCTACTGAGATATCCGGATCGATCCCCGATGCGGAACTGGTCACTGCATCGGCTGGAATGGCCGTCGTTACACCGGCTGACTTGAAGGATTCGACCGATGTTTTTACCCGCTCAACCAGTGCTGCCGATGTTGGGCCAAGGTTTGAACCGCTTGAGGCAGCAGCATTATAAGGGTCGGGGCTGGTGGCGGATGGGCGCGGCCAGAAATAGATATCGCTGGTAAAATTCTGGCCGATCAGACTGGAGCCGACAATAGTATCGCCGCGCTTTATCTGGCTTGAATTTGCCTGTGCCGCAAACAGAGTCTGGCCGATTCCCGTCATGGCAAGTGGATAAAGCAATCCCGTGACGACGGTCAAAATGAGCGTGAGTACGATTGCTGATCGAATTTGGTTTAGCATCGCAATTTCCTTTAAACGAGGTTGAGTGCGGCGACGATCATGTCAATCGCCTTGATGCCGACAAACGGCACCAGCAGCCCGCCGAGCCCGTAAACCAGAAGATTACGCCGCAAGAGAGCAGATGCGCCGACTGGCTTGTATGAGACACCTTTCAGAGCCAGCGGTATAAGCGCGATAATGATCAAGGCATTGAAGATGACAGCCGAAAGGATTGCCGATTGCGGCGAGCTCAACCCCATGATGTTGAGTGCGCCAAGCTGCGGATAGGTTACAACGAACAGCGCCGGAATGATCGCAAAGTATTTGGCTACGTCATTGGCAATTGAAAACGTTGTCAACGAACCCCGCGTCATCAGGATCTGCTTGCCGATTTCGACAATCTCAATCAGCTTGGTCGGACTTGAATCGAGATCGACCATATTACCGGCTTCACGCGCAGCCTGCGTACCAGACTGCATCGCAACCCCGACATCAGCCTGCGCAAGTGCAGGCGCATCATTGGTGCCGTCGCCGCACATGGCGATAAGCCGTCCGCCCTGTTGTTCCTTGCGGATATAGGCAAGCTTCTGTTCAGGGGTGGCTTCCGCCATGAAGTCGTCAACGCCCGCTTCAGACGCGATCGCGGCGGCAGTGACAGGATTATCGCCCGTGACCATGACCGTCCTGATGCCCATGGCACGCAGGGCGGCAAAGCGCTCCTTGATATCCGGCTTGACCACATCCTTCAGATGGATCACGCCAAGCAGTTTTCCATTATGTGTCACACCAAGAGGTGTTCCGCCTACGCGAGCGATGGAATCGACCGCCTTCTGGAAACTTTGTGGGGCAGTGTCTTTTGTCAGACCTGCAACATTCAAGATTGCATCGATCGCACCCTTGCGGATTTGCTCCTTGCCAATATCCACCCCGGAAATACGTGTCTGGGCGGCAAAAGGTATGAACGTTGCCTGCTTGCCATCCAATACTGTGTTGGAGAGCCCGTAATCGGCTTGAGCCAAAGCCACGATGGAGCGGCCCTCTGCTGTTTCATCAGAGAGCGAGGCTTGAAGCGCTGCATTTGCAAGCTCTTCTTCCGCAATACCGTCAACTGGGATGAACTCGGTTGCCATACGATTGCCGAAGGTAATCGTGCCGGTTTTGTCGAGCAAAAGAGTGTCCACATCGCCAGCGGCTTCTACCGCGCGCCCAGATGTTGCTATGACGTTGAAGCCGATAAGCCGATCCATGCCGGCAATGCCGATCGCAGAAAGCAGGCCGCCGATTGTCGTCGGAATGAGCGTTACGAAAAGCGCTGCAAGCACGGTAACAGTCATGATCGTGCCGGAATAAGCGGCAAGGCCTGAAACAGTCACAACTGCGATAAGAAACACAAGTGTCAGACCGGACAGCAGGATCGACAAGGCTATTTCATTTGGTGTCTTCTGCCTCTCCGCGCCTTCGATCAGTGCGATCATTCGATCAACGAAGGTTTCGCCTGGCTTGGTTGTAATACGCACAATGAGCCAGTCGGATAAAACCTGCGTGCCGCCTGTTACCGCTGATCGGTCACCGCCGGACTCGCGGATAACAGGTGCCGACTCGCCAGTGATGGCACTTTCGTTCACCGAAGCCACACCTTCAATGATTTCACCATCGCCGGGCACAAGATCATTGACCTCGATATAGACAAGGTCGCCGACTTTAAGGCTTGTGGCGGGCACGACATCATAGTCCTTGCCATTGGCAGACTTCAGCCGTTTGGCCACAAGGTCCGATTTCGTGCGCTTCAAACTGTCCGCCTGCGCCTTGCCGCGTCCTTCGGCGATCGCTTCCGAGAAGGTCGCGAAAATAACGGTGAACCAAAGCCAGGCGGCAATCTGCCCGGAAAATAATGGTGTTCCGCTTCCGCTTATCATGTCGCGCAACCAGAGAAGCGTCACCATAGCCGCGACGACTTCGGTGGTGAAGATGACCGGATTATGCACCAGCTTCATCGGATTGAGCTTGATGAATGATCCTTTCAGTGCCTGAACCAGAATGGCACTGTCGAACATGGATATTGATTTTGCCTTTGAAGACATTTTGCTGATCCTTAGAACGTCTGACCGGAGAGCATCAGGAAATGCTCGACGATGGGACCAAGGGCGAGAGCAGGAAAATACTGCAAGCCGCCGAGAATGATGATGATACCGATGAGCAGACCAACGAAGAGCGGGCCATCGGTTGGGAATGTTCCTGCGGAAGCTGGAACCTTCTGCTTGCCGACAAGTGATCCCGCAATTGCAAGAACCGGCACGATATAGGCAAAGCGGCCGAGCAGCATGGCAATGCCAAGTGTCGTATTGTACCAGATCGAGTTAGCCGTCAGGCCGGCGAAGGCAGAGCCGTTATTGCCCGCAGCGGATGAGTAAGCATAAAGGATTTCCGACAGACCGTGCGGACCCTTGTTAAGCAGTCCGGCAAGACCTACGGGCAATATTGCAGAGATTGCAGTAAAGCCGAGGATTGCCAACGGCAGTACAAGAACGGCCAGCATCGCAAATTTCATCTCTCTCGACTCAATCTTCTTGCCGAGAAATTCGGGGGTGCGGCCAACCATCAGCCCTGCAACGAACACTGTGAGAATTGCAAAGATCACCATGCCGTAAAGCCCGGAACCGACACCACCCGGCAATACTTCGCCAAGCTGGATAAGGAACATCGGAATAAGACCGCCAAGCGGCGTCAGCGATGCGTGCATCGAATTCACGCCGCCATTGGAAAGGCCGGTTGTCACGGCGGCGTAAAGGGCGGTGCCAGCCTGACCAAAGCGAATTTCCTTGCCTTCCATGTTCCCTTGCAAGGAGTCCACTCCCAGTTGGGTCAGGATAGGATTGCCGCTTGTTTCCGCCCAGTAGACCGCACCAATGCCGATGATGAGCAGGATCGCCATTGCTGACAGCAGCGCCCAGGCTTGGCGGCGATGGCCGGCAATCTGCCCGAATGCGTAGACCATTGCCGATGACACGACGAGCATCGAGAACACGCCGAGATAGTTCGAAAAGGCGTTCGGGTTTTCAAACGGATGTGCGGCATTGACGTTGAAGAAACCACCGCCATTGGTGCCAAGCTGTTTGATAGCTTCCTGGCTGGCGACCGGCCCTGTTGAAATGATCTGCTTTGCGCCTTCCAGCGTTGTGGCTGTAAATGAACCATCAAGCGTTTGGGGCATGCCGAGCGCGATAAAGAGCAGTGCAACAATGACGGCCAGTGGCAGCAGCACATAAAGCGTCGCTCTGGTCATATCGACCCAGAAATTGCCAAGCGTGGTCATGTTTGAACGCACGAATGCCCGAGACAAGGCAACAGCGATCGCCATTCCAGTTGCAGCAGAAAGGAAGTTCTGCACGGTGAGTCCTGCCATCTGGCTGAAATGACTCATCGTGGTTTCACCACCATAGGACTGCCAGTTGGTGTTGGTGATGAAGCTGACCGCCGTGTTGAAGGCGAGGTCAGGTGCAACACCAGCAAATCCCTGCGGATTAAGCGGCAAGATGTCCTGTAGTCTCAATATGCCATAGAGAACCAGGAAGCCCGCAGTGCTGAAAAGCAGAACACCGAATGCATAGGAAATCCAGTTCTGCTCGCGACTTTTGTCTATTCCGGCAACAGCGTAAAATGCCCGTTCAACAGGATTGAGCACCGGCGAAAGAAGCGTTCTTTCCCCAGCAAAAACATGGCTCATATAAAGACCAAGCGGCTTGATCGCCAAAAGAACGGCGAGCAGCGTCAGGCTGATTTGCAGCCATCCGACAAGTGTCATTGGTAGTCTCCGAAATGGAAAATGGGGAATTCAGCGAAAGCCTGACAATCGTTCAGGGTGAGCCGAAAATGGTAGGGTTTGAGAACCGGAGCGGAGTGTACTTTTTTGTATGTGAGCACCGGATCGCAGAACCCTGCCATTTGCAGGCCACCCTGAACGATTTTCAAGCCGCTAGAAGCGCTCGGGCGCAACAAGGGTCACGACCAAATAAGCGCAAAGGCCGGCAGCAACGCCAAGGCCGAGAATAAGCTCAAACACGGCTTAATGCCTGTGCGTAGAGGCCCAGAAGCAGCAAGATACCGCAACCGAGCGCAACGAAGATAAAGTCCAGCATGTCAGTTATCCATTTGGTTTAGCTGGACCCAACATGCGCTTATCGGCGTCAGTTATCGATTGTGAATAGAGATGCTGCACATAAGGAAAACATAAGGAAAATGACAACGGGAATGCGATGACATTCCCGTTGTCCTCAACATTACTTGGACTTTTTCGCGCCCACAAGTTCATCCCACTTCCTGAATGCAATGACCATCTTGTCAGGCTTCAAGGGCAGTTCGATTGGATTATTGGCAATAAGGTCAGCATATTCCGGCCGCCCGAATTCCTTGATAACATCCTGGCTGCGTTGCGGAGCCATGGATAAAGGCACGTTTTTCACCGCAGGTCCGGGATAGAGATATCCCTCGTCATAGGAATAAGCCTGTGCTTTTGGTGTTAGCAGAAACGCCATCAGGTCGAGCACGACTGCAACCTTATCCTCAGCTATTCCCTTGGGAACACACATGAAGAAAGCATCAGAAACCCAATGGAAGCCCTTAAGTGTGCCGATCTTTGCGGTTTCCGGGACAATGCCAAGAGCACGCGGATTTATGTCCCAGCCGGTTGTGCTGATGATGATATCGCGCGAACCCTCGCCGAATTCCTTCATCGTCACGCCGGTTCCTGCCGGATAATAATCGATATATTGACCGATCTCGGCCAGATAAGCCCAGGTTTTCTCCCAGCCATCCACCGGATCGGAAGGATCCTTATCGCCGAGGAGATAGGGCAATCCCATCATGAATGTGCGGCCCGGGCCTGAATTTGTCGGACGGGCATACATGAAGCGGCCTGGATTTTCCTTGGCATAGGCAAGGAGTTCCTCGGCAGTCGTGGGAACTTTCTTCACGCGCTCCGGATCATATTCGAGCAAAGGTCCGGACGGGTAATAATTGATAACAACACCATAGCCATCGCCCTGCGCCTTCAAAAGATTTAAGGCGGCGGGTTCGTAATTCTCTTCAAGGTTTGGAAATGTCGAAGAGAAATCGGGTAGAATTTTCATCCAGGTTTGATTGACGAGACCCGCGGCAAGCCCGTCACTTCCGGTCAACACAAGGTCAATATCAACGCGATTGGCGCTTTGTTGTGCCTTTAGTTTTCCGGCAAGTTCAGTGACCGGGGCTTTGGCGAAAATGATCCGCGATGCGCGCTCAGGATAAGTCTTTGCATATTCCTCAAAAGCCGGCTGACTCAAAGCCAGCGCACCGCCAACATCCATAACGGTGATGACAACCGGCGATGCAGGCAGCGCTGGTGCTGCCGCCCGTGCTCCGGTAATGCCTGTGACAACAGTGGCCGCCATGCCACCCAGCACTGTGCGGCGATTCAATCGAAAGAAGTCGTGTGTCATTCCATTCCCCTTTTTGTTTTTGGATCGATTATCAGAAAAACCGTTCTTCGTTGCCGATACGAACCCGCGTCACATTCATGGATTGAGACCATTCAAGTTCGCTTAACGCCAAGCTCACCCCATGCGCCTCCAATACCGGAGCAAGCGCTTGCAGCAGCCTGGTCGAAGCCATTTCCACGGCCTGTTCAAAGGTGGCGATGTTCCAGCGCACAAGATTGCGCACCGCATCGTCCAGGCAAAGCGAAGACCCGGCCAAGCCCGAAGAATCGCTCTGGCTGACCACACCGTATTCCGACCGATCAACCTGCATACCGGCAAATGGATAGGTTCCAGCAGGGGCAGCAGCGGCGGCAACGGCGTCAGTAACCAACGCCGAGCGCTCAAATCCTTTGGCTCGGATCAGGCTTTTCAACACATAAGGCGGCATATGAATGCCGTCGGCAATGAAGGTTGCGAGCAAACGGTCCTCTGCCAGCTGTGCGAATAGCGGATTGTCGAGCTTGGGCAATATTTGCGGCAAGCCATTGCCAAGATGGGTGGAAAGCCCCGCACCCGCATCTGCCGCCGCCGCGATAATATGATTGTCGGCTGACGAATGACCAATGGAAACGAGCCTGTTGCTGGCACGCATCGCTTTTATAAACTCGAGCCCGCCATGAATTTCAGGCGCGACCGTCACCAGCAGAATTGGCCGCTCGATTATTTCCTGCAATGCAGTGACAAGCGCAGGATCGGCTGCCGTCATGGCATTGGCTGGATGGCATCCGGAAAAACCATCGGCAGGATTGAGAAATGGACCTTCAAGATGATAGCCGGGACACATGAGCGGTCCAAGGCGGCTTTCGCGCACAGCCCTGTCCAATGCCATGAAACGGACTTCAAGCTCATCACGGTGTGCAGTGATTATCGTAGGCAGGCAGGTCGTAACTCCCGAAGCCAACATGGCTTCAAGAGCAAGGTCCAATGTCTCAGGCGTAATGCCGGGATCGTTGAAATCAACCCCGGCAAAGCCATTTACCTGAATATCGACAAGGCCCTTTGTAATCATGAAAGTTTCGATGCCGATGCGGGATCAAGGAAGAGCACGGTATGAGGGTGCTTCTGCACAATGGACGCTGGGTGCACCGGATCAATCTTGCCTTCCACTGCATCCTTTACCGCCTGCGCCTTACGTTCGTCCGGCACGGACAGGATGATGAGTTTGCTCTTCAGAATCTGTTTGATGCTCATGGAAATGGCTTTTTCAGGCACAGCCTCAAGGGTCGGAAACCATCCCTCCCCCATTTGCTGTTTGCGGCAGGCTTCATCAAGCGTCACAACAATATAGGGCTTGTCCGTCTCAAAATCGGCAGGCGGGTCATTGAAGGCAAGATGGCAATTCTCGCCGATTCCAGCAAAGCAAACATCAATGTCATGGTCGGCAATCAAGGCGCTCATGCGCTCGGCTTCTGCTGGTGCATCGACCTCGGCATTAATTGGATGAAATGCAACGACACCGCCCAGAGGATCGACGAATCGCTCCTGCAGAAACTTTCGGAAACTTGCCGGGTGGGCAATGTCCATTCCAACATATTCATCGAGATGAAATGCCGTCACCTTGGACCAATCGATACCTTCAGCAGCCACCAGATTCTGCAAGACCTCGAACTGGCTGGCACCTGTGGCCACGATAATAGACGCTTTGCCTTTGGCTGCAATTGCTGCGCGGATTGCTTCTGCACCCAGTTTGGCTGCCGCTTCACCCAAAACAGCCTTGTCGGCTAATTGTCTTATATCGATCATATTTTATCCCTTGTGGACGTGTCATCGGCTTGCTCTCATAGTAAGCACAGCTTTATATGACACGGCAAGGTATTTTCGAATATTGAAGTTCAAAAATAGAAACGGGCAGAAACTCCATGTTTTTGACGATTGACGAAACCGCATATGACGACGCGCACCAACGCGATTGCGCGCGCGTCTCGGCCCTGCTGTCCGGCCCGGGCCCACATTCGCGAGCCAGCGTCGCTGACCAGTTGAAAATGACATCGACAGCCACCTCTCATGTGGTGAGCGATCTGACGGAGCGCGGCCTGGTTAAAGAGCGGCCGGGAACGAAGATGGGCCGGGGTCGTCCACCAGTAGAAATAGGGCTGAATTTTCAGCGTCTGGGTGCCTCTGTCATCCACATTTCCAGCCGCACTTTGCTCGGCTTTCTTCTGGATCTCGGCGGCACCACCCTTGAACACAGGGCCGTGGAAATCCCCGCCGATGCGGACAATGCCGTCATGGCTGATGCAATGCGCCAGCTGGTCAAGTGGCTGATTGCACAATGTCCGGCTGGGATGATTCATATGGGAACTTCCGTTGCCGTGCCCGGCGTTGTCGATGTCCAAGCCCGAACATGGCTCATAACCTCCCGCTGGCCAAAAGTGCGCAATCTCGACATTGGCAGCGCGCTTGCTTCGGCGACACCTGTTGCAACTGTTTGCAGACACCTTGATGCAGAACTTGACGCTCGAACGACGCAGGAATCGGCCTATCGCAGCGGCAATACGCTGCTGATGCACTGGGGATGGGGCATTGGTCTTTCCTGCAGTATCGCTGGTCAGCCATTCCTGCAAAATGGCGGTCCATTCGGAGAGATTGGCCATTGGCGTTTTAACGCCTTGAGCGAGCGCGAATGCGATTGCGGTAATCATGGATGCCTGGAAACGGGGGCCGCTTTATGGGCTCTTCTACCGCGTCTGCGGGAATTATGGCCTGACCTTTCGGACGAAGAGGAGTTGTTGGCCGGGCAATTGGCAGGCCTGCCCCTGGTCGATGTTCCTGAAGTGACGGAAGCCATAAAACTCATGGCACGCTCGCTGACAAATGTATGCCGCCTCCTGTTTCCCTCACGTGTTATCGTAACGGGCCCGTTTGTAGCCAATGAGGATGTGTGGCAGGCATTCACAAGCGCATTCAAGACGGAGGGGCTTATCGGTTCGCTGGAATTGCCAACCTTGATCGCCGACAAGTTCAGTCAAGACTATGTTATTCATGGTGCGTGTCTGCCGCTGTTGAATGCAGGACTGGAAACATTCATCAGGCAAAACAAGCGCGCCGCATAAGGCATGTTCATAGCCGGGTGCGGAACAAAATCTCTTACCAGCTATTGTTCTTTGAAATCCTCTGCAAAGGAGTTTCCCAATGGGCCTGCCCATCACCATACATGCGTTTCCCGACCCAGTGACAGTGCGATTTCTTGATGTCGTTATAGCATCCACAGACAGGGCTCTGGAGCTGCGTGAAGCCGGGCATGAACCGGTGCTCTATATCCCCTTCGACGACATCTACTTCGTCCATCTCGAAAAAACGCAGACGCGAACGCACTGCCCTTTTAAGGGGGACGCCTCCTATTGGCGGATAACCGGTCAGGGTGAAGCTGCCAATGATGCTATGTGGGCTTATGAAGAACCCAAGGCCGAGGTGGCTCAGATTGCAGGACACGGCGCATTCGACCCCCGCAAGGTAACATTTGAAGGCGTGAAGGCCCGGCAGGTTCTGTCCTGATCAGGGTTAAATCACCAAGCGCGGCACTGCATCTATCAATACTTGTGTCGCAATGGCTTGTGGATTTACCAGCACCTCTTCCGTATAGCCCTCTTCGGCAATACGGCCCTCTTCCATGACAATCATGCGGTTCGCGAAAGCGCGGACCACAGCCAGATCATGGGAAATAAACAGGTAAGAAACGCGGG
Organism: Phyllobacterium sp. CCNWLW183; assembly: GCF_037203775.1. Taxonomy (NCBI): domain Bacteria; kingdom Pseudomonadati; phylum Pseudomonadota; class Alphaproteobacteria; order Hyphomicrobiales; family Phyllobacteriaceae; genus Phyllobacterium; species Phyllobacterium sp. CCNWLW183. The sequence continues at coordinate 135,149 of NZ_JBBCBN010000004.1, read as the reverse complement.
TTTCCGCTTGAAGGTCCAATAATAGATTGAGGATTTGAGCACGCACCGACACATCAAGCGCTGATACCGGCTCATCCAGCACGATCAGTTGAGGCTTGGTGAGGATTGCGCGCGCAATGGCAACCCGTTGGCGCTGGCCGCCGGAAAGTTCCAAGGGCAGACGTTGCAGATATTGCGTGCCGAGCCCAACTCTTTCCAGCGTCTGGGCGAGAATATCGCCATATTCACTCTTGCTCGCAAAGCCATGAATGCGCAGTGGGTCTTCCAAAATGCGCTTCACATTTGCTCGCGGATTGAATGCCGCCAAAGGATCCTGAAACACCATTTGGAATCGTGGCCTCATGCGGCGCAAGGCGACGCCGCCCATATGCGTTATGTCCTGCCCCAAGAGGTGAATGCTTCCCTCGTCAGGCCGCGTTAACCGCATCACCAGCCGGGCCAATGTCGTTTTGCCCGAACCCGAGCTGCCAGCAATAGCCAAGGTTTCGCCGTGCATGAGCGAGATATTGATATTCTTCAATCCGTCATGGCTGCGGTCGCCAAAACGCTTGGCGACATTCCTTAGCTCCATAAGGGGAGATGATGAGCCATCCATCATGGCAAATCCGCCATGTTCAATTCCGGAAGGCGGGTGCTGCGTGGCCGGTCCAGCGAAATATAGGTGTCAATCAATGCCTTGGTATAGGGGTGCTTCGGCTCCCTCAGCAATTGGCTCGCCGCCCCAGTCTCCACTAGTTCTCCCTGATAGAGCACAGCAATTTCGTCAGCCCGCTCCGATGCAAGGGCAATGTCATGGGTCACGAACAATAGCGTCAAGCCGCCATCTTTGACCAACTCATCCAGCAGATCGACAATGTGCCGCTGGATAACCGTGTCCAATGCGCTGGTCGGCTCATCCGCGATCAAAATTGAAGGATTTCCCGCAAGCGCCGCTGCCAAAGCGATACGTTGTTTCTGACCGCCCGAGAATTCATGCGGATAGCTGTTGAGACGCGATAATGCCTTTGGAATTTTTACCCGGTCCAGCAATTCGGCGGCACGCACCCGCGCGGCTATCCAGCTCATGCCGAGATGCGTCGCCACAACTTCGGCGATCTGATCTCCAACCTTCATAACCGGATCGAGGCTGCCGCTGGCATCCTGAAACAAGACACCAATTTCACTGCCAAGTTTCGGGCGGTGACCTGCAAAGTCAATTGTACCATCGATACGTGCTTTTTTTGGCAAAAGACCAGCGACAGCCATGGCCAAAGTCGACTTGCCCGACCCGCTCATACCGATCAATGCCAGCCTCCCACCCTTTTCCAATTGCAGCGAGACATCTTTGAGCGCTGTTGTGCTGCCATAGCTCACATTCAGATTCCGCACATTCAGGTAACTATCTGTCATGGCTGCAACCTTTCCGTGCGAGAAAGCCCGCGCCCGATCAGATGAACACTCAGAACAGTGACAACCAGCGCGATACCGGGCACGATTGAGAGGTAGGGAGCCGCTCGTAAAACCGTGCGGCCTTCTGCAATCATGCTGCCCCAGGTCACCCGGTTCGGATCGCCGAATCCGAGAAACGACAAGGCTGCTTCAATGAGGATCGCAGTAGCAACGGAAATAGCTGCTAGCGATGCTGTCGGCCCGAATGCATTGGGGAGTATTTCCCTGAAGGCAATCTCGAACGGGCGCATGCCGAGTGTCCGTGCAGCCGCTACGAAATCGCGTTCACGCAATGATAGGACTTCGGCGCGCGTGACCCGGGCGGCTTGCGTCCAGTTGCCAAGGCTGATGGCCAGAACAAGCGTGGGCACGCTTGGCCCGGTAACGCTGATCGTGGCAAGCGCCAATAGAAATCCCGGCACGGTTTGAAACGCTTCGGTGATCCGCATCAGCACAATATCGGTAATTCCGCCGAGAAAACCGGAAATGGTTCCAACAATGCTGCCAATGATGAGGGCGGCTGCGGCCGAAAAGAATGCCACAAGCAACGTCGTGCGCGTTCCATGCACCAGCCCTGCAAAGACATCCCGTCCAAGCCTGTCGGTGCCAAGCAGATGCGCCTCCGATTCAAAAGGACGCAGCATAGCCTGCCCGCTGATTGCCAGCGGGTCACCCGGCGCAATCACCGGCGCGAACAATGCCATCAGCACGAGCAGCAAAAGCAGGGCAGCGCCGATCCTGAACGAACTCATCGCCCGATCCTCACGCGCGGATCAAGTTTGCCATAGGCCAGATCAACGAGCAGATTGGCGATAATCACGGTAATGGCGCTACACAGCAGGACTCCGAGCAATAAAGGCGTATCGCGGCGCGCCACAGCTTCCGCTGCCAGCCGGCCAAAACCGGGAATGTTGAAAACGCTTTCAACCACCACGCTGCCACCGAGCATAGCAGCCGATTGCCAACCAAGCATCGTTATCGCCGGCAGGACCGCGTTGCGGGCAACATGACGCCAGACGATACGGCGGCGGCTCAAACCCCTCGCCTCAAGGCCTTTTACAAAGGGATCGTGCCAGATTTCCGCCATGCGATCGCGCATCAAGCGGAGGTAAAGCGCGAGATAGACCATCGCCAGCGCGCAAACGGGCAAAATGAGATGCACCGCAATGTCGCCTAGTCGTGCAAGGCCGGTTTTGCCGGAAGCAATGCTCTCAATTCCGCCAATTGGCAGCCAGCGCAGATCAACCGCAAAGACCACGATCAAAACCAGCCCCAGCCAGAATCCCGGTACGGCATAAAGTGCCAGGGAACCCGTCGACAATATCCTGTCGCACAACGATCCGGGCCGGGCACCCGCCGCCACCCCCAGCAATGACCCTAAGAAAAATGCCAGGCCTGTCGCGATGCTCATCAAGAGCAATGTGACGGGCAGCCTTTCCGCGATGACTAATGTTACCGGGCGCTCAAATGCTGTTGACCACCCAAGGTCCCCATGGGCGAGCGTTGATATATAGGCCCCAAAACGATAGAACGGCCCTTTATCCAGGCCCCACTCCGTGCGTAGCTGCGTTATTTGCTCGGCATCCATGGCGCCGGAACGCGCTATATAGGCATCCACCGCATCGCCTGAAGCTGCCTCAAGCAGCAGAAAACTGCCCACCAGCACGATGAACAAAACCGGCAGCGCAGTGAGCAGGCGTTTCAGGAAAAATGCGGCAAGAGGCGGCAAAGGGTATCCTTCAAGAATTATCTGGTTGCTCCAAACTTATGCGTGGTTCGACAAGCTCACCATGAGGGAAGTGGTAGCATTGCAAATCGGAGCGCACTCCGACTGCGATGATGCAGCCAAACCACTTTCCTCATGGTGAACTTGTCGAACCACGCATAACAGTAATGCAACTATATAATCAAAACTCGAAGTTATATTGCCAACCAGACATTCGACCAGTTCGATACCGCCCAGCGCGGATTATCCGATACATTCCGCACCGTGTCCCTCGCCACTGTAATGAATGAAAACTCCGCCACATTGATCAGCGGCAGGTCGTCCGCCACTTTCTTTTGAAGTTCTTTGTACAGGTCGGCTCGCTTCGCGCCATCAAGCTCGGAAGCCGCGCTTTTGATAAGCTTGTCGATTTCCGCATTGGCATAGCCATACTGATTGGAGAAAGGCACGCCGGAAGGCAAACCGCTTTCAAAAAGGATCGTCGTTGAAATTGCCGGATCAGAACGATAGACCGGCGTTGCGACCGTGATATCGAAATCATGATCAGTATAGACCGCCTTCAGGTGCGCAGGCGTATCATTGCTGACAACCACCGCATCAATGCCGATCTTACCCAGAGCCTGACGAAGGTAATCGCCGAACTGCTTGGTTTCGTTGAAGAATGGCGCTGGAAGCAGTTTCAATTTAAAGCGGTTGCCATCGCTGCCGCGCTTATAGCCAGCCTCGTCCAGCAAAGCTTCAGCCTTTGCCGGATCAAAAGCATAGGTCGCCGTTCCCGGCTCGTAAAAGGTCTGGTCATAGGCAGGAACGGGTCCTGTCGATGATTTGGCAAACCCGAGGAAAATGGTCTTCACGACAAAATCGTGATCAATGGCATGCGCAATGGCTTGGCGCACTTTCACATCCGCCAATTCCTTGCGCCGATGATTGATCTCGACAATCAACTGGTAAGTCAGTCCCTCATAGCCGTTCGCATAGACCTTCAGGCCTGAAGATTTTGAGATACGGCTAAGATCAGCAAGGGGAACTGCCGAAAATGCCGCCAGTTGAATTTCCTCTGCCTCCAGCGCATTTCCGGCTGCCGCCCTGTCAGGAAGAAACTGATAGACGATCTCGTCAAGCAGCGGCTCATTCTTTTCCCAATAGGCGTCATTGCGCTTCAGCAGGAAATACTCACCCGGCTTGTATTCGCCAAACTTGAACGGGCCGGTTCCGACCAGCTTCTGATTGGCCGGGTTCTTGGCAATATCCGTGCCTTCATAAACATGCTTCGGTATAACTGATGTTACGACGGGTAGCGCGTTGCGGATAAGTTGGAAAGGCGTGGGCTCCGAGAACCTGAAGATCGCAGTATGTTCGTCCGGCGTATCAACGGCCGCCAAATTCTTGAACACGACGCGCCCGAGATTTTGCAGTTTCTTCCAGACCTCGAGGGCAGAAAAAGCAACGTCCGCCGAGGTGAAAGGCTTGCCATCATGCCAGGTCACCCCTTCCCGCAATTTGAACGTCACCGACAGCCCATCTGCAGATCCTTCCCAGGACGTAGCGAGCCGCGCATCAAGCCCGTCCTTTCCCTCGTAGGATTGTTCAGCCAAAGGTTCGATTACCTTGCTGGCGACGAAGAAAACACCATTTGATGCGACGATGGCCGGATTAAGATTGGCAGGCTCGCTATCGCCTGCAACCACAAGCCGTCCACCCTTGACAGGCGCATCCTGCGCGAAGGCCAGTTGCGGCGTCAGGATTAGAGCGCCAGCGCTGGCGCTTATCTGGAGAAAGTTACGACGATTCAACAGGATGCGGGACATTGTTGGAATCCTTCAATCAATGGATTGGGACAGAATGGAGCTTAATGCTTCGATTGTCTTGCGAGCAAAGTCGGGTTGCGCAGATGCACCCATATGTGCAATGCGCAAAACTTTTCCTGATGTGTCGCCGCGCCCGAGCGAGAGCAATATACCGTACTCATTCAAAAGCCGGTCGCGCAGTTCCACATCGGTAAAGCCCTCCGGCAGACTGAAAGCCGTCGCCGTGGGCGCGCACCAAACCTCTCGCTTCGGCCATAGCGCAATGCCCAGTTCAAGCAATCGCTTGCGAGCGATGGCAGCCGTTTCGGCGTGACGCGCCCAGACGTTTTCCGGCCCCTCTTTGGCATATCGGTCGAGCGCGGCATCCAATGCATAAATTTCGGCAATTGAGGGCGTCACGGGGAAAGTCCTGCCGGGTATCGAAGCATCTTTCCACGCGGCAAGACTGAGAAATGACCCACGCGGAGCATCGCTATTGCGCTCAATTTTTTCCCACCCCCGCTTGCTCACACTGATCAAGCTAAGACCGGGCGTACTACCCAGACATTTGGATGGTGAAGTGATGAAAATATCTGCATGAGCACTCTGCGGGTGCACGTCCATGCCGCCAAAGGAAGATACCGCATCCACAATAAGATAAGCGCCATGCTCGGCAGCTATCGCGCCGATTTCATAAAGCGGATTGAGCGTGCCGGATGGCGTATCGTGATGGCACAGTGAAACCACGGAAATATCGGGTCTTTGGCGAAACGCATCCCTCACGGCTTGCGGGTCGATAACCTCATCGAAGGGAACCGCCAGTTCAATCACTTCCTTGCCATATCTTGCCGCCCAACCTTCAAATCCCTTGCCATAAACGCCGGATACAAGATTAAGCACCACGTCATCCTTGGCAATCAGAGCAGCAGCGCCGGCCTCAATGCCAAGGATTGCTTCTCCTTGCATGATTACCGGCGCTATATCGGTTCGAAACGCAAGCCGCAGCTTCTCGACAACAGCCGCATAGAACTCTTGAAAGGTTGGATGGTAATCATAAAGAACGGGCGCACCCAGCGCCTTGAGCACTTCGGGGTAAACCGGCACGGGTCCCGTTGTCAGCATCAATGGTGGAACAGAAAGAGGCAATAGCACTTTGGAATTTCATCCCGCATTTTGAACGCTGACGGCTCAGAACATGAACCATATTCCGCAGCCTACCGAAACCCAAGAAAAACCATTCCAATAATCTTGTCACGGATGCAAATCTGTTGTGAAAACCAGAGTTATAATGTTTTCGCAAAAACATTATAACTCGCTTGGCTATTCCAGCGGGATGACATCCACCGATTGTTTGCCCTCTTGTGAGCCGCTTGTCTTCAAAACACCGACAATGGGCGAAACATCGGCATAGTCACGGCCGCAGCCGATCGTAATATGATCATTGCTGGCAGCCATATTGTTGGTCGGATCAAATTCCAGCCAGCCCGCTTCCCGTCCACACCAGGCACGTACCCATGCATGCATGGCGTCAGCGCCTTCAAGCCGTTCCTTGCCCGGCGCCGGTATGGTTCGCAGGAAGCCGCTGACATAGCCAGCCGGAATGCCCAACCCTCGCAAGCCCGCGATCATAACATGGCTGAAATCCTGGCATACACCAGCCTTGAGATCGAAGGCCTGACGAGCATTCGTGCGCACATCCGTGGCTGCGCCATCATATTTGAAATCCGCGTGGATTCGGCGGTTCAAATCGCTCACCGCTTCCGTAACGGTTCGGCTACTGGTGAGGCTCAACGCAGCATAGGCAGTAATATCCGGATCAATGGCCGCATATTTGCTTGAAGCGAGAAAATGATGCGGCGCGTCGGCCGCTATCGACCACACACTGCGAATTTCCTTCCTCAGCCCTGCAATATCGGGTGAAACATCAAGCATGACCGGAGGGCGCATGACATTGACGCGCGCGGTCATGTTTACATCAAGTGTCTCGTGCGGATTGCGATAAACGATGGACGTAACCGAATTGGAGAAGAAATCGATGAACTCCGAGCGCTCTGCCGATACGGGATCGAATGACAGACTGGATGCAATAACACGCTGAACACCCGGCAATGTCTGCGGCATGACCCGCACATGATGCCGCCCGGCAGCCGCTGACCGCGCATAATCATAATGGAGATGAAGGCGGATATTATACAGCATCAGTTCTGGACTCGCTCACGCAAAATACGTCTCGGAAATTGCATCGGCCAAAGCACCAATGTCATAGGCGACCTTGTGAAGTGTTTCCGGCGTCAATTCATGCGGTTCTGAAATGGCCAGTTGCGTGTGCAATCGTAACACATCCTTGGAGAACATTTGCATGCCCGCCGGTTTATTCCGGCCCATCTCACGCGTTGGCAGCAAGCTGAATTCCGTTTTCAGCGCGTCAAGCTGAAAGATGATCGAACGCGGATTGAGCGGGTCCAGCGCCAGAAGATCCAGAATGCTGATCCGCCCGGAATAAACACTATACTGCCGGCGATGCGTCATCACACTATCGCCGATCTCCAACAGCATTTCCAGCGAGCCTTCCGCGGCATCATGCCGGGCAAGGCGGGCAAGCATGCTTGCCATCTGGATGCCGCGCTCAATCCTGCGGCCTATTTCGAGAAAGCGCCAGCCGGTAAACCGGTACATGTTTTCGTGGACGAGACCGGAAAATCCGGCAAGCTTGCGCAGGATAATCGTCATGGCGCGGGTGGTGTCATCGCCGGGTGACACCACATCGGAAAAGCGGTGCACGGTCTTTGATAGATCGTGCAGTGCCAGCCAGCCATCGGGCGAAAACCGGTCGCGAATGCGTCCAGCCGAAAGCATCGCGCCGTCGATTGATCGTTGCAAGCCCTTGGGAACCGCCTGATCCAAATCAACGCCAAGTGGTTTGAGATAGGCGCGCATTTCGGTCAGAAGCGGCAATTCCTGATTGGGTGCCTCGGCAAAGCGCGCATGACAGGCGCGCAGTATGCGTGCGGTTCCTTCGGCGCGCTCAATATAACGGCCCATCCATAGCAGGTTTTCAGCAGCGCGCGCAGGAAGGGTTCCCGGCACATTGCGCTGGAAAACATCATCTTCGCGGGGAAGCAGCGTGTCCTTTGCAACCGGCCCCTTGCTGGTGATCCAGACATCCGCCGCCTGCCCGCCGCGCTGCATGGCAATTGCCGCCGTATCGAGCGTAAAGCCGACGCGCGCAAAACCACCTGGCATAAAGCTCCAGCCATCCTTGTGACGCGCCGCAAAGACACGCAGCACAAAGGGTCTGGGTTCCAGCTTGCCATCGACATAGACGGGGGTCGTCGAAAGCTTGACAGCTTCCTGACCGACCAGCCCGCGCCCGTCATTCTGCAATCGGGCAAACAGTTCGCTGCGTGCTTCAGGATCAAGATTTGATCCCAGCACAGTTGCCTGCTCGTCTTCAAATGGCAAACGTGTTGAAAGAGCCGGGCCCACCATCATCTGGTCAAACCGGTCCATGACATGCTTGCGCTCTTTTTCCTGCCCGCACCACCACGTCGCTATGCTTGGCAGCGCCAGATCCCGCTCATGCAGGGCTTTTGAAATGGCTGGTAGGAAAGCCAGCAAGGCGCGGGTTTCAAGAATGCCCGAACCAATCGCATTGACCAGCGAGACAGAGCGTCTGCGCAAGGCACCCACCATGCCCGGCGTACCGATCCACGAATCTGATTTAAGCTCGAGCGGGTCCATATAGGCACCATCCATTCGGCGCCAAAGCACATCAACCGGCTTCAGTCCTGAAACGGTACGCACCATCACCCTGCCCTTGGCAACCGTCAGGTCGTCGCCTTCAAGCAGCATGAAGCCAAGATAGCGGGCGATATAGGCGTGCTCGAAATATGTTTCATTGTTGGGACCGGGCGTCAGGATCGCAGCACGGGCCTGCGGATCGGTGACCAGCGACTGCATCGAGTCACGGAAATCCTTGAAGAAGCCCGCCAGCCGATGCACATTCATTGAGGCGGAAATATCGGACAGAGCGCGGGTGGTTGCCACACGATTTTCCAGCGCAAATCCTGCGCCCGACGGTGCCTGTGTCCGGTCGCCCAGCACCCACCATTGGCCATTTGGAGCGCGACCCAATTCAAAAGCACAAAAATGCAGGAAGCGTCCGCTTGCCGGTTTTATACCGGCCACCGGGTGCAGAAATTCCGGGTTCGATGCAATCAGGTCAGGCGGCAGCACGCCATCGCGTACAAGCTTTCCTTCGCCATAAATATCGGAAACGATATCTTCAAGCAGATCGGCGCGCTGGGTCAAACCAGCGGTAATCGTATCCCAATCTTCCTGATTGATAAGCAGGGGAATATGGGCAAGCGGCCATTGGCGTTCCTGCGTGCCCGTCTCGTCATAGATGCGGTAGAATACGCCAGCATCCAGCAGATATTGATTGGCGCGCGCAAAACGTGTCGCCAATTTTTCCGGGCCGATTTCATCCAGCGCATGCAGCAGCGTTTCCCAGCCGGGCCGAACGGCACCCGCAGGATCAATCATTTCGTCGGCAATTCCCGGCAAGGGCTTGTAGCCCGCCAGCAGGCTGGGAATTACGGGTGCCTTGGTTTTATTCACTTGCGACATCATCAATCTATAGGGTGTTTCATATCCGCTGCATACTTATTGTGCGTGGTTCGACAAGCTCACCATGAGGAAGGTTGAGGATTGCATTGAGTAGTTCTACGATCTCACAGCTACCTATGAAGCCAAACCACCTTACTCATGGTGAGCTTGTCGAACCACGCACAACTCAACCACGCGGCCTTCTTAAATCCAGCGTCATCGGGAATTCCGGCGATGCCTGTTCTTTTCGCAGCTCATAGGCTCCAGCCGTGTGGCCGCGGGGCTCGAACCGCGCGAGCCTGCGCGCCTCCGCTTCATTGGAGTTAACCGGGAATGTGTCGTAGCTGCGCCCGCCCGGATGGGCGACATGATAGGTGCAGCCTGCAATAGCCCGTCCCGACCATTGATCGTAAATATCAAACACCAGCGGCGCATTGACCGGGATCATCGGATGCAGGCCGGAGCGCGGCTGCCAGGCTTTGTAGCGAACCCCTGCAACAGCAACACCATTGGTCTCAGTCATTTTCAGCGGCACTTCGCGGCCATTGCAGGCAACGCTGTAACGCGCGGCATTATAGCCTTCGACCCTCACCTGCAAACGCTCGACAGAGCTGTCAACAAAACGCACCGTGCCACCAATAGCGCCCTGTTCGCCCATCACATGCCAAGGTTCAAGCGCTTGCCGCAATTCCAGTCTGACGCCTTCATTGACGATTTCACCGCAGAAGGGAAAGCGGAATTCCAATTGCGCCTCAAACCATTCCGGACGGAAGTCAAAGCCGTTCTGGCGCAGGTCGGCCAGCACATCGAGAAAGTCCGCCCAGACGAAAGCCGGCAGCATGAAGCGGTCATGCAATGTCGTACCCCAACGCACGAAGCTGCCTTCGATCGGGTTGTTCCAGAAGCGGGCAATCAATGCCCGAACCAGCAATTGTTGTGCGAGACTCATGCGGGCATTGGGCGGCATTTCGAAACCGCGAAATTCGACGAGGCCAAGCCGTCCGGTTGGACCATCTGGCGAGAAAAGCTTGTCAATGCAAATTTCCGAACGATGCGTATTGCCGGTAACGTCCACCAGGAGATTGCGGAACAGCCGGTCCACCAGCCAAGGCAGAGGCGGCGTACCACGACCTGGCAGAGGCACCTGCGCCATGGCGATTTCCAGTTCGTAAAGACTGTCGTGCCGCGCCTCATCGAAACGCGGCGCCTGACTGGTCGGGCCAACGAACATGCCTGAAAACAGATAGGACAAGGATGGATGTCTCTGCCAATGCAAAACCAGACTTTTCAGAAGGTCCGGACGGCGCAAAAACGGGCTGTCATTGGGTGTTTCGCCGCCAACCACCACATGATTGCCGCCGCCAGTGCCCGTATGCCGCCCGTCAATCATGAATTTATCAGCGCCAAGCCTTGTCTGGCGAGCTTCCTCATAAATCGTCTCGGTTGTTGCCACGCATTCGCGCCAGTTCGAAGCCGGATGGATATTTACTTCAATCACGCCAGGGTCGGGAGCAACGCGTATCACGCTGATGCGCGGGTCCTGCGGTGGTCCGTAACCTTCGATATGAACCGGCAAGCCGAGTTTGGTGGCAGCAGCTTCCGCCGCCCCGACAAGTTCAAGATAGTCCTCAAGCGCCTCAACCGGCGGCATGAACACGCTCAACCGGCCATCGCGCGGTTCAACCGAAATGGCTGTACGCACCGCGCCGCCAATCTCTCCCAGTTCCTGCTCCACACGCTCTTGGGCATTACCTTCGGCGGCGGTGAACGAAGCAACCGCTTGCGGCTCGTCTCTCACATCAATGCCGGTTAATGCCGGCGAATCCGGCAAAGGACCCCGCTCTACGGAAGGGTCAACCGGCACGATGAAGGGAAACTCGGAAGGCGGCACATGTGGCAGAGCGCCCAGCGGCAGGCGGTAACCGACAGGAGAGTCGCCCGGAACCAGAAAGAGCTTGCCGCGCCGCGTAGTCCATTTTTCACTGCGCCAGCGCGGACCTTGCGCAGCCTGGCTGTTCCAGCGCTGTACCGGCAATACAAATCCTGTTGGCTCTGTCAGTCCCCGTTCGAAAACACGCGCCATGCGGCTGCGCTCTTCCGGGTCTTTCAGCATGGAGTTTGAAGGATCAACATTCTCCGGCAAATTGCCTTCTTTGACGATCCATTCTGCGGGGTCCTCATAGGCGGCGGCAACCATATCTTCTTCAACGCCCAATTCGCCAGCCATCTCCACCAGCAGTTTGCCCGCATCTTCCGGTTTGACATCCGCCTTGCTGTTTTCCACGGCGATAAGATCAGGATTGACCCAGATGGGCTGGCCGTCTTTTCGCCAATAGAGTGAGAACGTCCAGCGCGGCAGGCTCTCCCCCGGATACCATTTTCCCTGCCCGTAATGCAGAAATCCGCCCGGCGCGAAACGATCACGCAAGCGCCGGATCAGCTTGTCAGCTTTTGCCCGCTTGGTTGGGCCAACGGCATCGGTGTTCCATTCGCCGGATTCAAAATCGTCAATTGAAACGAATGTCGGCTCGCCGCCCATGGTCAGGCGAACATCCCGTTCCTTGAGCAGCGCATCGACTTTGTTGCCAAGCGCATCGAGCGCGTCCCACGATTCATCGGAAAATGGCTTGGTAATGCGTGGATGCTCCGAGACGCGCGTTACCCGCATGTCAAAACCGAATTCGACATTGGCCGGTTCAGCCATGCCTGAAATCGGTGCAGCATTGCGATAATGAGGTGTTGCGGCCAGCGGGACATGACTTTCGCCAGTCAGCAACCCCGATGTCGGATCAAGGCCAATCCAACCGGCACCCGGCAAGTAGACCTCGCACCAGGCATGTAGATCAGTAAAATCCGTCGTTGTCCCGGCAGGCCCATCCAGCGCCACCAGATCGGGCTTTAACTGGATGAGGTAGCCGGAAACAAAACGCGCCGCCAAGCCAAGATGACGCAAGGTCTGGACGAGAAGCCAGCTGGTATCACGGCACGAACCTGTACGGACATTCAACGTGGTTTCCGGCTCTTGGACACCGGTTTCCATGCGGATAACATAACCAATCTCGCGCTGGATGCGGGCATTAAGGTCCACGACGAAATTGACTGTATTGGTGCTTGAGCGATCAATCGTTGCCAGAAAATCCGACAGAAGCGGCCCAATCGGCTCCGGCTTCATATATATGGAAAGATCGTCGCGTATATCTTCGGGGTAAGCGAATGGCCAGATTTCCCCGGCAGGTTCGACGAAGAAATCAAACGGATTATAGACGGTCATATCGGCAATGAGATCGACTTCGATCTTGAGCTCCGTGACGGGCTCAGGAAAGACAAAACGGGCCAGAAAATTACCGTAAGGGTCCTGCTGCAAATTGACGAAATGGTTGGATGGACTGACCTTCAACGAGTGGCTCAGCACTTTGGTTCTCGAGTGCGGAGCTGGTTGAAGGCGGATGATCTGCGGCCCGAGCATGATGGGGCGATCATATTTATAGTGAGTCAGGTGATAGACTGCTGCGTGAATTGCCATGTCGCCCCAAAATTCAATAAAACATCGATGTCGCCAAAGGCTACATGCGAAGCCTAGCCTACTCCATCGGCTTGTTCACGCTTAAAAAACTTATTCTGCCATTTATTTTAGCACGTACTGAATCTGCACCTTAAACGGGCTGGCAAAATGGACGACACAACCAAATCCAAGAGAGGGGGTAATATAATTTGCATTAGGCTTGCTGCGTGGTTCGACGGAGCTCACCATGAGGGAGGTTATTATTTGCAGGAAGTCACTTCCTGCAAGGTTATCGACCAATGTGCAATCAAACCACATTCCTCGTGGTGAGCCCCGTCGAACCACGCAGAAACTCAATGCCAACAAAGGGTAGCTGCTGATTATCACCCTGGAATTGAAAAAGACCCGGACGAGCTGGACACTCACTATCCGGATCTCCATTCATTAAACCAGAAAACGGGAGGTGGGCGATAGCCTCCCTCTCACTCCTGAGGGAAACATAGCATTCTTCTATTTTTTCCAAGTGCTATCTCTTTTACCCCATTTCATTTTCACTTCGGTTCAACTACTAATCATCGTGATGGTTTCTCCGGCTAGACAATGCTGGAGATGAAAAGGGAACACGGTGAGGCGTACCCAAAAGGGACCGAAACCGTGGCTGCCCCCGCAACTGTAAGCGGTGAGCGACGCCTGATGATGCCACTGATCGCAAGATCGGGAAGGTAAGGCTTTGCCAAGACCCGTGAGCCAGGAGACCTGCCATCATAATTGAAATTCGAACCGGACGGGGTGTGCCGGGAGCGATGCGATGACCTCTGTCCGCATTAGCGGCACCCGAATGCTTTGAATAGCTTCCGGTTCATCGTCTGCGTTCTCTGTCCTCCCCTTGAAAGTTGGCAGGTATGAACGTTTCGCGCATCGTCACTTCGACCCAGCATCATATTATCTACCCTCTCAAACAATCGGCATTGACGATTGTTATAACATTACGCTATCTCTTACCCATGTCGAAGTCCTCAGAATATTTCCACGGCATGGGAGCGCGCCCGTGAGCCATATACAGCTTGATGCAACAGCCGTGAGCTATAAAACCGGAACCCATATTTTGGTTGATGCTGCGTCGGTCGGCATAAGATGTGGCGCAAGGCTCGCTATTATCGGGCCGAATGGCGCTGGAAAATCCACCTTGCTGCGCATGCTGGCCGGGCTGCTGCCACCGACGTCCGGCGGAATAAGCTTCAACGGCAAAATTATCGGTACAATGTCGCCGCTTGAGCGGGCCCGGCAATTTGCCTTTGTCGGCCAGACCGATGCCCCCGATCAACAGCTTCTTGTCGAGGATTATGTATCTCTTGGCCGCATTCCCCATCTGGGCGTCTTAACGCGCACGGTCGACCGGGAAATCGTCGAAGATTCCATGGAGCGCGCGCGGATCAGCCATTTCCGCCGTCGTACATTGGGTTCATTGTCAGGCGGCGAACGGCAGCGCATGCAATTGGCGCGCGCCCTCGCCCAGCAACCGGCCATCCTGTTTCTTGATGAACCGACCAATCACCTCGATCCAAAGGCGCGCAGCGAACTGCTCCTGCTGGTTGCCGGACTTAATGTCACGACCATTGCCGTTCTGCATGATTTGCCGCTTGTTGCGCCCTTTGCCACCCATGTAGCAGTCATGCACAGCGCTCAGCTTGTAGCATCAGGCACGCCCGACGAAACGCTAACCCCGCGCATTGTCAGCGATGTATTTGACCTTGATGTGCTGCGCCTCAGGCACCCATCCCGCCAACGCGATCTTATGGTGTTTGAAGCACCCGAACCAAACCATGACGCCCATTCTCACCCCCGGAGTATTTTATGAAAAAATCCCTTTTCGCCTTGGCCTTTACGATTCTATCGGCCCCGGCATTCGCCTTTCCAGTAACTGTCGACAGCTGTGGCAAAACCGTAAGTTTCGATGAAGCGCCCAAGCGCGTTGTCGTCAATGATATTAACATGAGCGAAATGGCTTTCGCGCTTGGCCTGCAATCTTCAATGGTTGGCGTGACCGGAATCACCGGCTGGTACAAGCTCGATGATGCCTTCATCAAGCAGCAGGGTTCCATTCCGGAACTTGCACCAAAAAATCCGACACTCGAGAATATTATCGCCGTGCAGCCTGATTTCTTCTTTGCCGGATGGAATTACGGCATGCGCATCGGCGGCGAAGTTACCCCCGATACACTTGCGCCCTATGGAATCAAAACCCTCGAACTGACCGAGAGCTGCGTCCATCTCGATAAAAACCGCCCTGCCGCTTCCATGGAACTTCTCTATGGCGACATCGAAAAGCTGGGCAAAATTTTCGGCAAGGAAGCAGAAGCTGAAAAACTGATTTCCGGCTGGAAGACCCAATTGGCACAGATCAAAAAGAAGGTCGGCACCAACAGCGGTACCCGCGTGTTCCTTTATGATTCCGGTGAAGACAAACCATTCACCGCTGGAAAGTTCGCCATCCCTTCAGCGATGATCAGCGAAGCTGGCGGCGTCAACATCATGGATGACCTGGAATCCAGCTGGGCCACCACCTCTTGGGAAACTGTTGCATCGCGCAATCCGCAGTTTCTCGTACTGCTCGATTATCAGGATGATGTTGGATATAAGAAGCTTCTCGATTTCCTGAAGAGCCATCCGGCGATGAAGGAAACCGATGCAGTAAAGAACGAGCGCTTTGTCGCCCTTCGTTATGCGGAACTTACGCCGGGTCCTGCGAATATCGAAGCCATCGAAAAGATTGCCAAGGCAATGCATCCGGAAGCATTCTGAGTGCATTTTCCGGCGGGAACAAAACTGACTTTAGCGGTAAGCACGGTGCTGGTCATCGTGCTTGGGCTCCTTTCCATTGCCTATGGCTCAACATTTATCGCGCTTGGCGACGTGTTGAATGCCTTGGCGCATTTTGCAGGGCTCAGCGATCTGGCCACGACTGTGCCCATAGAAAGAATTATTGTCGACCTGCGTTTGCCCCGCGCCATTCTCGGCCTGTGCGTCGGTGCTGGCCTTGGCATCATTGGCGCAATGTTGCAGACCGTTACCCGCAACGATCTCGCCGACCCCTTCCTGTTTGGTCTTTCCTCGGGGGCTGCTGCTGGCGCGGTATCGGTTATAAGTCTTTTCGGCGATCGCTTCGGCGTATGGACCCTGCCCATTGCTGCGTTCAGCGGTGGCATGCTCGCAGCTATTATCGTTCTGCTGCTGGTGCGCCGCGTACAAGGTCAAGGTCCCGAGCGCATGATCCTTGCTGGCCTTGCCGTATCCTTCATCTTCACGGCGCTTGCCAATTATATGGTGTTTTCCGGCGATCAACGCGCCGCCCATTCGGTATTGTTCTGGACGCTTGGAGGACTGGGAATTGCGCGTTGGGATAATCTGCCGCTGGCATTGATTGGCCTCGCCTCGATCCTCGTCTTCGCGCTTTATAACCACCGCAATCTTGATGCGTTTTTGGCGGGCGAAAACACCGCGGAAAGCCTCGGCGTCAGGGTCAATCGAACCCGGAATATCGTGTTTATTGTTTGTGCCTTTTCAACCGCGATCTTTGTTTCAGTATCGGGCGTTATCGGCTTTGTCGGGTTGATGATTCCCCATATTGCGCGGCGTTTTTCCGGCCAGCTCCATGCCGGACTGATTGTAACTTGCGCGCTTTTCGGAAGCATACTGCTCCTTTCAAGCGACCTCATCGCAAGACTGCTGCTCGCGCCGCAGGAATTGCCGATTGGCGTCGTCACCAGCTCCATCGGTGCGTTCTTCGTCGTCACCTTGCTGCTGCGCAAAGGATGAGATGATAATTTACTGCAGACCAAAGCCAAATGGCATTTGTTAAGGCATATGCCTGTGCGAGAGGCACTATTCTCGTGACAAACAATCTAAAGGATTTCAGCCGGGTTCCAGGTCTTAAAGCTGAAAACTGGCTATAGTCTGCCCCGAGCGACGAATCCGGGATTGGCAAAATCAGCATCATCCGCCTGATTGCGGCGACCATAGCTCAGCAACTTGCCATCCAGCGTGAGCGTCGTTCCACCAGCGGCGCGAAGCACTGCATCCCCGGCAGCCGTATCCCATTCCATCGTCCGGCTCAGGCGTGGATAAATATCCGCCTCGCCCCGTGCCAACAGGCCGAATTTGATCGACGATCCAACAGAAACACATTCTTCAATATCAAAATCTTCCAGATGCGCATCGGTTTCCGGCGTACGATGAGAGCGGCTGGCGACGGCGATCATCTGCTGCGGTGCCTTGCGGCAGGAAATTTGCCGTGCCGAAACAATGCTGCCCCCATGATCCAGCGTTATTTCCCTCGCGCCATCCGGGCCACCTGTAAACAGCCAGCCACGAACCGGAGCATAGACAACGCCCAAGACCGGAATACCATATTCGATAAGAGCAATATTGACTGTGAAGTCGCCATTGCGATTAACAAACTCGCGCGTTCCGTCCAGCGGATCGACGAGATAAAACCGGTCGCCGAGATCCCCCGGCACATGTCCGCCGGAAATTTCCTCTTCCGCAACAATGGGTATATGCGGCGTTGCCCGGCGCAATGCTTCCAGGATAATTGCTTCAGCCGCATGATCCGCAGCAGTGACTGGCGACTTATCGTCCTTAAGCGCGACGTCGCAACCTTCTTCGTAGATGCGCAGGATTTCGAGGCCGGCTGCAATCGCGGTTTTCTCGAATATGGATAGCAACGATGCGTAGTCGATCGTTGTAGGTACTGGATTTACTGTCACGTTCAGCCCTGCCTAGATCGACCACGAACTATGATCGAAATTGAAGATGATTCCGCGATCAGTGAGCAGCTTTTCCACTTCCGAGGCAAGCTCTTCGGTTGTCCGTCCCACGGTTTTCAGATGAAGCTCCGGATTCTCCGGCACTTCATAAGGCGAATCCACACCGGTGAAATTCTTGATTTCACCGCGCAGGGCCTTCGCATAAAGACCCTTTGGATCTCGCCGCGCGCATTCCTCAAACGGCGTATCAACGTAAACTTCCATGAACTCGCCATCGCCAAGCAATTCGCGGACCATGCGCCGCTCGGCGACGAATGGCGAGATGAACGAGACCAGCACGATCAAACCCGCATCAACCATCAGCTTGGCAACTTCACCAACGCGGCGGATATTCTCCACGCGATCTTCTTCGGTAAATCCGAGGTCACGGTTAAGACCGTGGCGGACATTGTCACCGTCAAGAATATAGGTGTGCTTGCCAAGTGCAGCCAGACGCTTTTCGACAAGGTTGGCGACTGTCGATTTTCCAGAGCCCGACAGGCCGGTAAACCAGACGACCGCAGGTTTTTGATCCTTCTGGTTTGCGCGCGATGCCTTGTCGACATCAAGTGCCTGCCAATGGACATTGGAGGCGCGGCGCAGGGCAAAATCGATCATACCCGCACCGACCGTCGCATTGGTCAGCCGGTCTATCAGAATAAAGGAACCGGTCGAGCGGTTGGATTTATATCCATCGAAAGCAATCGCCTCCTGCGTCGAAATATTGACGACACCAACCTCGTTCAGATCAAGCGATTTGGCCGCTTCCTGCGCGAAACTATTGATATCGACTCGATATTTCAGATCAGTGATGGTTGCCGTTACCTGATCGGTCTCGGTACGCAAAATGTAAGAGCGTCCGGGGATCAATGGCGCTTCGGAAAACCAGACGAGATGCGCGGCAAACTGATCGGCCACTTCGGGGCGATTATCCGGCGAGACCAGCATATTGCCACGGGAAACCTCGACCTCGTCCTCCAGCACAATGGTGACGGCCTGCCCTTCTCCCGCTTGGTCAAGGTCGCCGTCCCACGTCGCAATTCGTTTCACGCGCGAAACTTTGCCGGATTTGGCCACCACAATCTCATCACCCGGCGAGACTGTGCCGGAAGCTATGGTGCCTGAAAATCCGCGAAAATCGAGGTTGGGGCGATTGACGAACTGAACAGGAAAACGGAACGGACGCGTTGCATCGGCATAATCCAGAGCCACATTTTCCAGATGTTGCAGAAGCGACGGGCCTTCATACCAGCCCAAATTTCCCGATGGGCCGATTACATTATCGCCAAAGCGAGCGGATAGCGGAATTGCCTGTATGGTTTTGAATCCGAGTTCGCTTGCAAACTCCTGATATTGTTTGACAATCGTCTCGAATACATCCTGCGAATAATCAACCAGATCGATCTTGTTGACCGCAAGCACGATGTTGCGGATACCAAGCAGGGACGCGATGAAACTATGCCGCCTTGTTTGACGCAAAATCCCTTGCCGCGCATCGACAAGCACAATGGCCAGGTCAGCCGTGGAGGCGCCTGTTGCCATATTGCGCGTATATTGTTCATGGCCGGGCGTATCTGCAACGATGAACTTACGCTTTGGCGTCGAGAAGAAGCGATAGGCAACGTCGATTGTGATGCCCTGCTCGCGCTCGGCCTCAAGCCCATCGACAAGGAGAGCAAAGTCGATATCTTCGCCATTGGTGCCATGTTTGCGGCTGTCATTTTGCAGCGCTGCAAGCTGGTCCTCGAAGATCAGCTTGGTGTCGTATAAAAGCCGGCCGATGAGCGTTGACTTGCCGTCATCGACAGAGCCGCAGGTCAGGAACCGCAGCAGCGACTTCTTTTCCTGCTCTGCCATGTAAGCGCTGATTTCCTCAGCTGCGGATTGTGCAACCGAAGTTTCGATATGGGCCAGCTTACTCATCAGAAATAGCCCTCACGCTTTTTCTTTTCCATCGAACCGGCCTCGTCCCGGTCAATCATGCGCCCTTGGCGCTCTGACGTCCGCGAGATCAGCATTTCGCTGACAATTTCGGGAAGCGTTGCCGCTTCGGATTCAACTGCGCCCGTCAGCGGGTAACAGCCAAGCGTACGAAAGCGCACCATTTTCTCCTGCAATACCTCGCCCGGCAAGAGCTGCATGCGCTCATCATCGCGCATGATCAGCATTCCGTCACGCTCGACAACGGGGCGCTTGGCGGCAAAATACAGCGGAACAATCGGGATATTCTCCTGCATGATATATTGCCAGACATCCAGTTCGGTCCAGTTTGAGATAGGAAACACACGGATCGACTCGCCTTTGGCGACGCGCGTATTGTAAATTTTCCACATTTCAGGACGCTGGTTCTTCGGGTCCCAGGAGTGCTGTGCATTGCGAAATGAGAAAATGCGTTCCTTGGCGCGGGCCTTTTCCTCGTCGCGCCGTGCACCGCCAAAGGCTGCGTCAAATCCGTATTTATCGAGAGCCTGACGCAGGGCGACGGTCTTCATGATATGGGTATGCGTGTTTGATCCATGCACGAAAGGACTGATGCCCTGCTCAATGCCTTCCTGATTGCTGTGAACGCGCAGATCAAATCCGAGACGATCAGCCTCTGAATCACGAAACGCGATCATCTCCTTGAATTTCCACGTACTATCCACATGGAGAAACGGAAAGGGCGGCTTGGCGGGATAAAAGGCCTTCATCGCCAGATGCAGCATAACGGATGAATCTTTGCCGATGGAGTACATCATCACCGGATTGGCAAATGTAGCGGCAACCTCACGAAAAATATGGATCGCTTCGGCTTCAAGACGCTGCAAATGCGTCAAATTCTTGGTCATGAAAGTCATTACCCACTCATGTCGCCAGGCATCATACCTGTAACAAATATCGCCTGATCCCAAACGCAGTTCAACACGTTTGGTCAGCGACCGCAAACATAGTGTAGCGCCCTGCCTTAGGGAAAGGATAGTTTCTCAGGCCAACCCAAATCCGCGCCAATTTGTTGCCGTGATCCGTTGATTATCAGAACATATTTCCACTCTTCCGAATGCGCGCCGTCAGCATGTTTTAAAACAACCCATCCCTAGAAAATAAATCCTTTGGGAATCGATCCACAATTGCAGAGCGCGTAATTGACGAATGCAGCGCCCCGCCCTAGATGAGCAGATGATAAAGGGGCCGTTCGCATGGATATTTGCACATTCTGGTATGGGCCGCGATTGCGCGAAGTCGATCGTGTCTGCCTCGCTTCGATGGCCATGACCGGTCAACGGGTCAAACTCTATGCTTTCGAAGAGATCGAGAACCTGCCAAAATCCATCGAGTTGCACGACGCTTCCGAGATATTGAGCAAGGACTATTTTTTCCGGCTTGATCCCGACTTTCCCGATATCCCAAAATATACGCGTGTCATAGGCCAGTTCAGCGATCTGTTTCGCGTCACCTTGATGAAAAAACAGCAAGGCCTGTGGCTCGACACCGATATCTATCTGACCAAACAATTCCACCCCTCGCCCGATCGTCCTTATCTGGCCCGCGAAAACTTCACCCGCCTTGGTGTTTCGGCCATGTATCTGCCGCCGGACAATCCGGTTATCAGGGAATTCGACGCCTATCTGGAAAGCACGCGGATCGTGCCGCCTTGGCTGGGTTTTCGCCGCCGTGTCCTGCGCCCGGCATGGTTTCGGCTAACCGGCCAAAAGGTTTCGCCAGCAATGGTGGGCATTACTGTTTTCGCCAATGACGGCATTTCCCGGCTGGCTAAGCGCTATGGGTTTTTCAAAGATGGCGCCCCAAAAGAAAACTTCTATTATTGGACGGGACGGGATGCGCTACGCATTTACGATCCGGCCTTTGGCCTGGAACCGTTGAAGCATCCTGATTTCATTGGCTTCCATATCCACAAGAAGGGCCCATCAAACGAACCACCGCTCGAAGGCAGTTTCTATCATTGGGCGGTTGAGCGCGTGCAGCACCTTCTATAAGCATGGTTCTGGAGTTCACGAGCCAATTTGCTTCCCCTCAGCTTAAAACTTGCAGGCCATGCTTTTGCACCATCGCCAGCAGTTTCAGGGCCATGCCGCTGGGCCGCTTCGCACCGCTTTCCCACTTTTGGATGGTTGATTCGCTGGTATTCAGATAGCTGGCGACCTCAAATACATAAAATATGCGTGCGCTAAAATCTGATCTCGAACTGGAGATCAATCAAAAGGCGCTGCTGAAATTCACAATTATGGTTTGGCTGGGGCGGGAGGGTTCGAACCTCCGAATGACGGTATCAAAAACCGTTGCCTTACCACTTGGCGACGCCCCAACATGTCTGCATCGGATGCGAAATCCTCATGCGACAGCGCGGCTTATAACCGTTGGTTTCAGCTTGTGCAACGTGAATGATCGGCCAGTTTGTCTCATCCCACAATTGTTTCGGCATTATTTTCATGACAAGGGTGCTGTATTGCACATATGACCGGGGATCAGCATTGACCATTATCATAATTCCATTTTTATCCGTCGCCATAGCGAGCGCAATTCTGCTCTGGGCTGCCATGCGGATGCTGCCGTCAAATTTTCTGGGCGCAACAATTACTGATCGATCGAATCACACCCAACCGGCGCGCCAGCTCGGCGGTCTTGCCCTTGTTCCTGCCATACTGGTTTCGCTTTGGTTTTTTGGGGCTGAGGCAGGCCTTCCGTTGCATTTCCTTATATCGGCCAGCCTTGGAGCCACAGTTTTATGGATCGTCGGCTTCCTGGACGACCGTCATCATCTGCCTGAATCCATACGTCTGGCGGCACAATTGATTGCGTCCGTGATTGCTGTTTATGGATTGGGCGATAATTTCCGCCTGCTGCCGGATTTATTGCCATTTCTGGTGGAGCGGGCCTTGCTGGTCGCGGCTCTGGTCTATTTCATCAACATTACCAATTTTATGGATGGCATAGACCTGATGGTTGTTGCAGGACTCGGCGTCCCGCTAGCCCTGATTGCCGGTTTCTCTTTATTTGGTCTGGTGAACTTCGGAACTGGCAGTCTCGCCATGTCCATTGCGGGTGGATTGGCCGGATTTTTCTTTTTCAATCGCCCGAAAGCAACGATATTTCTGGGCGATTCGGGCAGTCTTCCAATCGGTTTGCTCAGCGGCGTCACTTTCTTCATGGTCGCTCGCGAAATGACGATTTGGGCCGGGCTGATATTGCCGCTTTTCTTCATCGCCGATGCAACATCAACCCTGTTTATGCGATTGGCCGCGGGCGAAAATATTCTCAATGCCCACTCAAAGCACGCCTATCAAATTGCCAAACGTTCGGGGTGGTCTGTCTGGCTGATCATTTTGAGCGTGGTGGCGCTCAACTTCATCTTGGCAGCCTGTGCACTATTCACCATGCAGTCAGGCTGGCGCCAAGTGCTTGCCATCATCATAGCGCTTGCTGCCGTGACCCTCCTGCTCAGACGGCTAAGGTCAAGCAAACCGTAATCGAGGCGATCTTCAGGAAGCTGCGATCGTATACAGCAACTTCCTGATGCCCTCCGCATCCTGCTTTTCTATCAGGCTGCGCAACTCATCAATTGAGCCGGGCAGATGATCCAACCCGTTAACGCGGCGCTGTGCCCGCAAAATTTTCGGGTGACGCGTCGCCGAAACACCTTGTGGATCGTAGAACAGTTCCTCGTGCAGCTTCTCGCCATCGCGAATACCGACGGTGACAATCTCGATATCCCCATCTGGATTATTAGCGTCTTTTACCGACAAGCCTGCAAGAAGAACCATGTTTTCGGCCAGATCGCGGATGCGTACGGCTTCGCCCATTTCAAGCATCAAGATATCGCCGCCGCTCGAGAGAGCACCGGCCTGGATGATGAGTTCCGCAGCTTCGCGCACCGACATGAAATAACGGGTCATATCATCATGAGTCAGCGTGATAGGCCCGCCGCCTGAAATCTGCTCGCGGAACAATGGTACAACCGATCCGCTCGATCCGATGACATTGCCAAAGCGGACGGATGCGAACACCTGGCCGGTATTTTCCGCCTGCGCCTGATTACCGTAATAGCGAACAATCAATTCCGCCCAGCGCTTTGTGGCCCCCATCACGTTGGAGGGCCGCACCGCTTTGTCAGAAGAAATAAGCACGAAATTACGAACACCTGCTTCGCACGAATTTCTGGCCAGAACCTCCGTGCCGATGACGTTGTTGCGTGCACCTTCGACAGTGTTTTCTTCTACAAGCGGCACATGCTTGTAGGCAGCGCAGTGATACACATTTTCTACCCTATGCTCAGCCAGAACCCTGCGGATCAGGATCGCATCGCTGATCGATCCGAGCACCGGTATAACGACGCAATCGCTGATTGCATTCAGCTCGCGCTGCAATTGGTAGATACTGTGTTCATTGACATCGAATATGACAAGTTTCGCGGGTGCAAGCTTCACAATCGTGCGGCAAAGCTCAGAACCGATGGAACCGCCGGCACCCGTGACAAGCACGACACGGCCTTCCACGGTCTTGTCGAGCAGTTCAGGATCAGCGGGAACCGGCGAGCGGCCAAGCAGATCGTCAATATCAATATCGCGCAGATTGCTGACAATATATTTTCCGGCGGTAAGATCGGAAATTGCCGGAAGAATGCGCACTTTCACATCGAGCGCCTTGAGACGGCCGACAAGTCTGCGCCGCTCGATTCCGGTAAGCGCGGAGGTCGTGACGATCATCTCCTTGATGCCGAAATTCTCAACGAGATATTCAATTTTCGCCGGTGGATAAACACGTATTCCGAGGATATCCATGCCCTGCAAGCTTTTATCATCGTCGATGAAACCGGCGACAAATACGTCCTTTTGCGAGCGCAAGGCATTGGCCAATTGCCGCCCTGCATCACCAGCACCGAAGATAACGCATTGGCGTTCCAGAAATTTTTCGCCTAAGGGGCTCCATAGAAGCCATTTGGCGGCAAAACGGCTGCCACAAATGATTGCAACACCCAGAACCCAATAAAGGAAGGGTATGGCACGCGGGACGCCTGCAGCACCCGTCATCTGCGTGAGGAATGCCAGACAGACCCAGATAATGACCGAAATGGTCACCGCTTGAATCATCGTCCAGATCGCCTTGTCAGGCAGATAGCGGATGACAGCGCGGTACAGGCCGAAGCGGATGAATATGGGCAATGCGATGAGAGGAGCAGAGATCATGAGCATGATCTGTTCGCCGTTCGGCATAAAAACTACACTGAATCTCAGCAAATAGCTAAGCCAAACCGCAAATGTCAGTGCAACCATGTCGAAGATGACAAGCAGGGACTGCTTGTAACGACGCGGCATCATGGAGATGCTTTGCCGGAATGTTTCCAAATCTTTATTCCTCGGTATTCGCAATTGCCAGAGCAGTAGCATAGGCCATTATAATTGCAATCTTTGTGTTAAGTGCCTGCAACTTATCCAACAGCTCTCATTCGGCTTTAGAGTCCTGCACTTTGGTGCATGGAAAAAGGATTACCGAATGGAACAGACGACCAACCTCAAGCTTCCTTATATCGCTCCTTCACAAGCGCAGAAGCATGTGACTCATAATGAAGCGATAAGAGCACTCGACGCGCTCGTACAGCTATCGGCGATCAACAGGAGCACCTCTTTACCGCCCGAGGAGAGCCAGGAGGGCGACCGTTACATTATCAACACGCCAGCAAAAGGCCTCTGGAAAGGCCGCGAGGGACAAATTGCAGCTTGGCAGGATGGCGCCTGGGCTTTTTTCTCCGCCTTGGAAGGTTGGAATGTCTGGATTGAAGATGAGAAAAGCTTCGTCGTTTTTCACCAGAAACAATGGATCAAGAACGAAATCAGCACCAACCCGGTATCCCGTCTCGGGATTGAGGCAACAGCGGATGATACAAACAGGCTATCAGTTAAAAGCCCTGCCGCGCTGTTCGATCATGCCGGGGCCGGACATCAATTGAAGATCAACAAGGCGGATGACAATCAGACAGCCTCCCTGCTGTTCCAGTCAAACTATCAGGGCCGTGCTGAAATGGGAACCATGTGGGGCCGTGACTTCCGCATCAAGGCCAGCGCCGACGGCTCCAAATGGTTCGATGTGATGGTGGCCGATAGCACCACGGGTCTTGCCTGTTTTCCTGCGGGCATTGCCCATGCAACAACCGGCAAAAAGCAGTCCGGAATGACGCTTGTTCCCGCCTGGGCTGGTACGCCCACCATTTTTGAAGCGCCCATGGTCCCGTCCAGCACAACAATTGCTTCGTTGTCAGCCAATCTTTTAAACCTGAACAAAGGTGGCGCAGCGGCGATTTTTGCAACAAGTATGCGCGGTATATCCATGATTCGCGTCTGGAATATCACCCGCTCCCCCGCGCAATCAGCTTGGGTGAAATGGGATACGACCGCCGATCAGTTGCAGGTTTCCAATCCGGAACACATCAAGCAATGGCTCAAGAATGACGTGATTCAGATTACCGATCCGCTCCGGAACGATATTGCCATTGATATCTCTCCGCTCATGCAGAAGGCATTGAGCGCAGTGTTCCCGCAGGATGGCGTCCTGCTCAATGCAGGTTCGACGGGGGATATCACCATCGTCTGCAATGAGTCCTCCCCCGTTTCATCAAGCAATCTGGTTTATTTCAAAGGAGACGAGAAACACAGTTTCACCGTGACCGGGGTTTATGGATAGGCACTGGTGGTGAGCAGCAACAGCGCTGTGCGTGGTTCGCCCTTCGACAAGCTCAGGAGGGAGAACCACGCACAACGCCTAAAACATCTCAGAACAGACATCTTGCAGCTCACCCACATTCCTCATGGTGAGCTTGTCGAACCACGGCACCATAGCTTTCAACCCCTAACTCCCCCGATAAGTCGAATACGACCACGGCGTCACCAGCAGCGGCACATGATAATTGCCCTGCACATCGGAAATTGCGAAACGTATTGGAATGTCGTCAAGAAATGCAGGTTCGGGCAAAGCTACGTCTTTTCCCTTGAAATAGTCGCCCACATGAAATGTCAGCTCATACTGCCCGGCCACCATGTCCGCCGTCGATAGTAAAGGCGCGTCAGTCCTGCCATCGGCATTGGTCATTGCGGTGGCAAGCAGGTGTCGCCCGCCGG
Source organism: Phyllobacterium sp. CCNWLW183 (assembly GCF_037203775.1). NCBI lineage: Bacteria > Pseudomonadati > Pseudomonadota > Alphaproteobacteria > Hyphomicrobiales > Phyllobacteriaceae > Phyllobacterium > Phyllobacterium sp. CCNWLW183. Next base: position 108,186 of record NZ_JBBCBN010000004.1, on the reverse strand, counting down.
CAGCGTTTATACGATGCAGCGTCAGGCGCACGCCCTCAGCGGGTCGTCCGTCAGCCGTGTTCAGAACATGTGTCGATAGCTTGCCCATCAAGAGCCCCTTCTCATGAAATCAGATCATCAAGACGAAAACGCGCGATCTGCCCGATCTGCCGCAACGCTTCCAGAACCTCCTCGCCCGAATTGTTCTCAAGCCGCTGGCGGAAGGCTGCCATGATGGAATGCTTGTCGTGGCCGCGCACTGCAAGAATGAAGGGAAACCCGAATCTGCTCTGATAGGCATTGTTCAGGGCGTGAAACTCATCGAATTCTTCATCGGTCAACCGGTCAAGACCTGCACCCTTTTGTTCGGATGTTGAACTTGTCGTCAGCCTGCCCTGGCGCGCGGCTTTTCCGGCAAGGTCCGGATGAGCGCGGATCAATCCGAGCTGCGCCATTTGCCCTGCCTTCGCGACAACAGCCAGCATGGCGCCATGCAATTGGTCGACATTTGCAAAGGGGCGCATATCTGCGACCCCTTCCGGCACCCAAGGCGAATGTTCGAAGATGCTGCCCAGCGCCTCAATGAATTTCTGAGTGCTTGCTTCGTTCAGTTCATCAAGCGTCATTGTGATCCAATTCATCTGCTGTTGCCGATCCAACCAGGCATGGTTCAACAAGCTGAGGCATGATGCTATTGCGATCAAGGTTAAAAACGAATGCTCAAATCTGCCTTGACTGAATTGTCCACACCTCGTTCAGATATAAAGTCGTTATAGGAAACGCCTATCAAGCCGGGTTTTGCTTATCGAGAGCCGGAGGGGGAGCTTTGTTTCACCGCCCGCAATACGGCTTCGGGTGTTGCGGGACTATCCAGTTGCGGCACTGATCCGGCTATGGAAGCGATGGCATCGCGGATTGCCAGCCAGATGGAAATTCCAAGCATCAAAGGCGGCTCGCCAATGGCTTTTGAGCGGAACACTGTTTCCTCGCGGTTGGGCATATTATCAAGAATGCGGACATTGAAAATGGGCGGCACATCGCGTGATCCGGGTATTTTGTAAGTCGATGGGCCAACAGTCCTCAATCGCCCCGTCTTGTCCCACCAAAGCTCCTCGCAAGTTACCCAGCCCATGCCCTGCACGAAGGCGCCTTCGATCTGGCCAAGATCAATTGCCGGATTGAGCGGCGAACCCACATCCTGCAAAATATCGGCGCGCAGGCAGCGTGTCTCGCCGGTCAGCGTGTCAATCGCCACCTCCGCCACCGCCGCGCCATAGCTGAAATAGAAGAATGGCCTGCCCTTCATGGTCTTGCCATCCCAGTGGATTTTAGGCGTCGCATAGTGCCCTGCTTCCGAAAGCTGCACCCGTTTCGCCCAGGCTATTTTTGCCAGCTCGCCGAAGGAAACGGATCTATTATCCGCGTGAACCCGGCCCTCGCGGTAGATGATCACCTCTTCCTCAACATCAAAATGTTCGGCGGCAACAGTGGTCAAACGGGCCTTGATCGCGGTCGCCGCCTTGAAGGCTGCCATGCCATTGAGATCAGACCCCGTAGATGCCGCTGTCGCGCTGGTATTGGGCACTTTCCCCGTCGCAGTGGAGGAAATTCGCACCATGTCGAGATCAACCTGAAACACTTCCGCCACGACTTGCGCCACTTTGACGAACAGGCCCTGCCCCATTTCCGTGCCACCATGGTTCAGGAAAATCGAACCGTCCAGATAGACATGCACCAGCGCGCCCGCCTGATTGAGCGAGGTCAAATTGAATGAAATACCGAACTTCACCGGCATCATTGCCAGCCCGCGCCGGATAATTGGATTGGCGGCATTATGCGCATCGATTTCGGCCCGTCGCTGCTGCCAGTCCGCCGAGGCAAGCACTGCCTCCGTCACCTCGACAAGGCGATTATCCTCAACCTTCTGGCCGTAAGGCGTGGTATCGCCTGTCCCATCGCCATAATAATTGATCGCCCGCACCGCATTCGGATCAAGCTTTAATTCGCGCGCAATCGTGTCGATAACCGCCTCAATGGTGATGATCCCTTGCGGTCCGCCAAAACCACGAAACGCCGTATTGGAAACCGTATTGGTTTTGCAGGCATGTCCCACAAAGCGCGCATTGGGAATGTGGTAGGAATTGTCCGTATGGGTCAGCGCCCGCGTAATGACCGGCCCCGTCAGGTCCGGCAGATTGCCCGCCCGCGCAAGATATTCCGCATCAAGTCCAAGGATGCGTCCGCGCCCATCCACGCCCACCTTCCAGTTGACAACGAAATCATGGCGCTTGCCGGTTCCGGCCATATCGTCACGGCGTTTGAGCCGCATCTTGCATGGCTTGCCGGTCTTGGCAGAGATCAGCGCCGCAGCGCCAGCGATAATTGTCGGCTGGCTTTCCTTGCCGCCAAAGCCGCCCCCCATACGTCGCACCTGGCATTCCACGGCATTAGCGTGAATACCAAGGATACCAGCCACATGATGTTGCACTTCGGTCGGATGCTGTGTCGAGGAATGCACCAGCATTTCGCCGTTTTCACCCGGAATGGCATAGGCGATATGGGTTTCCAGATAGAAATGATCCTGACCGCCCATTTTGAGTTTGCCGGAAAAGACGTGCGGCGCACTTGCCAGCGCCGCATCGACATCACCGTCAATGACCTCCTGTACCGGCACCACATAGTTTTTGCGTCGATGCGCTTCCTCAATATCAAGCACGGCTTCCAAAGGCTCAATATCCAGCTTGACCTTTTTGGCAGCGCGATAGGCGGTTTCGAAATCACCGGCCGCAACCACCGCAATCACGCGGCCTTCATGGTCGACAATATCTTCGGCAAACAATGTCTCGCCGGTATGGATCGGCCCGACCTCATTATGGCCCGGCACATCTTTCGCCGACCAGACACCCGCAACACCCGGCATTGCCAGCGCTTCGCTTGCGTCAAAACCATTAAGCTTGCCATGCGCCACTGGAGACAGGACAAAGGCTGCATGCAGCGTTCCCGGCAGTTCGGGCATATCGTCAATGTAATTGGCCTCACCTGCCACATGGCGCGCCGCGCTGTCATGGGCGATACCCTTGCCGACAATACTGCGTTGAACAATTTTAGGGTCAATGTTCATAGCGCCATGACCTCAACTGTTTCACCTGCCACATCGCGCCGGAAGCGCTCTACAAGATTTGCTGCGACCAGCAATCGATATTCCGCACTGCCGCGCCAATCGCTCAATGGCTTGAACAGCGCGGTAATGGCAGCAGCGCAGCTCTCTGCCGCGCGCCTGTCAAGCGCGGTTCCGACGAGCGCCTGTTCGGCCTCTATTGCCCGCACGGGTGTTGCCGCCATGCCACCAAAAGCGATGCGGGCACTGCGGACCTGCCCCTCTTCGCAGAAAACTGAAAAAGCTCCGCAGACTGTCGAAATATCCTGATCGTAACGCTTGGAGATTTTGTAGACGCGAAATGCTTGGCCCTCTCTTGGCTTGGGTATGGAGATTGAAGCAATTACCTCATTGGGTCGTAATTCTGTTTTGCGGTAATCGAGAAAGAAGTCTTCAAGCGATAGGAATCTATGTCCGCTCAGCGATGCCAGTTCAATCTCTGCCCCAAGCGCAATCAAGGCCGGAGGTCCATCGCCAATGGGGCTGGCCGTGCCAATATTGCCGCCAATGGTACCCATGGAGCGTATTTGTGTGGAACCGAACCGGCGAATAAGCGTGGCGAGCGAGGGATAATGCGCGCTTACCCGCGCCAGCACCTCTTCCCAGGTTACCGCCGCGCCAAAGCTCAAATGGTTATCCGTTTCGCGAATCTGGCGAAGTTCGCGCACCGATGCGAGCGCTATCACCTCATTCCAGTCCGTATGATAATCCGCTAGCGCAACACCAAGATCAGTGCCGCCCCCAAGCAGAATTGCTTCGGGCTTCTCGCTTCGCAGTGCTAAAAGTTCGTTCAGGGATGCCGGTTGATGAAAAACCGCCCCGCCATCCGATAGCATTGATTGCGGTTCGATCTCGGCAAAGGCAGCCACATGCGGCCCGGCAATCGCCGCTCCTCCGGCAGCAACCACCTTGCGCGCCGCCTCGACAATTGGCCGATAGCCGGTACACCGACAAAGATTGCCTGCCAGCGCATCATGAATGGCCTCGTCATCGGCCTGCGGATTAGACGCCGCGAGCCCGGCTAAGGACATGACAATTCCGGGAGTACAAAAACCGCATTGCGACGAACCGTTTTCCGCCATTGCCGCCTGTATCGGATGTAGCTCGCCGGTTTTCAGCCCTTCCACCGTAACCAGCGCGCGCCCATCGATCTGGCCCATGGCAAGGATGCAGCTATTGGCCGCGTGATATTTCACCTGATCGCCGTCAACATGACCGATCAGCACCGAACAGGCACCGCAATCACCCTCCGCACAGCCCTCCTTTGTGCCGGTCAGTCGCGGCACATTACGCAGCCAATCCAGCACCGTGGTATCGGGCCGCACATTGGCTTCGTGAATTTGACCATTTAGAAAAAAACGAACGGAATTTGACATGATATCAGCTTCATCCGCCAATGTGATCGCGTCAAGAGGGCGTAAGCAGAACCGGGTGGTGATTTAGCTGCAATAACAAAGTGCGTGGTTCGACAAGCTCACCATGAGGAAGGTTGGGGCTGCAAGATAAACTCGGAGCAGCAGGATTTAGCTCCTTGCAATCAACCACCTCCCTCATGGTGAGCTTGTCGAACAACGCACCACCGCAAATGCAAACCAGAGCTTGCGGGCGAACCACGCACAACTCAGGCGCTATGAATTTTCTGGCGATTTTTGGACAACTCAGGCAAACCTTCGTAATTCAGTGCAATGAGAGCCTGCTTCTTCACCCGTGACCAGCCTTTGATTTGCCGTTCACGTGCTATTGCATCAAGAATGCGATCATAGGTTTCAGTAAAAACAAGTTCTACAGGTCGGCGGTGTTTGGTATATCCATCACAGATTCCGGCATTATGTTCCCAAACCCGGGCTTCAATTTCTTGCTTCGTTAATCCGGTATAATAAGAACCATCAGAACATCTTAGAATGTAAACCGTTGCCTCCATTCAGTCTCCCATGCTTGAAACTGAAAGTATAAACAGACGGTCACCGGTCGAGCAATTATACCAAAGTTGCATCTGCGCTGTGCGTGGTTCGACAAGCTCACCATGAGGGAGGTTGAGAGTGGCAGGGAGTCTAGTTTGGGGATGTCGCAGATAACTATTTGCAATCCAACCACCTCCCTCATGGTGAGCTTGTCGAACCACGCACAGCGCAGGAGCAATCAGTCACCTCGCTCATGGTGAGCTATGCTGAGCCTTTCGAAGAACGAGCCACGCATTATGAGGTGCGCAGGTGCTAAACCGCTTCAATCCGAAAAATACGATCCGGCCAAAAATATTCTTCGAGATTATCACCTTCGCCGCCGCGATCCACCACCATGAAATCCGAGCTCTGCTCCAGCGATATCAGCGGATGGTGCCAGACATTGCGGTGGTAGTTCACGCCCTGGTTGCCCTGCACCAAAAATGCTACCGGGTTTGCGGGTTTGCCGCCCGCATCTTCGCCCACGACGACTAAAAACGGCCTGTTCTGCAATGGATAGAATGCCTGGCTGCCGAGTGGATGCCGCTCCAGCATATGGATATCGATGGGAGGCGCAAAAGCCTGTCCGCGAAAAATATTGATCAGGACGCGCGCTTGATCACCGGCCACGTCAACCTTGGCAAGGTCATGATAACGTTCAGTCGTACCACCATTGATCAGGCGCAGCTCCGCGCCCGCCACTTCAATCACATCGCCGAATGGCTCAAATGCTGCCTTGGTCAGCGGCTGAACATCAAGGGTGATGATGTTCATGCCAGTGCCTTGCAATATCGATGCGGCGCGCCACCCAGACATCGCTGTGTTGCTGAACATAATCGAGAAAGCGCTCCAATGCGGCAGCGCGTCCCGGACGTCCAACCAGACGGCAATGCAGGCCTACGGACATCATCTTGGCCGCTCCTTCCTGTCCCTCTTTATAAAGAACATCAAACGTGTCCTTCAGATAAGAATAGAACTGGTCACCGGAGTTGAAACCTTGCGGCGTGGCAAAACGCATATCATTGGCGTCAAGCGTATAGGGAACAATGAGATGGGGGCCTTTCGGACCTTCCACCCAATAGGGCAGCTCGTCCGCATAGCTATCGGCGGAATAGACAAAGCCGCCCTCTTCCATGACGATCTTCAGCGTATTGTCCGACGGCTTGCCTTGATAAATCCCCAGCGGCCGCGAGCCCGTAATTTCGGTATGCAGGCGCACAGCTTCCAAAATGTGCTCGCGTTCGCGTTCCTCCGGAAAATCCTTGTATTCCAGCCAGCGCAGGCCGTGGCTTGCTATTTCCCAGTCAGCCTCTTTCATTGCGGCAACGGCGTCTGGATTGCGCGCCATGGCGAGCGTCACGCCATAGACCGTGACTGGCATGTTGCGGCGCGTGAACAATCGCCATAGCCGCCAGAAACCAGCGCGCGATCCATATTCGTAGATGGATTCCATATTGAGATTGCGCTGGCCCGGCCATGATTGCGCGCCAACGATCTCAGACAGAAGGTTTTCGGATGCGGGGTCCTGATCGAGGATGCAGCTTTCGCCGCCCTCCTCGTAATTCACCACAAATTGCACGGCCAGCTTGGCTCCGCCCGGCCATTTCGGGTCGGGCGTGTTGCGGCCATAGCCGATCAGATTGCGCGGATAATCAACCAAGTGAGATCAACGACGCTTGAGCAATGATCCGAGGGCAAGAACTCCGAGTGCTGCCAGCGCCAGCTTCAGAACATCGCCGATGATGAATACGCCAACGCCATAAGCGAAAGCCTTCTCGAAACCGAACAAATATGCCATCCATAGGAAGCCCATGGTGAGAATAATGACTTCGGCAACGAGCATCGACAGGCCGATGGAAATCGCGTTGCGGGCAAAGCCCTTATCGGCTGCGCGTCCGACAATCCATGCAGCTGCGAGGTAAGACAAGAGATAACCGCCTGTCGGTCCAACCATATAGGCAAGACCAATGCCCTTTTCTGGTGTTCCAGTGAATACGGGCATGCCGAGAGCACCTTCAAGCAAATAGAGCGCCATGGTTGCCACGGCGAGACGCGAGCCATAGGCGGCGGAGATCGCAAACACGGCAAATGTCTGCATCGTCACATTGACGAAGACCATGTCCACTTTCGTCTTGGCTGAAAGCGCCATCAGGGCCGAGCCAACGAGAGCAAGCGTGACAAACCACACGGCTTTGGCCAATTGGCCTTCCGGCTGGAACGTTTCGGCGAGAGAGCGGGTTTTTGCAGTGATCATGGTCTATCCTCCATATTGGCTTTCGCCACTTCTTGAAGAGGTATATTAAGCTTCATCCCGCACTGCAATAGGCGCATAAAGGTCAGCCCACATCAATGTCCCTGAGTTTCGATATTAAATTCGCGCCGCATTATGGCGAGGCCGTGGATGTTGCCCCGCAGATTCAGCGAATCACGGTGAACAATCCGAGCCCCTTCACCTTTTACGGCACCAATTCCTATCTGATCGGCAAGGATACGCTGGCGCTGATTGACCCAGGTCCGCTTGATGATGCCCACAAGGCAACTTTGCTGCGTGCTATTGCCGGTCGCCCTGTCAGCCACATTTTTGTCAGCCATACGCACCGCGATCATTCCCCGCTCGCCTCGGTTCTGAAAGACGAGCTTGGCGCTGTGCTTGTAGCGGAAGGTCCGCATCGTGCAGCCCGCCCACTGCATATTGGTGAAGTCAATCTGCTCGATGCCAGCGCGGATACGGAATTCGTCCCGGATATTATTGCGGCAAATGATACGGTCATCAATGGCGACGGCTGGGCTTTGCGCACAATCCATACGCCAGGCCATACGGCCAATCACGTGGTTTTCGCACTGGAAGACACCGGAATACTGTTCTCGGCCGACCACATCATGGCGTGGTCCACCTCCATTGTCGCACCGCCGGACGGTTCCATGTCCGATTATATGGCGTCGCTTGATGTGATGCTGGAACTGGATTCGCGTGTCTATCTGCCCGGCCATGGTGGGGCGGTCACAAAACCCAAGGCTTTCGTGCGTGGTCTGCGCGGCCATCGTAAAATGCGGGAACGTGCCATTCTGGAAAGGGTTCGCGCCGGAGACCGTACGATTGCCGCCATGGTAAAGGCAATCTACCGCGACACGGATCCGCGCCTGCATGGCGCTGCAGCCCTATCGGTACTGGCTCATCTGGAAGACATGGTTACGCGTGGTCTTGTGCAAACCGAAGGCAATCCCGCGATCGACGGTGTTTACTGGGCCTAGAGCCTTTGCGTTTTGGTCGAATCAAAACGGCGCACCAGGCCTTTGCCTTTACGCAATTCCGGACGCAAAACCGCTGCACACTTTTGCTGGAATTACTTTTAGGAAGCGTCGGCGGGCGGGACTTCTGTCGTTTCTTCCTCGGGCTGCACACCCTGCACTTCCATATCGAGAGCCGTCATGAAAGCCGCAATCCGGTCAGCATTTTCACCAAGATCATGGGTTCCATAACGCGAAACGGAGCGCATATCGACATAGGTCGTTTCACCTTCATCGCTAAGGCGGATCACTACATCGCTGGTAAAGCCCAAAAGCCAGGTCCGTGCCACGACATCAACCAGAATCTCCTCTGTCTCACCGGGCTCGCCTTTTTGGCTGATAATTGCCCAGCCATTGTTGGCGATAACCGTTTTGACCGCCGTGAGAATCCTGTCGGGCGAACCCTCATAGCGGCGTCCAGTGACTTCAGGATAGGCCTTCGCCTGCAGCCCGCGACTATCCGGATCATTGATGACGGGATTCATATTGACTGAACGGCGGCCCGTTTCCAACAAAGCGGGTGGATCGGTTAAATCGGTCGAAACATCATAAATTGCCGGTAGAACCATGACTTGATAAATCGTTGTCATGAAGGGTATCAGCACCAGCAGCGCGATCAATGTGCCCCAGAATGACCGGGTGAAGCCAATATCGCCGCGCCGCCACAGGCTGGTGAAACCCTTGAGTGCCAGCAGCAATGCCAGGCATGCCAGCCCTGCTACAATAGCTAGAAGCCAGAGAAATTCGGGTGTCTCGATTTGCTCAAAGCGGTGGCCGAGGCCCGAAACGACAAAAAGTATGAGGCTCAAAAACGCAATGCGAACGGACCATTTTGCTGAAATCGAATGGCGGCGACGCCATTGGCTTGAGTGTTGCGGTCGCATGATTCCCTGAAATTCCATCAATGACAGGAAAACAGCTAATCGCATTTGTGTATGGACACAAGCATATGAAGCCGGACTTCCACCTCCTTTGGTGGTGAAAGTCCGACCATAATCAAATCAAGCGATTACGGGAACATAAATTCGCTTCGTCTCATCATATGCTAAGCCGATTGCGGGATCGGTCTTGCTGATCTTGCCGTTCTCAGCATGACCCGCATAGCGCCGCAGATAGATTGAGGAACTCAAGGCATCGACAAAGGATATGTCATACCAACCATCCTTGGTGGAGAATGAAACAGTTTTCGTACCAGTTTCGACTGTTTTTTCTTCGCCGGTATAGGCGTTGACCACTTTCAGCTTTCCGCTTGCCGTTGGCCATTCACCGAAAATAAACTCGATTGTCCGGCCGTCCAAAGAAGTTTTGACATCGACAAGGTGAGCAATCTGATTGTCGCTGACACTGCCCAATTCACCACGGAACTCGGCCAGATAGCCGTTAGGACCATGGACTGCATAGGAATACTGGTTGTTCGACCACCCACTTTCTTTACTAATATTCATATTCCAGACGTCGGAAATATCGATCGGTGCACCGCCTAGTTTGATTCCTTCGACAGTGTCAAACCAGCCGCCATCACTCCGGTCATAGGAAAGAATGGTGAATGATGCGCCCAGCCGGCCACGGTTCCTGAATGTGATTTTCAGTTTCGGCGGCGAGTTGTTGGTAAAGCTGCATAAAGTCTGAAAATCGTAGCCGACAGGCAAGAGATCACATTGTGTCTTATCCTGCTTTACCGAAACGGGTCTGGTTGCATCGGGATCAGCCAGCACGTCCTTTATCGACGGTATGTATGCACTTGTGCCTTGTGCGATTTCTCGTTCCTCTTTCGTATAGATTTTGGTCGGCTGAATCGCATTTATCAGTTTTTCCATGGGCTTGAATTTGGTGCGATTAAAATCAAACACGCTGGTCAGATCGCCGGTAATGGCCTTTCGCCACGAAGAGATCATGTCGAAGTCTGTCGGAGCCTGGACACCGCTCGCCTTAAGCCATGCTTCCAAAAACTGAAGGACCGATGTGTGATCAAACGTCTCGGAACAGACGCGGCCACCCGAAGTCCATGGCGATACGATAATCATTGGAACGCGTGGTCCCAGGCCCATAGGCTTGCCATTGGAGCCTTCCGAATTCAGATCGCCCTGCTCGCCGGTAGTTGTTAATTTTATACCGGGAGAAACCACACCGGCACTACTATTCATCGGTGGCGCTGGAGGCAGTACATGGTCGAAAAACCCGCCATTTTCATCGTAATTTATAATCAGTGCTGTCTTGTGCCAGACTGCCTTATTCGCCAGCAGCGCGCGCAAAACTTCACTCAAATAGTATTCACCAAAGTGCGGGGGGTATTTTGGATGTTCACTGAAGGCTTCCGGCGGCACGATCCACGAAATTGCAGGCAGCTTGTCATCGATGACGTCCTGCTCGAAACGGGATGGCTTATCCGCCTCGCTCCGCAGCACTGAATTGACTGTTTGACTCTTGATGTTGATGACAGACCGCTCTTCCAACGACTTGTTTGTGCCGCGGTACTGCCTGAAGTACTCAAGCGTGTTGTCACCATAATTGCCTGCAAACGGATCACGGGTCCAGGTCAGCCCGTCCTGATAGAATTTCCAATCTACCTGAAGCTCTTCAAGCCGCTCGGGATAGGTTTTCCAACTTGGTCGCAGGGGAGAATCATCGGAAACTCTAAGCCCGCTGAAAGAACTATTAGTGGCTTTGCTATGACTTGTTCCTGTCCAGAAATATGAGCGGTTGGGATCCGTTGAGCTGTTAACGGAGCAAAAATAGGCATCGCAAACTGTGAATGCTTTTGCGAGCCGGAAATAAAGTGGAATATCCGGCTCGACATAATGCGCCATGCTGACGATTCTTTTATTGGGAATCCATTTATCGCTAAGGCCAAAGTTCCAGGCAGCAATACCATCATTGAAACCATGCGGTGGATCCTGCAAGAAAACGTCTCCCGCGTCTGTGTCAGCACTTGTGCCTTGTGGCAAGCGATAGGGCTTCACCTTGGGCGCAGACTCGGTTTTTTGAGATTGATGCCAGATTGGCTCACCATTTTTTTGTTTCATTGGCCGCGGATCGCCAAACCCGCGAACTCCGCGCAATGTCCCAAAATAATGATCAAAAGAGCGGTTTTCCTGCATCAGGATAACCACATGCTCAATATCGGCCAGCGAGCCCTTTGCACAGTCCGGAGCTGCATTAAGCAAATCTGCGACCACGGTCGAACCGGCCAAGGCCTCGCTCATATAGGCCGAGCATGCCGAATAGGCTGCTGCACTTGAACCAGCCAAACCAAGCATTTTAATAAAATCGCGTCTATCCATTATTCTATCCTGAAATCAAAAATAAAATTCTACCCGTTGCGCCTTCAAATCATCGCGCAAAGCAGTCCCACCTCGTGGATTATTCGCAAAGGTCTTCTCTCATGTAGTCGTTTTCAAGTTTAAGCACTGACACTGCCGTTAAAAGCGCAGCTTTGTCTGCAGCAGCCTTGTCCTTGACCTTTGCCAGCTCCAATGCTGTTTCACCCAATAAACCATCAAGTTCTGCTCTTTTGCTTTCCAGACTAACCAGCGATGCTTTGATCTCTTTCACCTGCTTTAGAAGGTCCGGACTGTCTTCACCGGGCTTCGCCAGCTCGTCCGACAGCTCTTTCAGCTTGCTCTTGTGAGCCTTCATCTCGGTAACATTGCCGTCATGCGCCTTTTCAAGATCAGCACGCACTTTTTCAAGATCGCTGACTTGTTTCGCCAAGGCAGCCTTATCCGCTTCAGCCGTGTCCTTGACCTTTGCAAGCTCCAACGCTACCTCACCCAACAAGCCATCAAGTTCTGTTTTCTTGCTTTCCAGACTGACCAGCGATGCTTTGATCTCTTTCACCTGCTTTAGAAGGTCCGGGCTGTCTTCACCCGGCTTCGCCAGCTCGTCCGACAGCTCTTTCAGCTTGCTCTTGAGAGCCCTCATGTCGGTGGCATTGCCGTCACGCGCCTTTTCAAGATCAGCACGCGTTTTTTCAAGATCGCTGACTTGCTTGGCCAAGGCAGCCTTGTCACTCTCAAGATTTCCATAGTTCGCCAACTCATCTGTCAGCTTTTTCAGCTTGCTCTTGAGCGCATTTATCTCGACTGCGGTGCTCGCACGCGCTTGTTCAAGGTCGTCAGCTTGCTTTGCCAATACAGCTTTATCATTCTCGAGATTTTCGTTCTTTGCTTTCAGCTCATTGATTTCTCTACTGAAAGTTGATGCCGATGTGTCGGACTTTGACCCGGAGTCGTTGCACGCTGCAACCAGCACGAGAAGCAATAATAGACAAAAACGATATTTCAAAGCTCACTCCTGAAACAAATAAATCAAATTATGCGTCGTAATATGAATCGTCGTCTAAACGGCCTGTATAAAATTCTGATGACAGTTCCGCTACAGATTTAGGGGCAAGAAACTCGACTGATTTAAGCCGTTTACATTTTATGAGTGTATCAGATGGCACACTCCTGCCATCATCGAATCAAGTGATTTGGCAGAAACAGAGCGCGGAGACACACCGCTGACAGAAGATAACATGACGAGGCCGGATATGATGCCTGAAGCTGGCAAAGCGGTTTCGCTTGAAGTTGTAGAAGTTGAATTGGCGCTTGGCGCGCAGGATATCGTTGCCGATGGTTTTGAAGGCGCCTTGCAAAAGGCCGTGGATTTGGTTGATGGAAAGCTGATCTTCAATATCAGGGCGCCCGAAAACAGCGATTATCAGCGCGTGGCGGCAATCTCCGTTTCAGATGGATCAGCTGAGCAGACTGTCTTTGTCACGCTTGGCAATGATGGCACCACTTTCGCCGTCACAGCGGACAAATCCGATATAAATGTCGGTGGTGATTTGCCGCTGTTATAATCTCTTTCATTTCTGAATCTTCCGGAGCGACCCTTTGCCTTTCCAGCCAGTCTGGTTAGTGTTGGGAAAAACTTGCAATAACCGGAGTAACAAAATGGCTAACAGCCGCCCCCTTACCAATGTTCAGCAGCGCGATGTCAATGCGATCCTCCATCCCTATACCCCCTTGCACAAATTGCAGGAAAACGGCCCCTTGGTGATGGGGCATGGCAAGGGCGTTTATCTCTACGACACGCAAGGCAAGGAATATATTGAGGGCATGTCCGGCCTGTGGTGCGCGGGTCTTGGCTTTGGCGACGAAGAGATGATCGAGGCTGCGACGGAACAGATGCGCACCCTGCCCTATTACCACCTCTTTGGCGGCAAGGGCATGGAACCGGCGATCGAGCTTGCTGAAAAGCTCAAGGAAATAGCGCCTGTACCGATTTCAAAGGTTTTTTATACCTCGTCGGGTTCAGAAGCGAATGACACGCAGGTCAAGCTTGCCTGGTATTACAACAATGCCCTTGGCCGCCCGAAAAAGAAGAAGATCATTTCCCGCGTCAAAGCCTATCATGGCGTGACCATCATGGCTGCATCGCTGACCGGCCTGCCTTATAATCACATGGGTTGGGATTTGCCGGTCGAAGGCATTTTGCATACGGATTGCCCGCATTATTATCGCTTTGGCCAGGAAGGCGAAAGCGAGGCGGAGTTCGTTGCGCGTCTGGCCACATCGCTGCGCGATATGATCGAGCGTGAAGGTCCGGAAACCATCGCTGCTTTCATCGCCGAGCCTGTCATGGGCGCTGGCGGGGTGCTCGTGCCGCCTGCCAGCTATTTCAGCGCCATTGAGCCGATTCTGCGCGAACACGATATCATGATCATCGCAGATGAGGTTATAAACGGCTTCGGCCGCACCGGAAACTGGTGGGGCAGCCAGAGCGTTGGCATGACGCCGACAACCATTTCAGCAGCCAAGCAGTTGACCGCTGCCTATTCACCGCTTGGTGCAGTGCTGGTGCCCGAAGACATCTATCAGGCCTATGTGGATCATAGCGCTCAAATCGGTACATTTGGCCATGGCTTCACCTATGGCGGGCATCCGGTTGGCTGCGCCCTTGGCGTCAAGGCAATCGAGATTTATCAGCGCCGCAATATTGTGGATTATGTGCGCGGCCTCACCCCGCTTTTTGAAGCACGCCTTGCCAAGGTGAAAGATCACCCCTTGGTTGGGGAAGTGCGTAATTGCGGTCTGATGGGCGCGGTAGAACTTGTGGCCGATAAAGCAACAAAGCGCCCGTTCAATCCCGCCCATGCGGTCGGCCCCGCTCTGGCGCGCTTCCTGGAAGGTCATGGTGCAGTGCTTCGCGCTGTCGGCGACAGTATCGCATTCTGCCCGCCAATGATCATCACGGAGGACGAGCTGAACGAGCTGTTCAACCGCTTCGAACTCGCCTTGGCAGACACGGAAGCCTATGTTTCAACGGGCGGTTTGCGCGCCGCTTGATGCGATAGCGGTTTGCAGCGGTTTTTAATGCGTGGTTCGACAAGCTCACCATGAGGAAGAATGGTAGGCTGCACGATGGTTTGCCTTCGCAGACTTCGCGCTCCCTGCAATTAACTCCATTCCTCATGGTGAGCTATCTTGAGCTTGCCGAAGGGCGAACCACGCACCACCGCTTTGCCCATGTGAGAGCAGAGCGAACCAACCTAAATTCGTGGCTTTCAAACGGCGTAAAAGTCTGCAATTCAATAGGCCACACCAGGGTTTGTTAAAGGTTGTGCATGCGCATGTGCTTACAGGGAGTTCCGGGCGTGTAGGCCGCGCTATTTTTGGCGCCTTGTCTGAAAAACATGAGGTCGTTGGAATAGATCGATCGGCCTTTTCCACGACGCATGTTGTCGGTGATTTCGCCAATGAAGTGCTGCTTCGCTCAGCCTTCAAAGGCGCCGATGCCGTTATTCATACAGCAGCTTTGCATGCGCCCCATGTCGGAACGACACCGGACGAGGAATTTCAGCGTATCAATGTTGAAGGAACCCGTCTTGTCGCGAAGGCGGCGATTGCTGCTAGCGTAAAACGCCTTGTCTTCACCAGCACAACAGCCCTGTACGGATATGCCGTTTTTCCCGGTTCCTGCACATGGATCGACGAAAATACGCCGCCAGTGCCGAAAAGCATTTATCACCGGACAAAACTTGAGGCCGAGTGCCTTCTGGAAGACATGGCTTCTAGCGAATTGGCCGTGAGGGTTCTGCGCATGTCCCGCTCCTTTCCGGAACCGGGCGATGTAATGGCTACATACAGGCTGCATCGCGGCATTGATATTCGCGACGTGGCTGATGCCCATTTGGCCGCGCTGACAAATGGCGGAGCAAATTTTCAACGCTACATTATCTCGGCGGCAACGCCTTTTACAAAGCAGGACTGTCAAGCACTGGCGATTGACGCAGCTTCCCAGATCAGATTGCGCGCGCCAGATCTTGCCGACGCATTCGAGCAGCGAGGTTGGAGCCTTCCGAACTCCATTGATCGCATATATGATTCCAGCCAGGCTGAACGCGCTCTTGGATGGCAAGCGCGCTTTGGTTTTGGCGAAGTGCTGGCACAAATGGACCGGCGTAGTCTGGAAATCTTGCCTGCGGGCGCTTTGATCAGCAGAAAAGCGGAGTAGACTTTGCAAAGCGTTGCGCTGGAGGATTGATCGCTTAAATCTCGCGACCAATCCCCAGCAGCAATATCTATTACTTCGCTTTCAGCAGGTCGCCGACTTCCAGAATGACGAATTCATTGTCATCCGCCTTGTCGACCGCGCGGCCTGCGGAGAATGGGAGATTATTGTCATTGCCGACGATGATGTGGCTATCGTCTACAATATCGACATTTTCAATGGTGACAAAAGGCATATCGTAGAAGCCTTCGCCGCCGCCTTGACGTTTCTTGTTGTCGGGATCAGCGATTTTTAGCAAATCGATATATCCGATCTTGCGCACCGCCTTATCCACATTCGCGTCAGTCATTTCGATCTTGTAGATGCGCTTGTGCTTGGATGGTTTGTCAAAGCAATCGGGCGTTGGCGCCTTGGGGTCAGCGCAAGCCTTCGCGGCAGTTCCCGCGCCATTGTCACGCTCGATTACCAGCGCCGTTGTCGCATCGATCATGTTGAAATCGCCAATGGCCTCGCCACCTGCGGAAAGGGGATAAAGCCAGCTGCGACCCGTCCAGTTTTTGGACGCAATATCGAATTCAATTACCCGCAATGCGGGCTGGTCATCAACCTTCTCAACAGCGCCGTCGTCCCCGAAAAGCGGACCTTCAAGCAGTGCATATAATTTGGTGCCGTCTTTTGATTGCGCCAAGCCTTCATAACCGCCGGAACGTTTCAGATTAAAGGCCGGATTTTTGAGCGTCGGATTGGCTGGTAGCGTGATTGCAGGATTATCCGGCGAGCGAACATCCTTGTCGCCAACCTTGGTCGCGACGACATCCGTAACCTTGCCATCCATTGTTACCTTGATCAAATATGGGCCGAACTCTTCGCCCAGCCAGAAACCATCGGCAACCGGCTGGATGGATTCAATATCGAGATCGCTGCCCGTCAGGTAGCGTGTGTCGCTGGCCTCCATGACAATGGGGAAAGGCACTTTCTTGTCTGGGTCAGTCAGGAAAATCGTCTGCTTGCGCTCGACTGTTCCCTTGTCCCAATCAAACGCCAGATGGTGCAGCATCAACATTGCATCGACCGAATTCAGCTTCGTTCCAAAGCCATTATCCGACAATGACCAATATGTTCCATCGCCAATCGCCTTGATGCCGGAGAAGCCCTGCAAAGGTTGTCCATCAAAGGGTAATGACAAGCCGGTCAGCCTTACCCCATCCTTGCCCGGCACTGTTCCGAGTTCCACAGCACGCTTGCGATCAGCGGTTGTAAACTTGCCTGCATGAGTCAGATGTTCCGGCGCGTTTTCCGGTGCCTTCACCATTGTGTTGGCAGGAAGGATCGCATGGGAAACGAGTTTGGCGGGAAACTCCTGTTCAGCCGCCAAGGCCGGCAATGCCATCATGGCGGTGGTAAGAAACAGAGCAGCGGAAATTGAGCGCATGGAGCATCACCATCAAGTTTGAAGTAAAAGTGTCCAGCAACGCTTAGGTGCTCTTTGTGTCCGTGATTTTATGGTTTCATGACATCCTGATGAAGGAGAGCACGCATCGTTTGTGAAGTTTGGAGGAGTAACCCAGATATTGTGATGAAACGGGCAAAAATTCTGATGGAGAACGGATTCAGGAACCGGATCACCGCAAAATTGATGAAACTTGCCGAAGAATCGCCGATTCTTCCCCAAAATTCTCTACTTCGAATTGCAATTTGATTGCGTTAAGTTGCAATCAAGCATTTGGAGTACCTGGCTTCTCACTTTCAATCACATCGTTCAGCCGAACGAAACGGAAGCCCTTTTGCTTCAGTGCCAATATGCCTTTTACCACCCCGGCCCCTGCCGTCCGACTCGGCTGATTGATATGGGCGATGATGACATCGCCGTCTTTTGCGGCGGAAATCCGCTGCTCCACTTGGCCCGCAAGCAAGGATGCCCCCATGTCGGCATTGAGCGAATATCCTGCAACCCGGTACCCCATTTCATGAATGAGTTTCACTGCATCGTCGCTATAGCGAGCAGTCGCGTCGCGGTACCAGACAGGTTTTCCGGCGGTGGCGATCTGCATCGCATTTACACCACCTTCAATCTCAGATCGTATCGCGGGCAATGATCCGGCGGTCTTCAATCCAAACATCAAAGGCTGGTTATCGATGGCTGGAACATGGTTAAGCCCATGATTTTCCAATTCAAAAAGTTCTGGGTGCGCCTTCATGATTGCCACCGAAGCAGCATTGCGCTTCAACCATCGGCCAGTAACGAAAATCGTTGCAGCGATCTTGTTCTCCACCAAAAAGCTGAGAATTCTCTGATCAGTCTGGCCTGAACAGGCGTCAAGAGTGAGCGCGACCTGCGGCGCCGCAGCTCCGCCCTTTGCAATGTAAAGTTGTGGCTCGACAAAATGCGGATGGTTGCCCGCATTGGCAGCAGTTGCTGCGAGCGCGATGGAACATGTGACTTGAACTGTGGTGATAAAACGCATGATATATTGCCGCAAGACGAGAGAACCTGCGGCGAACAGCACTTGGAACTAAGCGGAATTATGGCAATAAGCCTTTATTTTCCTTTGGTTTTTGCTGATGCCTGCGCCGCGGCAAGCCGGGCAATAGGCACCCGGAACGGTGAACAGGAAACATAGTCCAGTCCTACCTGATCGCAAAAATGGATCGATGCCGGATCGCCGCCGTGCTCCCCGCAAATTCCAAGTTTTATGTTTGGCCGGGTTGCCCTGCCTTTTTCCGCGGCCAGCTTCACCAGTTCGCCTACGCCATCCACGTCAATCGACACAAATGGGTCCTGCTCAATGATACCCTTGAGCTGGTAAGTCATCAGGAACGAAGATGCATCATCGCGGGATATTCCGAACGTCGTCTGGGTCAAGTCATTGGTTCCAAACGAGAAAAACTCGGCAGCCTCCGCAATTGAATTGGCACGGATCGCGGCTCGTGGCAGTTCGATCATCGTACCCACAAGGTAACTGATCTTGATTTCAGTCTCCTTCATCACATCCGCCGCAACCGCATCGATCCGCGCTTTCACAAAATCCAATTCAGCTCGAAGACCGACGAGCGGCACCATGATTTCCAGCTCGACCGGTGCGCCAGTCAATTTGGCCGCTTCCACCGCCGCTTCGAATATGGCGCGGGATTGCATCTCGGCAATTTCCGGGTAGGAAATTGCCAAACGGCAACCGCGATGTCCCAGCATGGGATTGAATTCATGTAAGGATTCTGTTCGCTCCCGTAATTTGTCGGAGCTGATCTTCATGGCTGCCGCGACTTCGGCGATTTCCTCGTCTGTCTTCGGCAGGAACTCGTGAAGTGGTGGATCAAGCAGGCGAATCGTTACGGGCAGGCCGTGCATAATTTCAAATAACTCAATGAAATCAGCGCGTTGCATTGGCAGCAGCTTATCCAGAGCAGCGCGTCGACCCTTCTCGCTTTCTGCCAAAATCATTTCGCGCATGGCAATAATGCGCTCGCCTTCAAAGAACATATGCTCCGTTCGGCATAGGCCGATCCCCTCGGCGCCAAAGGAACGCGCCGTACGGGCATCATTGGGAGTTTCGGCATTGGCGCGCACTTTCATGCGGCGGGCACCATCTGCCCATTCCATGATCTTGCCAAAATCGCCCGACAATTCAGGTTGAAGCATTGGCACAGCGCCCTTCAAAACCTGACCGATTCCCCCGTCAATCGTAATGATATCGCCCTTTTTGAGGGTAACGCCCATAGCGAGCAGTGTCTCGTTTCGATAGTCAACACGAAGCGCCCCAGCGCCTGAAACGCAGGGTTTCCCCATGCCGCGCGCCACCACGGCAGCATGACTTGTCATGCCGCCGCGTGTGGTCAGAATTGCTTCTGCAGCATGCATGCCGTGAATGTCTTCAGGGCTGGTTTCAATACGGACCAAAATGGCCTTGCGGCCCTCTGACTTCAATTGTTCCGCATCTTCCGACGAGAAGACAATCTCACCAGTAGCCGCGCCAGGCGATGCGGGAAGACCCGTTCCGATAACTTCGCGCTTAGCCTTCGGGTCGATTGTCGGGTGCAGCAATTGATCCAAAGATGCAGGCTCAATGCGCAAAACAGCCTCATCGCGGGATATCAAACCCTCATCCGCCATCTCAACTGCAATCTTCAGCGCAGCCTTGGCGGTGCGCTTGCCGGATCGGGTCTGCAACATCCACAATTTACCATTTTCAATAGTAAATTCAAGGTCTTGCATGTCCGTGTAGTGTTTCTCAAGCTTGTCCGAAACAGCGCAGAATTCGGCAAATGCTGCCGGCATGATCTTTTCCAGCGAAGGTTTGTCAGAACCCGCAGCGATGCGTGCTTCCTCGGTAATATTTTGCGGGGTGCGGATACCTGCCACGACATCTTCGCCCTGTGCATTAACCAGGAATTCGCCGTAGAGCTTCTTTTCGCCCGTAGACGGATTGCGCGTGAAGGCTACGCCAGTAGCAGATTTATCGCCCATATTGCCAAATACCATGGCCTGGACGCTGACAGCCGTACCCCAGCTTTCAGGTATGTTATGCAAACGCCGGTAGGTGACGGCCCGCGCATTCATCCAGCTTGAAAAGACCGCGCCTATAGCGCCCCAAAGCTGCTGTTCAGGGTCTTGAGGAAAAGGCTCTTCTAGCTCTTCCTCGATCTTGGCCTTGTACTGCGCAACGACATTTTTCCAATCGTCGGCAGTCAGCGCAGTGTCGACATCGTGGCCCAAATTGGCCTTGGCATCCTCGAGTATCTCTTCAAAAACTGAATGATCCAGCCCCATGACAACATCAGAATACATCTGAATAAAGCGGCGATAGCTGTCATAGGCAAACCTTGGGTCGCCTGTTTCCTGGGCAATTGCTTCCACGGTTTCGTCATTGAGCCCGAGATTAAGGACCGTATCCATCATTCCAGGCATGGAGGCGCGTGAGCCGGAACGCACTGAAACCAGAAGCGGCTTCTTGCTGTCCCCAATGGTACGACCGGTTACACTGGCAATATGCTCCAGCGCCTGTCCGACTTCCTTGGCAAGCGTGTCCGGATAGCTGCGCTCATGCTCATAGAACCAGCTGCAAACTTCCGAAGTGATTGTAAATCCGGGGGGAACCGGCAAGCCCAGCGAACACATTTCGGCAAGATTTGCGCCTTTTCCTCCGAGAAGATTGCGATCTCCCGCCGAACCTTCTGCCTTGCCATCCCCAAAAGTATAAACCCATTTTACCATTGCAGCCTCCCATGCCGCTAACGCTTCATTGAGGTCTACGCGATGAATGCGGAAATCGCCAGCGCCAAATGCTGCATTGCAGCATTCAAATCGATTAGCAGGGTAAATCCGCGTTAAGTCTTGAAATGTTTAGTCATTTACGCAGCTTAGCTTGCTTCCCGCAACTGCTCTGCAGTCTGAAGATCGACTGAAACCAGTTGGCTAACGCCTTGCTCTGCCATCGTCACCCCGAACAACCGGTTCATGCGGGCCATGGTGATCGGATTGTGGGTGATGACCACAAAACGAGTATCGGTCGACGCCGCCATTTCATCCATCAGATTACAGAAACGCTCGACATTATGGTCGTCGAGCGGTGCATCAACCTCATCCAGCACACAGATTGGAGCTGGGTTCGTCAAAAATACCGCGAAGATCAAGGCCATGGCTGTCAGCGCCTGTTCGCCACCAGATAGAAGCGTCATCGTTTGCGGCTTCTTTCCTGGGGGCCGAGCAAGAATTTCGAGCCCAGCTTCCAGCGGATCATCAGACTCGATGAGTTGCAATTCCGCTGTTCCACCACCGAAAAGATGGGTGAAAAGCCGCTTGAACTGCACATTGACCACTTCAAATGCTGCCAAAAGACGCTCCCGTCCTTCGCGATTTAGGCTCTGGATGGCCTGGCGCAGCTTCTTTACGGCCTCGATAATATCTTCGCGCTCATTGATGATTGCTTCAAGCCGAACAGACAGTTCTTCCTGTTCTTCTTCGGCTCGCAAGTTCACGGCGCCCAATCGTTCGCGTTCGATTTTCAACCGCTCAAGATTGCGTTCGGTCACGTCGACGTCGGGCAGCGGGTCGTCTGGACCAAGCCCAGTCAATTTCATCGCCTCGTGCGGTGCGCAATTGAGCGCTTCGAAAATGCGCGCTTCCGTGTCCTTACGGCGCTCCTGTGCCGCTGACAGACGTTCTTCAGCCCGCGCCCTGCCTTCCCGAGCAGTGGCCAGCGACTGGATGGCTTCTGTTGCGGCCCGGTCAAGTTCCTGCTGTCTGGCCTCCGCTACAGCCAGTTTATCGCCCGCGCTTTTACGCAGCTCTTCGGCTTCGGAGAGTTGCGAAAGCAGAGCGCGGTTACGCTCGGCGATTTCTTCGGGTGCATCGGCGAGATTGGCGGCTTCCCTCTCCGCTTCCAGACGCCGCTCCCCAAGCGACTTTATCTGACGATCTGCATTCTCCGCGCGGGTAATCCAGCTTTTACGCTCAAGCCCGATCGACTCGAGGCGGCGTATCCGGGCTTCCGCTTCACGTCTTAGCCCATCATAAATGGCGCGCGTTTCCGCAAGAGTTGCACGGTCCAGCGTAACCTCGGCGGTTAACGCAGCAAGACGGCGATTCAACTCTTCGACATCAGCGGCATTCTCAAGACGCATCTGCGTTTCGACCAACTGTTCCTGTGTCTCTTCAAGCGTTTCGCTCAGGCGGGACTTTCCTTCATCAAGTGCGGCACGCCGGCTGAACAGCTGGCCCGAAGCTCGCTCCGCCGCCGCCAAGGCCTCACGCGCATCATTCAAAGACCGTTGCGTGGAACGCCAGTGGTCGCGGGTAGTGCGTTCATTCTCAACGGCATCACGGACAGCTTTTTCCGCTTCGGCGATAGCCGATTCAGCAACGCGCAACTGCTTTGTCGATTCAACAACCTCAAGATCAAGCTCTGCCAGCCGATTTTTCTGCGCCAGTCGTTGAGCTGCCGGTGTAGGAGCGTCGGCGCTTGCCGTATATCCGTCCCAGCGCCATAGATCGCCGGAAGTGCTTACAAGCCGCTGTCCCGGTTTTAATTGCGCCTGCAGCCGCCCCCCGCCTGTTTCATCGACAAGCCCGATCTGGGCAAGTCTACGGGCCAATTGCCTTGGTGCACGAACAACTTCAGCCAACGACCTGACCCCTGCCGGTAGCGCTGGATCGTCTACTGTTGTTGCAATTTCGCCCCAGAAAACAGGTGCGGAAATATCAATCGGGGCGTCCAGATCTTCACCAAGCGCTGCCCCAAGTGCTGTTTCGTAGCCCTTTTCGACTTTGATGGCCTCCACAATCGCTGGAAACAGGTCGGAAGCCGCTGCATTGATCATCTTGGCCAAAGTATTGGCTTCAGTTTCGGCGCGTCCTAGATTGCTGCGTGCTTCTTGCAAAGGTTGCCGCAACGTCGCTTCCTTTTGGCGCGCTGTCTCTACCGCTGCTTCTGAAGCAAATGTCGCCTCCTCAGCCTGAGCAAAAATCGCTTCCGCTTCTTGGACAAGTCTTTGCTTTTCAACCGGGTCAGCCAAGGTTGAAATTTGCGTCGCAACAGAATTTAGCTCCTGCTCGACATCACCTATTTGCCGCAAAAGACGATCACGGCGCTCGGTTATTTCGCGCAGGTTGCGTTCAATCTGCGCCCTCTCCGCTGCAGCCTCAGCGCGCTCGGCAGTAATTTTTGCGAGCGCTGCTTCACTTTCCTTAAGCTTTGCTTCGGCACGTTCAAAATCGGCCCGCGTTTGCAGTTCACGTGTTCCAGCATTGGCATTTTCGTCGGTGAGCGACTGCTCTTCCGTGATGAGGCGCTCCAGCACGTCATCATTGTCGCTTATCATCTGCTCTTCACGAGCAATGTCAGCAGTGAATTGCTGTAGTCGCTTCTCAATTTCTGTCTGGCGGGCACGAATGCGCTCACCTTCCTCTTGCAATTGTGATCTGGCGATTGTCAGGCGCTGCAGTATAGCGGCCGCCTTTGCCTCTGCCTCACGCAGATCAGGTAGATGATGAGCGCCGATAGCCTGCTCTTTGGCAGCATTCATCTGGCGTTGCGCCTGTTCACCAACGCCGGATGTTGCGACAGCCAAAGCTGATTGCGCTTCGCCTTCCTGAGTTTTAGCGACAGACCATTTCAGGTGCAGCAAAATTGCTTCAGAACGTCTTATATCGGCTGAAAGGCTCTTGAAGCGGTTTGCTTGGCGCGATTGCCGCCTCAAGCTTTCAATCTGCGTCTCAAGCTCGCCAACAACATCTTCCAGACGCTCAAGGTTCTGCTCCGCAGCCCGCAAGCGCAATTCTGCTTCGTGACGACGCGTATGCAGGCCGGAAATGCCTGCGGCTTCTTCCAATAGCGCGCGCCGCGCCTGAGGCTTGGCTTGGATCAGTTCACCGATACGACCCTGCCCCACCATGGAGGGCGAACGCGCACCAGTCGACTGATCTGCGAACAGCAGTTGCACATCCTTGGCACGGGCATCCTTGCCGTTAATGCGATAGACAGATCCGGCCTCGCGCTCGATACGGCGTGAAACCTGTAGTTCGTCTGCATTATTGAAAGCCGAGGGTGCAGTACGGTCCTGATTATCGAGGAAAAGCGTTACTTCAGCTGTATTGCGCGAAGGCCTCGTCCCCGATCCCGAAAAAATAACATCATCCATGCCGGAGGCGCGCATATTCTTATATGAGCTTTCGCCCATAACCCAGCGCAGCGCCTCGACGAGATTGGATTTGCCGCAGCCATTGGGGCCGACAACACCGGTCAGCCCGCTTTCAATGACGAATTCGGCAGGCTCAACGAAAGACTTGAAACCCAGGAGGCGGAGTTTGGTAAAGCGCATCAGAGGCCCTTTCCAAAAACGATGCCCAGAATCGAAACGGCGGACGCAATTTCGCGCCCGCCGGAAATTTGATCGCGGGTATTAGAGCAGGCCGTCAATGATCGCTGACATTTCGTCAACCGATAGGGCTCCCGAATACTTGGCACCATTGATAAAAAAGGTTGGCGTTGAATCCACACCGAATTCTTTGGCACCGCGCTCACGCACAGCATTCACATCATCCAGAAGCTTTTGGTTCGTCAAGCAAGCTTTGAATGACTCCTGTGTAAAACCGGCCAATTTGGAGATTTGAAGCAGTGGTTCCTCGGCATTTGCTGCCGCAGCCCACTGTTCCTGCTGTTTGAACAACACTTCTACCATTGGATAGTAGCGATCTTCCGGTGCGCAACGTGCCAGCATAAAGGCTGCAGCAGCGCGCGGATCAAACGGAAATTCGCGCAGAATCAACTTGGCCTTGCCGGTATCAATGTACTTTTCCTTGATAGTCGGCAGAGTGGTGGTGGAGAAATGCGCGCAATGTGGGCAAGTCATCGAAGCATATTCGATGATTGTTACGGGCGCATCGGCCTTGCCGAGAACCATGTCCTTCAAACCGCTTGCTGCAACAAGCTTGGCCTCGTCTACCTTACCCGTCGAGGCTGGTACTTTTACGTCCTTGGGTGCCGCAGCTTCCTGCGCCCATGCGCCCGTACCCGCCGTTAAAGCAATGGCTGCTGTAGAAATAGCCGCAAGGCCCAGGATTTTTCTGCGATTCAACAATTCAGTCATCAGGGTCACCAGTCTCCGGCGTTGATCATGCAATTACAAAGTATTGCAGCGTTAAAGCTCGATGGCAGTCTCTTTAAGGCAGCTTTACCATTCTGTCTTTGAATTTTTCGTGATGAGAATGCAATCTCGTCTCAACGTCTGTTCTTTTCAGCATGAATGCTTTGACCAAGTTTTTGCAGCGCTTCGCGGAGATTTTCATCCTCAATATTCTCCACCGAATGACTGATCTTGGCGCGCGTAGTAGCATCAACAGGAGGAAGCTCACGGCGCTTTACAACAGGCAGTGCCACAGGCTTTTGCTCAATTTTGACACGTCCGACTGCTGCAAAGCCGAGAAAGGCGTTGACGCGGCTGATAATCTCGCCGGTTTCATGGCTCATCCGCATCGCCGTAAAACCCTGGCAAGCAATAATCAACGTTGCAGGTTGGAACGGATCATCCTCATGAGCCCTACGGGGCCAGAGCAGCTTTAGCGGGCGTGATTGTTGGCCGAGATCTGGTCCAACGACTTCTTCCCATGACTGCACGAGTTCTATGGTGATCCCGGCGCGCTTGCGAAGGACAGGATCAAGAATGCCCGCTGCAGGATCGGCAAGGGGCCGAAAACCCTTTTTGCTGCGATCATTAGTCATGAAAACAAGTCATATACGAATAATTCATCGGCCATTATAGCCGCGAAACCACTCAACGAACAATGGAAGGCCATCCTCAAGCGCCATGGTGGGCGCAAATCCAAGATCACGCGAGGCCAATTCAATGTCGGCATAGGTGCGGACCACGTCGGCAGCCGGCATTGATTCGAATTTCTTGATAGCTTCCCGGCCACAAGCCTGCTCGATGATTTCTATGAAGCGCATAAGCGCAACAGGCTTGTTATTACCCAAATTATAGATGGGCGCGGTTTCATTCGGGTGAGATAATATGCGGCGGACAGCGCCATATACACCATTGACGATATCATCAATGAACGTGAAGTCGCGCTCCATATTGCCGTGATTATAAACTTTGATCGGCTCTCCCCGCAAAATTGCGTCGGTAAAGAGCCATGGAGCCATGTCAGGTCGGCCATAGGGCCCATAGACCGTAAAGAAGCGCAGTCCGGTCGAATTTACATTGTGGACACGTTTGTAGGAGTGAGCGAGTAGTTCCGCCGAGCGCTTGGTGGCCGCGTAGACCGAAACCGGTTGGTCAACGGGATCATTTTCAGCAAACGGTACCTTTTTGTTCGCGCCGTACACCGACGACGAACTGGCATAGACAATGGGCGGGCATTTGGTCATTTTGCGGGCTTGTTCAAAGATAGTCACCTGGCCCTGAACATTCGCATCGACGTAAACTGCCGGATTTTCAACCGAATAGCGCACCCCGGCCTGCGCAGCCAGATGTACTATGATATCCGCGTCAAGATCATGGGCTATCGCTGAAGCCAGCTCTTGCGGGTTGGCAATATTAGCCAGTACAAACCGATTACCCCGCTTGCCCTGTAGAACAGAAAGACGGGTCTCTTTGAGCGCAACAGGGTAATAATCATTGAGATTGTCGATCGCGAGAACGTCAAATCCCTCGCTTACGAGACGGCTCGCCACGTGAAATCCGATAAACCCCGCCGCACCCGTTACAATTGCCTTCATTTAATAGATTTTCTCACTCAACTTGTTCGTTCGCCCAGGGCAATTTTATCGGTTTCCGCCAGTTCAGCTGTTTGCGAAACCGAGAGATAGACCGCTTCTCCCGCGATCCAGCAAAGCACTATCGTGAGATAAACGAACACCGCATCAGTTGCATCATGACCAAACATGATCCCGAATGTACCGGTAACCACATAACTGGTTACAAGCAGAAGTGAAATGGCAATTGCAATATCACGACCAGGTCCACGTTTTTTTCGAAAAGCGGCGATAAGTGGCGCAGCTAACAGCGCCAATACCCCTAACAGGCCGACAATTCCTCCATCGACAGCAGCGTTTAAAAAGCCATTGTGAACATGCGTAAACAACAGTTTTTTCCCTCCGGGCACATCCAGAGCGCTATTCACCTTCTCCATGCGATTTTGGGGGCCATAACCCATCAAGGGCGCTTGGAGAAAGGCTTTCATTCCCCCTTCCCATAAAAGCATACGGGCCTTTAAAGAGCTTATCTCGTTTGGCTTTTCATCGAGCAAGGAAATATCCGATTCCAGCGCGTGATAACGCTCTTTTACCTTCAGTCCGGCAATGGCAAGCACAGCGACAATAAGAATGGCCAAGACCACCTTGATCGATCTACCGACTACTGGGAGTTCCTGACCACGCAAATACCAGAACAGGATCACAAAATTGAACGGCATGACGAGCCACGCGGATCGCGTGCCCGAAAGGAATGCGCACAGAAGTCCACATGCAAACCCCGCAACCGCTATCATACGCTCCGTTTTGCTCTCTGAATGCGCGTTTAAAAGCGAAATACTTCCAAACAATACGGTAAACAGTCCGAAGACAGCGGCATTACCTGCACCACCTTCCGCTCGAATGTCGAGAAAAACGGCCTGTATGATGCTGAAAACCAAAGACCCGATCATTCCAAGCCCGGCACCGGTGATCAAAAACGGGATCAAGCGCCCCGAGATGCTAACGCGAAGCCTCGGAATGACGAACCAGATTGCCAGGAAAGGTATCATCTTCAACAGGAACGTCTTGTCATCTGATGCATTGGGGTGCATGACGACTGACAATACGGTCGTCAAAACAAACAATGTCACGCATGACGCGACTATTTTGTCGGTGCGTGTGAGTTCAAATGGAAAGCGCTTCACGGCAAGTGAGATTAATGCCCAAGCGAACGCGCAAACCAATATTACTGAAGTTCCACTTGCGAGCAGTCCTGGAAAAAGCGCAAAAATAAAAGTGAAAATACGATTATTGCGATCAATCCCCACATAATGCCCCTTTGAAGGGATCAGTAGCGCCTTGGTCAACTGCTCTGGAAACATGACGGTTCCGAATATGACTGAAACTGGCATAATCAGCCAATTTATGAATAACGTATTTCTACCCTGTAACGCAGTTTGTGATTGATGCAACCCATAACGACAAAACTGGTAAAATGGTATGATGCCCACCACAGGATTTTGCCGTGGCGAATTTCCCCAAGTGAACGATCACAAGGGAAAATAGCAGATCCTTATCGCATCTGGCTGTCAGAAATCATGCTGCAACAGACAACTGTTGAAGCGGTAAAGCCATATTTCAACGCCTTTACAAAAAAATGGCCGACGGTCGTCCGTCTCGCCGCCGCCAGTCAGGACGATGTGCTAAGGGCCTGGGCTGGCCTTGGCTATTATTCCAGAGCACGCAATCTGAAAAAATGTGCCGACATCGTTTCCAATCTTTATGATGGCCGATTTCCAAGTGAAACTCCCGATCTGAAAGCTCTACCGGGAATAGGTGATTATACTGCTGCGGCTATCGCATCCATTGCATTCGATAGGCCTGTGGCCGTTGTCGACGGAAACGTGGAACGTGTCATCACACGGCTTTACGCCATAACCACCCCTCTCCCTTCGGCCAAACCAGCAATACGAGCAAAGATGCAGGCGCTTACCCCGAGCGAACGACCGGGCGATTTTGCGCAGGCCATGATGGATCTCGGAGCAGGTATATGCACCCCAAAACGACCGGCATGCATTATTTGTCCTGTCAATGATAATTGCCAGGCACTGAAAACAGGAGAGCCGGAGCGCTTTCCGGTGAAAGCTCCTAAGAAGGATAAGCCTGTTCGCCTTGGAGCCGCGTTCGTCGCCATTTCTTCCGACAATGAAATCTATCTTCAAAGCCGAGCGGAAACAGGACTGCTGGGTGGCATGGCCCAAGTGCCAACAACGGCGTGGACGGCACGGATTGATGGAGATACCCGAATCGACGCAGCGCCTTTTCCCGCGGACTGGACACCAACAGGTAAAATTACGCATGTTTTCACGCATTTCGAACTGCGTTTAAGCATCTACAAGGCTGATGGTATCGCGGCCCGTCCAGGTGTTGGCGGCTGGTGGGTGAAAGTCGAAAATCTTCATCAAGAGGCGTTGCCGACGGTCATGAAAAAGGCAATTGCTGCTGCCATCCCAGACGCTTTTACGAAAAGAAGGAAACCGGAATGACGCCCGTCAAGCATATCGTATTCGACATTGGTATGGTTCTCATCGGCTACGAGCCGGATGTCGCATTTCGCGAGCTAATTCCGGATGCAGCTGAGCGGAAATGGTTTCTCGAAAACGTCTGTACAAGTGCGTGGAATATTGAACAGGACCGCGGCAGAAAATGGCCCGAAGCCGAGGCCCTGTTGATCGCAGAATATCCTGACCATGAAGATAATATTCGAGCGTTCAGGCAGAACTGGCACATGATGATCACTCATTCCATTGATGGCAGCGTTGAAATAATGCGCAAACTTATTGCCGATGGCCATGACGTTACAATGCTTACGAATTTTGCTTCGGACACATTGCGTGAGGCGTGGGAACGCTTTCCGTTTCTCACCGAAAGCCGCGGCGTTACGATTTCAGGTGATATTGGCCTCATCAAGCCTGATAGGGCCATTTACGATCACCACGTCAAAACATTTGGTGTCGATCCAGCTGCAACATTATTCATTGACGATAGCCCGAAGAACGTTGTTGGCGCGCAAGCGGCGGGCTGGCAGTCGATACAGTTTATCGACCCTGATACGTTGAGAACTGATCTTAACAAACTCGGCATTCAGGTCTGATTTTATCTCACCTTGGAACAAAACAAAACGCCCGATGCCAAGCCTCGGGCGTTGGTGTATCGGAACGGCGCTGGAGATCACCGCCGATCAGATTCCTCAAGCTCCGGCGGAAAGCATCCCGCTACGAACCTGCTTGCGCAGTTCATCGATAGGCTTCAGCGAGCCTTCATCCTCGTAGTGCCAGAAAGTCCAACCATTGCAGGCGTCGAATCCCTGCACTTTCGCACCCATGCGGTGGATAGACCCTGCATCGCCGCCTGTTGTGATAGTGCCATCAGCCCGAACAATGGCAGCATGACGTCCGCGTGCATCGCTCAAGATCGCGCCAGGCCTTAACATGCCGGACTCGACAATGCTCCCGAACGCGACCCGGGGCTCGGCACGCTTGCTTGTCATCACTGTCAGCTCGGCGCCTGCCAGCGGCTCCACAGAACCGATCCGAGCTGTCGCAGCGTCGATATACTTTTGCTCACGCTCGATCCCGACGAAGTGCCGTCCGAGACGTTTTGCAACCGCGCCGGTTGTTCCAGAACCGAAGAACGGATCGAGAATGATATCACCGGGCTTCGATGACGCCATAAGTATCCTGGCAAGGAGGGCTTCAGGTTTCTGCGTCGGGTGAATTTTGTCGCCATTCTCATCTTTAAGACGCTCCCCCCCTGTGCAAATCGGGAAAAGCCAGTCCGATCGCATTTGCAGATCGTCATTGGCTGCCTTCATGGCCTCATAATTGAATGTGTAGCCTTTCGCCTTCTGATCACGCGATGCCCAAATCATGGTTTCATGGGCGTTCTGGAATCGGCGCCCACGAAAATTGGGCATTGGGTTGTTCTTGCGCCAGACTATATCGTTGAGCATCCAGAATCCGAGATCCTGCATGCTTGCGCCAACGCGGAAAATATTGTGGTAAGAGCCGATCACCCAAATCGTGCCATTAGGCTTCAAGACGCGGCGGCAGGCCAGTAACCAGGCTCTGGTGAACGCATCATAGGCCTGAAAACTCTCAAATTGATCCCAATGATCGTTGACAGCATCCACTTTGGATTGATCCGGTCGATGGAGATCACCTTCAAGCTGCAGATTGTAAGGCGGATCGGCGAAGATCACATCAATCGAATGATCGGGCAACCGGTTGAGGGCTGCAACGCAATCCCCCTTGAGAATCGTATCAAGCCAGGACGCTTGCGGTGCGGACTGGGGAAGTTCATTCACGCGACGGACAACAGACATGGGATACTCGATTACTGGAGACGCTTTACTGATCCTTATGGTTACCGCGTAGGGTAAATATCGCGTTAAGAGCAGGTAGATCATGAGTTGACCGAAGAGCTTTTCTTTGACGCATGGCCGATAAGGGTGTAGTCGATGCCCGTAATCCCCCCAATTGACCCGAGGCGTGCATTATTTGCCGCACACTATTCCGGACAGGTATTATTCAATGGAACCCCAACTCATAATCTTCGACTGCGATGGCGTGCTCGTTGATTCAGAATTCCTCGCTGCCGAAGTTGAATCTCAATTACTGACGCAATCGGGTTATCCGATTGACCCAGAGACAATCGCTGAACGTTTTGCGGGTCTGACATGGACCGATATACTGCTACAGGTCGAGAAAGAATCCGGCATTCCGATTTCAGCATCACTGATCGAAGAATCGGCCCGCCAGATGGACCATAAATTGCGCAATGAGTTGAACGTCATTGAGGGCGCAGAACAGATTATAGCCTCGCTGAAATACCCAAAGTGCATTGCTTCCAACTCGATCAGTTCTTCACTGAAAATGATGCTTGAGCAAAGTACGCTTTACGAGTTGTTTTCCCCTCACATTTTTTCCGCACGCGAAGTGGGGACACAAAAGCCAAAGCCAGCGCCGGATGTCTATCTGTTTGCCGCCAAGCAATTCAATGTGAATCCGGCAAATGCCATCGTGATAGAAGATTCCACGCATGGCGTGCACGCTGCACATACGGCTGGCATGCGCGTTATCGGCTTTACCGGTGGCTCGCACACCTATCCCGGCCACGCCGACAAGCTTACTGACGCCGGTGCCGAAACGGTTATCAGCCGTCACAGGGATTTGCCGGCCACCATCGAGGCCATGTCAATCTGGTCAGAAACTGTTTAAATGAAGAAAAAGCCGGCTACTGCCGGCTTTTTCTTACTTTTTTCTCGATTTTTTGGGCGCATCGCCTGATTCATCAAAACCGATAAAGACTTGAATATTTTGAGCCGAAGGTTTTGGGAAAGAAACGTTCGCATCGTTGAAAACAAATTGTGTTGCGGCACTACCGTCATTCGCTGGAACTGCCTGATGGTGCAGTTTCGAATAGAGAACTTCAGTACCCTGCACGACGGCGACACGGATCGGCACGTTCACAGTATTGGGCGAAAATTTCGGCCCGGGCACGATTTTACCAGCAATGGCAACATTCATCGTCATATTGCCGTCAACGGTGCTGCAGGATCGTGTCTCATTGGAGATTGAAGCTTGGTAAATCAGATTATCTGGAGTTTTTTCGGCTTTTCCGTAGTTCGTCAAAACGGATGTGCCCTCACGAATAGTAACTTGCGGGCAGAAAGCCAATAGTTCTGAAGCTTTGATACGCTCCTGGGCCTGGCCCAATGCCTGGGCTTTCGGACTATTGGGATCTTCCGTTTTTGAGCCACTCGTAGAACAGGCGCTCAGTCCCACAGCAAAGACCAAAGCACAAACTGGGGCGTAAAGTTGATAGAAAGGCTTAGAATTATGTGTTTTTGACTTCATGAATAGAACTTTCCCCAAAGAACGAAGCTTGACGAACCGACATGTTCTATACCAACGGTAAGCAAATAATGCGACGGGCTTCATCAGCTTTTTTACCAGCACGATATCGGCACTCTTAGACAAGGTACACAAGGCAAAAATATGAAATACATCAGTACCCGCGGCGAAGCCCCTAAACTTGCCTTTTCCGACGCGCTTCTGGCGGGTCTGGCACGCGATGGCGGTCTCTATCTTCCGGAGCATTTTCCACAGTTTTCCGCTGCAGAGCTTCGTTCGCTTCGTGGGAAAACCTATGCTGAGATCGCGATTCATGTCCTGACGCCCTTTATCGACGGCGATATTGATCAGTCTGATTTCGAGCGTATGGTACACGAAGCCTATGAAACATTTCGTCATGATGCGGTTTGTCCCATCGTTCAAACCGCGCATAATGAATTTGTTCTAGAGCTCTTTCACGGGCCCACCCTCGCCTTCAAAGACGTGGCGATGCAGTTGCTGGCCCGTCTGATGGATTACATACTGACACAGCGCAATGAGCGGGCCACCATAGTAGGAGCAACGTCCGGAGATACAGGCGGCGCAGCCATTGAGGCTTTTGCCAATCGCGACAGGACAGATATTTTCATCATGTTTCCGCACAACCGGGTTTCCCAGGTGCAGCAGCGACAGATGACGACATCCGGCGCGCCCAACGTGCATGCATTGGCAATCGAAGGAAATTTCGATGATTGTCAGTCGCTCGTCAAAGGCATGTTCAATGATTTGAACTTTCGCGACACCCTGTCATTATCAGGGGTCAATTCGATCAACTGGGCACGTATTATGCCCCAGATCGTCTATTATTTTACCTCGGCACTTTCCCTCGGCAGTCCTGATCGCAAAATATCCTTTACTGTCCCCACCGGGAATTTTGGTGATATTTTCGCTGGTTATGTGGCAAAACGCATGGGCCTGCCAATCGATCAGCTGGTCATCGCAACGAATGACAATGACATTCTGACCCGCACGATCGAAACGGGGAATTATGAAACGCGCGGCGTTCTTCATACGACATCGCCGTCCATGGACATTCAAGTGTCATCGAATTTCGAACGGCTGCTATTTGAAGCACACGGTCGGGACGCCGAGGCTGTCCTGCGCCTGATGAATAATCTGAAACAATCCGGCAGCTTCGTGATTGGGGAGCCCGCGCTGAGCAAGATACGCGAAGAATTTGGCGCTGGCCGGTCAACGGCAGCAGAAACAGCCGAAACAATCGGTCAAATGCTAAGGTCCACCGGTTATCTCATGGATCCGCATTCTGCCATCGGATTGAAGGTTTCCCGTGAGAAAATTCCAGCAGATCAGCAGAGCGTCGTTCTTGCGACAGCCCATCCCGCAAAATTTCCAGATGCTGTAAAAGATGCCAGCGGAGTAAATGCCGATCTTCCGGCGTGGCTCGGCGATCTGATGGAACGAAAAGAACAATATACGGTACTTCCCAACGACCTGAAAAATGTGAAAGAGTATATTAGCCAACATTCGCGTGCGTCACCTCATAAGCTTTAAACGGATTGAGCGGTGATGAACAAATACAAGGTGCTGCTGCGTATAGTGTGCTTCCAGTCCGGATGTACGGCGCAGCAGGGCGGCAAGTGAGGAGCATTGCATGGGCGTTGAAATCAGTCGCCTCTCCAACGGTTTGACGATTGCGACAGAGACAATGCCGCATGTGGAGAGTGTAGCACTTGGCATCTGGGTAAAAGCAGGGTCGAGAAGTGAGGCGAAGAACCAGCATGGCATGGCTCACCTCCTCGAACACATGGCATTTAAAGGGACCGAAAATCGCTCCGCGTGGAAAATTGCGGCCGATATTGAAGATGTTGGCGGCGAGATCAACGCAGCAACCAGTGTCGAGACGACATCATATTATGCTCGCGTTCTGCGCGATGACATGCCGCTGGCTATCGATATCCTCACCGACATCATGACAAGTTCCAAGTTTGATGCAGACGAACTTGAACGTGAAAAGAACGTCATTATGCAGGAAATCGGCGCTGCACATGACACGCCCGATGACGTTGTTTTTGACCGTTTTACCGAGGCATCCTTCAAAAATCAGACTATAGGCAGGACCATTCTCGGGACACCTGAGACCGTTCAATCTTTTTCCTCAGCCGATCTGCGCCAGTATATGGATGAGCAATACAGCGCCGAACGCATGGTCGTCGTTGCCGCAGGCGGCGTAAAGCACGACGAATTTGTGCGCGAAGTTGAAAAACGTCTCGGCTCATTCCGGGCAAAATCCACTGCGCCTGAGGCTGATCCAGCACATTATGTCGGCGGTGATTTCCGGGAAGAGCGGGAATTAATGGATGCTCAATTGGTCATTGGCTTTGAAGGTCGCGCTTATCACGTGCGTGACTTCTACGCTTCGCAATTGCTCTCCATGGTGCTTGGCGGGGGAATGTCTTCGCGGCTTTTCCAGGAGGTGCGGGAAAAACGCGGATTATGTTATTCCGTTTATGCTTTTCACTGGGGCTTTTCCGATACCGGCATTTTTGGCATTCATGCCGCAACTGGCCGAAGCAATCTTAAAAAGCTTGTTCCCGTCATTATCAACGAGCTACACGAAGCTGCACGCAATATCTCCCAGGAGGAATTGAATCGCGCCCGCGCACAGTATCGTGCGAGCCTGCTGATGTCGCATGAAAGTGCTGCCAGCAGGGCAGGACAAATCGCAAGGCAGATCATGCTTTACGGTGAACCTGTATCAACGGAAGCGCTGGTCGACCGGCTGTCCAAGATTACGGTCGAGCGGCTGACAGATCTTGCAGGCCGATTGTTTCTGGATACGACACCAACGATTGCCGCTGTTGGTCCAATTGGTTCATTAATGAAATTTGATGACGTTCGCAACGGTTTGACGTCAATATCGGCAAGCCCGCGAAAAATCGCTGTCTAAAGTGCGATGATCGCGCTGCCGTTCCTGAAAAGTGCACCCCCGCCCCTTCAGGGCGAGCGGCTGTATTTACGTCCACCTCAACTTTCGGACTATAAGGCCTGGGCAACGCTCCGCGCGCAAAGCCGTGATTTTCTGGTGCCTTGGGAGCCGCTCTGGGCTGTAGACGATTTGGAGCGAAATGCATTTCGCCACAGGATCAGGCATTATGACGAGGAAGCGGCTGCCGGAACGGCCTATCCCTTTTTCCTGTTTCGCAACACCGACTCGCGCCTTATTGGTGGCATTACCCTTGGCAATATTCGCCGCGGTGTGGGGCAGAATGGCATGATTGGCTATTGGGTTGGCGAGCCGTTTGCCGGTCAAGGCTATATGTATGAAGCTCTTCGGCTAATTATACCCTATGCTTTTACCAAGCTAAGGTTGCACCGGCTGGAAGCGGCCTGTATTCCAAGCAATGAAAGATCTATCCGGCTTCTCGAAAAAGCCGGATTTCAGAAGGAAGGACTGTTACGCTCCTACCTCAAAATCAATGGTATGTGGCAAAACCACCTGCTCTTCTCGCTTATTGAAGACGATCGGTGGCGGTAACCAAGCAAAGGTATTATCGGTGGCTTTATTGACTGGACATATGCTGAGAAGCTTGTTGCGCATGTGTGTCCTTATCGTTTCGTTGTTGGCTCTTCATGCGACCGCTCAAGCATTTGAAACCATCAAGATCACCAAGGAAAGCACTGCGCTTGACCTGTCAAAGGCGGTTGAAGTTTACAGAAATCAGGGCGAGACCTTTCAGGTTTCCACCGCGCCCGGCACCGATGGTATTGTTCGCCGCATCGAAGTGCCTGCAAATGACAAACGAGCGACCGGTGACTGGGCTGCATTCGCCCTGGCAAATCCGACCGACGAACAGATCGATCGCCTGATCGTTGTACCGCATTTCCGGCTTGTCGGCTCTGGTTTTATCTGGCCAGATTTAGGCTCCACCCGCATTACTTCCATCACGCCCAGCGAAGGTTTTGCGCTCGACCGGCAGGCAAGTGAAGACGCCGATATCTTTCTGATTACGCTCAACCCGGGCTCTGTCATTACCTTGGTTGCCGAATTGGCGTCTCCCAATCTGCCGCAGGTTTATGTGTGGGAGCCCAACGCTTACAAGGATACGGTCAATTCTTATACGTTGTATCGCGGGATCCTGTTGGGTATTGCTGGGCTACTTGCCCTGTTTCTCACCATTCTGTTTGTGGTGAAGGGAACTTCTCTTTTTCCTGCAACGGCTGCTTTGGCATGGGCCGTGCTGGCCTATATCTGCGTCGATTTTGGTTTCTGGAACAAGCTGATCGAGATAACTCCTGGCAACGAACAAGTCTGGCGTGCTGGAACGGAAGTTGCGCTTGCTGCAACATTGGTGATTTTTCTATTCACCTACCTGAATCTCAATCGGTGGCACGACAATTTCAGCTATGGCGCGCTAACGTGGATTCTGGGGTTGGGCATTGTCTCCGGTGTTGCCATCTTCGATCCTCCGATTGCTGCTGGCATCGCCCGCTTCTCGTTCGCATTAACGATTCTGTCGGGCACCTTGTTGATCGGGTTTTTCTCGTTCAGGAGCTATGATCGGGCGATCATGCTTATACCGACATGGATGCTGTTATTGGTTTGGTTGCTTGGAAGCTGGCTGACCGTATCCGGCATTCTGTCCAATGACATCATCCAGCCGGCCTTGGCTGGAGGATTGGTGCTTATCGTCCTGTTGATCGGTTTTACCGTCATGCAGCACGCATTTTCTGGGGGTGCATTGCAACAAGGCCTCTTCTCGGACGTAGAGCGGCAGGCCTTGGCCATTATCGGCTCTGGCGATATTGTCTGGGATTGGGATGTGCCGCGTGACCGCGTAGTGACCACCCCTGACCTTACAAACTTTCTTGGGGCGTCGGCCAGTTCACTTCACGGTGCCGTCCGCAACTGGCTACCAACTTTGCATGCGGATGACCGCGATCGTTTTCGCACTACGCTTGATGTCATTCTTGAAAACCGGCGGGGCCGGATATCGCAGACCTTCCGCCTGCGCGCCAATGATGGCCATTATTATTGGTATTCATTGAAAGCACGGCCCGTGATTGGCTCTGACGGAGAGATTGTACGTTGTGTCGGTACGCTAATTGATGTGACTGAGCAGAAGAAGGCGGAGGAACGCCTGCTTCATGATGCTGTTCACGATAATCTGACGGGACTGCCCAATCGCGAACTATTTCTTGATCGCCTGGGTTCAGTTATCACCATGGCGCAGACAGAAAGCAAACTGCGTCCAACGATTTTTATCATCGACATTGATCGTTTCAAGCAGGTCAATGACGGCCTTGGCATGTCCGCAGGTGATACTTTCCTGCTCACAATATCGCGTCGTCTGCACCGGCTGTTGCGGCCGCAGGATACGCTGAGCCGCCTGTCGGCAGATCAGTTCGGCCTTATTCTGGTATCGGAAAGCGAGCCTGCGAAAATCGCCGCCTTTGCTGAGGCGATCAAACAGGCAATTCGTGCGCCCATCGCCTTCTCGAAACGCGAAATCGTACTCACCGCATCGCTTGGGTTGATCACATGGACTAGCGGCACGTCGGCTTCGCCAGAAGACCTGGTCAAAGACGCCGAGCTTGCCATGTATCAGGCGAAAAGGTTTGGAGGGGACCGCATCGAGCCATTCCGCCCTGCTTTCCGTGCAGTCGGAAGTGACCGTCTTCAACTTGAATCTGATTTGCGCCGCGCGCTTGAGCGCCGCGAAATTCATATGGCTTATCAGCCGATCATACGCCTGGAAGACAATAGCATTGCCGGTTTTGAAGCCCTTATGCGCTGGGATCATCCCCGCCGCGGCTCTATACCGCCATCGGAGTTCATACCTATTGCCGAGAGTTCCGGCCTGATTGTCCAGCTTGGCCTGTTTGCAATGCACCGCGCTGCTGAAGATCTGGTGAACTGGCAACGCAATCTTGGTGCTAACCCGTTATTCGTATCGGTGAATATATCCAGCAGCCAACTGATCCGCCAGGATTTGATTGATGATGTGCGATCCGTATTGCTGCAAACACAGATCAGTCCAGCCAGCCTCAAGCTGGAATTGACCGAGTCTCTTATGATGGAGAACCCGGAGCGGTCCGCTTATGTGCTTTCGAGCATCAAAGCGATGGGTGTCGGCGTTTCGCTCGATGATTTCGGTACGGGATACTCCTCCCTGTCCTATCTGACATCTTTCCCGTTCGACATGATCAAGATTGACCGGTCTTTCCTGAAAGCGGAACAACCGCAAAAGGTTACGCTGTTGCGATCGATGATCAGCATGGCGCATGATTTGGGACTATCGGTGGTCACGGAAGGAATCGAGAACGAAAGCGATGCGCTACAACTGCGTCAAATGGGATGTGAGTTTGCCCAGAGTTTCATGTTCAGCCCTCCGCTGACTTTGGATGTAGCAACTAAACTTCTACGCGATCAGTTCCAGCAATCCAAGGCATCCTAGTTTCCAAGGCAACTATGCGTGGCCCGCAACAGTTGCCAGCCTGGATGGATCAACGCCCATATGACTGAGAATACGATCGTACTTGCGGTCCATATCGGTATCGAACAGCAATTCCTGTGGCGCTTGGCACGTTAGCCAGCCATTATTTGCTATCTCAGTTTCCAGCTGTCCGGATGCCCAGCCAGAATATCCGAGTGTCATCAGGGCTTTGCGGGGACCACGACCGCCGGAAATAGCGCGCAGAATATCGATTGTCCCTGTCAGGCAAATCTCTTCGGCAACCGGCATTGTTGAATCTGTAAGATAGTCATCTGAATGCAGGACAAACCCACGCCTCATCTCAACAGGACCACCGCTGCGGACCAGGAAATCACGTGTTCTTTCTGGCATAACAATAGCCTGCTCTTCATCAAGCACACCCAGTTGAACCAGAATATCTGCAAACTCCATTTCCTGGGCGCGGTTGATAATCAGGCCCATCGCACCCTTTTCGGAGTGCGCACAGATATAAATCACCGACCGTGCAAAGCGGCTGTCATCCATCCCCGGCATTGCGAGAAGGAACTGCCCATTCAGAAATCCTGTATTTTTACTGGCGTCTCTGAAAATCTCCATAGCAGTAAAGGTATCAAGGAATTTGCAAATGACAACGGGCATGGATAACGAATCGTAACCATAGGCATAATTCCTGGCTAACGGAAAGCTCACGCAGAAATGATGAATTGAAGCTCAGACCCTTCTTGCTCGCGTCCCAAAGGCCTGTAATGGTTAGGCATGAAGATCAGAATATTTATTTTTCTAGCGGCGTTAGCCACTGCTTTTCAAGCTCATGCTGGAAGTTCGGAATGGACAAAAACACCCGGAGGTAGCGTCCGCCTGGTGATAGACAACCCTCCGCCCAATGCAAATGTGGTACGAGGCGTCGTCCAGATCGACCTTGATCCAGGCTGGAAAACCTATTGGCGTGAACCGGGCGATGCGGGCGTGCCACCGGAGCTAAGTATCACTGGCAGCACAAATGTTAAAAGTGCTACGCTTGCCTTCCCAGCGCCACACCGCTTTGACGATGGAGGCACGCATTGGGCGGGTTATAAACAGCCGGTCTCGCTTCCCGTCACACTGACTTTGACGGAACCCAACCAGCCTGCACAACTGAAAGGCCATGCGTTCCTTGGTATTTGTGAGACAATCTGCATCCCCGTTATGGCAGAATTCGATATAGACATCGACAATTCGCCATCTGACGCTCTTTCGAGGACGTTGATAAGCACGGCTTTTGAACAATTACCCGCCAAAGCCACAACCAACTTCGGAGCGACCTCCGCATCCAGGAAGGGTGATGCTATTGAACTCGTCGTCAACTTACCTGCCGATGACCCGGATATCGACATTTTTGCTGCGGGAAACGGATCGGTAGCCTTTGGCATGGCCAAGCTTGAAAAACGTGACGGAAATCGCGCCGTATTTTCCGTGCCACTCACCTCCGGCAAGCAAGAGAAATCGATAATCCTGAACTATACATTGGTCCAAGGAAAGCAGGCCGTAGCTGGAACGACTGACGTTCAATAATAACTCGTAAAAACATGTCGGCAGCACTATGTCAGTTACGTCATACTATTTATCCAAGGAGCCAGTTCATGACGATCAAGGTGGGCGAACGTTTACCCGATGCAAGGTTCAAAACAAAATCTGACGAAGGTGTGAGCGAAATCAGCTCCGACGCGCTGTTCAAAGGTAAAAAAGTGGTGCTTTTTGCCGTACCCGGCGCATTCACTCCGACCTGCAGCATGAATCATCTGCCGGGCTATCTTGAGAACCGCGACGCCATTTTGGCAAAAGGCGTGGACTCAATCGTGGTCATCGCAGTCAATGATCCTCACGTCATGGGCGCTTGGGCAAAAGCCACCAATGGCGAAGGTAAAATTCAGTATCTTTCTGATGGAAACGCAACCTTCACCAAGGACGTTGGACTGGAAATAGACCTCGGCGCGGGCAATATGGGCGTGCGATCGAAACGTTATTCCATGCTGATCGAAGATGGCGTTGTGAAACAACTCAATATTGAGGAATCGCCCGGTCAGGTGGTCACTTCGAGCGCCGCTACAATTCTCGAACAGCTCTGATAAAGTTCAGAATGGCAAGGATCGGTTATCCGATCCTTGCCATTTACTTCCGTTTGTAAGGCGCCATGCCGGCGCGGGCCAATTCGTCGGCTCGTTCGTTTTCCGGATGCCCCGCATGGCCTTTTACCCAATGCCAAACAACTTTATGGCGCTTGCGCGCTTCATCAAGGGCTTGCCAAAGTTCGGCGTTCTTCACCGGTTTTTTTGCAGCCGTTTTCCAGCCATTCCGTTTCCAGCCCTCAATCCATCCGGAAATACCATCGCGCACATAGACTGAGTCCGTATAGACATCGACTTGGCACGGTTCTTTCAGTGCATTAAGAGCCGAAATTGCGGCCATCAATTCCATGCGATTATTGGTGGTATCCGCCTCACCGCCAGAAAGTTCTTTTTCATTGCCGTTCCAGCGCAGTACAGCGCCCCAGCCCCCGGGACCGGGATTGCCTGAACAAGCGCCATCAGTGAAAGCTTGTATCTCCTTCACGCTTTTTGCCCCTCAAAGGCCAATCCGTATTCTTCAGGAGAGCTTATCTGGCGATGAAAGCGCATGCGACGCAAATATTCCCGCGGGTCTTTTTTGACTACGAAGCTTCCCTCAGGGGTATTCAGCCAATCATAGAGCCTT
Source organism: Phyllobacterium sp. CCNWLW183 (assembly GCF_037203775.1). Taxonomy (NCBI): domain Bacteria; kingdom Pseudomonadati; phylum Pseudomonadota; class Alphaproteobacteria; order Hyphomicrobiales; family Phyllobacteriaceae; genus Phyllobacterium; species Phyllobacterium sp. CCNWLW183. Next base: position 66,039 of record NZ_JBBCBN010000004.1, on the reverse strand, counting down.
GTGAGCATAAAACGCAGTGCGGAACCCCGGGCCAAAACCGGCAGACTTGCCGCCTCTTCTTTCGACAAGGGACGGACAGCGTTGTAGCCGCGCAGCAATGCCGTGCCCTTGGTCAAGTTGAACGAATTGTCTTTTTCGAAACACCAGGCATTCAGACAAACAGCAACGTCGTAGGCGAGAAGGTCTGTGCAGGCGAAATAAAAGTCGATAATCCCCGATAACTGGCTGCCGAGAAAAAAGACGTTATCGGGAAACAAGTCTGCGTGAATGACGCCAGAAGGAAGATGGGAGGGCCAATTTTCTTCCAGAAACAACAAATCTTCTTCGGTTTCCTTCGCGAGACCCGCCTCGACTTGGTCTGCATCGGTTCTGGAATTATTCCATAACGGGCGCCAGCTTTCCACCGAGAGCGCATTCTTGCGGCGCATGGGGAAATCTTCACCAGCAAGATGCATTCGCGCCAGTGCCTCTCCAAGTGCCGCACAATGCTGCACTGTTGGCCTGCGCATCCACATGCCTTCCAGAAAAGTTACGATAGCGGCCGGACGGCCTGCAAGTTCGCCGATGTTTGAGCCTGACTTCTGAACCACAGGCAAGGGGCAGCTGATACCTTTACCGGCAAGATGCTCCATGAGGCCCAGAAAAAAAGGCAGATCACTACTGTCGACGCGTTTTTCGTAAAGGGTCAGAATGAACGCAGCTTTGCTCGTGTGTAAAAGATAGTTTGAGTTTTCCACGCCTTCCGCAATACCTTTGTAGGAGAGCAGTTCCCCGATATCGTAGTTCTTTAAAAATTGTGCGAGTTCGATTTCGTTAATATCGGTATAGACGGCCATAGTCAGTGGGTCCCATTGACAAAAGCCATGTCGTGACTTGTTAATTCTACATCCCGCAGATCGCGCATAACGTGGAAATTCTCTGTTTCAACTGTGGTTTCCGCCAGTTCAATCGACACCGAATACCGTTCTGAAAATGACTGGATAATTTCGTCGACGATGATCTCGGGCGCTGATGCGCCAGCAGAAAGCCCGACGGTGGCAATTTTGCCCACGCTGTTCCAGTCAATATCGGTTGCCCGCTGAACCAGAAGCGACTGTTTGGCACCGGAGCGCTCAGCCACCTCGACCAACCGCTTGGAGTTGGAAGAATTCGGCGCCCCGACGATCAGGAACAAGTCACAGCCTGGGGCAGCAGCTTTTACCGCATCCTGACGATTGGTGGTGGCATAACAAATGGACTCGGCCGCCGGTGCGGTGAGTGCCGGAAAACGTTCCTGCAAAGTCGCAATTATCCCGGCTGTGTCATCCACAGATAAGGTGGTCTGCGTGACGAAACCAAGATTTTCTGGGTCCGCGGGCATATAGTTTGCCGCATCTTCAATAGTTTCGATAAGTGTTACAGCTCCGTCCGGTAGCTGTCCCATGGTGCCGATCACCTCTGGATGACCGGAATGGCCCACGAGGACCACATGACGCCCAAGACGCTGATGGCGCATCGCCTGTTTATGCACTTTGGAAACAAGAGGGCACGTGGCGTCAAGATAAAACAGGTTTTTGTTTTCAGCGTCCGCCGGCACCGATTTCGGCACACCATGGGCTGAAAATACGACTGGCTGACCGCGATGCTCGGCAGGAATCTCATCCAGTTCTTCGACAAAAACTGCGCCTCGCGCCTGCAATCCTTCGACAACATAACGGTTGTGAACGATTTCATGGCGGACATAAACTGGGGCACCATACTTCTTCAGCGCCAGAATAACGATCTGAATAGCCCGATCCACTCCGGCGCAAAATCCGCGCGGTCCGCAAAGACGGATTGTAAGTGGAGCTTTCTCAGTCATCATCATATCTCAGCCAAATTTGTTCTTCTTGGAATTGGGCGGCATTCAACGCGAAGTCAACCCCGAACTATTGGATTGAACCGGTTCCTCTTTTGGATGAGTGCGCCGCCAGACCGATATGCCTGCGATAGCGAGCAGAGTTGCGGCAAGTCCATACCAGGTAACTGCATATTGCAAATGACTGTTCGGCAAATCGATAATCGTTACGCCACCGATCGGCAGACCGCCCGGATTGGGCGTTTTATCTGCGTCAATGAAGAACGGAACTAGCTTGTCCGTCGGCACTCCAGACTGAGCCGCCATTACCGGCAAATCTTTCCAGTAGTAAATATTGGCCTTCAAATCATTATCAGGCACAATTGACGAAGGTTTGGCGTCAAGCGGATTGCGCGCCAGACCTCTAACCGAAACCGGTCCTTCAATGCTTGAGCCACGACTGCTGGGTTCTTTTTTGTCGTAGGGAACAAACCCGCGATTGACGAAGATAATTCTGCCGTCGATCATCTGAAGCGGTGCATAAACATAAAAGCCTGACATTCCTGCAAATGTTGCGAAATAATGCCGTTCTTGCCCATGCAAAAATTGACCGGTCACAGTCACCGGTCGATAGTCAATATCGTGTTTTTCCGCCCACAAGCTTTCAATCTCAGTGAGCGAAGCCGGCGGTGTATGGGTACGCTGTTCTATTTCCGCCAGTAGATTTTCTTTCCACTGCAGACGCTCAACCTGCCATGTCCCCAGCGCAATGAGAATGAAAAAAACAATGGAACCGAGAATCAGCATGACCCAGGGAAAGCGCCGCCGCTCCGTAATATTTGGACTAGTGTTCATTTGACGATGGAATATCCAGCTGGCCTTCTGCAGCCTTGTGCTTGTACTGAAGGGCGATTAATACCCCCTTCATCCAGCGGAGCGCCGTCAAGCACAATAAAAGTGCCAGCGGTATCCACAGCAGAAAGTGTACCCATAGCGGCGGATCGACATTGACTTCCATCCACAGCGCCAGCCCGACGACGATAAAGCCGATGATCAGCATAACAAGAACTGCAGGACCGTCTCCGGAATCAATAAACGAGTAATCCAAGCCGCAACTTGTGCAGCGCTTGGCTGGAGTAATGAAGCCGTCGAATAGCTTCCCCTGCCCGCAACGAGGGCATTTGGCCTTCACTCCTGCGGCGAATGGATCGACAGGCGGATAAAGCGCAGAATCTTCATTCATCAAGTATCACTCAAGGGTAAATTTCGATTGGCGTTCCATCTTGGACAAGTGCCCAGATTTCATCCATCTCCGGATTAGTGACGGCTATGCACCCGTCTGTCCAGTCGATAAGTTGAAGCACCCATCCCCACCATCCGTAGCCGTTGACCGCACCGTGGATCATGATCGCACCACCCGGCGACACACCCATCGACTTGGCTGCCGCTTTATCTCGCGCATTCGGGTAAGAAATATGGATTGACTTGTGCGCCATACTTTTCGGATTTCGCCAATCGAGAACGTATCGGCCTTCAGGCGTACGTTCATCGCCCTCCCATTGCTTATGGCCTACCGGTCGAGCGCCAAGTGCAATCTTGTACTCTTTAATGACCGAGCTTCCTGACAAAAGTTGCATCTTTCGCTGGGATTTTTCGACCCGCACGAGATCAACTTTCTCAGCCGCATCGGCCAATGTTCCGCTCACCAAAATGAGGCCCACCAGCACAATCAGCAGCGACACGTGTTTAGCGATCATCGAAAATCCATGCCGCAGCAATGTGCTCAAATAATGAGAGCGGCCGCATTTCTGCGACCGCTCTTTTAGCATCAATACTGCCAGTTTTTAATGTCCAGCAGCGATCGGCGCACCCCACGATGCCCAAACATAGATCGTGAAAAACAGGAACAACCAAACCACGTCAACGAAATGCCAATACCAAGCAGCAGCTTCAAAGCCGAAATGCTTGTCAGGCGTGAAATCGCCTCGGATAGACCGAAGTAGACAGATCGCCAGGAAGATCGTTCCGATGATGACGTGGAAACCATGGAAACCAGTCGCCATGAAGAAGGTGGCACCATAGATCGAATCTTTGAATGCAAATGGCGCATGAATGTATTCATATGCCTGAACAAACGAGAACAGAACGCCAAGGACAACGGTAAGAGCGAGACCCGTTATAAGACCCTTGCGATCATTGTGGATCAAAGCATGGTGTGCCCAGGTCACAGTCGTGCCGGACAGCAACAGAATAACCGTGTTGTAAAGTGGCAGATGCAGTGGATCGAGAACTTCAAGTCCCTTTGGCGGCCACACACCGCCCGTAAATGTCGTGCGAGCCACCTGCTCAACTTCACCCGGGTAAAGGCTGACATCAAAAAATGCCCAGAACCAAGCGGCAAAAAACATCACTTCTGAAGCGATGAACATGATCATGCCATAGCGCAAATGCAACGACACAACGCGGGTATGGTGTCCCTGTTTGCCTTCCTTGATCGTATCCGACCACCAGCCATACATTGTGTAGAGCACAATGACCAAGCCAATGGCGAAAAGCCAAGGTGTGGTCAGATTGGCTTTGAACAGGACAAACTCGCCGCCCTTATTGTATTGCATGAAGCCAATACCGCCGAGGGCAAGGATGAATGCGCCTACCGAGGCAAGGAACGGCCAAGGACTTGGATCGATAATATGATAATCGTGGTTCTTTTGGTGCGCTTCGGCCATGTTAACCCCCGCAAGGTCTGTTTATTGCACTAGACATCAACATCTCCTCAGAGCTGTCCCGATGTCGTTGTCTTGTTCACCTCTGCACTGGCCGCAACGGGCGCAGGCATTGGTATCGGAAAGAAAGTGTAGGATAGCGTAATTGTGTTGACGCCTTTGAGCTCCGGCGCATTTACAATTTCAGGATCGATAAAAAATACGACCGGCATTTCAAGATCTTCGCCCTGCTTCAAGACGGTGTCCGTAAAGCAGAAACATTCAACCTTGTTGAAATATGCGCCGGCAGCCATGGGCGTCACATTGAACAGTGCACGTCCCGAGGTCGGCTGCGATGCGACATTCCTGGCTTCATATTTAATCAGCTTGGTTTCACCGATTTTCAGCGACACGTCCCGCTGCATAGGCTTGAAATCCCATGGCAACCCGCCTGATGTATTGGCATCGAAACGCACCGTGATTGTCTTGTCGAGGATGGTGTCCGACATTTGCTCAACACGTTGTGTCGTACCGCCATAACCAGTAACCTGGCAGAACATTGCATATAATGGCACGGCAGCAAAAGCCATGCCGACCATCCCGAAGAAAAACGCCAGACAAGAAATCGCGATCGTCCGGTCTGAAACCTTACGTTTTGCCACTAGAACTTCTTTATCAGAGCCCGTTTCCATGCTCATCACATAGGCCTGTTCAGGATATTGGCACCAAGCTTGGCCCACGTACCAACATAAACGATAAGGACGAAAGCTGCGAGCGCAAGCGCAAGTGCGAGCGAGCGGCTGCGTCGAGCGCGCTTCTGCTTGTCACTTAATGTTATGCGGTCATCACTCATTTAAACACCCAGAACCAGAAGTGCTTTACGCACAAGTATCTCGCCGAGCAGGACGGCGTAGAGACTGAAGAGATAGAAGATGGAAAATGCGAACATTTTCTTTGCAGGCTTGATCATTGGCTCGCCGATTTCCGCGCGCCACACGGTCCAGGCGTAAACCAAAAACGCAAAGCCCATCGCAATCGAAAACACGCCATAAACGGGTCCAGCGAAACCCATAATCCAAGGCAGAACCGCCACCGGCGCAACCAGAATTGTATATAGCCAGATCTGAAACTTCGTTGAAGCTTCGCCCATGACATTGGGCATCATCGGGATTTTAGCCTTCTCGTAATCATCGGACATGAACAGCGACAGCGCCCAGAAATGGGGTGGCGTCCATAGAAAGATAATCAGAAAAAGAACAATGCTTTCCATGCTGACCGAACCAGTCACAGCAGCCCAGCCAATCATTGGCGGGAAAGCCCCTGCCGCGCCGCCAATAACGATGTTTTGCGGTGTAGAGCGCTTCAGCCACATTGTATAAACGACGGCGTAGAAGAAGATCGTGAAGGCCAGCAAGAACGCCGACAGCAAATTGACAAACAGACCGAGAGTCAAAACGGAGAAAATTGAAAGCAGCAGGCCAAAAGTCAGCGCTTCATCGCGGGAGAGCCGGCCAGCTGGTATTGGACGTTTGGCTGTGCGCTTCATCACCGCGTCAATATCGGCATCATACCACATATTGAGAGCGCCGGAGGCGCCAGCGCCAACAGCGATGCAAAGGATCGCAATGGCGGCAATTACCGGATTAATGTGGCCCGGCGCTGCCATCAAACCAACAAAACCCGTAAACACGACCAGCGACATGACGCGTGGTTTGAGAAGCGCAATATAGTCTGATGCACTGGCTTCAGAGAGGCCAATGTTTGCATCCAGTGTTGCGTGTTTCTCAATCAATGACATGCGCTCGATCTTACAAAAGTTCAGTTTCGTTCAGGAGATAACCGGACTGTATGAATCAGCCCGGTTATCATGATCATTTACTTAATACGTGGAAGCTGTTCCCACTGATGGAAAGGCGGAGGCGATGAAAGCTGCCATTCCAGAGTGGTTGCACCTACGCCCCATGGGTTCGCACCGGCTTCGCGCTTCTTGGCAAATGCTTCAAACACGCCAAAGAGGAAGATGAGAACGGCGACACCGGAAATGTATGAGCCGATGGACGATACTTCATTCCAACCCTGGAAAGCATCTGGATAGTCGATATAGCGACGTGGCATACCGGCAAGCCCAAGGAAATGCTGCGGGAAGAACACCAGATTCACACCAATGAAGGTGACCCAGAAATGCGTGTGGGCAATCGTGTGGTTATACATGTAGCCCGTCATCTTCGGGAACCAGTAGTACCAGCCAGCGAAGATACCAAACACAGCACCCAGTGACAGAACATAATGGAAGTGGGCAACAACGTAGTAGGTGTCGTGCATCGCACGGTCCAGGCCCGCATTAGCCAGCTGCACACCTGTCACACCACCGACGGTGAACAGGAAGATGAAGCCAATTGCCCAAACCATTGGAGGTTTGAATTCAATCGATCCGCCCCACATGGTCGCAATCCATGAGAAAATCTTAACGCCAGTTGGAACAGCGATAACCATCGTTGCGAAAACGAAATAGCGTTGTGTGTCGAGCGAAAGACCAACCGTGTACATATGGTGCGCCCATACGATGAAACCTACAACGCCGATGGCGACCATGGCATAGGCCATGCCGAGATAGCCAAAAATAGGCTTTCTCGAGAAGGTCGATATGATGTGGCTGACGATGCCGAAGGCTGGCAAAATCATGATGTACACTTCTGGATGACCGAAGAACCAGAAAAGATGCTGGAACAGGATCGGGTCACCGCCGCCTTCAGGCGCGAAGAATGTCGTGCCAAAATTGCGGTCCGTCAGCAGCATGGTGATACCACCAGCAAGAACCGGCAAAGCGAGCAGCAGCAGGAAGGCAGTAATCAACACCGACCATGCGAACAGCGGCATCTTGTGCAGGGTCATGCCCGGAGCGCGCATATTGAAGATCGTGGTGATAAAGTTGATCGCACCGAGAATGGACGAGGCGCCAGCAATGTGGAGTGACAGGATTGCCAGATCCATCGCCGGACCAGGCTGACCTGTGGTCGAAAGCGGCGGATAGATCGTCCAGCCACCGCCTGTACCGTAACCACCGGCTGGACCGGGAACGAACAATGACAGAAGCAGAAGAATCAGAGCTGGCGGGAGCAACCAGAACGAAATGTTGTTCATACGTGGAAATGCCATGTCTGGCGCACCGATCATGATCGGCACCATCCAGTTGGCAAAACCACCGATCAAGGCGGGCATAACCATGAAGAAAATCATGATAAGGCCGTGAGCTGTGGTGAACACAAGGTACATGTGCTTACCGGCATCGATTGCCGCATCACCCTCGTAGCCGTAGACCATGGCAGCAAGACCATGGAAAATCTGAATACCGGGCTCCTGGAGCTCGGCACGCATGGCAATCGAAAGCGCGCCGCCGATTATACCCGCGATGATCGCGAAAATCAGATAAAGCGTTCCGATATCCTTATGGTTGGTCGAATTGACCCAACGAGTCCAACCACTGGGTTTGTGGTCGTGATGATCGTCGTGGGCTTCGTGAGCAGCTGAACCTGCCATGAGATAGCTCCCGTTCCTCAAATGCAAAGCGCAGCTGACTTAGTTGCCAGCCACATTGATATTCTTGCCATCATCGATTGATGCAGCGAGTGTTTTATAGGCTCCCGGCAAATCACTGCCAGCGGCCGCGTACCATGCGTTGTACTGCTGCTCCGATACGACACGGATCGCGATAGGCATGAAAGCATGATCCTTGCCGCAGATTTCCGAGCACTGGCCGTAATAGAGGCCTTCTTTGTCAGCCTTGAACCAGGTCTCATTCAAGCGACCCGGTACAGCATCGATCTTCACGCCGAATGCAGGCATTGCGAAAGCATGAATGACGTCAGCGCCAGTCGCAAGGATGCGAACAGTCGTATTCACCGGAACGACCATTTCATTATCCACAGCCAAGAGCCGCGGATAGGCCTTGATGTCTGCCTTACCTGCAGTTGCGCGGTCGGCATCCTTGAGAATCAGCGAATCAAATGAAAGCGGCGCTTCATTGGCTTGATATTCGTAGCCCCAGTACCACTGGTATCCCGTTGCCTTGATCGTCAGCTTGGGATCTTCAGGCGAATATTGCGCCGTCAGCAACTGGAATGATGGAATGGCAAGGAAAAGAAGAATAACGACAGGACCGACAGTCCAGACGATCTCAACAGCAGTATTGTGGCTCGTCTTTGACGGAACGGGATTGGCACTGGCGCGATAGCGGAACATCACCCAGGCCAGCAATATCATCACAAAAATCGTGATTGGAATGATAAACCACAGCGTATAGTGCTCAAACCAGACGATCTGCTCCATAATGCCGGATGCAGCTGGCTGGAATGTCATTTGCCATGGCTCTGGTTGCGCCGCGATGGCCGTACCGGCACTCAGGAAGCTACCCAGGACACCGGCCAGCTTGACAATATTCTTCTTCACCTAGAGATCTCCCGAATGAAGCATCAGTTCCATACGTTAATGCCGGACGTTCGAGGCCCGGTCGCATGTCGCGTTCAAACCACACATTAGCCTACATCGCAAGGAAGGCGAACGTGATCTCATGCGGCATTTTTGCGCGCAGCTTGTCATCGAAATGCGCCAACCTATGAAAGTTGCGATTTTTTAACGCTAGCTCACCATTTTCCGGGATAAGTATGAAGGAGGCCCACAATGCAGCCATTTTTGCATTACAACACAAGATTGGCTGTCATACCTTGGGGAGTGTTCGTGCAGCATTCTTTTCATCCGGTTCCCGGCGGTCTAACGTCTGGATGATTCGTTTTGGAGCCACCATGTCCATTTTAGCCCTTCGCAATATAGCTGCTGGTATTTTTGCCCTGTCCCTGACTGCCCTTTCCGGCAGCGCACTGGCAGCGCCGCAAAGCGGGACTGTCAAATCAACCCACGGTGCCTGGTCTATTCTTTGCGATACGCCGGCAGGCGCAAAATCAGAACAATGCGCGCTCATCCAGAACGTTGTCGCTGCAGATCGTCCCGAAATGGGTCTTTCCGTGGTGGTGCTGAAAACCGCCGACAACAAAGCAAAGATATTGCGCGTCCTTGCTCCGCTGGGCGTTCTCCTTCCGAATGGTCTTGGTCTTAATGTTGACGGCAAGGATATTGGCCGCGCTTATTTCGTGCGCTGCTTTGAAGATGGCTGTTACGCGGAAGTCATTTTGGAAGAACAGCTGGTTCAGACCCTCAAAACCGGCAAGGCTGCAACCTTCATCGTGTTCCAGACGCCTGAAGAGGGTATCGGCATTCCGGTGGAGCTCAACGGTTTCGGCGAAGGCTTCGACGCCCTCCCCTGATCTTTCCTTAAGATAGCGGTTGTCGCGCGCAGCCCGAAGGCTTACATCCGGTACACCCAAATGAAACCGGACCGGATATAATGAAAAGCCTGATCGATAGTTTCGATGCACCTCGCGAAAAAATTCTGGATACTGTCAAGCAGTCGCTGAACGGCGCTGATGATGGCGAATTGTTCATCGAGTATCGCGAATCGGAAGGTCTCGTCTTTGACAATGGCCGGTTGAAGAACGGCTCGTTTAATCAAGATCAAGGTTTTGGGCTTCGCGCTGTGGCAGGTGATGCCGTGGGCTATGCTCATGCCGGTGAACTATCGCTGGGCGCGTTAAAACGCGCTGCCGATGCTGCCTCTGCGGTCACGACCGGCTATGCCGGCGCATATACGGCGGCGCCCCCCGGAACCAATAGCAGCCTGTACAGCGACGAAAACCCGCTTGGGTCACCCGGCTTTGAAGCCAAGGTGAAATTGCTGCAGGAAATCGACGCCTATCTGCGTGCCAAAGACCCCAAAGTTCGACAAGTCTCCGTGTCGCTGGCCGGATCATGGCAGCAAGTCGAGATTTTGCGGGCCGATGGCCATTTCGTTCGCGATGTTCGCCCGATGGTGCGCCTGAATGTTTCGGTTGTCGTGGGAAGTGGTGACCGGCAGGAAAGCGGCACTTATGGCGCTGGCGGACGCAAGGGGTTTGGCGAATTCATTGCCACCGATAAATGGCAATATGCTGCAGATGAAGCACTGCGTCAGGCGCTGGTCAACCTTGAAGCCATTCCAGCTCCAGCCGGTACGTTCGATATCGTTCTTTCAAGCGGATGGCCCGGTGTCATGCTGCACGAGGCCGTGGGTCACGGCCTCGAAGGTGATTTCAACCGGAAAAAGACATCGGCGTTTGCCGGTCTGCTTGGCCAGCAAGTGGCTTCCAAAGGCGTAACAGTGGTCGATGACGGTACGATTTCGGAACGCCGCGGCTCGCTTACCGTTGACGATGAAGGAATGCCGACAAACAAGACCGTGCTGATCGATGACGGTATTCTTGTCGGCTATATGCAGGATCGCCAGAATGCGCGGCTGATGGGCATGCAACCCACCGGCAATGGACGGCGCGAATCATATGCCCATGCGCCAATGCCCCGCATGACCAATACTTATATGCTTGGCGGGGATAAGACCCCGGACGAAATTATCGCATCCGTGAAAAAGGGCATCTACGCCGTGTCATTTGGCGGTGGCCAGGTGGATATTACCTCAGGCAAGTTCGTTTTCGGCTGTACCGAAGCCTATATGATCGAAAACGGAAAAATCGGCGCGCCTGTCAAAGGTGCAATGCTTATCGGTAATGGCCCTGACGCGATGCAGAGAATATCGATGGTCGGCAATGATTTGCAACTCGATACCGGTATCGGCAATTGTGGCAAAGGCGGTCAATGGGTGCCTGTTGGCGTAGGCCAGCCCCATTTGCGCATGGACCAGATGACCGTAGGCGGAACCACGGTTTAATCTTCCCAATCGATTTTCAAAGAACGCGGGTGTGGCGATCCCTTGCCACGCCCGCTTTTGCGTCTGGCTATTGAGATGGTGGGAAAGACGGGCGGTCATCGAAGCGCGTCTTTGTAGTAGGTTAAGCGATCCGAAGACCGCCCGTCCGGCGATTTTGCTTTCTGCCCGTTCCGCTTGGGAGGCCTCGGCTACCCAAGGCATGCCATTTGCGGCGCGCCATGCGTTAGCCTTGTGCCCCTTAAAGTGCTCGTCCAGCACACGCCGTTCCTAGTAACGGCAGGGGAACCCTTGGACAGAACTTCCCCGGATAGCGGGTCCGTAACCCGCCATCGGAGGCGCCCATCCTTCCCCAAACTTCGAACGGCTCCGGAAGCTGTTCCCCGCAGGAAGGACAGGAACAGAATAGTTCAGTGCCAGAGCTGTTGGATAAGTTTGTCGAGATTATTTTTGGAAAGTCTGATTTGCACAAGCTAAGTGCGTCCTTCGACAAGCTCAAGATGAGGGAGGTCGATTGATTGCAGGGCGCCAACTCTTGCAACGCTAGCAAGTTGTCTCTGCAACCCACAAAACTTCCCTCATGGTGAGCTTGTCGAACCACGCATTACATCAATGCCCCCCTTGCGCGCTCTTGAGCTTGCCTGAGGGGCGAACCACAATCAACTCAAGTGCAGTCAACAAACACTCTTATGGTCGGGCCGCAATCGAGGTTAGAGCGAGTAACTCGCAACCTATTTCTTGCTAAGCAAAGCCACGGCTTCCACATGTGACGACCAGAGGAATTGATCAACCGGCACAACGCGATCAATCTTATATCCCCCCTTGACGAGAATGCTCAGATCCCGTGCCAAAGTAACCGGGTTACAGGAAACCGCAGCCACCTTTGAAACCGATGATTTGGCGATTTCGATTGCCTGTGCTTCGGCACCGGCGCGGGGCGGATCAAAAACGAGACCATTAAATGGTGCAAGTTCTCGCGCCAGAAACGGGCGACGGAACAAATCACGTCGCTCGACACTAACCGGCTTCAATCCCTGTACGAAACGGACACTGCGATCAATTGCTGCAACAGCGCCCTGATCGCTCTCTACCGCATGGACGGAAGATTTTTCCGCCATTCTAAAAGCGAAAGTGCCGGAACCACAAAACAGATCCAACGTCTTTTTCGACTTGGCAAGATGCCCGGCTACCAGATTGCACATGGCTTCTTCTGCCTCAGCGGTAGCTTGCAAAAACCCGCCCGGCGGCAAAAACACTGGCACTTTACCAAAATGGACAAGCGGCTTTCGCGGCTCGACAATGATCTCACCTTCAAAAGAGAGGCGCGCAAAATCCTTTTTGATGACCAGTGCCGTTAGTGCCTGCCGCTTTGCAGCATCGGGCGCGCCGCATCCGGAAGCGGTGATATCAAGGCCGGATGCTGTTGACGTCACAGTGAGCTTGAACGGCTTCATGCCCCCGCCCAAAACCGCAACGAGATCGCGCAGATCATCAAGGCGGGATACAATCTCTGGCACCGTGATCGGGCATTCAGCAATGTCGATCAATTCGTGGCTTTGATGTTTATTGAAGCCCAGCACGGCTCCCCGCTCACTGGTACGCACGGCAAATACCGTTCTGCGGCGCGTCTGTGGTGCGCAAGTGACAAGCGGTTCAAGTTTGAACAGCAGTCCCCTGCCGCCAAGTGCATCTTGGACCAGCGATCTTTTCCATTCCTGGTAAGCGCTATCCTGCCAGTGCTGCAATGTGCAGCCACCGCACTCTTCAAAATGCCGACATGCGGGCGCAACCCGCTCCGGTGATGGTTCGATCAAGGCCATCATCGTGGCGCGACCGTTTTCCAAGGCTACGTTGGCAACCTCTCCCGGCAGGGAAAATGGCACATAGGCGCTGCCAGCGGCCGTGGCAGCAATGCCGTCGCCCCCGGCGCCCATCCGTTCGATTGTTACGCGCGTGCTCATTGATCTTGTCTTTTCAGTTTTTGCTTTTAATACCGGCCAGAAGAAATTCACGGTTGCCATCGCCACCCTCTATGGGTGAAGGGCAAAGCCCCAATGCTTTCCAGCCCGGCAATTGATCCAACCAGTCTCTTAGATCATTTGCGACGCGAATCCCATCCTCTGGATTGCGCAAAATGCCGCCCTTGCCAATTGCATCGCGGCCAGCCTCAAATTGCGGCTTCACCAGCAGCACACAATGAGCGCCATTTTCGGCCAGATCGAGCGCAGGGGGCAAAGCCAGCTTTAGGGAAATAAAGCTTACATCCGAGACAACCAGATCAATATTCCGGCCCTCAAGATGGTCACGCGCAAGAGCACGCGCATTGAGATTTTCAAGGTTAGTAACACGCGGATCAGAGGCGATGCGAGAATGAAGCTGGGCTGTTCCAACATCAACCGCAATCACATGCTGCGCGCCGCGCTCCAACAGGACCTGTGTGAAACCACCGGTTGAGGCACCTATGTCCAGAGCAATTCCTGTTACAGCAATGGCGAAATGATCCAGTGCTGCAATAAGTTTCAATGCTGCACGGGAAACATAAGCACTTGCGGGATCATCGACTGCAATCACTGCGGTTTCAGCCACCGCAGTGCCCGGTTTGGAAACGACAGAGCCATCAATCGTGACAGTACCGCGCATAATAGCGTCTCGTGCCCGCGACCGCGTGGTAAAGAGCCCGCGCTCCACCAGAAGTTGATCGAGGCGCATCAATTGAATTCAGGGACGGGCAGGCGCAACCATATGGTTACGTCCAAGTGCACCAAACACCGCTTCCACAATTCCAGCACTATCAAGACCGGCACGGGCATAAAGCACTTCGGGCTTGGCATGATCGAGGTAAATATCCGGAAGCGTCAATGTGCGAACGCGCAATCCCTGATCGAGAAGACCATCACGACTGAGGAAGTGGAGGACATGGGAGGCAAAACCGCCAATGGCACCCTCTTCAACTGTCACGAGCACTTCGTGTTCTCTGGCCAGACGACGGATCAGATCCTCATCCAGCGGTTTGGCAAACCGTGCATCGGCGACAGTCGTTGAAAGTCCCGCCGCATTGAGTTCATCGGCAGCCATCAAGCACTCGGCCAACCGCGTACCAAAGGATAGAAGCGCAATTTTGCTTCCTTCACGGACAATGCGTCCCTTGCCGATCTCGAGAATGCTCCCTCGCTCTGGCAGGTCGATACCGATACCATCGCCGCGTGGATAGCGGAACGAAATCGGGCCTTCATTATACTCAGCAGCGGTACGCACCATATGACGCAGTTCCGCCTCATCCGAGGCGGCCATAACGACAAAGCCGGGAAGCGCAGCGAGAAAGCCAGTATCGAAAGAACCGGCATGAGTGGCTCCGTCGGCTCCTACAAGACCGGCGCGATCAATGGGAAAGCGTACCGGCAGATTTTGCAATGACACATCATGCACAACCTGATCATAGCCGCGCTGCAGGAAGGTTGAGTAAATCGCCGCGAAAGGCTTCAAACCCTCACTCGCCAAACCTGCCGCAAAAGTAACCGCATGCTGTTCAGCAATGCCCACATCAAATGTACGGTCGGGAAACACTTCGCCAAACAGATCAAGACCTGTCCCACCGGGCATGGCTGCCGTGACAGCGACGATCCTGTCATCGTGGCGGGCTTCCTCAATCAGGCTGGTGGCAAAAATCTTGGTGTAGCTTGGCGCATTTGCCGGGGGCTTTGCCTGTGCGCCAGTAATAACGTCGAACTT
Source organism: Phyllobacterium sp. CCNWLW183 (assembly GCF_037203775.1). Classification (NCBI taxonomy): domain Bacteria; kingdom Pseudomonadati; phylum Pseudomonadota; class Alphaproteobacteria; order Hyphomicrobiales; family Phyllobacteriaceae; genus Phyllobacterium; species Phyllobacterium sp. CCNWLW183. Next base: position 50,984 of record NZ_JBBCBN010000004.1, on the reverse strand, counting down.
GTTCACGCCGTGATATTTGTCAGCAGAAGCTTCCGCCGGGGCATAGCCCTTACCCTTCTGTGTCACCACGTGAATAAGAACAGGTCCGTCCATCGTGTCGCGCACATTTTTTAGTACCGGCAGCAGATGATCCAGATTGTGACCATCAATGGGGCCGACATAATAAAAGCCCAGCTCTTCAAACATTGTTCCGCCCGTCCAGAAGGCACGGGCATATTCTTCCGAGCGCCGGGCTTTCTCCTGCAAGAATTTTGGCAGTTTCTTTGCAAGCTGCTTGGCCGTTTCGCGGAAAGAACGATAGGCGCGGCCCGAAACAAGACGGGCAAGATAGGCACTCATCGCACCGGTTGGCGGAGCAATCGACATATCATTATCATTAAGGATAACGATAAGCCGTGCATCCAGCGCACCGGCATTGTTCATCGCTTCATAAGCCATACCGGCGGACATGGCGCCATCACCAATGACAGAAATAACATTGCGCTTTATGCCCGCAAGGTCACTGGCCACAGCCATGCCAAGGCCGGCCGAAATCGACGTGGAGGAATGCGCCGCGCCAAACGGGTCGTATTCGCTTTCGCTGCGCTTGGTGAAGCCGGAAAGCCCGCCCTCCTGCCGCAGCGTGCGGATGCGATCGCGCCGCCCGGTCAAAATCTTGTGCGGATAGGCCTGATGACCGACATCCCAGATGATGCGGTCATGCGGGGTATCGAAAACATGATGCAAGGCGACAGTCAGTTCAACAACGCCAAGACCTGCACCAAGATGCCCGCCTGTCGTCGACACAGCGTCGATCAGTTCTGTGCGAAGCTCCTGTGCCAATTGCGGAAGGTCGGATTCCGGCAAAGCACGCAGCTGTGAAGGAATGGTCACGCGATCCAATAATGGCGTTTCAGGCTTGTTGTTCACTCTATAAATTCCAGTTTTAGCGTCAGAAATCGACCGGATGCGAGCTGTTGTCCTAGAGCAAATCCCCAGAACCGGCAAGCAGCCGGATTTAACGAAGGCTCACGTCAATTTTCAGGCAAAGGAATGAACTCTTCTTCGTCGCCCGGCACGATATCGAAGCGGCCAGTTCGCCATTCTTCTTTCGCCTGCTCAATACGCTCCTTCGACGAAGAGACAAAATTCCACCAGATATAGCGCTTGGACGATAGGGTAGCGCCGCCAAACAGCATGAAATGTGCGCCTTGCGGAGCAGAAATGATAATCTCGTCACCCGGACGGAAAGCCAAAAGCCGGTCTGCCGGAAAGATTTGCCCCGCAATTTCGACGGGTCCATCCAACGTGTATATGGCACGCTCCTCGGCCGCATTGGCGGGAATCTGGATATGCGCGCCCGGCTCTAGGCGAATATCGACATAAAGCGTTTCGGCATGCTGCTTAACGCCGGAACTTGCGCCATGAAACTGGCCCATGACGACGCGTGCGTCGAGCCCCGATTCTTGAAGCACGGGTAGTCGGCTCGCCTCGGTATTGGCAAAGGTGGGGTCAATTTCTTCCAGATGATCCGGGAGGGCGAGCCATGTCTGCAAACCCGATATGGGCAGCGGCTGCGTACGCAACTCTTCAGGGGACCGCTCGGAGTGGACAATGCCCCGGCCCGCGGTCATCAAATTGACGTCGCCGGGCTTGATGACCATTTCCGTGCCAAGACTATCGCGATGGCGGATATTTCCATCAAACAGATAGGTAACTGTCGACAGGCCGATATGGGGGTGTGGGCGTACATCCAGCGGATCCGTCGGACGAAGGATTGCCGGGCCCATGCGATCAAAGAAGATGAATGGGCCAACCAGCCGTCGCTTGGCGGTCGGCAATGCACGCCGAACTTCCAGGCCGCCAATGTCGCTCGTTCGGGGTATGATCAAGGTTTCGATTGAATCCACGGCGATGGCATCACCAGGTTCAGGATCGTTACCGGGGAAAAAGCTCATGGGAGGCAGCTCCAGACTGTTACAGTCCTAATCATAGCTGCTCATTTACAAGGTGAACAGCCTGCGCTGGTGTCACTCCGGATCGAGCGGCTCTGTACCCACCGGCTGACCGTCACGGCCAAGCTTGATCTTTTCCACCTTGTCTTCGGCGGATTTCAACAGGGCGTCGCAATGCTTCTTGAGCGCTTCACCGCGTTCGTAGATTCGAATTGACTGTTCCAACGGCACATCGCCGCGTTCCAGATCATCAACAATCTTTTCCAGCTGATCGAGCGCCTGCTCGAAACTCATGGCAGCGATATCGGAGTTGTTCGGTGTATCGGCCATTTATCATCCTTCCATCAAGCGTTTGATATGTGCGCCTGCGGAGAGCGACATACCCTTGAGGTCGTACCCGCCTTCCAGAAGACTGACAAGACGGTTTGATGCGTAGCTCCCAGCTCTTTCCATAAGCTTGCCGGTTGCCCAGTCAAAATCATCCTCATTCAGGTTTATTTCCGCAAGAGGATCGCGATGATGCGCATCAAACCCGGCGGAGACAATAATCAGCTCCGGCTGGAATGCGTCGAGCGACGGCAAAATACGTGTGTTGAACGCCTCGCGGAAATGTTCGCTGCCAGTGTCCGGATCAAGCGGCGCATTGACAATATTGCCGACGCCTGTTTCGCTTTTGGCTCCGGAGCCCGGATAAAGCGGCATCTGATGCGTTGAGCAATAAAGCACCGATGGGTCTTCCCAGAATATATCCTGTGTACCATTGCCATGATGCACGTCCCAATCAACGATCGCCACGCGCGCAATACCATGGGCCTTTTGCGCATGCCGGGCAGCGATAGCGGCATTGTTGAAGAGGCAGAACCCCATCGCCCTGTCACGTTCGGCATGATGGCCCGGGGGCCGTGACGCCACGAATACATTATCCGCCCTGCCGGAAAACACATCATCAACCGCAGCATTGGCCGCACCAATCGCTGAAAGCGCTGCTTCCCAGCTCTTTGGACTAACAGTCGTATCAGAATCGACACGAGTGAGCCCCTCTTGCGGTATCGTCATGCGAACGCGTTCCAGATAAGTTTCTGGATGGGCATAAAGAATGGTCGCTTCGTCGCCCATGGGCGCCTGAACGCGGTCCAACCCATCAAATGCGTGATCGTCCAATACTTTGCCAAGCGCGCGCAAACGATCCGGCCGTTCTGGGTGGCCTGCAGGCGTCAAGTGCTCAAGATAAATCGGATGAGTGTAAAGACGTGTGACCATAGGGCTTCCGGGTAAAGAAAAGGGGGCCATGCAAATCTGCACAGCCCCTTGCAGTTACACAAGCCCTACCTGGGATTTTATGTTTTATGCCTCACTCAAGGCATGAGCCAGATCGGCAATCAGATCATCCGGATGCTCAATGCCGATGGACAATCGGATCGTCGAATCCAGAACGCCGATGCGCTGGCGCACATCAATTGGCACGCCGGAATGGGTCATCGTCGCAGGGTGACTGGCGAGCGATTCCGTACCGCCAAGGCTGACGGCAAGCTTCAGTATCTGCAATGCATTGAGGAATTTGAAGGCTGCAGGTTGCCCGCCAAGAATATCAAACGAGAAAGTCGAGCCTGCACCTGTACATTGCGCGGCGAATGTTTTGCCCAGCGGCGATGACGGAGCATGATAAGGCAAATAGTGGATCTTCTCGACCTTTGGGTGGTCGCGCAAAAAGTCAGCTATCGCCAACGCGTTGGTATTCGCTTTTTCCATGCGGATGCTGAGAGTTTCCAGCGAACGACCCAGCATCCAGCAGGAATGGGGATCAAGTTGCGTTCCAATAGCGCCACGCAGCGCCTTTACCTGCTTCATCACCGCTTTGGAGCCAAGGGCAGCGCCCGCAATGAGATCGGAGTGACCGCCGACATATTTGGTCAAAGAGTAGAGCGAGATGTCTGCTCCGTGTTCGATTGGCCGTTGAAATACGGGACCAAGCAAAGTGTTGTCACAGGCGATGACAGGACGGTGGCCCTGCTTTTCGCCGATCGCTTCCGCAATACGGCGGATCATCGCGACATCAACCAGGCTGTTGGTTGGATTTGCAGGCGTCTCAATAAGAATGACCGAAACGCGGCCCTTTTTCATAGCCTCATCGGCGGCACTTTGAACAGATGCCTCATTAACACCATCGGCGAACCCTATGGCAGCGACGCCCATATTGAGAAATGTCTTTGCCAGCAGCGTTTCGGTACCGCCATAGAGTGGCTGCGAATGCAAGATTGCATCGCCCGGTCGAACGAAAGCAAGCAATGTCGTGGCAATTGCTGACATGCCCGACGAAAACAAGGCGCAGCTTTCGGTCCGCTCATAGACGGCAAGCCGATCCTCGACGATTTCGCTGTTTGGGTGATTGAAGCGGGAATAGACCAAACCAGCGCCGGTGCCCGCTGGCGGCTCGCGGCGACCGGAGACGAAATCGAAAAAATCGCGCCCCTCTTCTGCCGATTTAAAGACAAATGTGGAGGTGAGAAATACGGGCGGCTTAACCGCCCCTTCCGACAGTTCGGGATCGTAACCGTAATTCAGCATCAAGGTTTCCGGATGCAGTTCGTGGTTACCAATATGCGTCTTTGAAGGATGGGGTGCAGTCATAATGCTTTCCTCGCTAAGCGTGGCGTTTCGCAGCGAGGTTACAGCAAAGCCGGCGACTATTCCTTGCAAATATGCCGCCGGCTTCGCAATTGTAGAAAAGCAATCAAATAATATCGGTTTTGGTAATCTGAATGCCAAAACCCTCAAGACCCACGTAATGACGCTCACGTGACGCCAAAAGCCGGATCGATGTAATGCCCAGATCTTTCAATATCTGCGCACCAAGTCCGATTTGCCGCCACTCTTCGTCGCGCACACGGGCTTCGGCATGCGCTTCACGTTCTTGTAGCAAAGCACGGTTGCGGTCATCGTCTCGGCCGACACCCACAGAGCCCTCGCGCAGATAAACGATGACGCCACGCTTTTCTTCGGCGATACGATTCATAATGCTATCAAGTGTGTTGCGGGCGCCGAAAACGTCACTCAGCACATCTTCACGCTGCAGGCGCACTGGAACATCTTCGCCGTCACGAATGTCGCCATAAACAATAGCAGCGTGGTGCATCGGCTCCCACGGCAGCGCATAAGTAATAGCTTTTGCGGTTCCCGCGCAGGTATCGATCTCATATTCGCCGATACGCTCGATCAGCGTTTCCTTGCGCTGGCGGTATGCGATGAGATCCGCCACGGTTACCTGCTGCAGATTATGCGCTTCGGCAAAACCTGAAACCTGCGGGCCGCGCATGACCGTTCCATCATCATTCACCAGTTCGCAAATGACTCCAACAGGCGGCAAGCCCGCCAGCTTACACAAATCCACTGCTGCTTCCGTATGACCGGACCGCATAAGAACACCACCTTCACGCGCAACCAGGGGGAAGATATGTCCGGGGCGCACAAAATCCACTGCTCCGGCATTGGGGTTTGCCAGGTTGCGCGCTGTAAGGGTGCGGTCTTCAGCGGAAATGCCGGTGGTCGTACCGTGCTTATAGTCAACCGTAACTGTAAACGCAGTTGAATGGGGTGCATCGTTGTCTGCAACCATCGGCGCGAGGTTAAGCCGTTTTGCATGTTCACGCGTCATCGGCGTGCATACAATGCCTGATGTGTGGCGCACGATGAATGCCATTTTCTCTGGCGTGCAGTGTACCGCCGCTACGATCAGATCGCCTTCGTTTTCACGCCCATCATCATCCATGACGACAACGATTTCGCCACGTTCGAAGGCACGAAGTGCATCGACGACCCGTTTCTGATTATAGGCCATGGAGTAGTCCTTTGATTAGATGCGTCCGGTCTGGCCGCGATGTCTGAGATAGTGATCAGCGATAGCACAGGCAACCATTGCCTCGCCAATGGGAACTGCCCGGATGCCAACACAAGGATCATGCCTGCCCTTGGTCATGATATCCACCTGTTTTCCATCAGCATCAATGCTTTGACGAGGTGTCAGAATCGATGAAGTGGGTTTGACCGCAAAACGCGCCACAATGGGCGCACCACTGGAAATTCCGCCTAGAATGCCGCCCGCATGATTTGACAGAAAAATCGGGTTCCCATCATTGCCCATGCGCATTTCATCGGCATTTTCTTCGCCGGTCAGTGTCGCCGCGTGAAAGCCGTCGCCAATTTCAACGCCCTTAACCGCATTGATGGACATGAGATAGCTGGCAATGTCCTGATCCAGCTTGGCATAGATCGGAGCGCCAAGCCCTGCCGGTACATTCTCGGCAATCACTTCGATAACAGCCCCGATCGATGATCCGGCTTTGCGAATGCCGTCGAGATAATTGGCGAATGTATCCACAGATCCCGCATCGGGTGTGAAAAACGGATTGTTGTCGATTTCCGCCCAATCCCAGCGGCTGTGGTCTATCGAATGCACGCCCATTTTGACCAGGGCACCGCGAACGACAAGTCCGGGCACAACCTTGCGGGCAATTGCGCCGGCAGCAACGCGAGCAGCCGTTTCGCGGGCAGATGAGCGCCCGCCACCGCGATAATCGCGGATGCCATATTTCACGTCATATGTATAATCGGCATGGCCGGGGCGGTATTGGCGGGCGATATCGCCATAATCCTTCGAACGCTGATCGGTATTTTCGATCATCATCGAGATCGGGGTTCCGGTCGAAACCAGAGTCACGCCGTCCTCTTGCAGCATAACACCGGAAAGCACGCGCACTTGATCGGGCTCTCGGCGCTGCGTAGTGTATTTTGATTGCCCAGGCTTGCGTTTATCCAGATAGGACTGGATCTCGGCCTCGGTAAAAGAGATGCCGGGAGGGCATCCATCCACAACGCAACCAAGCGCAATGCCATGGCTTTCGCCCCAGGTGGTAACACGGAAAAGATGACCAAACGTATTATGTGACATGAGCCTACCCGTCATTTTATCAGGGGGTTTTATGGACGTTTACACCTGTGGTCAAACCCGTCCCTCAAATTCCTTCATTCATCACGAAAAAAGCAATTGTTTTGCCACAAATGGACGTTCTAACTTGACTGATTACTCGGTCGATATTGTTTATAAAGGAAATCTCAGATGCGGTTCTTCGTTGCAGCATTTATGTTTGTCGCGTCCCTCTTTCCCGTTGGTGCATTGGCTGATGATGCGCAAGGCACAATAACAAAAATCGACGAGGACAATTCCACGATAACGCTTGATGATGGCAAGGTTTACAAACTGCCTGGTGAATTCGATCTGAGCGTCATTGAACAAGGCATGAAGGTGACTGTGATGTTCGACGTTGTTAACAAGGAACGTTTCATCACCGATATCGAAGAAACCACCGAATAAGGACGACAGTTCTACATCCAGGTAAGCTTGCCGTTTTCGAGCCGGAGAATGTGATCTTGTGTGATGGCAAGATTTGCAGCGTCATGGCCGTCAAGCCCTTCGATCATCTGAAATATCGTGCGCAGGCAGCCGCCATGGGTGACGCATACCGTCGGTCCCTTTACTTCAGATAGCCAGCTGGCAACACGCTTGCCAAGAATCGCATAACTTTCCGCGGTTTTTCCAGGTGGAACGAAGTTCCATTTGTCGCGGGCCCTTGCCGTTACGAGTTCCGGCGTCTTGGCAGCAATGTCTTCGATCATAAAGCCTTGCCAATCGCCGAAACTCACTTCCATAAGCCGTGGATCAGTGCGGTAATCGTGCGGATCAATGCCCATCCGCGTTCGTATCCGCTCCATCGTCTCGCGCGTGCGCCGCAATGGGCTGGCAACAAAATCAAATCCCTCACCATCGCCGATGAGGGACTTCATCAAATCACCATTGCGGTCTGCCTGAGCCCGGCCGCGCGCATTGATATCGATGTTTTCCTGTCCCTGAATGCGTTCAGACACATTCCAGTCCGTCTCGCCGTGACGCGAGAAATAGATAATCGTGTCAGGCAAGTTCACTTTGAGATTAATCCTTGACGACTGATATGTCCGGGGCATCGACGGCCTTCATGCCTACGACATGATATCCGCTATCAGCATGATGTATCTCGCCTGTGACAGAGCGTGACAAATCCGAAAGGAAGTAAAGTCCAGCGTCACCGACTTCCTCAATCGTAACGGTACGGCGCAATGGCGCATTATACTCGTTCCATTTGAGAATGTAGCGGAAGTCGCCGATACCGGAAGCGGCAAGCGTCTTGATCGGGCCTGCAGAAATCGCATTAACGCGAATATTATCCGGGCCAAGATCAACAGCCAGATATTTTACGCTTGCCTCAAGAGCAGCTTTCGCAACGCCCATGACGTTGTAATTCGGCATAACTTTTTCAGCGCCGTAATAGGTCAGCGTGAGAATGGAACCGCCATCCGTCATCAACTTTTCTGCCCGCTTGGCGACTGCTGTCAGCGAATAGACAGAGATCAGCATGGTCTTGGTGAAGTTTGCTTCAGACGTGTCAACGTAACGGCCGGTCAACTCGTCCTTGTCAGAAAAACCAATTGCGTGAACAAGAAAATCTATCTTGCCCCAGTGCTTTTCGAGAGCTTCGAAACATGCATCAATTGTTGAAGCATCCGAGACATCGCAGTGGCCGCACAAAAACGCATCCAGCTCCTGCGCGAGCGGCTCAACACGCTTTTTCAGCGCATCGCCCTGATAGGTGAACGCAAGTTCGGCGCCGGCATCATGCGCTGCCTTGGCGATGCCCCAGGCGATCGACCGATTATTGGCGACACCCATTATCAGGCCGCGTTTACCCTGCATCAAACCAGTTTTGGCGGTCATATACCAACCCTTCATGAGACTTATGATTGTGTGCGGTATCGCACAGCCCGCGCCGGGCTTCAAGCACACTGTCACCGTGGATTTGGTTTTTCAAACCTCCGATTGACGTAAAAATGCCTCTAACGCCGGATCTCCACCCTCGGGGAGCATGATCCGAACATGCGCGAAAAGATCGCCATGACCGTCAGGTTTTTTTGGCAACCCCTTGCCTTTCAGCCTTAAAACACGGTCAGAACTGGTCCAGGGAGCGATTTTCATTGCTACACGGCCACTTAAAGTCTCAACTTCCTGACGCGACCCAAGGGCAGCATCGCGCAAGCTTACAGGTAATTCCACATGCAAGTCGCGACCCTCAACTCGAAATTTTGCGTGCGGTTTAAAGCGGACTGTGACCAAAGCGTCACCAGATGTACCACCCGGAACGGCTTCGCCCTGCCCTTTGAGGCGAATCGTTTGTCCGTTTTCCACCTGTGCAGGCAGTTTGATCGCCAGTCGCTTACCATTCGGAAACACAGCCTCGACTTTCTCAGCACCGGCAGCCTGCTCCAAAGTAATGTCGATTGTCGCCTGCAAATCAGCCCCTTTACGGGGACCGGCACGGCGTGGGCCGCCCATGCCAGCTGTCTCGCCGAACAGGCTGCTTAAAATATCCTCGGCTCCGAAGCCGGATGTTCCACTGCGAAACTCGAAATTGCCGGGGCGTTGCCTGCCACCAAAGCCTGCAAACGGATCTCCGCCACCGCTTGAAAAGCCCTCGAAGCCTTGCGGAGCACGTTGTTTGCCTTCGCTATCAATTTCACCCCGATCAAACTGGCCGCGGCGCTCCTTGTCGCCGACAATTTCATAGGCCTGATTGATCTCCGAAAATTTTGCTTGCGCTTTGGGATCATCCTGATTTTGGTCAGGATGGTATTTCTTGGCGAGCTTGCGGAACGCCGATTTTATTTCGTCTGGTTTTGCCGTTTTGGCGACGCCCAGCACGGTATATGGATCGCGCATGTGAGTGCCCTTCCTCGCGACATGCGAACAGGTTGTCAGATTGCTTTTTGCCTATATGGGCTTAAATAGGAAGAAATTCCAGATTTTTAAACTCAAAAAAGAACATCAAAGTTCAAATTGCCCGCATTACATAGGGGCAAAGGACTTCAACGCCCACTGGCCGCCATTTTGCATGCAGGTCTCACCCTTGTAGAGCATTACACCATCAAATGATTCGCGCGATGTCTGGAATTCACGGCAAAGGCCGGTATCATCCTTTTTCTCGGCAATTGCCGTAATGGTGCCTTGGCTACCCGTTTCCGGGTTAGACCATGGCAACGGTTTGCTGCCCCATTGGGTAAAATTGAGCGCCGAAACAATATTGCGTATCGTCGTCTGATCGGAAGAGCTCTTCGGGTCCACCTGCTGTGCAGAGGCGACAGAACCGGTTATGGTCGCCTTGTCGGGAACAGCTTTCTCGATACTGAAATCCTTCATGGCGCAACCGGAGAGCATGCAAACAAAAACACCGGCAGCGAACCCACTCAGGGCACCGAAACCTTGCTGTTTTTTTGCAACCAACTTCTTGCTATCAGATGATAGAAACGCCAAACACATACCTCTCTTTAACAAGGTCAATCCGAAATGACTATGGGACTATGGATTAAATGAAGTTAACAACCGATGACTTCACCGAAAAATCCGAACCATTCGCACTCTTTAATGAATGGCTTGGCGATGCGGTAAAAACCGAGCCAAACGATCCCAATGCCGTGGCGCTTGCAACAGTCGATAAGGATGGGTTGCCTAATGTCCGCATGGTTCTTCTCAAGGGCTTCGACACCCAAGGCTTTGTTTTTTATACCAATTTCGAAAGCCAGAAGGGCGTTGAAATCCTTGGCTCCATGAAGGCAGCCATGTGTTTTCATTGGAAAACCTTGCGGCGGCAGGTTCGCATTCGGGGACCGGTTGAGATCGTGAACGACGAAGAAGCCGACGCATATTATGCAACACGCCCACGCGGCAGCCGCATCGGTGCATGGGCTTCAAAACAGTCCCGCCCGCTTGAAAGCCGGTTTGCTTTGGAAAAAGCTGTCGCCGAATATACGGCGCGCCATGCGATTGGCGAAATTCCCCGTCCAAAATACTGGTCAGGCTTTCGTATTCGTCCAACTTCAATTGAGTTCTGGCACGACAGGCCCTTCCGGTTGCACGACCGCGTGGTGTTCAGCCGTGAAACACCGGAAGATGATTGGGGTAAAGAGAGGCTTTATCCCTAAGTTTCTCAAGGCTTCTTGCGCGAGAAGAAATTGACCATCGCATTGCGGGCCTCGTCGGCCTGCAATCGCTCGCTGAAGTGCTTTGCTTCAAGCTGCATGCGTTCCACTACCGATTCCCTTGGCATGCGCAGAAGATCGCGGGTTATTCGCATTGCTTCCGGTGGCTTGGCAGCGATATCGGTTGCGGCTTTCAAAACAGTCGCTTCCAGATCGGCAGCCTCAACGACCTTGTAGATCAGTCCCGCATCCTTTGCTTCAGCCGCACTCCATCCATCACCATTGGCAAGAAAAGCAAATGCCCGCTGAGACCCCATTAGTGCCGGACCAAGAAGGCTTGATGCTGCCTCGGGAACAAGACCCAGATCAACGAATGGCGTCTTGAACAAAGATTGCGGCGTCGCAAACGTCAAATCGCAATGGAAATGGATCGTTGATCCTATGCCTATCGCCAGTCCATCGACACCCGCCAATAGCGGCTTTGTTGCATTGGCCAAGGCAATGAGAAAATCAAACACCTCAGTGCCCATCTGCCCCGACATGGCAAAAGCCATAAAATCCTGCAAGTCATTACCCGCAGAAAATGCACCAGGAGTACCAAGAAACACATTTGCCCGAATATCTGCATCGCCATCACCTTCTACCAAGGCTGTTGTCATGGCAGCGTACATGGCGCGGGTGAGCGCGTTTTTCTTTTCCGGCCGGTTGAACCGGATGATCTGGACAGCACCTTGCCGTTCGACCTGAATATGTTCTGACATGAGGCTTTCCTTAAAGGCTGAGAGCGGAGCGCGCGCCGAGCATACTGGCTGCGCCATTGAGGACACGGTCTTTCAAAGCGGCGGTTTCATTGAGAAGGTTTTCCGCAAAAAATCGCGCCAGTACCTTGTGACGATCATCGCCACCTGCCAGCGCACCTTTCGCCAGATAGGTCGCTCCTGCGGCCAAACCGAACAGGCGCAAATAGGGCGTTGCACCGGCAAGTGCCTCGCTGATCTGCTTATTTGCCAATGCCTCCTGCAACCATATGCTTGTAGCTTCCAAATCGTTCAATGCGGCCCGCAGCCGGTCTGCCGTTTCTCCCAAAATGGAATTGTTTGAAGCCACAACTGCATCGGCAATCGTGCGAAGCTCGTCTATATAGCCCTTGATATGTTGGCCACCGCCAAGTGCAAGCTTTCGCTGCACAAGATCAATGGCTTGAATTCCATTTGTGCCTTCATAGATCGGCGCAATCCGCGCATCACGCAAAAACTGGGCCGCGCCAGTTTCTTCAATAAAGCCCATGCCGCCATGAATCTGAATGCCGATCGATGCGACATCGACTCCGATATCAGTTGAGAAGGCCTTGGCTACTGGCGTGAGCAAATTTGCTCGGTCAGACCAATAGCGGGCTTCCTCAATGGTGCCCGTTTTTGCCATGTCCAAGGCAAAAGCGCAGGCGTAGGAGATAGAGCGGGCGGCGCCTGTGAGAGCCTTCATTGTCAGCAGATTGCGCTGCACGTCCGGATGCTCGATAATCGGACTCATGCCTTCACCGCTCCAGTCGGGCGCGCGCATCTGGCGGCGATCCTCAGCATAGGTCAGCGCTTTCTGATAGGCAGCTTCGGCAACGGCAACGCCCTGAATTCCCACCGCAAGGCGGGCATTGTTCATCATCGTGAACATACAGGCAAGGCCACGATTTTCCTCGCCGATGAGCCAGCCAATGGCGCCGGGCTCCCTGCCCTTTGCAAAGCCATCGCCATAAATCATCGTGCATGTAGGCGAGCCATGGATACCCATCTTGTGCTCAATGCTGCTGCAAAACACATCATTGCGCGCTCCAAGCGAGCCATCCTCGTTGACAAGATATTTGGGCACCAGAAACAGCGAAATGCCTTTGGTTCCGGCGGGAGCGTCGGGCAAGCGCGCCAAGACCAGATGGATAATATTGTCGGTAAGATCATGCTCGCCATAGGTGATGAAAATCTTGCTTCCAAAGATCCTATAGGTGCCGTCATCGGCGCGTTCAGCACGCGTGCGCAATGCACCCACATCGGAGCCCGCCTGTGGCTCGGTCAAATTCATCGTGCCCATCCATTCGCCAGAAACAAGCTTGGGAAGATAGGTCTGCTGCAATTCTTCGGTGGCGTGCGCTTCCAGCGCCTCGATCGCCCCCAGGGTCAGCGTCGGCCCGATGCCAAACGCCATCGACCCCGAATTCCACATTTCAAATGTCGCAATAGCCAGCATCATCGGCAAGGCTTGGCCGCCGAACTCTTCCTTGCCGGTCAGGGCGTTCCACCCGCCGGAAACCCATTCCTGATAAACGTCCTTCCAACCGGGTGGCATGCTGATTTCAGCATCTTTGAGCGGAGTACCGTGCTTGTCGCCGACCTGAAGCAAAGGAGCAACGCGTGTGCTTGCAAATTTTCCTGCTTCTTCAAGAATTGCATCCACCAGATCACCGGAGAGATCGCCGAAACGGCCCTGCTCCATTGCCGCGGCCAAGCCAGCGATGTCTTTTAAAGTGTGAGCGATATCCTCGACAGGCGCGCGGTACATATCACAGTCTCCTCATCGTGATGCGGGATGACATTGCAACTCCCAGGCACCGAAAGGCAAGAGGATTTTTACGTAAACGTAAGTATTTATCTCTGATGGGCCGCTCTCCTATGGTTAACACCATGTTAACCCATTACAGCCACCATCTGACTGGTATCTTGGAAACTCCGTTACGAGGCAATATATTGGCGACCCGGCGATCCATATTTGCTCTTGCGGCTGCCCTTCTGGGAATGTGCTTCAACGGCAGTGCGAGCGCCACTTCCGAGTTCACGACACCTTGGTCAAATAAAGCGCGTGCAATCGTACTTGATGGCTACGAGCAAAATTCATTTAATCTTGCAGAAATCGTCAAAGACCCACGTATAGCAGCCTTCATCCATAAAGGTTCCGATGGCCTGCCTGCAAACTACCATTGCAAACGAATCGACGATGAGATGCAACAGGAGCTATGCAGGCGCATATGGCGCAACTATGCGGTTTCGCGCGAACTTTATCAGACACGTCGCATGCTCGCCAAAACTCTTGGGCTGAAATGGGGAGCATATCACCTTGGCCGCCCGGGCAATCCGATCGAACAAGCCAATCATTTTATTGATTATGCCGAACCAAGCGATGACGAGTTGATCGCAATTGACATTGAGGACAATGATCCCGAACGCTTCATGTCCTTGCGAGACGCGCAGATTTTCGCCGAGCAGATCAAGCTGCGGACTGGTCGTTATCCAGTCCTCTATACCAATGGTACAACGGCAAAATATATTGCAGACCGGCGACTGGAATTTCCCATCTTGTCGCGCCTGCAGCTATGGTATGCGCGCTATGAATCTGACATCGCTCCGCATTTTCCGAAAGGAAACTGGCAAGATTACGCTCTTTGGCAATTTACCTCCCAGAGTAATTGCACCGAGCAGCGTTGCCCCTATAGGCCAGCCGGAACCCATCGCGACATTGATGTAAACGTAGCTGACATGACTGTTGCCCAGCTAAAAAACGCCTGGCCTTTGGGCGAGTTGGTTCGTGCTCTTCCGCCGGACAATCTGCCGACACCGGGGAATCGCCCCTACCCTGAGGACGACATTCTTATGGCAGCGGCAGAAGTCCCGCTGATTGACTACCGGGCTTTATGGGAATTGGCGCAATCCGCTATTACGACAGAAGGACTCATTGCCGGTGTTCATCAATTGCTCGCCCCTGCTCCGGATACGGGAATTGATGAAACCTTGACTGCTTCTGTTACCAAGCCGCAGAAAAGCATGAATATCAATGAGGCGATAAACCTTGCAGCTATCGCTCGTGGATTGAAACAGCCAACCCACAGCGCGAACTGGACGCCTCTGACAGCACCCGGCAGACATTGTATCGCTGCACGATAGGAAGACTAGCTACGTTCCCGTTCAATTGCCCGCCATCCAATATCGCGACGATAAAAACCTTCAGGCCAATCGATCTTTGAAATGGCTTTGTAAGCTGCTTCTTGGGCGAGTTGCACAGTTTTACCGCTTGCCGTCACATTCAAGACGCGCCCGCCATTAGCTACCAGATCACCATCTTTCAAAGTGGTGCCTGCGTGGAAAACCTCAACCGCATCAGCCTCAGCCGCTGCCTCCACACCTTTGATGATGCTGCCCTTCTCCGGGGAGGTCGGGTAGCCCTTTGCTGCCATAACGACCGTCAACGCAGAGTCATCGCTCCAGCGTACGGACATCTGGTCCAGAGCACCATCGGCCGCCGCTTTAAGCAGCAACAGAAGATCATCTTTCAAGCGCAGCATCAGAACCTGCGTTTCCGGATCGCCGAAACGCGTATTATATTCAATCAGCTTCGGACCATCCTTGGTGATCATAAGCCCGGCAAAGAGAACGCCGCTGAACGGCGCGCCAATTTCAGCCATGCCGCGCATGGTCGGCTCGATTAGTTCGCGCATGGTGCGGTCAATGATTTCCTGGCTCATAACAGGTGCAGGCGAATAGGCTCCCATGCCACCCGTATTGACCCCCGTATCACCATCACCAACACGTTTGTGATCCTGTGCTGTCCCAAATGGCAGCGCGACTTTTCCGTCGCATAGGCAAAAGAAGCTGGCTTCTTCTCCATCGAGATATTCTTCGACGACGACCTCCGCACCGGCACCACCAAAGGCTCCCTCAAAACACGCGTCCACTGCATCCAACGCCTCCTGAATCTCGAAGGCTACGACGACGCCCTTGCCCGCTGCGAGCCCATCCGCCTTGACGACGATGGGAGCGCCCTGCTGTCTGACATATGCTTTTGCGGCATCTGCCTGGGTAAACCGTTGATAGGCGCCGGTTGGAATATTGAAACGCGCACAGAGATCCTTGGTAAATCCCTTCGATCCCTCAAGCCGTGCCGCAGCTTTCGACGGTCCGAACACGGAAAATCCTTCAGCGCGCAAATCGTCTGCAATACCCGCTACCAAAGGTGCTTCCGGGCCGACAACCACGAAATCGATTGATTTGTCTTTGCAAAAGGCAATGATCTGCGCGTGATCCGAGGGATCAAGCTCCACACATGTTGCAACATTCGCAATGCCGGGATTACCGGGTGCACAATAAAGCTTTGTAAGGGCGGGCGATGCAGCCATTTTCCATGCCAGCGCATGCTCGCGACCGCCGGAACCTATCAGCAAGACGTTCATCGAATTCCGCTCCTATAAAGAATTATTGCGGTGTCGGTATGGCTTTGAGGCGCATGGGTCAAGCACGCAATAAGAATTTGCCCTGAAAATGCACATAGGGTGCTTGACTGTGCGGTTAACCGCTGCAAGGTCAAATCATGATTACAGAAAAAGATAATATTCAATCCCGGCACAGCCGTGGTCGCGTGTTCGATGCGCCATCGGGTCATTGGGTCTATCGCATTTTACCAAACTGGCTTTGGCCTTATGCACAACTTGCGCGCTGGGACCGACCAATCGGATGGTGGCTTCTCCTGTGGCCGTGCTGGTGGGCGACGGCACTTGCAGCAACAGCTGGCGCCAAGGTCGGCGAGCCATTATGGTCCGTTCTCCCCTCGCCCTACCACCTTATACTTTTTCTCATCGGGGCAATTGCCATGCGCGGGGCTGGCTGCACCTATAATGATCTTGCCGATGAGGATATCGACAACAAGGTGGCGCGGACACGTTCGCGTCCGCTGCCTTCCGGTCAGGTAACCAGAAAACAAGCCAAAATATTTCTGGTGCTACAGGCACTGGTTGGTTTTGCGGTGGTGGTTCAGCTAAACTTTTTTACCATCATTCTTGCAATCGGATCATTGGCGATTGTCGCCATCTATCCATTTATGAAACGCATAACCAACTGGCCGCAATTTGTGCTTGGATTGGCGTTTTCATGGGGCGCGCTGGTTGGTTGGTCAGCACATTTCGGCTCATTGGATTGGCCGGCAATCCTGCTTTATGCCGGATCGATCCTCTGGGTCATCGGCTATGATACGATCTACGCCCACCAGGACAAGGAAGATGATGCTCTGGTTGGCGTGCGCTCTACTGCGCGGCTGTTTGGCAGCCGCACGCGGGAAGCCCTCATGGTTCTTTATGGCGGGGCGCTAGCGCTTTTTCTCGGCGCTTTTGCAGTGGCTGAAGTTCCTATGCCCGCCGTCGCCGGTCTCCTGGCGGCAGGCGCGCATATGTACCGCCAGATCATGACACTCGACATTGACAATCCAGATGAATGCCTGCGGCTGTTCAAATCCAACACTATTGTCGGCTGGGTGATTTTTCTTGGTTTGGTCGCCGGTGGGCTGTGGACCGTGGTCAAACCCATGTTTTAAGAGCTGCAGGGTTATTTTGAACCCTGCGCAATAATCTCTTCGCCGCTTATAACCAGACGCAGGCCAAGATCGCCCATTTTGCGGCGGGCAAGAAAGCGCGGACGGCGGCGGCGCGGCTCACGGCCCTGCCGACGGGGTGTCGGAGCAGAAACAGCGACGGGGCCAATATTGTGGTCGAGCTGGCGAGCAACTCCATCTTCTTCCACCATCATCATCGGCAGCTTGAACATTGACGACCATGCGCGCCAATCGGCAGCAACATCGTTGAGGTCATGGGCGACAAGCAATGGAACTGAAAGATGCGGGTCCGTATGCATGAGTTCAAGCGTGACAGTGATATCGCCAAGCTCATCTTCCGTTGCGCGGGCCGTAACGCCGCGGAAGGCACATGGTGGAAGAGCAAGCGAAACGGGTAGATTGCTGGCTGGAAGAATCCGTTTCACCACAGCGCCTCGTTCATGCAGTGTGAAGGTGATGTCGCCGCGATCATCGCGTGTCGCATAAGTTACTGTCTGTGGCAGGTGGAATGGGTCAAGCCGGAATTCCCGACCTGCCCAAACCGGCTTTGCTCCGGCTTTGTTCATTTGACGCCTTCTGTCGATCCTGAGAGCCGGTTTTCCGGTCTTCTCTGATGTTTATTTCCCTGTAAGGACGGACCATTTTCTGGTCTCGTTAGGGACACAGTAGCGTCAACTTTCCCAATACCGCTTAACGAACTGGGTTAACTCTTTCTGATTAGATGGAATGGTTATCGAAACCCGACCTGCCCCAAGACTTTGGTAAGGAGCGTGAATAAAGGGTTGCGATTTCAGATGACCTTGCCGGGATTCATAACGCCTGCAGGGTCAAACGATTTCTTGATGCGGCGCATGAGATCGAGCGCAATGGGTGACTTGGTTTCAGACAATTCCTGTCGCTTTAACTGGCCGATGCCATGTTCCGCCGAGATCGACCCGTTATAGGCGCGGACGATATCGTGAACGCGCTTCGTTACCTCAGCCCAGCGATCAAGAAAGGCTTGTTTATCGGCGCCGACAGGCTGCGAAATATTATAGTGCAGATTGCCATCGCCCATATGGCCGAATGAAACAATACGGGCGCCAGGAATGAGGTCGAGAACCGCCTGATCAGCTTCTTTGATGAAGTCCGGAATTCTGGCGACGGGTACGGAAATATCATGTTTGATCGAACCGCCTTCGGGTTTCTGCGCATGAGACATGGCCTCGCGCATATGCCAGAACGATTTTTCCTGCGCAGTACTCTCGGCGATGGTTGCATCATCCACCAGACCGGCCTCGAATGCTTCGGTCAGGATTGCTTCAATGGTTTCCCGCGCGTCTTCGGCGGAACGCGATGAAGAAATATCAAGCAGAACGTACCAGTTATGCGGCTCCTGCAGCGGATCACGTACACCTTCCGTGTGGGCAACCGAGAACTCCACACCTATCCGCGGCATCAACTCAAAGCCCGTCAAGGATGCGCCTGCGTGGCTCTGGGCCATGTTCAACAATTGCAAGGCATTATCGGGACTGGATAGCCCAACATAGGCAACGCCTTTGCCTTTCGGCAACGGAAACAGTTTCATGACCGCAGCAGTGATAACGCCAAGCGTTCCTTCAGCCCCTATGAAGAGGTCCTTCAGATCGTAACCGGTATTGTCCTTCTTGACGGTACGCAAATCATTCAGAATTTCGCCGGTAGGCAAAACAACTTCAACACCGAGGCAGAGTTCCCGCGTATTGCCATAGGCCAGAACTGCCGTACCACCAGCATTGGAAGAAAGATTTCCTCCAACCTGACAAGAGCCTTCAGACCCGAGGGATAGCGGAAACAGCTTGCCCGCCTGGGCAGCGGCCTCCTGAAGTTTCTGCAATACAACCCCGGCTTCCACAATGGCCAGATTTCCAGCAGGATCAATGCTGCGGATTTTGTTCAACCGCGAAAGCGACAGGACAATTTGAGTTCCACTACCATCTGGTATTTGCCCCCCCACAAGGCCAGTATTCCCGCCTTGTGGGACGATGGCGGTTTCCGTTTCGGTCGCCAATTTGAGAATGGCCGAAACTTCATCGACATTTGAGGGGCGTAATACCAGCGAGGTCTTGCCGCCAAATTTATCGCGCGGCTCAATAAGGTACGGCTCAATGTCATTGGCACTGCGTAAAGCATAAGCTTCACCTACTATTGCTACAAAACGTTCAATCAAATTCTGCGTCAGCGTCATTTTATCTGTTCCATTTCGGCTACCGACAACGAGCGGGGCGCTGCGGCGCGAACAAGGCGGTCATTAATAGCCTCACCGAGGCCGTTGAAAGGTATGGGTTCGACGGCAATCATTGTGCAATCAACCGCGTCGAGGCGCTTCATGAAGTCGAAGAGGTTGGTTGCAGCCTCGTGCAGGCTGCCCGTTTCGCTGAGATTGAGAATGGCAGCGGCTTTTGAGTATCCATTTGCACGGTGCGGTCCAAAAGCAAGCAAAGCCTCGCCTGCCATTACGTCATGGACGTTCAACCTCATTGCGGCAGAGGGAGCATAATGGGAAGCCATCATCCCCGGTGCCTGAATTGCTGCGCGCTGATCTATGCGGCCAAGCTTCCGGCCAATCACAGCCTCAATCTCTTCAGCCGCGAGGCCCCCCGGGCGTAGCATCAGGATTGTATCACCATCAACTTTGACAATCGTCGACTCGAGTCCGACTTCTGACGGGCCTGCATCAAGGATCATCGCAATCTTTGACCCCAAATCGCCTTCTACAGACAAAGCATTGGTGCCGCTTATCTTTCCGGAAGTATTGGCGCTCGGTGCTGCAAGCGGTCGATCCAATGCCGCGATGATTTTTCCTGCCACGCCACGGGGCATACGCAGAGCAATAGTGTCGAGTCCGGCCGCTACCAGGGGATGGATTCCGCAGTCCGGTTTCAATGGAAGGACGAGGGTAAGTGGCCCCGGCCAGAAAGCATTGATCAATTGACGGGAAACCGGATCGATCTCTGCATAACGTTCGGCCATAGCAACATCCGAGACATGGCAGATCAGCGGATTGAAGTGCGGGCGGCCTTTGGCCTCAAAGATACCGGCAACTGCGCTTCCGTTCGTCGCATCGGCTGCAAGGCCGTATACGGTCTCCGTTGGGATAGCCACAAGCTTCCCCTGAGCCAACGTATCGGCTGCAGCGAGGATCGCCTGTTCGTCCATACCCAAGATTGTAGCCAAGATAGCCTCCAGTGGTCGCCCTGCCTACACGAATGAGGTGGCGCGCTGCAAGTATTGGCTGATGAACAGCTCGAATGATGTCATGCCTAAAATTGAATCCATCGTGAGAAAGCTTTGGCAATGAATCCCAAATAGAGAAGGCTGGAGCGTTTGTTTATATAGAGAATCCGGGATTGATCAGCCATGCTTCTACGCCAGTTCATTGCAGCGTCAGCCATCGCCCTGATAAGCGCCTCCGCTTTAGCAGATTCAATCATTGTCAGCGGAGAAACGGCCAAGCCGAATTCGGTATCCTATATTGGTTATGACAGCTTCGATGCCAACGGCAATCCAGTCTGCACATCATGCCTTAAACAGACTGCGGAGGAAGCAGCACGCTTGAAAGCTTATGCGGAAAGACGTGCTCGTTCCCGGGAGTATATGGCGCGCATGCAAGGTAATGCGGCGCCGGCAAATCCCTTGCTTGCCGCGCAGGCATCGGAACCTATAGCCGCTGGCAAATCAATGCCTGCCCCCGACTTAGCAGAAGCACCGATGCGCGCAGGCGTGAATTAGGAAACGCCTAAGACAGTTGAGAACTGCTACCTATCTTCCTGTCATCCAACAATTTTCGAGAAATCAGCAACGGCATCCGTCGCCGCGCGGATTCGCGAAAGCAATGCCAGACGATTTGCGCGAATATCGGCATTGTCGTCATTAACCAGCACTTTTTCAAAGAATGAATCAACTGGTTCACGCAAAGCACTAAGTGCGATCATCGCGCCGGAAAAGTCTTCCTTTTGAATCGCTTGCGCCGCTTGGCTCTCAGCTTGATTCACCGCGACGTATAAGTTCTTTTCCGCATCATCATTGAAAAGATCGGGGTTTACCATGTCTGAAATGGCTGTCCCCTTCTTCTCCTCGGCGCTCAAAATATTGGCGGCACGCTTGGTTCCGGCAACAAGATTTTTACCGTCTTCCGTGTTGAGGAAAACAACAAGCGCCTCGACACGCCGTGCGATCAGCAAGAGATTATCCGCGTCTGGTTTAAGCACAGAATCAATCAGATCATGACGCGCACCGAGGTCGCGCAGATGTACCTTGAGGCGGTCATGAAAGAACGCCAAGAGATCAAGAAGGATGGGTTGTGACCGCTCCGAAAGCTGGCCGCGTATCCGCTTTTCAAAACCAGATATCGCGTTGGTAACATCTTCCTCACCATCCACATCACCCGAATTCTGGGCTGCCTGCGCTTCCTCGAAATGCTCGATCCGCTGCTCGATTTTCTCTTCGCGCAATTGAATGAAGGCGTCTTGGAAAATGGGCAAAAGTTCAATCTTCCAATCGCTTGAAAGCAGAAGCCTGATCACGCCGAGCGCCGCGCGCCGTAATGCGAACGGATCTTTAGAACCGGTTGGCTTTTCATCAATAGCCCAGAAGCCGACCAGCGTATCCAATTTGTCCGCCAGTGCAACAGCAACCGAAACCAGATCGCTTGGTACAAAATCGGATGGTCCTTGCGGTTTGTAATGCTCCTCAATGGCGGCAGCCACTGATGGGTGCTCATTCTGCAGGAGTGCATATTTCCGGCCCATGCCACCTTGCAACTCAGGAAACTCGCCAACGATTTCGGTTGTAAGATCGGCTTTAGCCAAAACCGATGCGCGGCTTGCCAAAACTGGATCGGCGCCTATCCGAATCGCAAGTGCGCGTGCAAGATTTTTAATCCGCGTGACGCGCTCGCCTTGTGTACCAAGCTTTGCGTGGAAAGTAACATTCAGCGCATCCAAACGTGCCATGCGTTGGTCCAATGGCTTGCTCAGATCAAGGTCAAACTTGATGGCAGCTGGCGCCAGCGTGTGCATATCTGGCAAATCATGCTGGTCGGTATTCCAGAAGTATAGCGCATCCGAGAGGCGTGCCCGCACGACCTTGCCATTGCCATGGGCAATCTCGCGACCGCCATCAGTCGCTTCGATATTGGAAACGAGGATGAACTTATTGGAAAGCTTGTCCGCTTCGCCCTGTTTACGTGTAACAAAGCATTTCTGATTGGTCTTGATGGTAAGGCGGATAACCTCAGGCGGAATTGCAAGAAACTCCTCCTCAAATTCGCCCATCAACACCACCGGCCATTCGACGAGGCCAGACACTTCTTCAAGAAGCGCCTCATCTTCAACAAGCTCAAGTCCCGATGCAAAAGCGATGTTCTGGGCGTCGGAAAGGATAATTTCCTTGCGGCGATCCGCATCGAGCACCACCTTCGCCTTTTCAAGCTTGGCAACATAGTCGTCAAAGCGGCGGACGGTGATCGGCTTGCCATCGCTCAGGAAGCGATGACCATAGGTTACATTGCCAGTTTTCAGACCATCGATCTCAAAATCGACGACAACCGGCTCCTCGGTTTCAGGTCCGAACGTGCAAACAATAGACTGTAGCGGACGAACCCAGCGCAAGCTTCCGGATTTGGAAGACGCCGCGCCCCATCGCATGGATTTTGGCCATGGGAATTCGCGGATAATCTTTGGCATCAGCTCCGCAATGATCTCTTCAGCGCCGCGCCCGGGTTTCGTCAGATGGGCGACATAAAAATCACCCTTCTTAGGATCGGTGTGGACATGCGCTTCAGAAATATCATTCAAGCCTGCTGAACGCAGAAAGCCTGCAATAGCCTGCTCAGGCGCATTGACACTTGGGCCTTTGCGGTCTTCGTGCACATCCTTGGAACGTGCTGTAAGGCCACGTATATCGAGCGTAAGACGGCGCGGCGTCCAATAGTCTCCCGCTGCCTCATAGGTCAGCCCGGCTTCGACCAAAGCGTCGGTAACCAGCTTCTTCAAATCGCCAGCAGCCTTGCGCTGCATACGTGCCGGAATTTCTTCCGAGCGGAGTTCGAGCAAAAGATCAGGCATTATACGGACTCACTCTTGAAATTCACGCCACCTGCTTCCGTGAGAAGGAAGGCCTCGCCGCATTGCCGGGCAAGATTGCGTACCCGCAATATATAGCTCTGACGTTCCGTTACCGAAATCACGCCACGCGCATCAAGAAGATTGAATGCGTGGGATGCCTTGATGCACTGATCATAGGCAGGCAGGACCATTTTATGCTGAGGGCTGTTATCGCCGCTCTTTGGAGCGCCAGCGCGCAATAGCGCTTCACATTCCGCTTCCGCATCTTCGAAATGACGGAGCAAGGTGCTTGTATTTGCATGTTCAAAATTATGCCGTGAATATTCCTGTTCGGCCTGTAGGAATACGTCGCCATAGGTGACTTTCTCGTCACCCTCAAGACCATTGAAATTGAGGTCGTAAACATTGTCCACGCCCTGCACATACATGGCAAGACGTTCCAGACCATAGGTCAATTCACCCGACACCGGCGAGCATTCAATGCCGCAAACCTGCTGAAAATAGGTAAACTGCGACACTTCCATGCCATCGCACCAACATTCCCAGCCCAGCCCCCAGGCACCCAATGTCGGACTTTCCCAGTCATCCTCGACGAAACGGATATCGTGCATCAAAGGATCAAGGCCGATAGCCCGCAGCGAGCCGAGATAAAGCTCCTGCAGATTGGGCGGCGATGGCTTCATGATCACCTGATACTGATAATAATGCTGCAACCGGTTTGGATTTTCGCCGTAACGACCATCTTTCGGGCGGCGTGACGGCTGCACATAGGCAGCCTTCCACGGCTTTGGTCCAAGCGAACGCAAAGTCGTTGCGGGGTGGAATGTGCCAGCACCAACTTCCATGTCATAGGGCTGCAGGATTACACAGCCATGCTGCGCCCAATAATTGTGGAGCGTCAGGATAAGCCCCTGAAACGAGCGGGTCGGGTGCATATGATCTGGCAAGGGAGAAGTCACCGTGCGGCCTTTTCATTACTGGAAATAACAGAGAATGCGTGTTTCGTTTGGAGCATGATCTTGTCCGTAAAGTCATGCGACTTTTCGGGATCATGCTCTAAGACGTGCATACAGACCGGTCAAGTGGAACGAAGAAATCAGCCCTTCTTGTCGGGTGCTGGAGCCGGAGCTGGCGGCGTTGGTGGCTCAGGTACCTGAACGCCGTTCTTTGCCACACCGGGATTCTTTTCTTCTGGAAGTCCGTTTTTCAGCTTTTCCTCGATCTTGACCAGATCTTCAGGCTCAGGCTTGGAATCGCGCGCATGCGCCCATTGGAAAGTCGCCTCAAGCTTGCGGCCCGCACGCCAGTAAGCATCACCAAGGTGATCATTGATTGTAGCATCTTCGGCGCGCAGTTTTACTGCCTGCTCAAGCTGAGTGACGGCTTCATCGTAACGGCCCAAACGATAATAGGCCCAGCCCAATGAATCGACGATATAGCCGTCCTGTGGCCTTGCTGCTACGGCTTTCTTGATCAAATCCAGCCCCTGTTCGAGCTTGATATTCATATCAATCCACGAATATCCAAGATAGTTCAGGACCTGTGGCTGATCGGGGTAGAGTTCCAGCGCTTTCAGGAAATTCGGCTCCGCCTTGTCCCATTCCTTCAGGCGCTCATAGGAAATTCCACGCTGATAGAAGATCGTCCAGTCATTTCGGGTAGGCTGCTTTAAAACGGCAACGGCCTTGTCGTAGGTTTCAGCTGCCTGCTTGAAATTTTTATCCTGGGCGTAAATGCTGCCAATAGCCAGATATGTACGCATGTCTTCCGGATTGCTTTCAAGCAAAACACCAAGATGCTTGATAGCTTCGTCATTTCGTTTCAGAACGGCGAGATTAATCGCAAGCTGCATTTCGGCATCGCGCCTATAGGCGGAATCCTTGGCAATTTTGCCAAAATACTCGATTGCTTTCTCCGGCTGTTCAAGCTTCGCACTCAGATCACCCAATTGATAAAGGGTAGCATCATGGTCCGGGCGAAGTGGCAGGGACATTTGCAGATATAATTTCGAGAAGGCTTCCGCCCCACCATTATCAATTGCTGTCGCAACGACATATAATACCTCGGATGCTCCCTGTTGCGGGGTCTCAATCAGAGGTTTGATCGTTTTTGCGCTCGCTATCTGCTTGGCAAATTCGACAAGAACCATGCGTCCCGACAGAACATCAATTGCTTCCTTGACCAGTGCTTCAGCGCCTGCCTTGTCACCATTGCGAATTTTGAACGAAGCATATGCCTCGACCAAGCGTTCATACGTGTCAGGAGCAGCAGCTATATTGGCCTTGTTGTCCAGGGCGCTTTGATAAAACTCTGCCGCCTTTTTCTTCTGACCCGCCATGTCCGCAATCAGCGCCGAACTATAGGCCTTGAAAAGCGTGAATCCTTCCGGCCCCTTCAACTTGTCAATCATTGCCAAGGCCTCGTTGGGCTTGCCGGCACCGGCTTTGGCAAAAGCTGCAATCAGTCCAGTCACCATACGATCCAGATCAGACTGGAGCGACAGCATCATCAATGTTTCGACCTGGCGGTATTGTTTCTTGTTGAGAGCATCAATTCCAAGCGCCAAACGCGAGAAACGCTCTATTTCAGGCACAGCCTTCAACTCGGCAGCCAGCGGCAATGCTTCCTTGAACTGGCCGTTCGTCAAAAGAACAAGCAGGAGGCTTTGACGCAGCTCCGTATTTTTGGGATCATAGGTCAGTGCCTGCCGATAAAACGCTATGGCGCTATCAAAATCATTGTCGCGCTCTGCAGTCCGAGCTGAAAGAAAAGCGCCCGACAGGTTTCCGGTATTTATGACTGGCGTCTGTGTCGTGGTCGCTGCTGCCGGGATCGCACCGCCTATCATGGCAGCCAGTGTAGCTCCTACAATCGAGCCGAGCATTTTACTGCGCTGCATGACAAATCCCTCTTTACTGCCTAATTTGAAACGATACTGCGAATCCTCAAGGGAACCATGGCCTTTTTACGGTTTTCGCTCAAGTTTTCCTAAAGACTAGCACGGGGTTAGCTTGCACCCCTCATCTGACGGGCTTCAATTTACCCGGCTGATGCAGAAATCGATTACCTCCAGCAAGGCATCCTTCTGCGGCGAGTGGTCCAGCGGAGCCAACGCGTCACGTGCTATTCCGCCAAAGTGCCTTGCTCGCTGGATCGTGTCGCTCAATGCACCATAGCGGGTCATCAAGCCTTTGGCTTTTTCCAAGCCCTTGTCGTCATTAACGCCGTTTTCAAGCGCTTCCTTCCAGAATTGCCGCTCTTCCGAGCTGCCCCGACGATAGGTAAGGACGACTGGAAGCGTGATCTTGCCCTCACGGAAATCATCGCCGGTATTCTTGCCTAGATCTTTGGCATTGCCACCATAATCCAACGCGTCGTCGACAAGCTGAAAGGCAAGTCCGAGATTGAGGCCATATGAACGTAGCGCCTGCCGATCGGTCTTCGACGCAGCGGCAATTATCGGCCCCACTTCCGCAGCAGCAGAGAAGAGCGCCGCAGTCTTCGCTTTGATGACGGCAAGATATTCGTCTTCAGTCGTTTCAAGGTTTTTTGCCGCCGAAAGCTGCATCACTTCGCCTTCAGCAATGACCGATGCAGAGGTAGCGAGCACATCCAGTGCTTCCAGCGAACCAACTTCCACCATCATTTTAAAGGCTTGACCAAGCAGGAAGTCGCCAACGAGAACGCTTGCCTGATTGCCCCAGATCATTCGCGCAGTACTTTTTCCACGGCGCAGATCGCTCTCATCCACCACGTCGTCGTGAAGCAGCGTAGCGGTATGCATGAATTCAACGCTGGTCGCTAGCTTCACATGGCCATCGCCCTCATAGCCGAACATACGTGCGGCAGCCAGTGTGATCATTGGGCGCAAACGCTTGCCACCTGAAGAAATCAGGTGATTGGCAACTTCCGGGATCATTTCAACATCAGATCCTGCTTTAGACAAAATCAGTTCATTGACCCGCCCCATATCCGCCTTGGTCAAATCGACCAGGGGCTGAACCGACCCAGAACTGCTTTTCTTCTCTTCAAGACTGACAACAACGCCCAAAATGAAACTCCTACTGTCTTGGCCTTGCGCCTGATTCCGAGGACCAGATTTGATCTTCAGAAAGGATTGCGAGCCAAATCAAAATATCACTACGCCCGATAAAATCTTGCAAGATGCGCGGCGCTGCAATGCGGCGACACCTTATTTTGACTGCCTATAACCCGCAAGCGGCGAATTGGCGCGCAGAATTGGTACAGGCCACAAATTCGTGATAAAGCCAGTGGCCCTTCTCCCCATCCCTTTCGAAACGGTAGTTCAGATGATCGAAATAATGCGCCTCAACGACCCTGTTCTGATTTCATTCGTCGAATCATTATTGAAAGATGCACAGATCAAATATTTTATCGCTGATGCCAATATGAGCGTACTTGAAGGGTCGCTTGGTGTTCTCGCCCGGCGCGTGATGGTCGATTCAGAATTTGAAAAAGAGGCGCGCCAGTTGCTGACAGACGCGGGAATCGAGCAGGAGCTTCGCGGCTAGTTCATGTCTGTTCTGGATATCCCTCATACGATCGACGCTTTCCATCGCGGTCGTTTCCGCCTCATTCAACCCTCTGCCAAAGGTCATCGCTCCGGCGTAGATGCCATGGTGTTGGCGAGCGTAGTGCCCAATGAATTCAGCGGTCGTATCGCAGATCTGGGTGCCGGGGCTGGGGCTGCTGGTCTTGCGGTTCTTTCCCGCTGCGGCAAAGCCAGTGCAACTCTTATCGAGCGATCCGAACTCATGGCGCAGTGCGCCCGCTTGTCTCTGGCTTTACCAGAGAACCACCTGTTCTCAGGCCGGTGCGATATTGTTCAGGCTGATGTAACAGCTATTGGCAAAACGCGCATGGCTGCCGGAATTCACGACAACTTTTTCGATTTTGCCATCATGAATCCGCCTTTCAACGAGGCAAAGGACCGCGCAACGCCGGATGCTTTGAAAGCGGAAGCTCATGTCATGACCGATGGTATGTTGGAAAAATGGATTAAAACCGCCGCTTCCATCGTCAAACCCGGCGGATCAATCGCCATTATCGCGCGGCCAGCGTCCATGCTTGACCTGCTGACAGCTTTGCAAAGGCGCTTTGGCGGGCTCATTATCGTTCCTGTCCAGCCCAGACCTCAAGAGGCGGCGATCAGGATCATCATTAAAGGTGTAAAGGGCAGCCGCGCGGGGCTTACCTTTCATCCTCCCTTGGTGATGCACCATGAAACCGGCAATGACTTCACCGAGCGCGCAATAGCGATCAATAACGGAGTCGCTTCGCTGTTTTAGACTTTGGGACCATTGTGATTTTCTCTGCACCGCTTACATGGTCTTGAGATGAGCACGTAAAGGAGACCCGCTTGGCTCGATTTATCCGGAAGTTATTGCCCCGCCGTTGGCGCCCAGACCATATCGAAATCCCAGTGGTACGCTTGCATGGTGCGATCATGGCGGGAAGCAGCCGCTTTCGTAATGACCTGTCGCTCAGTTCTACAGCCGGCATGCTTGAAGAAGCCTTTAGCGATAAAGATGCTCCAGCCGTTGCGATTTCGATCAATTCTCCCGGCGGCTCGCCTGTTCAGTCGCGACTGATCTATCGGCGTATTCGTGATCTGGCGGCGGAAAAGAACAAGAAGGTTCATGTTTTCGTTGAGGATGTCGCAGCCTCCGGCGGTTACATGATTGCAGTTGCGGGCGACGAGATCATCGCTGACCCCTCATCCATCGTCGGCTCGATCGGCGTTGTTTCGGCAAGTTTTGGCTTTACCGAATTGATCAAGAAAATTGGCGTCGAGCGGCGTGTTCATACCGCCGGTTCGAACAAGTCAACCCTCGACCCGTTCAAGCCGGAAAACAAGCAGGATATTGAGCATCTCAAAGCGCTGCAATTAGAGATTCACGAGACCTTTATCAATCTGGTAAAGGAACGGCGCGGTGAAAAGCTCAGTGACAATCCAGACCTGTTTACAGGGCTGTTCTGGACAGGGATACGCGGATTGGAACTTGGCCTGATTGACGGGTTGGGCGATATGCGATCACATTTGCAATCTCAATATGGCCCTAAGACCAAACTCAAACTTATAGCCCCGCCACGGGGATTGTTTGGTCGCAAACTCCCTTCTGCTGAAATCGGATTTGGTGGAATAGGGGCGGGTTTTGCCGAAGGCATTGTCAATGCTGCAGAAGAACGGGCGCTTTGGTCACGTTTTGGCCTTTAACCTTGTGTGTATTTTGGCAAGAGCGACGCACCGTGTTATGATTACGAAAATATCGGTGCCTGTCATTTTCGGGGTCTAGGACGATGCCACAACTCATCTTTTTTCTGCTTATCGGTATTGCCGCCTATTACGGCTATCGTTCGTTCAAACGCGAAGCCCAGCGTGTATCAAAGCGTGTTCGCGAAGCGGAAAAAGAAGTCCAGAACCGCTCTCAAGGCACTTTGGTTCAGGATCCGGAAACTGGTGAATACCGCTTGCGTAAAGACTGACCGAGATGCTCGACAGTCTTGATCAAGCGATCAGCCTGATTGCGCCTGCCAAGATCAATCTGGCACTGCATATTACCGGCCAACGGGACGATGGATATCATCTCCTGGATACATTGGTGGTTTTTGCAGGTTATGGTGACCGAATAAGCATCGCACGCAGCAGCGCGGATTCATTTCGCATAACAGGACCTTATGGACATTCCTTACCTGCCGACGCTTCCAATCTTGTTTTAAAAGCCCGGGACAGGCTGCGTGCAGAATTTCCGGACCGGGCTTGTCCTGTTTCAATCGAACTGGAAAAACACTTGCCCATCGCCTCTGGTGTTGGCGGTGGCTCAAGCGATGCTGCTTCAACCTTGAAAGCGCTGGTCTCGCTCTGGAACATCAATATTGATCCTGTCGATCTCAATAATATTGGGTTGGCAATGGGCGCAGACCTGCCCATGTGCCTGCATGGAAGGCCCTTGATTGCTCGCGGTATCGGCGAAGAACTGGAGGCGGTCACAGCTATCCCGCGCCTGCCAATGGTTTTGGTCAACAATGGCGCCGCCGTGTCGACGCCACAGGTCTTTGGCGCCTTGAAAAAGCGAAACAATCCGGGATTGCCCAACTTGCCAAGGTTCGGCAGCGTGAACGATGTCTGCGCCTATCTTGAACAGACGGACAATCATTTGTATGCTGCCACGGTCGAACTGCTCCCCATTATTGGCGACACCGTGGACGCGCTATATTCTACATCGCCGCGTCTGGCCCGGATGTCAGGTTCGGGCGCTACCTGCTTTGCGATTTATGACACCGATGAGGCCGCATCTGCTGCCGCATCTCTGATAAGCAATGCCTATCCATTGTGGTTTGTGGTCAAGACAGATAGCGGCGAAGGAGAAAACTGACCTTGGCCGACAATTCATCACGCGCTTTCGTTTCGGTCAAAATCGCTGTCCTTACGGTGTCAGACACACGCTCACTTGATGATGATAAATCGGGCAAAATGCTTGCCGAGCGCATCACAGCGGCAGGCCATATATTGGCGGCCAGAGACATTGTGACAGACGATGTTACAAAAATTCGTGAGCGTGTCATTTCCTGGTCAAAGGATGACGAGATTGACGTCATCATCACCACAGGAGGCACGGGTTTCACTGGCCGCGACGTGACACCGGAAGCACTCGAGCCCATATTCGAAAAGCGGATGGACGGATTTTCTACCATTTTTCACAGGGTTTCCTATGACAAAATCGGCACGTCCACGATTCAGTCACGAGCAACGGGTGGAGTGTTAAACGCCACTTTCGTCTTTGTGCTGCCGGGATCTCCCGGCGCATGCAAGGATGCCTGGGATAATATTCTGCAATACCAGCTCGATTATCGTCACATGCCCTGTAATTTTGTCGAGATCATGCCTCGGCTCGATGAACATTTGAAACGCGGTGGTAAGAGCTAAGCTGCTGGAATGATTTCCGCGCGTAAACGTTTCATCGCCAAACCACGGGCCAGATCAGCCGCCTTCTTTTCCGGCTTCAATAAGGCCATTGCCTGCCGCTTGGAGATCAACAGGCCATCGGCAATGGGGCTGCGTTTTGAAAATAGCCTGTTAAACAGCGGCTTACGGTGAACATGGGAGCATGAGAAGCAGGCCGGGCCTTGTGAGCGCTCGACGTGAACAGCGACCGGCTCAATCCATCCATCGAGCAATCTTGCTCCGGGTTCCACCAGCAAAAACCATTCACTGCGTGCCCGCCGGAACCCATCAATCAATGTCTGGTCCTGCAGAAAGATACAGCCAGCGGCATCAGCCACGCGGTGGGTCTGATCCGACGATCCGTAATCGACAATAATCACGTCGCTGAGAAGCCCTTCGACGGCTCCACCGACCAGCCCGGCAAGGGTTCTGGCTAACAATTCGTCTGAATTATGGGTTTCAATCAGGACGGAAATCATACCTAGCCAATATATCAATGTGACTAGAATTTCCATCCATCCTTTTACCTAAATTGTTCTTGATTTGTTCTCATTATTTGATAGGAATAGATTCACGCTCGAAGGTGCCACCGAATCGGTACCACCCTGGCAGGGAGAACGCAGATGAACATTGTAGTGCAGGCGGATAAGGTTGCTTTCGGAAGCGGCCGAGCACAACATGCCAACGCATTGATTGAAGATGCTGGTTTGCGCATAGACAGCGAACGCAGACGCGG
Source organism: Phyllobacterium sp. CCNWLW183 (assembly GCF_037203775.1). NCBI lineage: Bacteria > Pseudomonadati > Pseudomonadota > Alphaproteobacteria > Hyphomicrobiales > Phyllobacteriaceae > Phyllobacterium > Phyllobacterium sp. CCNWLW183. Next base: position 18,848 of record NZ_JBBCBN010000004.1, on the reverse strand, counting down.
CCGGGGCGCGGGTATGAATCCCACTGGCCGTTTCGAGGCGGAAAGCCGCCATGTCTATGATGATGGTTGGGAAACAATTGAAGATCTACCACCATTCAAGACTGAGGTACAACTCGAAAAGCCCCGGACAATCATCACACGCAATGACTCGCCTGATATAAGTTTCGACAGGTCAATCAACCCTTATCGCGGTTGCGAACATGGTTGCATCTATTGCTTTGCCCGCCCGACACATAGCTATATGGGATTGTCCGCCGGACTTGATTTTGAATCAAAACTCTTTGCCAAGCCTGATGCAGCAAAGATGCTGGACAGGGAATTGTCCAAGCCAGGTTATACTGCAAAGACAATCGCCATCGGCACAAATACCGATCCCTATCAGCCCATCGAGAAGAAATGGCGCATTATGCGCGATATTCTTCAGGTTCTGGAGGCTCATCAACATCCCGTTGGAATCGTTACAAAATCCGCGTTGGTTATGCGGGATCAGGACATTCTGGCGCGCATGGCTGAGAAGGGCCTCGCCAAGGTTTGTCTTTCAGTGACGACCCTTGATGGAAAGCTGGCGCGCACGATGGAGCCCCGGGCTTCAACGCCTACGCGCAGACTGCAAGCCCTGCGCAGTCTTTCCGATGCAGGCGTGCCTGTTGGTGTCATGGTGGCTCCCGTCATTCCCGGGTTGAACGATCATGAGATCGAACGGATTCTCGATAGTGCCCGTGCCATGGGTGCGCTGGAAGCTGGATATGTTCTGCTTCGTTTGCCGCTTGAGGTCAGCCCGCTTTTCAAGGAGTGGCTGCTTCGAAATTATCCCGATCGCTACCGGCACGTGCTTTCGCTTGTTCGTTCCATGCGCGATGGCAAGGATTATGATGCCGAATGGGGCAAGCGCATGCGGGGTGATGGCCCCTATGCCTGGCAGATCGGGCGGCGTTTTGAAATTGCTGCAAAGCGGCTCGGAATCAACATTAACAAGAGACGCCTGCGCACCGACCTGTTCGAGCCAACGCCCGGAAACGAGCAGTTATCCTTGTTTTAGACACGCTCTTCCATCAGGTGCGATCCCCATCCCCGCCTGATGGTTACCCTGGGTAGCTTTGCCCCATCTGCTACCCGGGGACTTGCAGAGAATCAGGACGGATGCGAGAGTCGCCGCAAGATGTCTCGATTACGTTCTGATTCTCTGCTGCTTTCCTTGCCCGCTGACAAGCCCGACTTTGCCAGTGAAAAGAAGCTCATGCGCTCCGGTGTCCAGTTTGTGGCCGGTATTGACGAGGCAGGCAGAGGGCCTCTGGCAGGGCCAGTCGTTGCGGCTGCGGTCATTCTTGATCCAAAGAAAATTCCTGATGGTCTTGATGATTCAAAGCGTCTGACGGCAAAACGCCGTGAAGAACTGTTTGATATCATTACCAAAACCGCCTTAGCCTGCTCTATTTCCAGCATTTCGGCGCCAGCAATTGATGCGACTAATATCCTGAAGGCTTCGCTTGAAGCCATGCGCCGTGCGACACGCGGTCTTGCGATTATTCCTCACCATGCGCTGATTGATGGCCGGGACGTCGCTCCCGGGCTGCCCTGCCCTGCAACGGCGATGATCAAAGGAGATCAACGCTCCGTTTCCATTGCCGCGGCATCCATACTTGCCAAGGTAACGCGAGACAGAATGATGAGCCAGACTGGCAAATATTATCCTCTCTATGGACTGGAATCCCATGCGGGTTACGGAACTGAAATCCATCGCAACGCGATGGAGGCACACGGTCCTGTCGTCGGCTTGCACCGCTTCAGTTTCTCGCCTTTGAAAGAACGGCAAGCCTAGAGCAAGCTCTGTTTCCCTGCCGGAGGGATTCGCGGACAAGGTCGAGGGGTTCAGCAAGGCCGATGTTTATCCATAGGACGAGGGTGAAGCCCGATGGATAAAGCACGTTTCGCTCACACCAGAGCCGCAGAAATGCTCTAACTCCATCCCCTCACAATTCCCGATATAGATCGGGTTTTTACATGCCGGGGATCGCTTAGTTCAACCGCATGCAACTAAACTGCAATTTGTACTTGCAATTTTTCGGCAAAAATCCGTGTTTTTTGGGAATTATTCTGATTTTTTCTCGATATTTCGCTCATCGTAACGAAATTTGGTTTGCATATCGAGCATTATGCTTCGCACAAAAAAAGCCGCTCAAAGGCGGCTTTACTAAAATTCGTTTGTATAATCTGCTTTTTAGTTCAACCGGGATTTGACTTCCGAAAGCGATGTTTTGAAGAGATCGGCAGATGTTTTGGCATCCACCTTTTCCGACAAAATCTTGCTGGCAGCAGCAATTGCGATATCTACAGCCGAAGCGCGAACCTCGTTGACAGCCTCAACCTCTGCCTGAGCGATTTTCTGCTCGGCAAGCTTGTTGCGACGGGCAACATAATCCTCAGTTTTCTTCTTGGCTTCCTCAAGGAGACCATGTGCTTCACGCTGCGCTATGGCAACGATCTCACCAGCTTCCTTTTCGGCTTCCTTACGCTTGCGCTGATACTCAGCCAGCAGAGATTGCGCTTCTTCGCGCAGGCGGCGGGCTTCTTCAAGCTCGTCGCGAATCTTGTCTGCACGGGCGTCAAGGGATTTACCAACGACACCTGGAACCTTCAAGTAGACGATAAGCGCCAGGAAGATGATAAGGCCAACGAGGGCATAAAAGGTTGCATCCAATTCCATGACGTTTCTCCTTAGCCTCGCACTGCTTTGACAGCAGCGGAGATTGCGGGCTTGTCGACGGCACCGCCAAACAGCTTCTTGACGATTTCAGCGGCTGTATCTTCAGCGATGGAGCCGACTTCCTGCATAGCCTTGTTCTTGATCGTGGCAATGCTGGCTTCAGCGTCACTCAGCTTCTTTTCGAGAGCTGCGGAAATTTCGGCCTGTTCGGCGTCGGCTTTCACCTTTGCCTGATCACGGGCTTCCTGCGCAATTGCGCCGGCTTTGTTCTTTGCGTCGGCGAGTTCCTGGGTATAGGCAGCCAGAGCCTCATCAGACTCCTGTTTCATCCGTGCCGCCTGATCTAGATCAGTAGCGATACGGTCACGCCTCGTTTCGATGATACCACCGATACGCGGGAGAACCACGCGGGACAGGAAAACATAGAAAACTGCAAATGTGATTGCCAACCAAAGAAGCTGTGAAGCGAAATGGTTGGAATCAAAGGGAGGGAACACGGCTTTGGCATGACCGGTTTCCGAATGCGTTCCCGCTGTCGGATCTGCCGGAGCATGTGCATCAGGCGTTGTTCCGGGCGCAACCGTTTCGGTATGGGCCGGTGCTTCGCTCTGAGCGACTATTGTATCTGTTGTGGATGCGGCATTAGCCGAAGACACGAACATGCGTTGTCCCCTTGATTGAACTTCAAATCATACTGGCTGCGTTGGTCCGAATAACGACCGGACGCAGCCAATATCGTAAGCCGTTATTATACAGCGAAGAGAAGCAGAAGAGCGATGAGCAACGAGAAGATGCCCAGAGCTTCAGTAACGGCGAAGCCGAATACCAGACGGCCGAACTGGCCATCAGCTGCTGATGGGTTGCGCAATGCACCGGAAAGATAGCTGCCGAAAATGTTGCCAAGGCCAAGAGCCGTACCGGCCATACCAAAACAAGCCAGACCTGCACCGATGTACTTTGCTGCTACGGGATCCATATTAAACTCCTTGAGGGTAGATCGTTAGAATAGATTTGCGTTAGGCGGACATCCGCCGGTGAACTTTTTAGTGACCGCCGGGATGAACTGCGTCGTTCAAATACATGCAGGTAAGCACGGTGAAGACGTAGGCCTGAAGGAAAGCCACCAGGAATTCCAGACCCGTCAATGCCACAGTCATGGCCAGCGGCAGAATTGCGCCGCCAATTCCCACTGCGCCGAATGCGCTGAGCGAAGCCACGAAGCCGGCAAACACCTTCAGCGTGATGTGGCCAGCAAGCATGTTGGCGAACAAACGAACCGAAAGGCTGATCGGACGGGAAAGGAAAGAGATAATTTCGATTGGAACAACGAGCAGCAAGAGCGGCCCGGGCACACCCGAGGGCACAAAGACCCCGAGGAACTTGAAACCGTGTTTGGCAAAGCCATAAACAAGGACTGTTCCGATGACCAGAACCGCAAGCGCAAAGGTCACGATGATCTGGCTGGTGATGGTGAAGAAGTATGGGAACATGCCAAGCATATTGGCAACGAGCACGAACATGAAGAGCGAGAACACGAAGGGAAAGAACTTCATTCCCGCGCTGCCTGCCGATTCTCGCAATGTTGATGCGACGAATTCATAGGCCATCTCTGAAACCGACTGAAGACGGGTCGGGATAAGGCCACGGTTTGACGATGTAAGGTAAAGAAATGCCGAGGCAACGCCAACTGTGGCAACCATAAAGGCAGAGGAATTGGTGAAGGACAGATCAACGCCGCCCACATGCAAGGGAACCCATTGCGAAATGTGGAATTGATGAATCGGATCGTTGGACACTATTACCTCGTCTCTAATTCTGTTCTCACGAACGGTGCTCGATGAGCCCTATTCCGGTTTTTCATGGTCGGATTTCTTGGTGAAATCCAGCCCACTGTTTTCCGCCACACGTCCTGCAGAGCGCAGGATATTCAGCGTTCCAGCACAAAAGCCCAGCAGGAGCAGTATGATGAGCCCCCATGGCGATGTACCCAAAAATCGGTCAGCTAACCAGCCCAACCCCGCACCAACCAGAACGCCGGCGATAAATTCGCTCGACAATTTCATGGCCTGCGCGACACCGGAGGCGGTTTCCGTCCCCTTGTCTTGCGAACCGGCTTTACGGGCTGCACCCTTGGAAACAAGTTTTGCTTCCAGATTGCGGCGCCGAAGCTCCAGCTCTTCCGAAGTTAGTCCCCCGCCAGCACCCGGCGTGTCACCGACAGAACCTGACTTATCGGGATCGTTACCCGTTGCCAATGGCATGTCCTTTACACACTGAATGCGAGGCTTCATCCCCGCTTCGAAGTCGCGCGCAACATATTGTCCTGATCCTCGCTAGTCAAGGCGAAGAGTCACGACTCTCCAAGGTAATTTTTTTACTAGAATTCAATGCCTTAGGTAAATATGACTTTCCTGCTCATCACTGAGTGACAATTTTGCATGCGAATCTGGCGTTTGGCTGTGGATACAGATTGCGCAATTCAGCTAGTTAGGAGGTTCCATGGTTATAGTTTTTGAAGGGCTTCGAAGGCAATAACAGGGGGAACTCCCCATTAACCGGAACCAGAAGCGTCGTATCAAATACCTGACCAGTTTTGCGCGTCGCCTTCGGGCCCATCGGTGCAAACTATCGCTGCTCCAATGGTTCGGGGCCGCCAATTGCCTACGCCCCTACGATTTTGCGTACAAACCGCTGCTCGAGCACTTCTTTACCCCACTGCCCGCCGGGCTCCTCTTCTACAAGAACAAAACCGTGCGCCTCGTATAGGCGCCGTGCGGCATCCAATCCCTTGAACGTCCAAAGCTGTATTTCGGAAAACCGTTGCTCGATGCAAAACGAGATCGCTTTATTCAGCAATTGCCTGCCAATGCCGGCGCCGCGATAACCATCCTCCATAATGAACCAGCGCAGATGAGCCACATTATTTCCGAGATCTTCGCCGTCAATCGCCACCGTACCGACGATTTTTTCCACATCTACCGCCGCCCAAATCTGATTGACAGGCCGCTCCAATCGCCCGGAAAATTCTGCGATGCCAGTGGCAACCTTGCCTTCGAAAAAATGACCGAAACTATTTGTTCGAGCATAGTAGCAGCCATGCATCTCGGCACACCGTCCAATAATACCCGGCTGATATCCACTTTGGATGGAGATTGCCGGCGACGATTGCGGCACCTTGCCTGCGCGCCGCTGTTCCAGCGCATCAGCATAGGCTGCAAGTCCATCCCGCACCTTTTCCTGCACAGCAGCGGAGTGACTACCCAGCGCAGAGGACACCACATCATCGGCAAAGGCATTGATCGCGGCGAGCGTATTATGCCCCTTGCTGGTCAAGGAAAGCACCTTGGACCTGGCGTCCTGCCCATTAGGCTGTTCAATCAGTTCGCCCGACAAAACAAGCTTGCGCACCATTCGGCTAACACTGGATTTTTCAAGGTCGAGTACAGCGCATAATTCGGCAGCGGTCAGCTTATCATTTCTGCCAATCTCGATGAGTGCATGAACGGAGGATGGAGCGAGATTCGTTCCTGCAAGGGTCGGGCGCATAAAACCTAACTCTCGAACAATGCGCCTTGAAGAATTACGTATTTGAGCAGTGTCCAGAAGGATACTCATTGTGTGGCTCGTAAATATAGTTGCATCATACAACTATATGCCTAACCTGCGAGTTTGTAAATGATATTGAAAGTGCAAAATGCGGCACGGGGATATTGATCCACGCAGTTTCAACCCTGCATTTCTTGCGGGTTGCACGATTTCAAAGAATAGATCGAGACGGGTCAAACACAGGAATTTGGGAGCAAAAGCGGAAGCACCGAACCAGCCAGTGCATCGGAGAAGATTGGCCTCTCCGACTTTGGCAAGGGCCTTGCTCTCAAAACTGGAGGTGAATCTATGTGGTACAAGCCATTTAGCTTCACGCTCATCATGAAAAGAACCCGGACAGGCTGGACGCTAACGTTCCGGGTTCATTTTCATAAATGAGAAACGGAGGATGAGCGAAAGCTCATTCTCCACTCCAGAAACATTTATATCATTGTTTTGGCGATTTCCAAGCGGACTAAATCCAGCCGCCGCCATAAGTGCGGTAGAAAATATGCTGCCCGATTTTATCGATGCGCTTCATTGTATGGGCCCAATTTGCCCGCACGTAGGTCGCATGATAATGCGTGGCCGAACCAATTTCGGGTAGGAATATACGGCCCGAAGTAACAGCCATGGCGATTTCCTGCGCGACTTTCCACTGCTTGGGTTCGGTTACATGCAGCTTGCGGCCTTCACAGGCAAACGAGAACTGGCAGCGATTGATCCAGTCATCATTCTGATAAACGACGTTACAGATTGTTTTCGGATAGGCAGGATTTCGCACGCGGTTGAGAATAACCTGCGCCACCGCAGCCTGGCCTTTTACACTCTCGCTTCTTGCCTCAAAATAAATGCCCGTTGCCAGGCATTTTTGCTCCGCAGCAGTGAAGACAATCGGAGGCAAAGGAGTAGCCAGCCAATTATGATCGCCTTTTCCAAGTTGCGGAATGAAGCGGCCTGCCTGCTTTGGTTCGGCAAGAATGGAATCAAACGGTGATGTTTTCGAATAATCGGGAGCAGCCGGAGCATAACCAAGGGCCAGCACATCGGGCTTGTCATTATTGATCAGGCTTGCCAGCATCGAAGCGTCCGGCTCGATTTTCTCAGGCGAGCGATTGTGAAACGCAAGAGCGATCTCGATTTCCTTGCCCGCGATTTTTGGCTTGGCAAAAGCCATATCGACTTCAATGCCGTGCGTTGGCCGGATTATCATGCTTTGACGTTGCAATATCGATCCGGCGCTGAAAGCTTTTGGTGGCGCTTTCTTGCTGATCGAAACAATACGCCCCTGCTTTTCCGCCCGGTTGATCCGTGCCTCGTCAGGAGTGGCGCCCAATGCCTTGCTCGAGCCATTGATGGCCACTGAGCCTATTCCCGGTGCATTGGCGCCGCTGGCGGGAATTGATCCGGTGGCTATCCTGTCCACAAAGGACATATTTGCCTTTTGTACGGAGCCTGCCGGAGATTTTTCCAAGTAAGACGACCAGCGCCCCTGCCCTGATTCGGACCCGGAAAGCAGGCTTGCCATATCCTGATAGGCAACCACTGTCGGAGACAACAAATATATCGCTGCACCAATAAGGACTGGACCTAGATATTTGCGATTTGCCTGTTTTGAAAATGGCTGGCCTTTGCGGCGGGCACTGGAATCCCGCAAAACCTTATAGAAACGCACGCCGATACCCCACACTCACGACCGAACACTATGGTCATAAAAATGAAGCATTAACCTTGATGGAGAGTTAACGAAGGCCGCTGAAACGATGTGTTGTTAAAGTTTCCGTGGCTTGAGCAACTCCTCGTGCCACGGAAAACTACCAGCCTTAGCGCTTTTTCTTCGCCCGGCCCGCAAAGGGATTGTCCGATGTGCGCAATACAAGCCGGATAGGCACGCCGTGAATATCGAAAGTTTCACGGATACCATTGGCCAGATAGCGGACATAGGAGGTGGGGAACGCGTCGGGACGCGAGCATGAAATGACAAAACCCGGCGGCCGTGTCTTGACCTGCGTTATATATTTGATCTTCAGGCGGCGACCCGCCACGGCGGGAGGCGGATGATGGGCAAGTACCCCTTCCAGCCAGCGATTGAGGCGACCGGTGGAAATACGGCGATTCCAGATTTCGTCAGTCGAGGCTACAGCGGCCATGAGCTTGTCGATACCCTGATTGCGCTCACCCGAGATCGGCACGGCGCGAATACCGCGAACCTGCGGCAAAAGTCGTTCGGTCTTCTCACGCAGATCGGCCAGAACCATCTGGCGATTTTCGACGAGATCCCACTTGTTGAAAGCGATGATCGGCGCGCGGCCCTCACGAATGATCAGATCGACAATCTGCAAATCCTGCTTTTCAAAAGGAATTGTCGCGTCGAGGACGATAATGACGACCTCGGCGAAGCGAATGGCGCGCAGCGCATCGCCCACGGAAAGCTTTTCCAGCTTGCCCTGAACGCGCGACTTGCGGCGCAGACCTGCCGTGTCAAAAAGCTTGATCTTGCGGCCATTCCACTCCCAATCGACCGAGATGGAATCGCGCGTAATGCCAGCTTCCGGACCTGTCAGCAGACGGTCCTCGCCAAGCATCGTATTGACCAGCGTCGACTTGCCGGCATTTGGACGCCCGACAATGGCGATGCGCAGCGGCTTTGACGAATCATAGCTCGGAATGTCTTCGGCGTCCGGATCGTCAATATCATCGCCGATCAGATCATCCATACCGCGCGGCGTAGCCGGGATGGTTACAGCGACGGAATCATCTGCATTGGCATCGACAGGCAGATACTCGTCCGGGAAGACCCGCTCCTCACCCATGGTCTCGACAATGGCGTCGCGCAGATCCGGAAAGCCCTGACCATGCTCGGCAGAAATCGGGCATGGTTCGCCAAGTCCGAGCTGATAACTGTCATACATGCCGGATTCGGCACCACGTGCTTCCGCCTTATTGGCAACGAGAATAACCGGCTTGCCTGATCGGCGGACAAGATCGGCAAAGGTAACGTCTGTTGGTGTCACACCCGCTTTGGCATCGACAAGGAAAAGAATGAGATCGGCTTCACCAATGGCAAGCTCCGTCTGGGCGCGCATGCGGCCTTCGAGCGAATCGGATGCGACCTCTTCAAGACCCGCCGTATCGATGACATCGAATCTCAAATCGTAGAGCTTGGCCGCATTGACGCGGCGATCGCGGGTAACACCGGGGAGATCGTCGACGAGCGCGATTTTCCTACCGACCAGACGGTTGAACAGAGTGGACTTTCCGACATTCGGACGGCCGATAATTGCAAGGGTAAAGCTCATCGGCTTAATATTCCTAATTCTTAATTAGCCAGCGGCCGCAGCGGGCGTGGCGCCAGTGCTTTTAAGCATGTCCAGCATTGTATCAGCAAACTGACGTATATTGGCGGGAGCCGCCTGATCATCGGAAATCTGCTTGAAGAGTTTGGTTGCATCAGCACCGCGACCGGCTTTCCAGGCAGCAAGACCAAGAGCCTCACGCGCGGAGTGGCGCATCGGGTTGCTATCCGACGACAGCGCTTCAACACGACCCGCCACGTCATCATAAGAACCCGTATCCACCAGAATGAGGGCGGCACGCAGCTTTGCCAGATCACGAATGGCCTGCGGCACGGATGTGTCAGCAGAAACCTTGTCGAAGGCAGCAACTGCACCGGCAAGATCACCCTTTTGCGCAATCACACCGGCGGCGCGCATGCGAGCCAACACCGGATAAGCGCCATAACCATCTTTTTCAAGCTGATCGAGCGTCTTCAGGGCTTCGTCATTCTTGCCATCACGGACAAGGTTAAGCGCTGCCAGGAATTGATCGCCGGACTTTGAAGCTTCTCTTTCAGTCCAGTATTCGTAAAAGGCAAAACCAGCGGTACCGATGACGATCGCGACAACGCCGCCTATTAGCAAAGTGCTATAGCGCGCCCAGAACGCCCGCATCTTATCGGAGCGCAGTTCCTCATTTACTTCACGGAAAAAGCCGTCGTCAGTCATGGTGCCTCATGAATAGTTATCGCGCGACGGCCATGGGCAGTCACGCAAGGAGTTCAGGGGGCTTTTAGTCGGAAACTGCGCGCGATGTAAGGGGCTTGCTTAAATTAGCCGTCACATTGGTGAAACACCGATCAAAAGAACGTGCAATTTCCAGATAAACAGGACGTAAAGCACAAGGCCAATGACAATGGCGATGACATCATTGGTCACGGGTCCGGGCGTAATGACTGCAGGGGCAAGCCCAGCGCGCGCCTGACGCTTGAGCGCGATACGATCAAACACCGCCCAGGCAAGAAAGGACAAAAACAGGATAAGCGAAGCAAGATCGCCATTGGCCAGAAGATGCGCGAGCGCCCAGGTCTTGATGGATATCAACATGGGGTGCTTCAGCGCGGGCTTGATACGGCCGGGCTTTGCAATGAAAACGCCAAGAAAGACGAAGGCAAACAGCATCAGCAGCAAGGTGATGTGTTTCATCCAGACCGGAGGTTCGTAGAGTATCGGTGCCTCCAGCCGGGCCATGCCAAAGCCCCAAACCAACAGGGCAAGGCCGACGACAGACACCAGAGAATAAAGGCCTTTCCATTTGCCTTCTCCCCACTGCTCCATCTTGGCAAGCCGCCAGCGCGGCGCGACAATGCGCACTGAATGTATTCCCAGAAAAATGATGATTCCGATAATCATGACCAGCATGGCTTGTCCCCTTTTGTAACGGCACTCTACAGGGTGATTAGAATGGTTCCAACGTAAAGCATTGCGGTGGATCGCCGCGTCCGATCATCGCCACAATTGACCTGTAGCGACAGTGCTCCCTGTGGAGCTGACCTGACATCATGCAAATTTTTACCCGGATCGTTGCCGCATCGGCAGCTTTTGCAATGGCTTCGCCTGCCTATGCTGATGGTGCGACCGGACTGCGCGGCTCTATTGGTGTAAAACCACAATATGTGCTGATCTCATTTGACAATGCCGGTAGCAATGCACTTTGGGACCGTGCATTTAATCTTGCGCAGCGTTCCAACGCCAAATTTACCTATTTTCTCTCCTGCGTCTTTCTGATCGATCATTCCGACCGCAAGAGCTATCAGGCACCGGGCAAAGCTTCTGGCCGTTCCAATATTGGCTTTGCCTCTTCAAAAGAAGATATTGCAAAGCGTCTCGATAATATCTGGCGGGCGCGCAATGAAGGCCATGAGATTGGCAGCCATGCCTGCGGCCATTTCGATGGCAAGAACTGGACCAAGGCCGAATGGGAAAGTGAGCTTGTCACCTATCGACAAGTGTTGAGCGATGCCTGGACAAAATATGGCACCGGCCCGGAACCGGAAGGATGGAAGAATTTCGTTGCAAAGGAGATTCGCGGCTTTCGCGCTCCCTATCTTTCAGAAAGCCCGGCCCTGATTGCCGCTTTGAAAGATCAGGGCTTCACCTTTGATGGCAGCGGCGTTTCCAAAGGCCCCGCTTTGCCGTTGCATGCGGGTGGACTTTACCAGTTTGGCCTACCGACAATCGCCGAAGGACCGCAGAACCGGCCCGTGATCGCCATGGATTATAATATGTTTGTGCGTCATTCCGGCGGCTTCGAGCGTACAGACCACATGGGCGAGTTTGAGAATCGGGCCTATGAGGCATTCAAGGGCGCATTTGAGCGGCAATATCAGGGCAAACGCATTCCTTTCCAGATCGGACTACATTTCACACTGATGAATGGCGATGCCTATTGGCGCGCGCTGGAGCGCTTTACTGCCGAGGTGTGTACGAAAGCCGACGTACGCTGCACGACCTATAGCGATTATCTGAAAGAAACCGGCGGCGTGGAAGCTGCCTCCACGCCCGATCTGACACAGCCGCAAACCGGCGGCGGAATTTAACCGCCGGCCGTTTTGGATAATCCTGTCAAACCTCGCTGGTTTCCCGTTCCAAATAGCGTTGGTCGATTTCGGGGAGTGGCTTCCCCTCAAGTGTCGCCTCAAACGCTCTGAGGCGCTTATGGATCGACTGGAGTTCCACGATTGTCGACCAAGAGTTGACAAGGTATTGAAATGACTCGGTCACCTGCGAAAAACCTACGCGAATTTGTTGATAGATGCCGAAAGTTATTGTTCCTGCAGCAATGGTCGGTACTAGCACCAGCAGGCCAAAAACCACGTCTGCTTGAAGGTAGACGTATCGAGCCACGTTGAAATAAACATAGTGAAAATAGAGCCGAAAGTAATTGCGACGGACATTCGCGAATAACTCCTGAACTGTCGGCGGCTGTGCCCGTTCCGGCTCATCTTCACCTAAAACAAGCTCCTTCCGGTAGGCAGCCTCAACCCGCTGATTACGGAAGTGTAGACCCGGCAGTTTGATGCCGACTATAGCCAGCATTCCTGTGCCTAGAATGGACCAAGCTAAAGCAGCAAAAACCAGCGGATACGGTATAACACCAACTATAGGGAGCGCTGTAATATGCTGGGAAAGGCCTGCCAAAAGTGGCAGGAAGGCAATTAACGTCATTACCGACTGAACAAGTGAAACACCAAGATCTTCGAGAATAGAAGAAAACCGCATCGTGTCTTCCTGAACACGCTGCGAAGCGCCTTCAATATGTCGCAAGCGATCCCAATGAGCAATGTAGTAGTTATTCATTGCCGTGCGCCATCGGAACACGTAATGGCTGGTGAAAAACAGTGTTAAAACTGCTACAGCGATGGCGATACATGCGATAACTACGAAGGTTACTACACCGGCATATAGTTGAATTGGTTGGACAGAACCTTTCGTTGTCAAAGCGCTCTGGATAAGGTCGTAATACTCCCCACGCCAACTATTAAGCACGACGGAAACCTGCACTGAAAAATAAGTTGAGAATAGGATCAGCGCCGAACCCAGAATGGACCAGTTCTGCCAAGGATGAGGGGCATACCAACTCCAAAACGCGTAGAACCCTGCAACGAATGCAGCAAAATAAATATATAGCCAAAGATAAGGTTTGGTCACAAAAGCCGAGATGCCAATCACCGGTGGTGCATCGGGTGCAGCTGGCGGCAGACCAAAATAAGCACCAAGCTGCTCGCCTGCAAAAATCCAGAACAAAACCGCAAACAACGCCCACAGGACAGCTGATGTGAAAAACAGCTTGGGCTTGGGAAAAAATGAAACGAACACCGTCGTGACCCTCGTAAAAATTATGCAAATCGCAGTGCTACGAGTTGCACAAGTTTTCCAGCACGAATAGGGCAAACCGTGAGTTGGCGTAATTAAATTACCGTAATGATGGGTGTTCTTGACAGCTATTGCATGTTTGAAGAATGCACTTCGAATTCCGAAAGCTGTCCAGCGGCATTCGCGTTATGCGTGGTTCGACAAGCTCACCATGAGGAAAGTGGGTGGGTTGCAAGCTTATCATCAATGTTTCAGCTACATCGCAAATGCGACCTCCCTGCAATCACCTGCCCTCCTCATGGTGAGCTTGTCGAACCACGCAATATAGAAATGCAGTTTGGATCAGCCCGCCACTTTCCGACCCGCAGAAAATGCAAAGAATGAGCCAATCACCAACCCCGCTGCTGCAAGCAGCGTGGATGAGGTGAAATTACCGCTGATATCGGCAAGATAACCGGCAATCAAAGGTCCAACGATCTGTCCGATACCAAAGGCCGCCGTTGTGATCGCCATCATCCGGCGTGGGGATTGCGGTACGAGCTGACGCCCTGCCTGAAACACGAAGGCGGTAATGACCATGATCGTGAGGCCTAACAGCAAGCCCCCGATAAGTGGGCCAATGGGAGATGGCAGGATGACGCTGCCTGCAACACCACCGGCCAGTGCAAGCAGGCTGAAAGCAAGGGATGTAAAGGGACCGGCGCGGCGCAGCACGGGGTTCCAGATCCAGACTGAGAATATGCCCGCAAAGCCGGTGCAAAGCCACACGAAAGCTTCTGTCGAGGCGCTGCCCTCATTGGCCCGGACAATGGCCATGATGAAGGTTGCGGTGATGACATAGCCAATGCCGAACAGCGCATAGGCTATATTGAGCTTGATGAATTCTGCCGTCCAGGCGATGGCCGGTTCCTTGATGTCCGCGCCGGTGCGCAGCGGTCCTTCGCGGATTAACAAGGCAACTGCGATCAAGCCAAGCGTGGAAAGGACTGCCGCGCCTACCCAATCGGCACGCCAGCCATAGCCGGTGAATGCGACCAGCGCCACCAGCATAGCTGACAAGGCGATACCGGTACCGACACCGCCAAAATGCAGAGCTTGCAGATCCAACCTGCCTGCAGCGCCGAGGTGACTGAATACAATCGTCGCGGCGAAAACCAGCATGAAAGCGCTGGCCATGCCTGCAAGAAAGCGGATGACAGAAAACAGCAGCACATTTTCCGTAAGGCTCATTGCCAGGCACAAGGCGGCGCTTGCGGCAAGCGAGCCAAGCATGACTTTGCGCTCAATGCCTGCCGCCCACGCGTAACCGGCAACAATCGCACCAACGAGATAGCCAAGGAAATTCGCCGAGGCGATGATGCCTGCATCACCGGCGGAAAGACCAAGATCGCTCATCATGCCGGGTAGAATAGGCGTATAGACAAAACGACCGATACCCATGCCAATAGCCATAGCAACCAGCCCGCCGAGGGCGAAGCGAAGTGGAGATGCGGTGCCTGAATTCATGCGCGGACATTATCCCTGCTTGCCGCAGAGACAAGACAATTAATTTGATAGCTGCATCGACCCCGATTGATGGTTGCTGATAGCAACGAGTTGCCAGCGCCAGCACTTCGATATTTTTCGCTTGCAATACTTAGGATTTTACCTAAGTATTTCTCAATCGACATGTGAGGACTCGCAGATCCATGCCCACCGCTACCGCACTGGCTGCTTCGCCACGACCCATCGATGCCGTTTTCCGGGCATTGGCCGACCCGACACGGCGACGTGTGCTTGAACGGCTCGTCAGCAGCCCTGCCTCGGTCAGCGAACTGGCGGAGCCATTCAATATGGCGCTGCCTTCCTTCGTTGAACATTTGCGGGTTCTTGAAAGCAGCGGGCTGGTCAATTCGCAGAAGAAAGGGCGGATCCGAACCTACCATATCGAAGCGGAACCAATGAGGCTTGCCGAAAACTGGCTTTCCCAACAACGGACCCTGTGGGAACGCCGTCTCGATCAACTTGACGATTACATGCTTACACTCAAGGAGGAAAACACGTGACTTATGATTTGAAAGTTGATCCAAAGCTCGATCTCGTTCTGGAGCGGACTATCGATGTGCCGCGCGCGCTCGTATGGAAGTGCTGGACGATGCCGGAACATGTCAGCAAGTGGTTTACGCCGAAACCCTGGACCATTTCCGATTGTGAGATTGATCTGCGTCCGGGCGGGATTTTCCGCACGGTAATGAATGGTCCCGATGGAGAACAGTCGATCAATTATGGTTGCTATCTGGATATAGTGCCAAATGAACGTTTGATCTGGACCGACGCCCTGTTGCCTGGATACCGCCCTGCCGAAAATCCATTCCTGACCGCCGTTCTTCTGCTCAAGGACGAAGGAAGCGGCACGCGCTATACTGCCGTGGCGATTCACCGCGATCAAACCACGCGCGACCGGCACGAGGAAATGGGCTTTTATGACGGCTGGGGCACGGTGCTGGACCAGATGATCGAATATTCGAAGACCCTCTGATTTAGAAATGCCAAGGGGTGATTCAACGGATCGTCGCCTTTAGCGTCAGTCTTGTCGCTGGACGGATTGACCTTCGCCACGGCGTGCCTATATTCAACCTGCACGTTCTCAGGGCGGGGTGTAATTCCCCACCGGCGGTAGCAGGTAGAAATGCCTGAAGCCCGCGAGCGCTTCCAGCACCCGCTGGAAGGTCAGCAGATCCGGTCCAATTCCGGAGCCGACGGTATAGTCCGGATGAAAGAGAGCAAGCATTGGCAAGATCCCGCCACAGGTGGGGTCTGATCTGTGCGTGTTCGCCCAAAGGGATCATTGAAAAATGGCAAAACCCTGAAAGGCCTGATAAATGACTATTGTTTCCCATCCTTCTACTAAAATCGCCATCATCCGCGCACGCTGGCATGCGGATATTGTCGACCAGTGCGTCAACTCATTCGTTGAGCAATGGGCGGCACTTGGCGGTGATCGCTCCGATGTCGAAATCTTCGACGTTCCGGGCGCGCTCGAAATACCGCTCCATGCACAGACATTGATCTCAACCGGCAAATTCTCGGCCGTTCTCGGCACGGCTTTCGTGGTTGATGGCGGTATTTATCGCCATGATTTCGTTGCCGGAACCGTGCTGGATGCAATGATGCGCGTTCAACTCGACAGCGGCATTCCCGTACTATCCGCAGTTCTCACTCCCCATAATTTCCAGGAGTCGGCAGCCCATATCGCCTTCTTCAAGGATCATTTTGTCATCAAGGGTGTGGAAGCTGCCAATGCATGCTCGCAGATATTGCAGGCCCGCGCTAAGCTTGCGATGATTGACGCCTGACAAGGCAGAATATGCATCTGGGAGGATCGACGTGAAGACCAAGAAGATTATCAATGACGGCGCCAATGCTGTCGACGAAATGCTGGAAGGGGTGCTTGCCGCCCACTCCGCAAAGGTCTTTGCGCTCGATCATTCTCCCCGCTCAATTATTGCCCGGGACGGCCCCCGCCCCGGCAAGGTCGGCATGGTGATCGGCGGCGGCTCGGGACACGAGCCATCATTTCTCGGATTTGTCGGCAAGGGTCTTGCTGATGCCGCCGCTATCGGCAATGTCTTTGCCTCGCCGCCGCCTGACCCGATTATTGAATGCACCAAGGCAGTCAATAATGGCGCCGGGGTGCTTTACATGTATGGCAATTATGCTGGCGACGTGATGAATTTCGACATGGCGGCGGAAATGGTCGCCATGGAGGATATTGAAGTTCGTACCGTGCTGACGACCGATGATGTCGCCTCCGCTCCTGCCGATCAACGTGACAAACGACGCGGCGTTGCCGGCAACGTCTTCGTGTTCAAGGCTGCCGGAGCCGCTTGCGACAAGATGCTGCCGATTGATGAATGCGAGCGGATTGCCCGCAAGGCCAATGACCGCACTTTCACCTTTGGCGTGGCGCTTTCGCCCTGTTCACTCCCCCAGACACTCAAACCGAATTTCACGCTTGGTGAAGATGAAATGGAAGTCGGCATGGGAATCCATGGCGAGCCTGGTATCTCCAAAGAAAAGCTGAAACCGGCTGATGCCATCACCGATGAATTGATGGACAAGATATTGGATGAAATGGCCGCACCGAAAGGGGACCGCGTGGCTGTGATTGTCAATTCGCTCGGCTCAACGCCTCTCATGGAATTATATATCATGATGCGGCAGGTGAAAAAACGGCTGGATCAGGCCGGGCTTGCGCTGCACTTGAGCCTTGTCGGCAATTATTGCACCTCGTTGGAGATGGCCGGCGCTTCGATTACCGTCATGCATCTGGACGCGGAATTGCAGGAGATGATCGATCATCCGTGCGATTGCGCCATGTTTCGGGCGGGCTGATCAATGAGCGAAATTACCGCTGCAAATCTGATTTCCATGTTTGCGGAAATCGCCAAGGCCATGGCTGAATCCAAGGCACATTTGTGCGAGCTTGATGGCGTTATTGGCGATGCCGATCACGGCATAGCCATGGATCTGGGCTTTTTAACCGTTGCAACCAATCTCGCCGCGCTGGATATTACCGCAGCCGATCCCACAACCGTATTCAACACAGCGGCCAAGTCGTTTCTCAACGCTGTCGGCGCTTCCTCCGGCCCGCTTTATGCGACCGCATTCATGCGCGCTGGAGCAAGTGTTAAGGGCAAAACCGTACTAACTGCATCGGACTTTGCCGATGCCTTCATCGCCATGGCGAAGGGCATTCAGGATCGCGGCAAGGCGGAAATTGGCGACAAGACGATGATCGACGCATGGGTGCCCGCTGCCGAGGCATTGGAGAGCGCAAAGACACAAGGGGCTTCATTGGCGGAAATATTGGACAAAGCGGGTAAAGCCGCCGAGGCCGGAGCAGAAGCAACCAAGGCGATGATCGCTTCAAAGGGGCGCTCCGCCCGTCTTGGCGAGCGCGCCATTGGCCATATTGATCCGGGCGCCGCTTCAGCAGCCATACTCATCAGAGCCATGGGCAAGGGATTGGGTTAGCAAATTGCATTAGTAGAGTGCGTGGTTCGCCCTTCGACAAGCTCAGGATGGCTCACCATGAGGGAGGTGGTTGATTGCAGGGAGCAAGTTTTGCGAGGTTATTGCAACCAATAACTTCCCTCATGGTGAGCCATCCTGAGCTTGTCGAAGGGCGAACCACGCACAAAGCTAAAGCTAAGGCTGCTCGCTATTTACTTCCCCGCATCCAACCTGTCGATTGCCTCGACATTACCTGCTGATGCGCCTTGTGGATCGAATTCGGATTCCAGCCATTTATCCACGATAGCCTTGGCAAGTTCCGGGCCGATAACCCTCGCGCCCATGGTGATGATCTGCGCATTGTTGGATTTGGCAGCGCGCTCGGCGGAATAGGTATCATGGGTCAGCGCGGC
>NZ_JBBCBN010000003.1:0-455789 GCF_037203775.1 Phyllobacterium sp. CCNWLW183 | reverse complement strand
GTCAGCTATACCGGCCAGTTCTCCAGCCAGTCACATGACAATGCCATCAAGGCCGATCTGAGCGTGCGGTTTTAGGATGGTAATAGAGGGCGGCAGATGATGCCGTCCTTGTTGCTTCTATATAACAGGAAGGCAGATTGACCTGTGGCAAGAGCCTTGTGATTTGCCTTTGGTTGCAAGAGCGCGATGCGTGGTTCACCCTTTGACAGGCTCAGGAGGGCTCACCATGAGGAAGGCGGGGGGCTCTGCAGGGAGGTTGTCCTGTTAGCGCTATTGCTATCCTCAATCTCGCTCATGAGCCTGGCAGCAACGCTAATTCTGAGACATTGAAGGACAGCTTTGCAATCCTCAACCTCCCTCATGGTGAGCCCCGTCGAACCACGCACTGCATCAGTGCAATGGCGGTTATAATAGGGTGGACGGCTGTTATCCTGTGGGACGAAGCAGTGCAATATACAAGAAAAGGGTAGTAATAGATCGCCCGTAAAGCGTCCGGCAATCTAGCGCGGGGCGCGCTTGGCCAAAATACGCTGCAAGGTGCGTCTGTGCATGTTAAGCCGGCGTGCTGTTTCAGAAACATTCCGGTCGCACATTTCATAAACGCGCTGAATATGTTCCCAGCGCACACGATCGGCCGACATCGGATTTTCAGGCGGCGCCACCTTTTCACCGGAACGGCGGGTCAGGGCTGCGAACACCTCGTCCGCATCAGCCGGTTTTGAAAGATAATCGATTGCGCCGAGCTTTACGGCGTTAACCGCTGTCGCAATATTGCCGTAGCCGGTGAGAATCACCGCGCGCGTATCTTCGCGGCGAGCACGAATGGCTTCGATAATATCGAGACCATTGCCATCGCCAAGGCGCATATCGACAACCGCATAGGCCGGGGCATGGCTTTTGACGCTGGCAAGCCCCGCCTCCACCGAATCGGCAATCGCCACGGTGAAGCCGCGTGTTTCCATGGCGCGCGCCAGACGCTGCAAGAACGGCTTGTCGTCATCAACAAGAAGAAGTGTCGGATCGTTGCCAATGGCGGCAATATCGTCCTGATCCGTATTATCCATCAGGGTTTCCTGCTCATTTTGTAATAGTTAGTGATGTAATGGTTCGCAATGAAGAAAAAGTCAAAGGCTAGAGCAAGTTTTGTTTAACAGGCGAACTAGCCGCTGGTCGTCAATTCGCTGATTGGCCAGATCACGACGACCTCCGCGCCCTGTCCCGGATCATTGCGGTTGCGGAATGTTATTGTGGCACCGGAACGCTCCAGAAGCGTTTTTGCAATAAACAGACCAAGACCAAGACCGCCACCATGTTCATTCACTTCGCGGTCGCGGCCCGTCGTGTAGGGCTCACCGATACGGTCCAGAATTTCGGGAGCAAAACCCTTGCCATCATCGCTGACGATGATCTCGACGGTTTTGTCGTTCCAGCCCCAACTGACCCTAATCGTATGCTTGGCGAAATCGACGGCATTCTCGACCAGATTACCCAGGCCGTAAATGATGCCGGGGTTGCGGCGGATAAATGGTTCGATGCCTTCGCCGCGCAATTTGGTGACTTCAATGCCGATCCCAAAGTTCCTGTTCGGTTCAATGACTTCCTCGATAAGCGAGGAAATCTTCAACCGGGACATATGCTCTTCGCTGGTGGATGAAAGGCTGGTGAGACGTTTCAGAATCTCGCGGCAGCGTTGGGTCTGCGAACGCAAAAGCTCGATATCTTCAGCAAAACGGTCATCCTGCTTCAGGCTGCGCTCCATCTCCTTGGCAACAAGGGCGATAGTGGCAAGCGGTGTACCAAGTTCATGGGCGGCTGCGGCGGCAAGGCCATCCAGCGCGGACAGATGCTGTTCGCGCTGGAGGATCAGTTCTGTTGCTGTCAGCGCATCGGCCAGCAGGCGTGCTTCCTCAGCCACGCGATAGGCATAGACCGCAGTGAAGGCCAGGGCGGAAACGACCGAGCACCACACGCCTGCAATGAGTATGAAAGGCAGATGCATGCTTTCGCCCGGATACCAGGGAAGCGGCAGGTAAATATAGGCAAGGACAGTGGCGCAGATGGTGACGAGAAGTCCAAGCAGAATGGTCGACCATGAGGGCAAAGACGTTGCCGATATGATGACAGGAACAATCATCAGAACAGCAAAGGGATTTTGCAAGCCGCCGGTCATGTAGAGCAGGCCCGCAACCTGCAAAATATCAAAAGCAAGCACGGGAATGGCCGCGCGTGGCTGTAACCGGTGGTTGATCGGATAGCGGAATGACATGAGCAGATTGAGCCATGCCGAACAGGCGATCAGCGCAAAACATACACTGACCGGGAAGGGGAATTTCAGGTAGAGCGCGACAAACAACACCGCTATGCTTTGACCTGCCACTGCGAGCCAGCGCAGGCGAATGAGCGTAGTCAACCGTAACCGGCGCGACAAATATGAAGAGCGTATGCCAAAATCCTGAACCATGAAGGTGCTTTAGATCAAATGTGGCAAAAATGGAATTGGAGAGTTCGGCGAGGGAAACGGAGGCTGCGTGTTGCGAGAATATAGTGCGTGGTTCGACGGGGCTTGTCTGTCGAGATGCAATTAGCTGGAAACCACCTCACGTTCCCCGTGGTTTGGCGCGGGCAGTGGGGGCAGCATTGGCAGGATCTTCCGGCCAGACATGGCGGGGATAGCGCCCGCGCATATCGCTGCGAACATCGGCCCAGGAGCCTTTCCAGAATCCGGGAAGATCGCGTGTTATCTGGATGGGCCGGTGCGCGGGAGACAGAAGTTCCAGCAAGAGAGGGATGGTGCCATTGGCGATGGCCGGGTGGGTGGATAAGCCGAAAAGCTCCTGCACCCGCACGCCAAGAACAGGCTCGCCCTCATCATAACGGATCGGGATATGCGATCCGGTCGGTACCTCGAAATGGGTTGGCGCGAGAGTTTCAATCTTGCGTTGCAGATCGTAGGGAACGGTAGAACGCAATCCCTCGATCAGTACATGCGCGGGAATTTGGTTAAGCTGCGCGCCACCCTTGAGGAAGGGTTTCAACCAATCGTCAAGCGTGGCAAGCAAGGTGTCATCATCCATGGCGGGCCAAGGCGCCCCCAGACCCTGATGCAGCCAGGCAAGGCGGCGGCGCAATGTCAGCGCCTCCTTTGACCATGGGAGAATATCAAGCCCATGGGTTTTGACAGCAGCAATCACCCCAAGATCAGCTTCCTCACCGGTTGGGGCGGGCATGGTCTTTTCTGACAGGGCTATGGCACCGATCCGCGTTGCATCGCGGGCCTGAAGCGCATTGCGGGAGGCATCATAGGTGACTTGCCGACCGCTGACGATCCGATCCGCCATAGCCTCGCGTATTTCCGCTTCACTCACCTCGGCAGCAGCAAGAATACGCGCGCGTCCGGCTCGTCCGGACAGATCAGCGACGACGAGCCAAGGGGATTTGGCAAGTGCAGAGCTAGGATCAACTTCGCCGCCGCGCCCATTGGCCAGAGTGAACTGGCCATTGCCACGCGATTTGGCAATGCGATCAGGATAGGCGCCGATCAGCAGCCGCCCAACGCTGTCGGCTTCCGCCGCAACGGGACCAGACCCTGCCAGACGCTTTGCTAATCCACGGGCACGGGTGGCGCGATCACCGCGCTCACGCTGGAAGCGGGAAAGCCTTACATCGAGATCTATGTCATTGCCGCCAAGTCCACGCTCGGTAAGGAGGATTGCAAGTTCGGCAGCCCGTAATGCCTGCCCCCGTTCGCGCGCGGTCAGCACCATATGGGCAAGGCGGGCAGGCAGAGCCAGCGCACGCATTTCATGGCCCATTGGCGTGACACGATGGTCCTTGCCGAGTGCGCCGAGATTTTCCAAAAGGCTCTTTGCTTCTTTGATCGCCGGGGCAGGTGGAGCATCGAGAAAGCCAAGGCTGGATGGATCAGAAACGCCCCATGCAGCGCAATCCAGCACAAGACCCGTCAGGTCTGCTTCCAGAATTTCAGGCGGAGCAAAGGCTTCAAGCGCGGCGGTCTGTTCGGCACGCCAAAGGCGTATTGCAATACCTGGCTCTGTGCGTCCTGCACGACCCGCGCGCTGATCCACAGCAGCCCGTGCCGCGCGCACAGTTTCCAGCCGCGTCAAGCCGGTTGCGGGTTCAAATTTAGGCAAGCGGGCAAGGCCGCTATCAATGACGACCCGAACGCCGTCAATAGTGATTGATGTTTCTGCAATGGAGGTGGCGAGAACGACTTTGCGCTTGCCCGGCGGTGCAGGTTTGATCGCCGCATCCTGATCGCGCCCCTCAAGCGCGCCATAGAGCGGCACGATAAACGTATCGGCAGGCACGCGGCCTTGCAGTGCTTCAGCCGTGCGCTCGATCTCGCGCTGACCGGGAAGAAAGGCAAGGATACTACCGGTTTCATCAGCAAGCGTGTCGCGGATCGCCTTGGACATGGCGTCTTCGATGCGCTCATCAGGCTTGCGCTCACGATAGCGGATATCGATGGGGAAAGAGCGCCCCTTGCTTTCAAGCACTGGCGCATCGCCGAGCAGCCTGGCAACGCGCGCGCCATCCAATGTTGCCGACATGACCAGCAATTTGAGATCGGGACGGAGGGCGGCCTGCACATCCAACGCGAGCGCAAGACCAAAATCCGCATCAAGGCTGCGCTCGTGAAACTCATCAAAGAGCACCGCAGCTATGTTTGTCAGATCAGGATCATCGAGGATCATCCGGGCGAAAACGCCTTCGGTCACAACGAGGACGCGGGTCTTGGCAGAAACCTTGTTTTCTAGCCGCATACGATAGCCAACGGTTGTGCCGACCTCTTCGCCCAGCAGGCTCGCCATGCGGCTGGCCGCAGCGCGGGCGGCAAGACGGCGGGGTTCAAGCAGGATGATCGTGCGTTCGCCGCGCCATGGCGCATCAAGCAGGTGCAGGGGAATGAGCGTGGTTTTACCAGCACCTGGCGGGGCGACAAGCACCGCAGAATTGCCCGCATCCAGCGCTCTATCAAGAGCGGGAAAGATTTCGGTGACGGGCAGGGTTGGAAGAACTGTCACGGCATATCCGCAAATTGTTATCGTCGCCTTTGACAATTTTTCCCGAGCCAAGTCCATTGATTTCTAATGTTGAAGCGGAAAACAATCATCTGCGACAAAGCGGTTTCATGACGAGAAATGTCGCCGATTTGATTGACGATCCGGGCTGCGATCCTGATAGTGAGCAAATCACTGAAGACGCATTGGGAGACACATTCATGAAATCGCGCGCTGCCGTCGCTTGGGAAGCCAACAAGCCACTGACCATCGAAACAATCGAGATTGGCGGACCCAAGCCCGGCGAAGTTCTCGTCGAGATCATGGCGACCGGTGTCTGCCATACGGATGCCTATACTTTGTCGGGGTTAGACTCCGAGGGCAAGTTCCCGGCAATTCTCGGCCATGAGGGTGCAGGGATCGTGCGCGAAATTGGCGCCGGTGTCACATCACTGAAGGTCGGCGATCATGTCATTCCGCTTTACACGCCGGAATGCCGTCAGTGCAAAACCTGCCTGTCGCAACGGTCAAACCTGTGTACTTCCATCCGCGCCACGCAAGGGCAGGGTGTCATGCCCGACGGCACAAGCCGCTTTTCCTGCGATGGCGGTGAAGTGTTCCACTATATGGGCTGTTCGACCTTCTCGAACTTTACTGTTTTGCCAGAGATTGCCTTGGCAAAAGTGCGCGAGGACGCGCCTTTTGACAAAATCTGCTACATTGGCTGTGGCGTCACTACCGGCATTGGTGCCGTGATCTATACGGGCAAAGTCTGGCCCGGCGCGAATGTCGTTGTATTCGGTCTGGGTGGTATCGGCCTCAATGTCATTCAGGGCGCTCGCATGGTGGGCGCGGACAAGATCATCGGTGTCGATCTCAACCCCGGCAAAGTGGCAATGGCAAAGCAATTCGGCATGACCCATTTCATCAATCCGACAGAGATTGGCAATGACAAGGTGGTTTCCGCCATTCAGGATCTGACCGACGGCGGCGCGGACTTTTCATTCGACGCAACCGGAAATACCAATGTCATGCGGCAGGCACTGGAATGTTGTCATCGCGGCTGGGGCACCAGTATCGTGATCGGCGTTGCAGAAGCAGGTAAGGAAATCTCAACACGGCCTTTCCAGCTGGTTACGGGTCGTAACTGGCGTGGCACCGCTTTTGGCGGCGCACGCGGACGTACTGATGTTCCGAAAATCGTCGACTGGTATATGGAGGGCAAGATCGATATTGATAGCTTGATTACCCACACCATGCCTTTGACAGAAATTAATACGGCTTTCGACCTGATGCACGAAGGCAAGTCCATTCGCAGCGTCGTGACCTTCTGATGGAAGCAAATGCCTATAAGGTCGTCCTTTGCGGGCTGGACGAGCTGTCGCCGCGCGATCTTTATGCCATGCTGAAACTGCGCGTCGATGTCTTTGTCGTCGAGCAGAAATGCGCCTATCCGGAACTGGACGGCAAGGACGCCGATGCCTTGCATCTGCGAATATTGAGCGGCAAGAATCTGGTGGCAAGCGCGCGTATCCGCAAACCGGCCAAAACCGATCCGGCTGCCCGGATCGGGCGCGTTGTGGTTTCGCCGGAACATCGCGGACAACGCCTGGGTGACAGGATCATGGTTGAGGCGATTGCGCAATGCGAACGGCTCTATCCGGAAAGCCCGATCAAGCTTTCGGCGCAAAGCCATTTGTCACGCTTTTACGCCTCGTTCGGTTTCGTGTCCGTGTCGGAGGAATATCTGGAGGATAATATCCCCCATATTGATATGCAGCGTCCAGCCGTTGTGACATCCGAGTAGTGGCCATGAACAAGCGGCATAAGCCTTTTTACATTGCCGCCCTCATCGGGCTTGCAGCTTTGGGATTGGGCTTGGCCTTTGTGCCACGCATTGCCTATGTTATCTCTGCCAATGCGTTCTTTCTCGTCTATTTGGGCTTTACAACGATCAGAATCCCAAAATTGACGGCAGATTATCTGCGCCGCAATGCGGCCAAATCCGACGAGCCGGTATGGATCATTTTCACGGTCACATTTGGCGCGGTGGTCGTGGCCGTGGGCTCGCTTTTTGTCTTGATCAATTCAGGCCAGAACCCGCAGCCCCTTGATCTCACATTGGCATTGGCCGCGGTGCCTCTCGGCTGGCTGACTATCCACATGATGACGGCAATTCATTATGCGCATCTTTACTGGCAGCCTGATGAGAGTGCAGAAGGCGCAAAGACAAAGACACGAAAACATGTTGGCGGGCTGGATTTTCCCGGTGGCAAGGAACCTGGCGGGATTGAGTTCCTGTATTTTTCCTATGTCATAGGCATGACGGCGCAAACCTCCGATACGGGTATCACCAGTACCCAAATGCGTAAGATTAACCTGCTGCATGCGATTGTATCGTTCTTTTTCAACACGGTGCTCGTTGCCGCTGCGGTCAATGTTGCCGTCTCGCTTGGCCAATAAGAATAGTCATAAGGACAGTCATGGAAACGCTTTCAGTCGCAAAAAGCTTTGATGGAACGCAGGGTGTTTATCGCCATCGCAGCGATGCCTGCCTTTGCGATATGACATTTGCAGTGTTCTTGCCGCCGCAGGCAAAAGAAGGGTCTGTGCCCGTCTTGTGGTATCTTTCCGGCCTGACCTGCACGCATCAAAATGTCATGGACAAGGGAGAATATCGCCGCACAGCCGCAGAGCTTGGCATTGCGATCATCTGCCCCGATACCAGCCCTCGCGGGGAGAATGTGCCGGATGAGAAGGACAATTGGCAGTTTGGGAGCGGCGCCGGTTTCTATCTCGACGCAACGCAATCGCCCTATGCCGAAAACTATCGCATGGCGACTTATATTGCCGAAGAATTGCCTACACTGATCGCCGCAAACTTTCCAATCGATATGCAGCGCCAGAGTATATTCGGCCATTCCATGGGTGGCCATGGCGCGATCACTTTGGCGCTGAAAAACCCCGGCCGCTTCAAATCCGTTTCCGCTTTCGCCCCAATAGCCAGGCCGATGGTTGCTGGCTGGTCGCGCCCGGCATTCGAGAAATATCTCGGCAGTGATGAAACGGCTTGGCGTGCTTATGACACTGTTGCCTTGATCGAAGACGGATATCGCCTACCGGAATTGCTGGTCGATCAGGGCAAAGCCGATGGTTTTCTGGACGATGGTCTGCGGCCCTGGCTACTTGAGGAAGCTTGTGAGAAGGCAGGTATTCCGCTGACGCTGAACATGCGTGACGGCTACGACCATTCATACTTCTTCATTTCGACCTTCATGGCCGACCACATTGCCTGGCATGTGGAAAGGCTGGGTTAATTGGCGCGTCCGGCCGCGGCCATCCTCGGATCGGCAGCGAATGTTTCCCGGTCAAAGCCTAGACGCAAATCTGGCTGGTCGCAGATTGCCTTGACGCCATAGCTTGAAAAATGCAGCCGCCAAGTTGTCATTTTGGTTGGTCGCGGCAGCGCGAAGCAGGCACATGAAAGCAGTGCAAGATTGGCACCGCCTTCAGGGTCGCGAACCGATTGATAGCGGATCAACTCAATATCTGCCTGTTGCGCCTTATCGGAAAGGTCGAGGCAGGCGGAATAGTCGCTGAGGTGAGTCCACTGCGCGGCCTGCTTCAGAAAAGGTGGCGCCATAAGATCAAGCGCTTTGGTGGTGGCATAGCGCGCCTCGAAGGCAGTGAACTCCAGTGCATTGTGCGGCCATGGAGTGCCCGGACTTTCGGCAAAAAACAGCAGTCGGTAAAAGGCGGTTTCAGCAACGGCTGTTTCAACAGCCTCGCTGGCATAAAACACGCCGGGCGAATACCCTTCGCGCCGGAACCTTGAATTGCCGGGATATCGACCATAGCGAAAAGGTGTGGCCAGCAGGTAGTCAAGATGCGCACAATTGGCTGGCAGTGGCGGCTTGGTGGCCTCCAGCTCATCCTCAAGCAAAGCCTGCTCATCAAGCGTGTCGACAAGCTTCATTGTAGAAACACGGTGCTGCGCTTCGACCAGACGCCAGCAGGCGCCATGCAGAACATGGGCTTCAGATCGGAGCGCGTCGGGCGTCCAGATAGGCGAGGACATGGGTGAGACCGTCAATGGTTTTGATACGGTTGAGCGGTTTGCCGCCAAGCATGGTGTTATCGGTTCTTATCCACTGACGCGCCACAGCATCATCGCCGCCGACAATGGCATCCAGTGACCGGTAGAGACGAATGAAGAGCAGGGCAAGCTCGTAACTCTTGCCGGTGAGCGGCGAGCCATCAAGGCTGCGCTTCAAGCGCGAAAGACTGGGTTCCGACAGGCCGACAATATTGGAAAGCTCCTTCGCGGTCAGTCCGAGCAATTCGGCAGAGCGCAGCAATGCCTTGGAAACAACGGTGGTCTTGCTGGGTGTTTCAGTTTTGTGTTGTGCGTTGGTTCGCATTGCATGTCCTTTCACTAGAAATATAAGTACATTAAATTTCCTGTGAAATCAAGCGAATGCATGCATCAAAGTATTGCGTGGTTCTACATGCTCACCATGAGGAGGGTGGGGTGGGCTGAACGCTAATCATCAATATTGCAGATACATCGCAAATACTGGCTCCCTGCAATCATCCACCTTCCTCATGGTGAGCCTGTCGAACCACGCAATACATCAACGCCTTGCAATAACACTCATTGGCAGACCTCCATTTGGCTGCGTTGTCAGCTTTTGCACCGGCCAGGGTTTTACCGAGCTTGCCATATCAAAGCGATAACGATGCAGCAGCACGGCCAATGCAATGATGGCTTCCTGCAGGGCAAAACTGGCACCAATACACACACGCGGACCGGCACCGAAGGGCAGATATTGGAAGCGATCAATCTTACCGCGGTTTTCCGGGTGAAAACGCGACGGTATGAACGCGTCAGGTTGATCCCAATAAAGACGGTGCCGATGCACGGTCCATGGCATGACCAGAACGGCTGACCCTTTAGGCAGTTTCAAGTCCTGGTACTGATCATCTTCAATCGGCTCCCGGTTGATTGATGGTGCGGGTGGGTAGAGCCGCATGGCCTCCTCGAACGCGGCGCGCGTAAAGGGCAATGCATCCAGCCATTCATGGGGCGGCGGCATATCGCGCTGGTCCATGAATGTATCAATTTCCTGCTCGATCAGTTCGCGCTCCCATGGCGCTCGTGCCAGCAGATAAAGCGTCCAGCCAAGCGCGCGTGCGGTCGTTTCATGGCCAGCACCGATGAAAGTAATGATATTGTCTTCGATCTCGGCGCGCGACAGGCCATCGGGCCCTTCCGCACGCAGGAGCAGAGTCAGAAAGTCGTTTGGAACCTTGTCGCCCTCTTTATCCATGCGTGCTTTGCGCATCTCAATCGTGTTGGCCACGATCTGCCGGAAGAAAGCGAGAGCACGGCGTCCGCGAATTTGGGTAAAGCGCGGCAACCATTCGGGCGCACCCAGAAGATCAAATGGATCAACCCGCCCCATGGTCTCGAAAAGCCGATCGACTTCATGCGAAAACTGGTCAGGATCGCCTGCAATTTCACCTGAAAACAGGGTTTCGGCCAGAATATCATAGGTCAGCATGGTCATGTCCCGCGACACATCCGTAATGCCGCTTTGCCCATTGTAACGGTCGGCGAAGTTCTCCGTTGCCCGCTGCATGCTTGTCGCAAAACCATTGATATGGCGCGGCGTAAACACGGGTGCCATGGCTTTGCGCGAGCGCTTCCACGTATCGCCCTCGGCCGTCAGCAACCCGTCGCGCAGGATCGGACGCAGGATACGCTGGCGTACAGCCGCCATCTTGTAGTTCTTGGCATTGTCGACAAGGACATGACGAATGAGGCCGGGATCATTGGCAATGATCGTATGGGCGAAAGACCAATCAATGGATACCCAAGGTTCGTTATAGGAGGGCTCACCCCACAGCTCCAGCGGATTGCGATAGATGGTGCGGATCAATTGCAGCGTACCGACAGGTCCGGTGCGGGGAACGGGTGCCGGTGGTGTGAATGCGGTTTTCAAAATATCCATTGCGCCTCCATAATTGCGATGTGGGTATGATTGCGTCTCATGTCCACAAGTTTCGCCCAGCCAGGGCGAAGAGAGGGGAAAATGGAAAGGTCGAAACAGCAGTAATTTTCTTGACCTTCAACCTCCTTTGAGCTCTAGTGAGATCGGTTTCGGGCAATATTTTATTTTAATTTCGGCATTATACGACCAAAGTATTACGTAATAATATCAATATCTTATTGCATAAATATTTTACTGTGAGGTTTTTAATCATGCATTATCGCTTGTGCGGGCTGACGCTTGCAGTTTTTCTCTCAGCCTGTAGTGGTGGCTCAGATTCAGAGCCTGAAAAAGCGCCATCATCATTTACACCGCAGGTAACCGTTGTTCCCAAGATTGATGCGCCGACACCTGGCTCTGCTGTCTTTTCTTACGGACCTGAGGATGGCATTTCACGCTCGTCCGTTAGCGAGGAGCCGGCAAGCAAGTCGCAAAAAATTACCGTGAAGGGGATACCGGTACAGTTTACCGCAAGCGCTGGTCATCTGATTTCGACAGGCTCGATACCTATTGGAACGGGTCTGAACTATAGAGATGCCGATGCCGCTATTTTCTACACGGCTTATACGCGTGATGATCTGCCAAAAGAAAACCGGCCGGTTACATTTGTATTCAATGGCGGCCCGGGTGGCGCATCAGCGGCTCTTGATCTGGGCTTCCTTGGCCCCAAGAGTTACGATGACGATGCCTCGGACAAAGCGAAAACTCTGCTCTGGAAGGATAATCCCAATACGATACTGGACAAAACGGACCTCGTTTTTGTCGATCCGGTAGGCACGGGTTATTCTGAAGCTATCTGGCCAAATAAAAACGAGGATTTTTGGGGTGTCGACAGCGATGCAAAAGTTTTGCGCAGCTTCATCACACGCTACATCAACGCCAATAATCGCCAGAGCTCGCCAAAATATATTTACGGCGTTTCCTATGGCGGATTTCGCGTGCCGATCATCGCGCAGTTGCTGATAGAAAAGGGTGAACGTGGTTATCTGCCTGATCCCAGCAAAAAACCAGCGAAGGTCTTAAGTGGTCTGATCCTGAATTCGCCAATTCTTGATATCAATAGCGATTGTTCTTCTCGCTACGTTTCCTGTCATGGCGTTCTGCCAACATATGCAATGGTAAAGGCATTTCATGACAAGTCAGTCGAAAAGCCAGACTTTGATCTGCCAGCCTTTCTGGGTGACGCAAGGCTTTTCGCGGTCACTTTCAACAATCTCTACAAAAGTGTGTTTAAAAGCGTTGACCAGAAAATATCCGATCGGTCGCAATGGAACATCTATCTTCAAAAACCAGAATCTGAAGTTTTCCTCAATAGATTGTATAAAATCACAGGGATAGGGAAACTGTACAAGCTGGGCGAAGGCGCGGACAGCAATCCATGGATTGCAAATCCGAATATGGATAGCAGGGAGTTTGTAAAGAGGTTCAGCCCTCAAGAGACATTACAGATGAATGATGGGCGATATTTTCTGGAGAAAGACACGGTCGATCCAGTCGTTGATCGCACTGACGTTAATTACGATCACATCAAATCCTATCTGGCAGGATTTGCCGACTATAAAGCGAAATCAAGATATCTCGGCAGCAATGGCAAAATTATCCTTCATTGGAACTATATGCCGGATCAGCATTTGTCAGTTACAGGCGACAGATTTGCAAGTGCCATTCCCGATCTGACTTTCGACGTAACACTAAATCCAAATCTGAAGGTTCTTATTCAGCACGGCTATTATGATCTCAATACGCCCTTCCATAAGACGGAGGTGGATATAGAGAATGCAAATCTGTCCTCCAGAATCCCGATAAAAACCTACCTTGGCGGGCATGGGATTGGTCCGGGCAGGACGGATGGCTATGAAAAGGTGCTCGCTGAACTCGATGCCTTTTATGACCAGCCAGCAGTGGTGAAGCTTGCCGCGTTCAATGCCGCTCTTCCGGAAGCGAGGAACCCATGAAGCGTGGAATGGTCTTTACCGTGGCGATTATATCTTCGGTTGTTTTGCAGGTTGCCGGATCGGCTGCTGACGATGTTATCACGCTGACAAAGCCCCCGGAATTTGGGGCAACAATGTCGGGGAGAATATACCCTCCAGCCAAGAGCGCGGTCGAAAGAACCGCTATGCCAATCACGCCTGAAACGGTGCTCAATGCGGTTGACGCGCGCATTCGTGCGCTTTTTGACCGCGCTGCGGATCCTTCGACGCATCTGGTGACTATCGAATCTGCCAATAGGGCAGGAGTGGGGTACTTTGTCGATAATTTCGCACTGATTGACCGTGATCAGGATGGCAGCCTTCGATATAGCGAGGTCAAAGGTTTTTTTGATGCGCAGTCACCCATAAAAAGGCCGGCCTCAAAGGAAATACAGATTATCGAATAGTTGGGCGGCCCGGAATGGTTGCGGCCAGACGATGATGCCAAGAGCCGGGGCCAGTTCCCGGCAAGGTTCCAAATGCACAGCGAGTGGTTATTCAAGGCTGCTCGCCAGTGCGCTTGAAACCTTTTTCAAAGCGCTGGTGGTCGTGTTTCCACGACCCGTCCGTTCGGTCCCGCCAGTAGCCAAGCTCAAAATCAACAAAACCAAAGGTAAGTATATATTTCTAGTGGAGTTTACGCATTTGACATTTGCATAGGAGCCTGCGGGCGGATGGAGCATGAATGTCAAAATTACCCCGCTAGGACACAGATTATCCATAGTGCTGGCGCAGATTAACGATCATCCGTGGACAGCCATGCGGCATGAATTGGAAAAACCAACAGAAATCACTATATCTAAGCATAGGTTGGGCATGATTCGCCCAAGATATGCTATAAGGACAGATGCACTGTTCCTGCCTTTAGAAAAGATTGAATTTACATGAGTGAAACACCCGAGATGACAACCGAAACCTCGCCGGAATATGGCGCGGAGTCCATCAAGGTTCTCAAGGGGTTGGATGCAGTTCGCAAGCGCCCCGGAATGTATATCGGTGACACGGACGACGGTTCCGGCCTTCACCACATGGTTTACGAAGTCGTGGACAACGCTATTGACGAGGCGCTTGCCGGTCATGCGACCCGCGTTACAGTGACGCTCAATCCCGATGGTTCCTGCACTGTCACCGACAATGGCCGCGGTATCCCCACCGACATGCACTCGGAAGGCGTTTCCGCTGCCGAAGTCATTATGACCCAGTTGCATGCGGGCGGTAAGTTTGACCAAAACTCCTACAAGGTCTCCGGCGGTTTGCACGGCGTTGGTGTTTCGGTTGTCAATGCGCTGTCTGTCTGGCTGAAGTTGAAGATTCGCCGTCAGGGCAAGATTCATGAGATGAGCTTCACGCATGGTGTGGCGGATAGTCCGCTGGTTGTGACCGGCGATTCTGAAGGCCTCACAGGAACGGAAGTATCGTTCCTGCCTTCGACCGAAACCTTCACCATGGTTGAATTCGATTTCAAGACATTGGAACATCGCCTGCGCGAACTGGCCTTCCTGAATTCCGGTGTGCGTATTCTTCTATCTGACCGCCGCCATGCCGATCCGGTCGACCTGGAGCTGTTTTACGAGGGCGGACTGACTGCCTATGTGAAATATCTCGACCGCTCCAAGAAGGAGCTGGTCGGCGAGCCGATTTATATTCGCGGCGAGCGGGATGATACGACTGTTGAAGTCGCCATGTGGTGGAATGACAGCTATCACGAGAATGTCCTGTGCTTTACCAACAATATTCCGCAGCGCGATGGCGGAACGCATCTTGCCGGTTTCCGTGGCGCGCTGACGCGTCAGATGACCGGCTATGCGGAAAGCACCGGTCAGGCCAAGAAAGCCAAGGTAACACTGACGGGCGATGATTGCCGCGAGGGCCTTACAGCCGTGCTTTCGGTAAAAGTGCCGGACCCGAAATTCTCGTCGCAGACCAAGGACAAGCTCGTTTCTTCGGAAGTGCGTGCTGTCGTGGAAAGTCTGGTCAATGAGGCATTGTCGACCTGGCTTGAAGAGCACCCGACTGAAGGCAAGGTGCTGGTCGACAAGGTTATTCAGGCAGCCTCGGCCCGCGAAGCCGCGCGCAAGGCGCGCGACATCACCCGCAAGAACTCGCTCAGCATCAGCTCACTGCCGGGCAAACTTGCCGATTGTCAGGAAAAAGATCCGGCCAAGTCGGAAATCTTCATCGTCGAGGGGGATAGCGCCGGTGGTTCTGCCAAGGGCGGACGCTCGCGTCAAAACCAGGCCATTTTGCCACTTCGTGGTAAAATTTTGAATGTGGAGCGCGTGAAGCTCGACCGGATGCTTTCATCCGACCAGATCGGCACGCTGATCCTGGCGCTGGGCACGAGCATTGGCAAGGATGAGTTTAACCCGGACAAGCTGCGTTACCACAAGATCATCATCATGACCGACGCTGACGTCGATGGTGCTCATATTCGTACATTGCTGTTGACCTTCTTCTTCCGCCAGATGCCGGAATTGATCGAGCGTGGCCATATCTATATTGCACAGCCGCCGCTCTATAAGGTCTCGCGCGGCAAATCCTCGCAATATCTCAAGAACGAAGTCGCCTACGAAGAATTCCTGATTGAATCCGGTTTGGAAGAAGCTTCGATGGAGCTGGACAGCGGCGAAGTTCGCGCTGGTTCCGATCTGCGCGCGGTGATCAATGACGCGATGGCTGTTCGCCATCTGCTGCAGGGCCTGAATACACGCTATGACCGGGCGGTTGTCGAGCAGGCAACAATTGCCGGTGCTCTGAACCCCGAAGCCATTTCCGATACGGCACGCGCTCAAGCGCTGGTGACAGAAGTTGCAGGGCGTCTCGACCTTATTGCCGAAGAAACGGAAAAGGGCTGGAGCGGCCGTCTTGCAACGCCTGATGATGGTATTGACGGCTATATTTTTGAGCGCTCATTGCGCGGCGTCAAAGAGACCGTAACGTTGGATATGGCGCTGATTGGCTCGGCTGACGCGCGCCAGCTGGATCGTTATTCCGCCCGTCTGCATGAGATTTATTCCAAGCCGCCTGTTCTGCGCCGCAAGGAAAAAACCGATATGATTGCCGGCCCGATCTCATTGCTCGAAGCGGTATTCGCCGCCGGCCGCAAGGGGCTTTCGCTGCAACGCTATAAGGGTCTGGGCGAAATGAATGCTGATCAGCTTTGGGAAACCACGCTTGATCCAAACGCACGTTCGCTGCTGCAGGTGAAGGTGAACGATGCGACCGACGCTGACAGCCTGTTCTCACGTCTGATGGGCGATGATGTCGAGCCGCGTCGTGAGTTCATTCAGGACAATGCGCTCAGCGTAGCAAATCTGGACGTTTAACAAACACAGCATCGCTTATCACTCCAAACATTCCGATCAATATCAAGGCGGTAATCAAAAGATTATCGCCTTGCTGTGTCTTGGCTGCGCTCCTAGCCACGTTCGGTAAGTGCACAATGTGTGGGCAAATTGTCCGGCAGCCTTGTATTTATACTTTTGTCTAACAACTCCCTTGAATGTTCATTGCGGGCGTGATCTTTTGGCAGAATTGGTGCTGGGATATTCGACGAAATGATTATCCGCCGGTGCAAGGCTTTTGATAAATCTGAACGGAAATTGAAATGCAGCCAGTCTTCGATGGTCACAACGACGTGCTCTACCGGTTGTGGAAACATTCGAAAAGCGGAACGGATCCGGTTCAGGAATTCATCGAAGGAACAAGTTTAGGCCATATAGACAAGAAGCGTGCACTGAAAGGCGGTCTGGTTGGCGGGCTTTGCGCCATCTACGTTCCGTCCGGTGATTTGGCATTCAAGGCTCCGGATGCCAATGGCCATTATTCGACACCGCTTGCAGCGCCGCTTGAACGCGCTCCATCGCTCGATATTGCGTTAGAAATGGCTTCTATAGCCCTCCGGTTGCAGCAGGCAGGCGGATGGAAACTCTGCCGGAGTACAGCGGAAATCAACGAATGCATCGATCAGGATCAATTTGCGGCAGTTCTTCACATGGAAGGCTGCGAGGCGATTGGTGCTGATCTGTCGGCACTTGATGTGTTTTATGCAGCTGGCTTACGTTCGCTGGGGCCGGTCTGGAGCCGGAACAACATATTCGCGCATGGCGTCCCGTTTGCCTATCCAATGGACCCCGATACGGGTCCCGGTCTGACAGGAGCAGGCGAAGAATTGGTCAAGGCATGCAACCGCCTCGGCATTCTGATTGATCTCGCGCATATAACTGAAAAGGGTTTTTGGGACGTGGCACGTCTGAGCGACCAACCCCTGGTTGCCAGCCATTCCAATGTGCACGCACTGACGCCTGTCGCGCGCAATGTTACCGACAAGCAGTTTGATGCAATCCGCGAAAGCAAGGGGCTTGTCGGCTTGAATTACGCCGTGGCCATGTTGCGTCCCGACGCCCGCGAAAATGCCGACACACCGCTGACGGATATGGTTCGTCATATTGACTATATGGTCAATCGCATGGGTATTGATTGCGTGGCACTTGGTTCTGATTTCGATGGTGCTAAAATCCCCGGCGAAATTGCTGATGCAAGCGGCAACCAGAAACTGGTCGAAGCATTGCGCGAGGCTGGCTATGGTGAGGATGATCTTGCAAAAATCTGTCGTAAAAACTGGCTGCGCGTGCTTGGCTCAGCCTGGCATGAACAATAAAAATAAACAAAGGTTCGGAACAAGCTCAAGAGATTCCGGCCAATAGCTCTAAACAGGGAACCAGAACAATGTTGATGACCAAGATGAACCCAAAGTTCCGCATGATGCTCGGTAGCGCGGCCATCTCCGCCGTAATGTTGTCGGGCATGCCGGCCTTCGCCGAAACGCCCGCCGATACGCTGGTCGAGGCATGGGCGATTGATGACGTCATCACGCTTGATCCGGGTGAAGCTTTTGAGCTGACCATGGGCGAGATCAACGGTAACACCTATGACAAGCTGGTACGGCTCGACATCAATGATCCATCCAAGATCGTTGCGGATGTCGCCGAAAGCTGGACGGTTTCCGATGATGGCCTGACCTATACATTCAAACTCAAGCCCAATCTGCAATTTGCTTCCGGCAACCCGCTTACCGCTGAAGATGTTGCCTATTCCTTTGAGCGTGCCGTCAAGCTCGATCTGAGCCCGGCATTCATTCTGACGCAGTTTGGCCTGAACAAGGACAATGTGACCGAAAAGGCAAAAGCGGCTGATCCGTCCACTTTTGTTTTCACTGTCGATCAGCCTTATGCACCAAGCTTCGTCTTGAATTGCCTGACATCGACCGTTGCTTCGGTTGTAGACAAGAAATTGATCTCCGAGCACATCGTCAATGATGATTTCGGCAATGCCTGGATGAAGACGAATTATGCGGGTTCCGGTCCGATGAAAATTCGCGATTGGCGCGCCAACGAGATTATCGTTCTGGAGCGTAATGACAATTACTATGGCACCAAGGCTCCGCTCGCCCGTGTTATTTATCGCCACGTCAAGGAAAGCGCGGCGCAGCGCCTTCTGCTTGAAAAAGGCGATGTTGATGTCGCCCGTAATCTTGAACCAAATGATATGGAGCAGGTTACCAAGAACAAGGACATCACCACGGTCAGTGCGCCGAAGGGAACAATTTATTATATCAGCCTCAACCAGAAAAATGAAAACCTAGCCAAGCCGGAAGTCCGGCAGGCGTTTAAATATCTGGTCGATTATGATGCCATCGGAGAACAGCTGATCAAGGGTGCCGGTGATATCCACCAGACCTTCCTGCCAAAGAATATTCTGGGCGAGCTGGATGAAAAGCCGTTCAAGCTGGATGTGGCTAAGGCCAAGGAACTGCTCGAGAAGGCAGGATTGAAGGATGGCTTCTCCTTCACCATGGATGTGCGTAACAACCAGCCGGTGACGGGTATTGCTGAATCAGTTCAGCAAACACTCGCGCAGGCAGGTGTGAAAATGGAGATCATCCCGGGCGACGGTAAGCAGACCCTGACCAAATATCGTGCCCGTACGCATGATTCCTATATTGGTCAGTGGGGCGTGGATTATTGGGATCCGAATTCCAACGCCGAGACCTTCACCAGCAATACGGACAATGCTGATACCGGCACCAACAAGACACTCGCATGGCGCAATGCCTGGGATGTGCCGGAGCTGACCAAGGAAACGAAGGCAGCCCTGCTGGAGCGTGATAATGCCAAGCGCGCGGCAATGTATCAGGATCTGCAGAAGAAAGTGCTTGAAACCAGCCCCTTCATCATCATCTTCCAGCAGACGGAAGTGGCAGGACTGCGTGCGAACATCAAGAACTTCAAGCTTGGTCCATCATTTGATACCAACTACGTTTTCAATGTAACGAAGTAATCCGGAACCTGTACCGGTGAGCACATCTGACATGCAATTGGAGGCCAGGCGCTCAGGCGCCTGGGCTTCAAATTTCGCTTGGGCCGTGGGCAGGTTTCTGCTCATTGGCGCCATCACATTTCTTGGTCTTCTGGCCGTCACGTTTTTCATTGGCCGTGTCATCCCGATCGATCCCGCGTTGGCCATTGTAGGCGATCGCGCGCCTGCCCACGTCGTGGCGCGTGTGCGTGAAGAGCTGGGACTGAATCTGCCGCTCTACCAGCAGTTTTTCCTTTATCTTAAGGGTGTCCTGCAGGGTGAGTTCGGCAATTCCGTTCTGACCAGCAATCCGGTTATGACCGATATTATCCGCGTCTTTCCCGCTACCTTCGAATTGGCGACACTGGGCACGCTTATTGGCGCGTTTATTGGTGTTCCGCTTGGAGTGCTTGCTGCCGTCAAGCGGGGCACGATCCTCGACCAGATTGTCAGAGTTATCGGACTTATCGGCTATTCAGTGCCGGTGTTCTGGCTGGGGCTGCTCGGTCTCGTGCTGTTTTACGCCAAGCTTGGCTGGGTATCGGGACCAGGACGTATCGACGTTGTCTACGAGTACACGTTTACGCCCATTACCGGCCTTTACCTGCTTGACGCGATTTTGCAGAACAATTGGGAAGTCTTCCGCAATATTTTCAGCTTCATCATCCTGCCCGCCTCAGTGCTGGGTTATTTTTCGCTGGCCTATATCAGCCGGATGACGCGTTCTTTCATGCTGAACGAGCTTGAGCAGGAATATATTGTTGCGGCGCGCGCCAAGGGCCTGTCCGAAACCCGCATCATCTGGGCCCATGCCCTGCGCAATGCGGCAGTGCCATTGCTGACTGTGATTGTGCTCTCCTTTGCCAATCTGCTTGAGGGGTCAGTGTTGACCGAAACGATCTTTTCCTGGCCAGGCCTTGGCAGCTACATCACCAATTCGCTGCAAAATGCCGACATGAATGCGGTGCTCGGCGGCACGATTATCATTGGTGCCGTGTTCATCGCCATCAACCTTCTTTCCGATCTTCTGTATCGGCTACTTGACCCACGGACACGCGCACGATGAGCGAGATCGCAAAACCAATTTCCCGCCGCGAATGGCTGATGAGCGACCGGCCGCAATCGCGTATGCAGGCCCGGCTTGGCCGCGCTTATTTGATCTGGAGCCGTTTTGCCAGCAACAGGCTCGCCGTGATCGGACTTGGCATCATTTTTGCGCTGGTGCTGGTGGCGCTATTCGCTCCTCTGCTTGCGCCGCATTCACCGGTTGCAGGCGATCTGCGCAATGCACGGCTTTTGCCGCCCGGTGGCGATTATTGGCTCGGCACAGACGATCAGGGCCGCGATATTCTTTCGCGCCTTATCTATGGTTCGCGTCTGACGCTCTATGTAGTTGTCCTCGTGGCTATCATCGCCGCGCCGATTGGGCTGCTTGTCGGCACCATCGCCGGTTATGCCGGAGGCTGGGTAGACGCAATTCTTATGCGGCTCACCGATATCTTCCTGGCATTTCCAAAGCTCATTCTGGCTCTCGCTTTGGTGGCGGCGCTCGGACCTGGCATTGAGAATGCCGTCATTGCCATAGCGGTCACCTCGTGGCCGCCCTATGCACGCATTGCC
Organism: Phyllobacterium sp. CCNWLW183; assembly: GCF_037203775.1. NCBI lineage: Bacteria > Pseudomonadati > Pseudomonadota > Alphaproteobacteria > Hyphomicrobiales > Phyllobacteriaceae > Phyllobacterium > Phyllobacterium sp. CCNWLW183. The sequence goes on along the minus strand of NZ_JBBCBN010000003.1, from coordinate 434,765 downwards.
AGAGCTGAAACGCTGACCGTGCGCAATTCCGACTATATTGCCGCCGTGCAGCTCATGGGTGCATCACCCATGCGTATCGTCCTGCGCCACATCATGCCGCTTTGCCTTTCATCTCTGATCGTCCGTGTGACACTCGACATGGCCGGAATTATCCTGGTCGCCGCAGGCCTTGGTTTCCTTGGTCTGGGCGCACAGCCGCCATTGCCTGAATGGGGTGCGATGATCGCATCCGGCCGCCGGTTCATCATGGATCAATGGTGGGTGGCAGCCGCACCGGGCTTTGCAATTCTCATCGTCAGTCTGGGCTTTAATCTTCTTGGCGATGGCTTGCGCGATGCGCTCGATCCAAAGGGGAACAACCAATGAGCGCCTTGCTGACAGTCAAGGATCTTCGCGTGCAATTTCCGACCCGCACGGGGGTCGTGGATGCTGTGCGCGGCGTTTCGTTCACGCTTGGTCGCGAAAGGCTCGGCATTGTTGGCGAGTCCGGTTCAGGAAAATCCCAGACCGGGCGCGCAATCATGGGGCTGACGCCACATCACGCAAAGATCACCGCCGATACGTTGAATTTTGACGGAATGGATCTTCTGGATATTTCGGCAAAGGAGCGGCGAAGCCTGCGTGGAAACCGCATCGCAATGATCCTCCAGGACCCGAAATATTCGCTCAATCCTGTGATGAGCATCGGCAGGCAGATTGTTGAAACGCTGCGTACCCATGAAAAGGTGAGCAAAGCCGAGGCGCGCAAGCGCGCGCTCGACATGCTTGCTGCTGTGCAGATACGTGATCCGGAACGGGTCTTTAATCTGCATCCGCATGAAGTTTCCGGCGGCATGGGACAACGCGCCATGATCGCGATGATGCTGGTGACCGGACCGGAGCTGCTGATCGCGGATGAACCGACTTCCGCGCTTGATGTGACAGTGCAGCTTGATGTGCTGCGAATCCTTGACAATCTGGTGCGGGATCGCGGCATGGGTTTGATCTTCATCTCCCATGATTTGCGGCTGGTCTCCTCCTTTTGCGACCGCGTTATCGTCATGTATGCGGGGCGGATCGTCGAAGAAATCGCCGCTGCAGACCTGAAGAACGCAAAACATCCCTATACGCGCGGGTTGATGAATTGCATGCCGCAGATCGGCACCGACCGGCATCCGCTGCCGGTCCTTGACCGCAAGCCGGAGTGGGCCGCATGAACAATCTGCAAGTGGCGGCTCTCAGCGTCGAAAATCTTGAAGTGAAGTATGATCGTTTTCGCGCATTGCGCGGCGTCAGTCTTGATGTCCAGCAGGGCGAGTCTTTTGGTCTGGTGGGCGAGAGCGGCTCGGGAAAGTCAACCTTGCTGCGAGCCGTCGCGGGACTTGCACCTGTTACCGGCGGCGCGATCACAGTCAATGGCAAGACGCTTGGCTCGTCCCGGACAAAAGCATTTTACCGTGAAGTGCAAATGGTGTTTCAGGACCCCTTTGGCTCGCTGCATCCGCGCCAGACGGTGGATCGCCTGTTGCTGGAACCATTGGTCGTGCATGGCTTTGCCGATATCGAAAAACGTATCCTGCGCGCGCTTGATGAAGTGGGCCTTGGTTCAAGCTTTCGCTTTCGCTATTCGCATCAGCTTTCCGGCGGTCAACGCCAGCGTGTCGCCATTGCCCGTGCATTGATCCTGGAGCCTTCAATCCTGCTTCTTGATGAACCGACATCAGCCCTTGATGCTTCGGTACAAGCGGAAGTTCTCAACCTGCTGGAGCAGATAAGGCGGGATAGAAAGCTGACCTTCCTGATGGTCAGCCATGATCTGGCGGTGGTCACCCATATGTGCGACCGGCTGATGGTAATGCAGAATGGCGCAGAGGTGGAACGCCTGTCGGCGACAGACCTTGCCCGTCATGCTGTGAAGGAAGATTACACGCGCAATCTTCTTTTGGCGAGCGAGGGTTTTGTCCGGCCGGAAGCATCCATATAGAGCTGTAAGGTTCACCGGATTTTTACCATTGCTGAACATTCAGGCGCTCTTTACTGCCTGAATGCAGAATGGTGAAAATCTGAATGAATTTCATAAGCCGTCATTCACATGGCTGAATCAATGGTCTGCCCAGCGACTGGAGTGGGCCATGAAAAAAATAAGAAACTTTCTGAAAGACCGTAGTGGCGCGACAGCCGTCACATTTGCATTGTTGCTCGTACCTATGGTGGGAATGACCGGGCTTGCCGTGGATTATACCCGCGCAAGCAGCGATCGTTCGCAACTGCAAAACGCAGCGGACGCAGCCGTGCTGTCGGGTGCAGAGATCTATGATGGCAAGGACCTCAAGCCGGTAAATGCGCGCATTCTTGAAAGTTTACGCGCGAATGTTGCGGATTACGACGCACGCGGAATCATCAAGAATGTCACTGCAATTGAAAGCATTCCACCGCAGATCGTTCTTACACTGTCGACGTCGATGGGTACGACATTTATGAAGGTACTGAACCAAGACACAATAAACGTAGCAGTGAAAGCGGTAGCTTCGAGCGCAATTTCACCCACTGAGGCGACCTTCAACATAACGAAAGTCAAGGGAATCTATTATAAAAAGATATCCATGATCGCCGTTAGGAAAGATGGAACGGAACACGAGGTTGCCTCAATCGAATATACAAATCCCCAGCAAGTGGACGGGCAAGGTACTTCTAAGCCTGAGGTAAACAAAGCGCAGACGTTTGCATTGGGCGAAGTGAGTGAACTCTACTTCACTATGATTGTGAAAAAGGAAGGTTGTCCCATTGGTTATGTTAACCCAAAAAATCGCGATGGGTCGTTGCAGAAGAAATGTGTCGCGACAACCAATTCGCGCGAACAGCTAACGAGCATCCCTGAAAATCTCACTTTCAGTGACTATAGTAAGCGGCTGAATAGTGCCCATGCTTTCTTGGTTAAAAGCAACAGAAGATATGATGCGTGGCGATTGGCGTTGAACGGCGCAACCACGACTACGGCGGAAGAAAAAGATGCTTTTGTCATGGACGATCTCATGAACTGCAAGGGCGAGAAGGAGCATCATGGCTGGGAAGACGGGGGCGGCACCGATCCCGATTTTGAATACGACCTGACCACAGGCTGCACGTATGACTTCTCTAAAGTTATGTTGACCCAATAACCCGAACCACACCTGCGCATTGACTTCCACGATGCGCCATCTCATCATGAGTTCATTCCGAGGGGGGCATCGTACGATGCTGAGATGGCGCTGAGCCAAGACCCTTGAACCTGATCCGGATCATGCCGGCGTAGGAACGGGAATTGAGCAATTATCGCGCTGGTTCGTCTTTCTTCGCACATATCCGGGTCTCCAGTTTTGAAAATGGAGTCCGTGACGTGCCAAATGTAGATTACCGCCTAAATGCCATTGTCGATTTTGATGCTATTGGCCCCGACAAGGATTTAGGGGCGCTGGCTCTGGCTGCGGTGCGTGGCGGTGCAACAATTATCCAATATCGTGACAAAAACTCCGCAACGCGTGACATGATTGATCGTGCACGGCAGATACACGCCGCGATCAAGGCGACAGGCGTGCCGCTGCTCGTCAATGACCGGATTGATGTTGCGCTTGCCGTAGGCGTGGAAGGTGTCCATGTGGGGCGCGAAGACATGGCGGTTGCCGATGTCCGACATCTCCTCGGGCCAAATGCGATTATCGGACTGACCGTCAAGAATGAACCGGACGCGCAAGCAGCGATTGATGGCGATATTGACTATGCCTGTATTGGCGGCCTGTTTGAAACACCCACCAAGGAAAACCTGCAACCGATCGGCTTTGACGGGTTCAAGCGCCTGGCTGCCATCATACGCAAGGCAAAACCGCATTTGCCTATAGGCGCTATCGCCGGTATTGGGCTCGAGCGCACGCCGCTTGCCATTGAAGCGGGTGCTGATGGTGTAGCGGTCATTTCTGCGATCTTCCGTCAGGACGATCCGCAAGGAGCGGCGCACACTTTGCGGTCGGCGGTGGATGAGGCATTGCAGGTAAGAGAGCCAGCATGACCGCAATAGCGCTGACTATTGCCGGGTCTGACAGCGGCGGCGGGGCAGGAATCCAGGCCGATTTGAAAACCTTCTCGGCGCTCGGTGTTTATGGCGCGAGTGTGCTCACCGCGATCACTGCGCAGAACACCCATGGTGTTACGGCCATTGAGAATCTTTCGCCCGATATCATCCGGGCTCAGATGGACGCGGTTCTTTCCGACCTTGAGGTGAATGCAATCAAGATCGGCATGGTATCGACAGTATCAACCATAGAGACAATTGCGCAGGGGCTTGATCGCTGGCAGCGCAAAGCGGTGTTCGATCCTGTCATGGTTGCAACTGCGGGCGACCCTTTGCTGGAGCCAGCGGCAATCGACGCTCTGCGCCAGCTTCTCTTGCCGCGCGCGCTGCTGCTGACTCCCAATTTGCCGGAGGCGGCCTTGCTAACAAATATGCCGATTGCCGAAGATGAAGCCCAGATGGTGCGGCAAGCGAAAAAGCTGCTCGAACTCGGTCCCTCAGCCGTACTTATAAAGGGCGGACATGCCAAGGGGGATATGAGCACCGATATCCTGCTTGATGGGTCCGGAATGGAGCGATTTTCGACGCCGCGTATCAAGACAGTCAATGATCATGGTACTGGATGCACACTGGCGTCTGCCATTGCCGCTGGCCTGGCAAAAGGAATGGCTCTGCATGGTGCCGTTAGTGAAGCCAAGGACTATCTGACGGCTGCCATGGCGGCTGGCGAAATGCTCAAAGTCGGCAGCGGGCGTGGGCCGGTCCACCACTTCCATCGCTGGTGGGCGGCCTAGCAGCACCGGTGCAGTTTTGATTTCAGAGTGGAGCGGCGGTGCTGGCTGGTGTCGCGTTGCTCAAGCCTGTAGTTGCTCCACTGGTGGAGGCTGCCGAAGCAATGTCAGGCCGTTGCATCGGCAACGGGATCGCTGCCGGAAACGCCACAGCGGGTTCTTCTGAATAAGCGAGTTGCGCCGGCATGGCAGCCGGTGTTTCAGCGGGAGCCATCGCCGTCATCGTCGCGGGTGCAACAGGCGTGCTTGACGGTTTCAGGCCGGTCTCTTCCAGAAGGCCCTTTTTCTTGGCCTGATAATAATAGCCGCGAGCGTAAAGCCGCACGGCCTGATCAGGATTGTTATCGGCAACCTTGTAGGCGCCAGCAAGATACTTCACGCCAAATTTGAGATTTGTTTCTGCATCCAGCAAATCTTGCGCAGAGCCGGTGTGACCCATGCCGCGTGCTGTCGCGGGCAACATCTGCATCAGACCCCAATAGGGACCGTTGCGAGCCTGTGGATTACCGCGGCTTTCCCGATGCACAATGCGGCGAACCAGCGATTCAGGCACTTCGTAGGCAACCGAATATTTTGAAATCAAACTGTCGAGCGGCGTACCGTTATCTTTGAATTCAGGGGCGCTTCTCGTGCTTGTGGCAACCGTGACGGTGCTCTTGCTGTCCGTGGCCACATCGGAATTAGCGGGCGCTTCGGCCGCAGCAACACGCGGAGATTGTTCAGGAATTGGCAGTGATGCAGCCTCGGGCAGCTTGGGATCAGTCGTGGTGCAAGCGCCCAAAACCAAGGCGAAACTCAAGCAAGCAAAGGTCCGAAGTGATCGTGTATCAGGCAGCATTTATCACCGGTTTGACGAAGCATCTCTTTTAACGATTGGTTTCTCATAGCGCGTTCGTTCGGTTTAGAGGCAATCACTTTCTGATACAAAATGTAACAATGCTCATGGGCGCCCTGTCAAGGCGAGACAAGTTGCGAAAACCTGCCCTGTTAAAACCGATCCGAACCAGCGGTTGACTCGCTCATATATATCAATGTATCAGTTATATATTGGTAAGGCCAGTTTACCAGTTGCCGGAAATGGGAAGCCGGGTGGGGAGGTTTAAATGTTCGCAGCCATTCAGTCACGCCGGCTTTACCGGCAGGTGGCAGACCAGATACGAAGCCAGATCGAACATGGTCAGCTTGGTGTCGGAGAGCGGTTGCCCGGTGAACGTGAACTGGCGGAGGAACTTGGCGTTTCCCGTCCCACCATTCGTGAGGCTTTGATTGCCCTCGAGGTCGAGGGGCTCATCCATATTCGCATGGGATCAGGTGTTTACGTGGCGCGGTCGCCGCGGGAGAAACACCTGCGGATTCAGCCTGACGAGCTTGAAGGGCCGTTCGAGCTATTGCGGGCACGCGCGCTGATCGAGTGCGCTATTGCCGAAGAAGCCGCCCGCACAGTGACAACGAAACATATAGAAGCGATGGACGATGTGCTGACGCAAATGGCGCGCACATTCAACAACCCGCAGGTGTCGATTGCGCTCGATCGCACCTTCCACACGACCATTGCCGGCATCATGGAAAATTCCGCGCTCGACCGCGTTGTCGGAGAGTTATTCGACCAGCGCATGACGCCTTATTTCACCAGGCTGGCCAGTTATTTCGAGAGTGCGGCTTCATGGCGGGAGGCTTTTGAGGAGCACCGTGCAGTACGCGATGCCATAGCAGGTGGTGATCCCGCTCGCGCAAAATCTGCGATGCAATATCATCTGCATCAATCGCAGCTGAGATTTTCCAGAAGTTTCGACGAGGAGCTGGAAACGGAAAGAGACCAATCTGCAAAGATGTCTCGACAGAAATAACGCGAACTAAATTCAATAAGGGAGGAAATAACAATGAAATTCAAACTGGCTACACTTCTTGGTGCTGCTGCGGCGCTTGCCATTTCGGCAGTGGTTGCACAGGCGCAGACCACGCTGAAATGGGCGCACGTCTATGAGACGTCCGAACCATTCCATACGGAGTCCGTATGGGCGGCGGAAGAAATCGCCAAGCGCACCAATGGCCGTTACAAGATTGACGTGTTCCCTGCATCTCAGCTTGGTAAGGAAGCTGATATCAACCAGGGATTGAAGCTCGGCACAGTGGATATCATCATTTCGGGTTCAAGCTTTGCTGCCCGTGATTCCAAGCCGATCGGCGTTACCTATTTCCCCTATATCTTCCGCGATTCCGACCATCTGATCGCCTATACCAAAAGCGATGTCTTCAAGCGGCTTGCCGCTGGCTACGAGGAAAAGACCGGCAATCATATTGCATCGGTCAGCTATTATGGCACGCGTCACACTACCGCCAACAGGCCCATCGCCAAGTGTTCGGATATGGCCGGGTTGAAAATCCGTGTCCCGGACGTTCCAGCCTATCTGGCAATGCCGCGTGCCTGCGGCGCCAACACAACGCCAATCGCTTTTGCCGAAGTCTATCTGGCATTGCAGAACGGCACTGTCGAAGCGCAGGAAAATCCGCTGACGACGATTGAGGCCAAGAAGTTCTTCGAAGTTCAGAAGAACATCATTTTGACCGGCCATATTGTCGATCACCTGAATACCGTCATTTCCAAGCAGCTTTGGGCCAACCTTAGCGACGAAGACAAGAAAATCTTCGGCGATGTGATGCAGGAAGCCGCCGAAAAGACCACCAAGACGATTGCCGCCAGGGAAAAGGAACTTGTTGCGAGTTTCAAGGAACGTGGCCTGTCAGTCACCGATGTCGACAAGGCTGACTTTGAAAAGACCGTTCTGGAGAAGGTGAAGTTTGAAGACTTCGGTTACGAAAAGTCCGACTGGGAAGCCATTCGCGCCATCAAGTAACCTATCAGTCTGGCCGGGCAGCCTTGGCTCCCGGCCTCTTTTTCTGCCCTGAGGACGGAGACAGCCATGTCCAAGGAAGTTCATACACAGATCACAGCGGAAGAAATTGCCCATTCATTCGAGGATGCGGCGCCGGTTATTAACCTGCGCGAATATGCGGTTGAAGACTGGCTGACACTCGTCGTCTTCTGGCTGATGACCGGCTGCGTTTTCCTGCAGTTTTTCACACGCTATGTCCTCAATGACAGCTATGCCTGGACAGAGGAAATCGCCATCAATTGCCTGATCGGCGTCGTATTTCTCGGCTCCGTCATGTGTGTTCGCGTCTCGCGCCACATTCAGGTGGATGTGCTTTACCACTATCTGCCTGCTCCCATTGCCCGCATTCTTGCAACTTTTGTCGATCTCGTTCGCATTGGCTTTTTTATCTACGCTGTGTGGTTGATGTGGCGCTATGTCGAGATTGTTGCCGACGAAATGATGGTGACAATCGATCTGCCGCGCAACATCGTTTTTTACGGGGTTCTCTTATCTTTCGTCCTGATGCTGCTTCGTTCCATTCAGGTTTTTATTGCCAATATCCGCCGTGGCTATTCCGTTCTGGAACGTCCCGAAGAATTCCAGAGCGTCGAGGGCTGATCAATGTTGCTGCTTGTTGGTTCATTTCTACTATTGATGATTGTCGGTGTGCCGGTCGCAATTTCGATGGCCGTGGCGTCAGTGCTCTATCTCGTGTTTTTCGGTGTTGCACCCGACATTATTGTCGCTCAGCGCATGATCGCCGGGGTTGAGAGCTTTCCGCTGCTCGCCGTGCCGTTTTTCATTCTCGCCGGTAATCTGATGAATTCGGCCGGTGTTACAGGCCGCATCTATTCCTTTGCGGTTTCGCTTGTGGGATGGATGAAGGGCGGACTGGCGCAGGTCAATATTATTGGCTCGGTAATCTTCTCCGGCATGTCGGGAACGGCACTGGCGGATGCCGCCGGTATCGGCACAATCGAAATCAAGGCGATGAAGGATCATGGCTATCCGGTGGAAGCAGCGGTTGGCGTTACGGCAGCTTCGGCAACGCTTGGCCCTATTTTCCCGCCATCCCTGCCTTTTGTGATCTATGGCATGATGGCCAATGTTTCCATTGGCGCGCTGTTTATGGCCGGTATTGTGCCCGGCATCGTCATGACCGTCTTGATGATGATTACGGTTGCTATCTTCGCTTATGTGAAGCGCTGGGGTTCCGACACGCCATTCGAACTCAAGAATCTGCTTGAAGCGTCGCTGGAAATCGTCGTCGTCGCCTGCGTGCCAGTCCTCATCTATCTGCTCACGCTTACCGGCTTGTCTATAAATGCTTCGGTCGGCATTGCACTTGTGGTTCTGCTGGCTGCCGACTGGTATTTCGACTTTTCCGCCGTCATGGCACTGATGACACCCGTTATTCTTATCGGCGGCATGACCATGGGTTGGTTTACACCGACAGAGGCAGCCGTTGCCGCAGTTCTCTGGTCACTGTTTCTTGGGTTGGTACGCTATCGTACCATGACAATGGCTAGTCTCGCCAAAGCGAGCTTTGATACAATCGAGACCACCGCTTCCGTGCTGTTTATTGTCACTGCCGCTTCGGTTTTCGCCTGGCTCCTGACGGTCAGTCAGGCGGCGCAGCTTCTTTCTGCGGCCATCCTCTCGATTACCGACAGCAAATGGGTGTTCCTGATACTGGTCAATATACTGATGCTGTTTGTCGGTTGCTTCCTCGATACCATTGCGGCAATCACAATTCTTGTGCCGATCCTTTTGCCGCTGGTCTTGGGTTTCGACATTGATCCGGTTCATTTCGGACTGATCATGACGCTTAATCTCATGATCGGTCTGTTGCATCCGCCGCTGGGCATGGTGCTGTTTGTACTGTCCCGCGTCGCGAAGCTTTCCGTGGAGCGAACCACCATGGCAATTCTGCCCTGGCTGGTGCCGCTCTTCATCGCACTGATCGCCATTACCTTCATTCCGGCGATTACACTTTGGCTCCCAACCCAACTAGGCCTGATAAAATGAGTAATAAAGGTATCGCTGCCACGCTTTTTGCAGCGGAAGATCTCCGCGTCGTTGACATTGAACTTGGAGAACTCGCGCCCAATATGGCGCGGGTCAAGTTCGGTGCCGGCGGGATATGTGGCTCTGACATGCACTATTTCCGGCATGCAAAGACCGGCGATTTCGTGGTCACTTCGCCGCTCATTCTCGGCCATGAAGTTGCCGGTGAGATCATCGAAATCGGCCGCGACGTTACTGGTATTGCCGTTGGCGACAGGGTTGCCGTAAACCCGTCCCGTTGGTGCGGAACCTGTGCCTATTGCCATGAGGGACGCCCGAACCTTTGCGAAAATATCTATTTCATGGGTTCTGCATCCAAGACGCCTCACATGCAGGGCGGTTTCGCCAGTGTGTTTGACGCGGTTGCCGCGCAATGCGTCAAAGTCCCGAACGATCTGCCATTCCAAGCTGCGGCATTGGCTGAACCCCTTGCGGTCTGCCTGCATGCCGTTCGGCGCGCAGGGCATGTAAAAGGGACTTCAACGATCATTTTCGGCTCCGGACCAATCGGACTGTTGACATTGCTGGCACTGAAACATGCGGGGGCGGAATCCGTGACAATGGTCGATATCGCGGCTGCACCGTTGAAGTTTGCCGAAGAGCTGGGCGCAGACCAGATCGTCGATGTCTCCGGCGGAGAGGAAAGATTGGCCGAAGTTGCTGCGGCGACACCATTCGACATTGCTTTTGAAATCTCCGGCACGCCGGCAGGTCTGGCCTCGGCCATTCGCACAGTTCGGCGCGGTGGCACAGTTGTTCAGGTCGGCAATCTTGCCGGTGGATCAATTCCCGTGCCTGCCAATGCGGTCATGTCCAAGGAACTCGATCTGATCGGCACATTCCGCTTTGGCGATGAATTCTTCGAGGCTGTGGAATTGATTGTTGAAAACAAGATTGATGTCCTCAAGCTGGTAACAGGCGAATACAAACTCGCCGACGCGCCGGAGGCCTTCCGCACAGCATTAGACAGGTCGCGCAGCGTCAAGGTTGTTCTGACAGCCTGATGCTCATGCGACCGCTTGGCGTTGCCGCTGAAATCAGCTAACAAGGCGCATCTGGTCCAACCACAATATGCCGCGAGTATCCATGTTTTTGCATCCTGTCGTGAAATTCGTAGCTGTGTTGGGTCTGACCTTAAGCGTTGCAAGTGGATGCACGACGGCAACGTCGCTCGATTCCGTTGGGGCAATTACGCCAGCCCCAACGACTGAAAAATCCGCTGCCATCGTGGTTGATGGCAGCACGGGTGCCGTGCTTTATCAAGCGGGTGCCGATCTGCCGCGCATACCGGCATCGCTTACCAAAATGATGACGCTTTATCTGACATTCGAGGCGTTGCAATCGGGGCGGATCAGCAAGGATACGCAGATACCGATTTCGGCTCGTGCGGCCTCGCAGGCACCAAGCAAGCTTGGTCTTAAACCCGGCAGAACGATTGATGTGGATACTGCAATCAAGGCGCTGGTGGTTAAATCCGCTAATGATGTTGCCGTGGCTTTAGCCGAGTATCTGGGCGGAACTGAAGAGCAATTTGCGGCCCAGATGACCGCAAAAGGCCGACAGCTTGGTATGCGCGGCACGATTTTTCACAACGCTTCCGGGTTGCCCGACGCGCAGCAGATTACCACTGCGCGAGATATGGCTTTGCTGGGCTTGTCTTTGCGTAAGCATTATCCGCAGCAATATCATTACTTCGGAGCACAGGATTTCATGTTCGACGGCAAAATCATCCGTGGACATAACCGTGTTCTGGCCCAGTTGAACGGCGCAGATGGCATCAAGACAGGCTATGTTCGCGCCTCCGGTTTCAATATCGTCACATCGATCAGTGATAATGGCCGCCAGCTCGTCGCTGTCGTGATGGGCGGCGAAACTGCCAGACAGCGCGATGCGCAAGTTGTAAGTCTTGTTAATGCCTATCTGCCGCAAGTCGCACACAAGTAGCCTTATCGGGACGGTTTCTCCGCAGGGTTGAAAAACACCCCCTTGCTGTTGCATGGTCTGTCCAGCGCGACTCATTTTCTGGGTTACGGAACGGTTGTGGAGAGACGCAGATAGATGTGGTCCCATTTCGTCACGTTTCGCAGCAAGGCTACGGCCTGGCTGACAGCAGGGCTTGGTTCATTCGCGGCGTTGGGGCTCGCCTTTGTATTGGGAGCATTTGAAGCGGCTGAAAAGCCGCAGCTTCCGCAAATTACAGCCGGTCAATCCATGGAGGCGGGAAAGTGGCTTATCAAGCCTCTTTCAATTCGGGTAACTGACCAGAAAGTTTACAGCACGACACCGAAGGACGGGCAAAAGGCGATCATCCTTGAAGTGGAATTGATGAACCGCACGATCGAGTCCGATAGCGGCTATTACAAAATCTTTCAATGGCCTGCCAATATTGCAGAAAAGACCGAACAACCGATGGTCTATCTTACGCGCGATGAATCCATGTCGCCAAATCTGCAACCCGGAATGCCGGAGAAAATGGTTTATGTCTGGCTGATGCCCAGCGATGTGGTGGCGGGCAATGATGTTGAACTGGCAATTGAGGCTTGGGGATTCAAGCATCGCAACAATTTGACCGGAACGCCGGGGTGGTGGAGCAAAAGCATTGTGGGTTCGGTGCGCTTGCCGCTGCAAAGGGAGCAGGGCTGATGCGCCGCTTGGCGAATATTGCCGTCATCCTTGTGGCGGTGGCCTTGCTGTACGGCATGTGGGTGACGAAACCGCGTTATGGCGAACTCACAGGGCCGATTGCTGCCTATGGCAAGATGCATGATCGAGTGCACACACGCGAATTTGACGTAACGCTCAATCAGGTGATTTTTGCGCGTGAATTGACTTATACCCAGTTCGGAAAAGAAAAGGTGCTTACGACCTCCGGTCTTTGGGCGATCGCCTTGGTAGAGCTTGCTGCAACGACCAAAAGTACGGGTGTTTCAACGGCCATCTGGCGAGGACCTACCGGCCTCAGATTTGCACAAAGCAATCGGGTTGGCTGGTTGCCCGGACAACCGCCTTACATGCTCGAGCCGGGATTGCCGAAACAGGTGCAACTGGCGTTTGAGATATTGCCTGATCAGGTCAATGGCGCGACGCTGCTTCTATCGGCGCAGATGAAACCCTCATTGGATTCCGAAGCGCGGATCAAAATCGACGACTTCAAAAAATTCAATGATGGCATGCCGTTGATCGTCGATCGTTTCGACATATCACGTCCACAACCGGCTGCGGGAAGCTGACGCGATGGCTGTGACGGATCATGATACCCAACCTTCCGAGCGCCGCTGGCGCCGCCGCAGCCTGTGGGCCCTGCTGGTGATTGTCCCGGTCTCATTGTTCACCATCAGTTATGGCGACTATGTGGAAATGAGCCGTTACACCGATCTATACCCCACTGAAGTGGCTGCGGGTGAGGTCAAGCATTATGGTGGCAGCGACTGGCAGTTTTACGGGACGCGGAAGGTGCAAGAGGGCATTCGCCCCGGCTCGCTGCCCGCAGGTTCCGTGCCTGTGATTGCAAGATTTCTCGTGGAGATCGGCGATACCAATTTGCAGGAGCGATGGCTCATGTGTGCAATCCGACTGACAGACAAGGCTGGTCGCTCTTGGTCTCCAACGTCCATTCCCGGAATGCGCCCTGCAAAACAGGGTATCCAGACATGCACGTCGGCCATATTTTCAGGAGCGGAAAAAGGCACAAGAATGGTGATCGAAGAGCGGTTCCTCGTGCCGGTAGCGGTCGCGGATGAACTGCGCCCGACATTGGGTGTCTATAGCGAGCGGCCTTATTATCTGAGGTTCGCCCGCACCGAATAGATCAGATTGGCTTCGCCACAAGGCTGGTGTCCGATTGAGGCTCTGTCTTTCTCATCGAGAAGGCTGTTTCCAAAATTGCAGCGAGGAAGCAGATGCGCAAGGGCTCCACGAGCAGACCGGTGGAAGAATCCTGCATCGGGCTGCCCAACAAAAAGACAATCGCATTGCCAGCAAATTCCCAAACCCTGCCGGGTTGCGGGCCGATTATATGGGCTGCGCCCAGCCACGCCCAAGCGGCCACCCACTCAATAAAGCGATAGCCAAGAATCAGCGTGATGATAAGCAGCAGCCCGGAATTCAGTGTCAGCCGCACTCCATTGGCGATTGGAAGATAACGTGAGCGATAGCCGCTGACGAAGTGATTGATAAAGTCTCGGATAAATTTAGGCACTGCCTGGTAGCGTTCGCCAAAACGCTCGACCCGGTGATGCACCCGCATGAGTTCTGTCTGGTCACGAACATCATAGCCATAGACCAGCGCAATCATGACCAGCCAGATCACGGGTAAAAGCGCGTGGAAAAACAGGTTGGTGGCAATTGTGCCAAAGCTTTCGGGAATCTGTTCTACCGGGATCATTGTCGCCGCATAGGCAACCGAAACAGGTTGCGCGATCCCGGCAAGCAATTGCTCAAACCATGACCATAGTTTGCCATTGACCAGTGCCTGCATCCAGTCATCTTTCCAGCGGCTGATAATGTAGAGACCGATGAAAATCCAGTTGGTTTCGCAAACCACAATGACGATTTCCCAGAAAGATCGCTTTGTGCGTTCTTTCATGGTCTTGGCAAACCAGCGAACAAGCCAGGAGAGCGCAACGGACAGCAATATCCATTTGGAGTCTAGGACATCCAAGACATTGCCATTTCCGCCAAAGGGCATCATCGACAGGGCCAAACGGGAATATTGGCGAACCGTATCGCCAAGAAAACCCCAGGCTGCATAATAGGCAAAGAACGGGATAAGGGCGACAGCGATAATCGTCGTCAAACGGGAAAATCCGGAGCCGCTGCCCGCCGCTGCCTTGTCGGATTGTGCTTGGGCAGCGCTGACAGAAGGCAGTCCCGGGCGCACAATCTGGATCATGGAAACAGTTGTTACCAGCTGCGTAAGCGCAACGAGGGTCAACACGCCAAGCCCGGCATAATGGTTCATATAGGCTGTTTTGACAGCCAGATGCATCAATATATGGGAAGCAGTAAGCCCCAGAAGCACCACCGCCACCAATTGGGGCCAGAAGCGCAACCAGAGCTTGAACGTCAGCTTGATGGGCAGTGCCACTTCGGCCAGCATGAAACACCTCTTGCGAATCTCATGCTGACCTTACCGATTTTTACAAGGCTGCCAAGTTTTGAGCCTGTCAGGCGTGGGCGAGGACCCGGGCAGACTCGCGTCGGTCGAGCATCTGACTCCAAAGAGTAAGGCCGAGCGCACCAACAACGAGCAGGGAGCCAACCCAAGGCGTTGCGCCAAGGCCAAGCGGCGAAGCAACGACAATGCCGCCAAGGAAGGCACCACCGGCAATGCCAAGGTTGAAGGCAGCGATGTTCAGCGCCGAAGCCACGTCAACCGTTTCAGGTGTATGGATCTTGGCGAGTTGCACCACATAGAGCTGGAGGCCGGGCACATTGGAGAAGGACAATGCCCCTAAAGCGGCCAGAGTTACCAGCGCCCAGACCGGCGATGTGGCGGTGAAGGTGAACGCCGCCAAGACAATCGCCTGTAAGAGGAACATGACTGCAAGCGCTCTGACCGGATTGCCATCGGCGACACGACCACCGACCATATTTCCAACGGCGATGGACAGGCCATAAAGCACAAGGATCAGGCTGACCGTGGAATTGGCATAGCCAGTGATCTGTTCGAGAACAGGCGCAAGGAATGTGAACATCACAAAGGTGCCGCCATAGCCGAGTGCTGTCATGGCAAAGGCAAGCAGAAGACGCCCGCTCCCCAGAACACGAATCTGATCAATGATGCGGGCAGGGGCGGCTTTTGCGATCTTGGATGGCAAAAGGAATGCAATGGCAAGGAATGCGATGATGCCAAGCACGGTTACGGCCCAGAAGGTTGCACGCCAGCCAAGTTGCTGGCCGATAAATGTGCCGAGTGGAACCCCAGTGACGATAGCAACAGTCAGGCCAAGAAACATCATGGCGATTGCTGAGGCACGGCGATTGGGCGCAACCAGATCAGCGGCGATTGTTGCGCCGACCGAGAAAAACACGCCATGTGCAAATGCGCTGATGACGCGGGCGACGAGCAATAGCTCATAGGTAGGCGAGAGTGCTGCCGCAGTGTTGCCGACGACGAACAGGGCCATGAGACCGAGCAGCAATGGCTTGCGCTCGATTCTGCCTGTGAGGGCGGTCAGTATGGGTGCGCCGAAGGTGACGCCAAGCGCATAAACGCTGACGATAAGCCCGGCGAGCGGCAACGTAATGTTGAGATCTGTGGCAACTGTGGGCAAGAGGCCCACAATGACGAACTCTGTCGTTCCGATGGCATAGGCGCTGATCGTCAGCGCTAGAAGTGCGAGAGGCATGATCCTATCCTTTGATTGGATGCTGCGTTAAGCCAGCCCTCAAATAGAAATTACTGATGGCCGGTTGGTTGCCCCCAATATGAGCCATCGCAATTCCATTGATAATGACCAGATCATGCTCAATGGTTATGAATTCAATTCACAGATAGGTCTAAACGCGACTGCGGCACCTCCTCGGTTGAGGAGATGCCGCGTTCCAATAGCAAAGTTGGTGAGAGTTAATCCCACTTTGGAGCAAGATGACCCGGATTGACAATCCGTCCATCTGGCTTGGCAAGTGCATGCAGGGCCTGCATTTCTTCATTGGTCAGTTCGAAATCAAAGACCTCGAAATTGCTCTTGGCGCGTTCTTCGCTGACAGTTTTGGAAAGCGTGATGACGCCTTCTTGCTGAATGAGCCAACGCAGAACAACCTGCGCTTCGCTCTTGCCATGGGCTGCGGCGATTGCCTTGATGACCGGATCGCCAATGATTTTGCCATCGGCCATGGCATAAAAGGCGGTGATGCTCATGCCGCTATCCCGCGCGGCCTTCAACACAGTGCTTTGATCGAGATAGGGGTGATATTCCACCTGATTTGTCACGATCGGAGCTTTGCTCAACTTGACTGATTCAGCCATGAGGGCTGAACTGAAATTGCTGACGCCGATATTACGGACCTTGCCCGCATCCCGGACTTCGTTGAGCGCTCCAATGCGTTCGGCCAGAGGCACATCGCTCTTTGGCCAATGCAGCAACAGGAGGTCAACATAGTCTGTCTTTAGTTTCGACAGGCTGTCATCGACCGATTTGATGAAATCATCATGCTTGTATTTATCGACCCAAACCTTGGTGGTCAGGAATATATCGCCGCGCGAGACGCCGGAGTTCTTGATTGCTTCACCCACCTCAGCTTCATTGCCGTAGATCTGTGCGGTATCAATATGGCGATAGCCGAGCTTCAGAGCAGCGGGAACCATGCGAAGCACATCCGCGCCAGGCATACGGAACGTGCCAAACCCGATTGCCGGAATTTTTGCTCCATGAGCGCTTACATTGAACATTCTTTATTCCTCTCATTTGCGGCAGCTACAAAATCTGATGATCCAAAGCCTCATATGGGCTTAAACAGCCAGTGTGATAATTCCTTGTTATCGACCAGCTGTTGTGAAACTAATTCATAAGCGGTAGCGGGGTCTGATATGGATAATAGAGCCGGAGAAATGGACGTCTTCGTGACGGCGGTTGAATTGGACAGTTTTTCTGCGGCAGGCAGAAAGCTTGGCCTTTCGCCATCGGCGGTCAGTAAAATGATCCGCCGTATCGAGGATCGGCTCGGTACACGCTTGCTCGTACGCTCAACACGTTCATTGCAATTGACGCCTGAAGGCGAGATTTACCGCCAGCGTGCGCTACGGATCATTTCTGAAATAGAAGAAACCGAGCGCGTCGTCGCCTCTGGTGCATCGGTCGCGCCGCATGGATTGTTGCGGGTCAATTCGTCGGTTGCGGTCGGTCAATTTCTCATCCTTCCGCTTATGCCGAAATTTCTGGAATTATACCCCGAGGTAGAACTTGATTTCACCCTGAGCGAGCGCGTGGTCGATCTTATCGGCGAGCGAGCAGATATCGCAATTCGCGTTGGCCCTATGCGCGACTCGAACCTGAAAGCACGCAAACTGTGTGAAAGCCGCAAGGTTGTAGTTGCATCTCCGGACTACATTGCAAGGCGAGGCAGGCCCAAGCAGCCAGCCGATCTAGAGAAGCACAATTGCCTGAATTTCAATTTCCGCCGCGCTCTTGAGGAGTGGCCATTCAAAAATCGCGATACCGGTGAAATCGAGCGGATGGGTATTTCCGGCAATTTTCTGGCGAGCAGCGGCGCAATCGTGCGGCAGATGTGTCTGGCTGGGTTGGGCATAGCGCGCCTCGGATATTTTCATCTGGCCGATGACATAGAAGCCGGTCGGCTGGAGGTCATTCTGGAGGATTACAATGCTGGCGATATGGAGCAGATCAATGCTGTATTTGTCGGGCATGATTACCTGGCTACTCGCGTGCGCACATTTATTGATTTTCTGGCGGAGAATATGCCGAAAACATAGGAACCAAATTCGCGGCGGCGCATTACCGGAGACGCAAATTTTCCAAACAAGGAGATGACAATGGCCGATGTGATTGAAACAACAGCCTCCGCGATCACTGCCGGGGTCAATCTTGTAAAAACAATCAAGGAAAAATTCGGTTATACGGTCGAAGATCTCGCAATTGCCAGCGGCCTGACCGTGGAAGAGCTCAATGGTATCGAGACGGGCGCTGAGGCCGAGCCAAGCAAGTTACATCGGATAGCGCATTCGGTTGGGCTGCCCGACGTGACACCCCAGATTCAGCATTAATTAGCAATATGGGCTGTCTTTCGTGCCGGATGCAGGCGAATATGCAGCCATGACAGAAGATGGAAAGATACAAAACACTGGGGTCACGCGGCTCAAGCAGCATGCCGATCTGGTTCAGCAGCTTGTAAAGCAGGTTCCAGCGGCCCTTTCAAAGCCCAGCCTTACGCTGGAACAGGTTTCCAGGCTGCACCGGGTAATTCAAAAAGGTGTCGATGATTTCAAGGAGGTTCAGGAACTGGTCAACAGGCCGGGGCTTGACGAAACCTATAGCCGCGCCGCTGGCAGCCTTGCAAAAATCTGGTCGCATCTGTCCTCTGCTGCGGAAGCGCGAATGCAGGATCTGGCCAAGAATGATGCCGATGCATCAGACATGCAGAAGCCCGACGAATAGACCTCTCTAGGACTTGCGATTCTTGAGGTTGAGCAAATTGCCCGAAAGGATCAGCGCCGCGCCGATGGCAGTATAGACATCGATATGTTCGGAATAGACCAGCCAGCCGACGATTGCGGTGAGGGGCACGCGAAGAAAATCCATGGGAATGACCACAGTGGCATCGGCATAGAGCAAAGCTTTCGCCATGCAGAAATGCGAGAATGTGCCGGTGAAGGCAATAATGATAACCCATGGCATGACGTGTGGGCTCGGCCATTGCCAGCTATGCAGGGCAGGTAAAAGACCGATGCCCGACTGAATGACCAGCATCCAGAAAATGATTTTGACCACGCTTTCCGTGCGCGTCAGAGATTTGACCATAGTGAAAGAAATCCCGAAGGTAAAAGCGGCGCCAAGCACGATCAATTGACCGATTTCAATGGTGCCGATACCGGGGCGAACGATGATGATCACGCCGATAATTCCAAGCGCTATTGTAAGCATGCGCCAGATATTGAGCCGCTCGCCCAAAAACGCCACGGCCATGATGGCGGTCCAGGCTGGCGTGGTGAATTCGATTGCAATGAGCTGCGCCAAGGGGATCATTGACAACGCCATCAACCATGCAAACTGACCGGCATAATGTGCGGTATTACGGCCCAAATGCTGCCAGATGCGACTGGTTCGCATCGCTCTTATACCGCCCGATGAGCGGATAAGCGGATAAAGCATGGCGAGGCCGATCAACGACCGCATCTCCATGATCTGGAAGACATTCAGCTCTTTGGAAGCTTCGCGGCCGGAGACCGCCATCAGAATGATGGCTGCCAGCGATCCGGTCATCCAGAACGCAGCCTTGATATTGGACGGCGGCACTTCCATGAATTTTAAGCTACTTGGCGTAGATGCTGGCGAAGTCGGCAAAGCCTTTGACTTCGATGGGATTGCCTGACGGATCGCGGAAGAACATTGTCCATTGTTCGCCCGGCTCGCCCTTAAAGCGTACAACCGGTGGCATGACAAATTCCGCATTTGCAGCCTTCAGCCGATCTGCCAGCCTGTTCCAATCTTCAAGCGCAAGTATGATGCCGAAATGCGGCATGGGCACCATGTGATCTCCCACCTTGCCGGTATTGGTTGTCTCGAATGGCTTGCCTAAATGCAGCGAAATCTGATGACCAAAGAAATCGAAATCAACCCATGTTTCCGTGCTGCGACCCTCCTCGCAGCCAAGAATCTCGCCATAGAAGCGACGAGCTTCATCGAGATCGGTTACATGATAGGCAAAATGAAACAAGGAGCGCATGGGTATTTCCTGAAAGCATGGCGGTTGCCGCAAACTATCAGTGCAGCCCAGAGCAAACAATGCAGGACGAGCACAATGCACTCTTTACGTGCATTGCATGGAACAAAAGCCGGCTCACGAGAGTTTCTAAGGGCTACACTCGTATTGATCCCGAAAACAGGAAATAAATAATGTCGATTTTGATCAGTCTTTTGATCACCGTTCTGGTGATTTTTCTCGTGCTCTATCTCATCCAGATGCTGCCACTGGATGGCCGTGCCAAGCAGATTATTCAGGTCATCGTGGTGGTGATCGGTATTATCTCGCTGCTGCGCTATCTCGCAGTATTTTAAAGATCGGAGCGGGCGGGATTAAACCCGCCCTTTTCAATTGCCATTGCTGCCGATTTGCTCCAGCATCCAGTCGCGAAAAGCGCGGATCTTTGGGACATTTCTGCGTGCTTCAGGATAGACCAGCCAATAAAAATGATCCGCATCGGCACCAACCATATCGAATGGTTGGATAAGCTGACCTTGTTGAATTTCGGATTGATAAAAGGCGGGAGTGAGAATTCCAACGCCCATGCCAGCCAAAACAGCTTTGCCCTCCAGATGCTGATCGCCAAAGCGGTTGCGAGGGTCGCCTTTCAGATCCGGATTATCAATGCCTACCGACCTGAACCATAATTTCCACCAATAATCTCCCGTGTCGACAATTGGTAATTTGAGAAGATCCCTTGGGGTTTCTATCCCTCCGACCGAGGCAGCCAATGCCGGTGTCAACATCGGAGAAAATTCCGCAGCAAAAAGCTTATGGCTCGTCAGGCCAGGCCATTTTCCATTTCCCGACCTGATGGCAACATCGACCTGATGGCGGTTAAAGTCGATCAATTCCCGACTCGCCTGCAATCGTACCGCCAATTGCGGGTGTGAAAGCTGGAAAGACCCCAATCGCGGCACCAACCAGTTTGAAGCAAAAGTCGGTATTGTATTGACGGTCAAGACGCCGTCAGCATTTTCACGTGTGGCGGCGATGGCAGCGCGCATAAGCTCAAACGCTTCGCTGATCGCTGGAGAAAGCCGGACGCCCACTTCAGTAAGCACAACCTGACGCGGTTTGCGTAAAAACAGCAGCGCCCCAATACGCTCTTCCAGCAGCTTGATCTGATAGCTCACAGCCGCTTGGGTCATGCCCAGCTCTTCGGCGGCCTTGGTAAAATTGCCGTGGCGTGCAGCGGCTTCAAAAACCCGGATGGCAGATAAGGGAGGGAGTTGCATCAAGTTTCTCGCATAAGCTGTCCTTATGCATACTACTTGCCGTTTTGTTGGAAAACAACTGGGGTATGGCGCATCTTCGCTTCAACAAAGGGCCAACAGCCTTTACTCGGAGTTAGAGAAATGAACATGTCAAAAGCGCATACACCACCCAAACCAGTATTCTCCGCATGGATAAATTGGATCAAGGGATTGAGAACCGGGCACGGCAAAAACGCGCCTGTCAGTCATGTCCGTATGGATGAGTTCTCAGACCATATGATGCGTGATATTGGAGCCCTGGATGGCAGGAGCTCAACGGGCTACAGGCGCAGGCACTCTGTCGACGGACGGCTCGACGATAATTTCAATGGGCCGCTATAATGGCGGTTATGAATCGAAATCAGTCTCGAGCTTGCGTTCAAGCGCTACAAGGTCATCGGGCAAGGGCATGCCCATGGCCCTGAGCTCATTCAAATGTTCGCGCAGGGTTTCATGGATTTCATGGGCATCCGCTGGCCGCTTGACCATCTCTTCAACCAAAAGTGCGATTCTGGCTTTGACGTCTTCGAATGCCATGATTATTCCCTTTCATGCGAACATACATTTCCAACCCGAACAGGTAACAGAAATGTAGCAGACTAATCGTGGCCGGAATATTGCGTATCTGAAACCTTTTCCATCCATTCCACCGCTTTGCCGTCGAGCGCTTCCTGCATGGCAATATGGGTCATGAAAGTAGTGGGGCTGGCGCCGTGCCAATGCTTTTCGCCCGGTGGGATCCAGATTGTATCCCCAGCCTTGATCTCCCTTATTGCTTCGCCCCAAACCTGAGCAAGCCCGGAGCCGGATGTCACGTGCAAAGTCTGGCCGAGTGGATGGGTGTGCCAGGCCGTACGAGCACCTGGCTCGAAACGGACAGTTACAGCGCGCAATCGCGCAGGTTCTTCCGCTTCAATGATTGGATCCTGCCAGACAGTTCCGGTAAACCAATCGGAAGGAGGGCGGCGCGAGGGGACAGAGCCGTTTGGCGTTATTCTCATGATGGCAATCCTGATTGTTTCGGAAATTCAGTGGAGGAGGGAGCAACGCCAGGTGAGAGCTGCGTTGCTGATGCCAGAATTGAATCCAGAAAACCGGGAAACCGCTTTTCCAAATCCGTGCGCCGCAAGGACAGCAAGCGTTTTGTCCCTTCAGGGCGAACGTAAATAATGCCCGCCTCACGAAGCTTGCCAATATGATAACTCAACGCGGTTTTTGATCCGAGGCTTAGAAAATAGCTGCAGGTCATATTGCGCTCGTCTTCGCCAAATCTCGCAAGCATGGAGATGATTGTCAGGCGGGTTTCATCGCCCAGTGCCGCAAGAACAGCTGGCAGAGCGATTTCTTCCGGCGCAGGATGATACAGAGCGTTCGTCATACCTATGTAATAGCAATTGGCAGGAGAGATTTCAATGTTCAATAATTATTGAACTTACCGCTTGACTTTGATTTGGAGGAGGCGAATAGTTCAATGATCGTTGAACATCTAGGTATTAGCCATGGACATTCGTCTTGTAGGACTGGCGCTGGGCACATTTGCAATCGGCATTGAAGGCTTTGTCGTGGCAAGCCTTCTGCCCGAGATCGCTGGAGACACGGGGGTAAGTCTTGTTCAGGCAGGCTATCTGGTTGTGACCTATGCTTTCGCCTATGCAATTGGAGCGCCCATCGTCGCTGCCCTCACAGGTGCGCTGGATAGGCGTATCGTGCTGGCTGGAAGCGCATTGGTTTTTGTTCTCGGTGCTATTCTTGCTTCAATATCCCCGACATATATTCTCTTGCTGATAGCACGCCTCCTGATTGCAGTGGTTGCCGGGCTTTATGCCGCGACAGCGCAGGCGACAGCCGTTGCAATATCGCAGCCGCATCATCGCGCCAGAGCGATCTCTGTGATCGTCGGGGGAACAACTCTGGCCGTGGCGTTTGGCGCGCCATTGGGGGCATTTATAAGCAGCTTTGCGGGCTGGCGCGGCACATATCTATTCATTGCCCTGATCGGTGTTCTGGCCACGTTGATTGTTTGGCTATTGCTGCCACGCGGCCTTTACGCAGATAAAATGACCTTGGCCAAGCGCCTGAGCGTCATCCGTCATCCGGGCCTGCTGCCCGCACTCTTGACCATGCTTCTCTATATGACCGGAGGCTTTGCCGTATATACCTATATCGCGGCTGTTGCACTGGAGGGGACAGGTCTTTCCCGTGAATACTTGCCGATTATCCTTCTGGCTTTTGGAGTTGGCGCGGCATTCGGCAATTTTCTTGGCGGGCAGTTGGCCGATCGCTTCGGTGCAACGAAAACGGTGATTGCTGCATCCATTCTCAATACAGTTGCCCTGATCCTGGTCAGTTGGATCATGACCTTGCCACATGAGTTTGCCGGTATTGTCTTGATCGCGCACATGGTGGTCTGGGGTGTTATCGCCTGGATGTTTCCACCGGCACAGGCAAGCCGCATATTGGCGATAGCGCCGGAAAGTGCGCCGCTCGCTTTATCGCTCAATTATTCCGCGCTCTACCTTGGGGTTGCCATAGGATCAATGATCGGAGGGCTGGTCATCACCAATCTGGGGCTGAACTATCTGGGCACTGTTGGCAGTATATTCTCAATCCTGGGTCTTGCGGTAATAAGGCTGGCCCGCACCGCGAGGCCCAAAGAGCATCAGTCGATTGCGTGATCGCGCGAGGGCCGGGCGCTGATATCAGACCTGCGCCCTTGCTTCCCTGAAAGAAATCAGTCTTTTGCGGTTTTCATCCCACAATACAAGCTTCACGCAGCGCAGGCTTTCCATGATTGTAATACGGCCAATATCGGCAAGCTCCGGATAGTCCTTCAGAACTTGCGGAAGCCGGTAGCAGGGAACCTTGCTGGAAAGGTGATGAACATGGTGAATGCCAATATTGCCGGTGATCCATTGGAGAAAACCCGGCAATATGTAATGCGAAGAACCATGCAGGGCGGCTTCATGGAACTGCCATTCCGGTGCCGATGACCAATGCGTCTCTTCGAATTGATGCTGAACGTAAAACAGCCAAATACCCGCCGCTCCCGCAAGCGTAACGATGGGCAGGTGTATCAGCAGAAATGGACCGACGCCGACAAGCCACATCAGAAATATGGCGCAGACAGCGATGCCAAGATTGGTTGCCATGGTTGAAATCCACGGCGCAGCACCAGACCGCATCATGCCGAAGGGCAAACGCTGCTTGAAGAAGAACAGCCAAACAGGCCCCACACCAAACATAACCGCCGGGTGGCGATAGAAGCGATAGCCAATCCGGCCCCATCGTGACAACGCGCGATATTCGGCAACCGTCAGCGTAGTAATGTCACCAATGCCGCGTTCATCCAGATTTCCCGCCGAGGCGTGGTGAATAGCGTGACTGCGTCGCCAATAATCATAAGGTGTCAATGTCAGCACGCCAATGACCCGGCCAGTCCAGTCATCCGTGTGGCGGTGAGCAAAGAATGATCCATGGCCGCAATCATGCTGGATCATGAACAATCGCAACAGGAAGCCTGCTGCTGGAATAATGAGAACCAAACCCCACCAATAGCCATAATGGACAGCGGCCCAGCACAAAGCCCAGAAAATAGCGAAAGGAACAAGCGTAACCGCAAGTTCAAAGGCGCTCCGGCCTCTATGCGGTTTGCGATATTGGCTTAGAATTTTAAGCCAAGGACGAGCATCAGAGCTTGCTGCAGGGCTATTTTTTTGTGGAGGAGTTATCATCCGCTATTATATGGCCGCCGAATAAGATCACGCAAGGTGCGCTTTGAAATAAAACGTTACCAAAAGTAGTAACATAGTGCCGCTATTGGAACCGCTGTTAGTGCTTGGCGTTTAGTATCGAATAGGGCACCTATGGCCCCATGTGTTTACTGATGTTTTCTGGATCGAAGGCCTGCCTTTGAATTCTTGGGTCAGTATTAAGATTATTGTTTGACGTAAGGCTAGTGTAATGGACCCAGTGCAATTGATTGTCGTCATAGCGTTCGACCAAGGGGATGCTGGCGAGCTTTTCCCGGTTGGAGAACCGCAGCAATTCGAAACAAAAGATCGCGCCATCCGCACGGCCAAGGATTTGGCTTCAAAACATGCTGGTGTTATCGCTTGGGCCCGGGAAGCGAAGCCGGATGTTGGCGAGTATGGCCCGCCGGAAATTATCTATACAGCGGGAGAGGTACTGGAGCTCGAATAGAGCAGTTTCCGCACATTGAATCATTGATCTGCGACTGGGGTGAGTTGGCTCTGGTCCCAGCTATCACGGTACTTAAGACGGATAACTCACATCGTAATTCTGGTGCTGTGGATGAGGATCAATGTCCACCGCCCGTCAGTTCGTGACCAGACCCGGCTATAAGCGAGCTTTTCGGAAAAGCTTTCCCCGTAATATGTTCCGGCGATTTTTCCGAACCATGAGACTGTCGCGGCATTTTCCATGAGTCGCACCGAGCAATCCAACATGTCAATCTGATCAAGTTTAAGGATATTGGCACGATGGAAATCGAGGTTTTCCTGCTTGTTCAGCCTGCGTCCAAAAGGATCTATCGCGATGAGATTGTCGTCGAGACATTCATCCAACGCGGCAGTATCGCTGGAAAGCATCGCCTTGCGCAGGCTGTCTTCAAGCTGCTCAATATCAGTGATGGAGAAGTTCAAGTCGGATTCCAGTGTCATAATGAGCTCTGTCGTTGACCAGTCACGTTAGCCGTCCAGCAATAATCGAATGCCGATTAAGGTCTGATGAACGGCCATGTTGGGTGCCGATGAAGGCAAGTCAACGCATGCCGTCTTGCCGTACACATTGCAACAGTATTTTTGACGTTTTGTTCCATTCCATCTCGTTGAGGCAGGGGCCGGACCCCCAGAAGCATTGCGAGAATGAGCCGCCATGGTTTTCCGGCAATTCTATACTTTTGATAATTGGTGATTGTTGTTAGAGATGTATATCAACTTTAAGCTGCATTGAAGGGCATCCGCATGATCGGCAATCCCATGCATCGGCAGGTATTTTTGCTAGCGAGCGCACAAGCGCTCTTTCAAACGGTCACGGTGCTTGTCGTGACTGTCGGCGCTCTGGCCGGCGGTCAGGTCGCCTCGCGTCCGGGGCTGGCAACTATGCCGATAGCTGCGATGTTTCTGGGCACAGCGGCAGCGACATTTCCTGCATCAATGTGGATGGCACGGGTCGGCCGCCGGACGGGCTTTGTCGCCGGGGCGCTGCTTGGTGTTGCTGGCGGGCTCTGCGCGGCACTGGGCATCTGGCTGGAATCGCTACTTCTTTTGTCATTCGGCACGTTTCTGGTCGGAGGTTATCAATCTTTTGCACAATTCTACCGCTTCGCTGCGAGCGAGGTCGCTGACGAGAACTTCCGCTCCCGGGCGATCTCGCTCGTGCTGGGTGGCGGTGTCGTCGCGGCTGTGGCGGGTCCCATGCTTGCACGCCTCGGTGGTCCGCTGCTGCAGCCCGAATATGTCGGCTCATTTCTGCTTTTGGCACTGGTCTCTCTGGTTGCCGCCGGAGCGCTGCTCTGGCTTCGCGTTCCCACCCCGCAGGCCATTCATAGTGATGCGGATAAGGGGCGGTCCTGGGGCCAGATCATTACTCAGCCAGTCTATCTCGTTGCGCTTTTCGGGGCCGTGACCGGCTACGGAATCATGATTCTTGCCATGACTGCAACGCCGCTTGCCATGGCGCATCATCATCACGACCTCCCAGCCACTGCGACAGTCATTCAACTCCATGTGCTTGGGATGTTTTTGCCGTCCTTCTTTACAGGCTCGTTGATCGCGCGCTTCGGCGTGCTGCCTATTATGTTGACGGGCCTGGTTCTCTTGGCCGGTCATGTGACCATGTCATTGACGGGAACTGGTTTCGGTTCGTTTGCAGGCGCACTTGTCCTGCTCGGAATCGGTTGGAACTTCCTCTATATTGGCGGCACAACATTGCTGACCAGCACCTATACGCCAGCCGAAAAAGGGCGTGCGCAAGCGACCAATGACATGACGATCTTTGCCTGTGGGCTTATGTCTTCGGTGAGCGCAGCAGCGCTGCTGGAATTCCTTGGATGGCAAATGCTCAACCTGTTACTGCTGCCCTGGATGGGTGCTGCCGCGCTCGCCCTGATCTGGCTTGGCTGGAAACAGCGCAAAGTTTTGCCATCGACCACTATTGTCAGGTGACTGTCTCAAACGGTCCCGAGCAGGCTACGCCCTCCCAGCGGGCGAAGTCCGCAGTTCCAGCAGTTCTCTACTGAAATGGCGCACCCGACAGGATTCGAACCTGTGACCTCTGCCTTCGGAGGGCAGCGCTCTATCCAGCTGAGCTACGGGTGCATGAGGCTGCGATAGCTCGCATGCGCGAAGCGGTTCTAACCGATGCGCGTCAAGGCTTCAATGGCGAATTTTGAATATGAACGGTATTAGGGTTCTAGCGCTCTCATTGGCGCTGCGCTGAATTGGAGGAGAAATTATGATCACACTTGGTCCAGCACTGGCGTTCGTGAAGACTTGGACGGCGCAGAACGTCCACCTTGATAAGCTTGGTGATGCGGAAAAGCGAGGAGAGGAGCTTGCGCGCGCGTTGCTCGCCGATGCAAAGGCTGCTGGCTATAACGAGGCGGAGATCGAAGAGGCAGTAGGGGACGATGTTGTTGATTACATGATCGAGGCTCTTGGCAAGGTGGGCGATCCGAAAGTCGTCGGGTCGTAGACGCCCCGCAGGGCATCCTGGCTTTCAACGCCGCCGTCTTATCCCGTTTGAGACAAAATATCAGCAAGGCGTGCTGCCTGCGGTGTGAGGTCACTGAAGCGACGGGCACAGAGGCACAGGCGGCGTGTGGCCCAATCATTGCTGAGAGGAACTATCCTCAATTTGCGCGTGCGAGAGGACTTGCGTGCCGCCCCTTCCGGGACAATGGCAATTCCAACATTATTAGAAACAAGTTGGATGACAGTTTCCAGCGTTGTCACACGCACCCGAAAGTTCACGTGGCGTCCGAGTTGTGCTGCCCGCCGGATGATGTGCTCCTGCAAGGCATTGCCGATGTGGAGGCCGATGAAGGGTTCGTTTACCGCATCCTCGAAGCGGATTGAGCGGGCACCGGAAGCAAATGGGGAATTATGCGCTGCGATGATTGTGAGGCGGTCGGTGCAAAAGGGCCGTTGTTCGAGATTCGACAGATCGGCCCAACTGGCAGCAATGCCAAGATCCGCATAGCCATTGACAAGCTTTTCAGCAATCAGGTGGCTGGGATGTTCCTCAAGGTCCACATCAATATGAGGATTTGCCACGAGAAAAGTCGATAGAAGTTCAGGAAGAGACTGTGTAGCCGCCGCCGTATTTGCCAGTAGACGAATGCGCGCCCTGAAACCATCGGCGTGCTCGCCAAGATCCCCTGTCATGGCCTCGATCTGATTCTGAATTGTTCGCGCGTGATGAAGGAGTGTATGCCCAGCCGAGGTGAGGGTGACGCCGCGCCGTTTCCGCTCAACCAGCGCTACGCCAAGCATATCCTCCATGCCCTTGATGCGGGCACTTGCCGATGCAAGCGCGAGGCCCGAGCGGTCTGCACCCGCAGTGATGCTGCCGCTTTCAGCGATATGCAAAAACAACCTCAGGTCAACCAGATCAAATCGCAAACCAACACCTCGTGACTTCGGCCATAACGAAGGCTGGCCCGGGCAATTCCAGATTGTGGACTTGATAGGGAAAGGTCAAGAGTCGGCGTGGAATAGCTCAAAAGAACAGGAAGTGCTGCTATGATGGAAGTCGCCGGAAATCTGGTCAATCTCGCAACCGGCCATCTTATCTCCTTTCCGATGATCTGGATTACCGTTGCATCGGTGTTTTTGTTGGCCGGCCTTGTAAAGGGTGTCGTGGGAATGGGCTTGCCCACCGTCGCAATGGGCCTTCTGGCAATTACCATGCCTCCCGCACAGGGTGCGGCAATCCTGATTATTCCATCCTTCGTCACCAATGTATGGCAGTTGCTGGCAGGCCCATCGTTCAAGCAGCTTTTCAAGCGTCTCTGGACCATGATGGCGG
Organism: Phyllobacterium sp. CCNWLW183; assembly: GCF_037203775.1. Taxonomy (NCBI): domain Bacteria; kingdom Pseudomonadati; phylum Pseudomonadota; class Alphaproteobacteria; order Hyphomicrobiales; family Phyllobacteriaceae; genus Phyllobacterium; species Phyllobacterium sp. CCNWLW183. The sequence continues at coordinate 405,280 of NZ_JBBCBN010000003.1, read as the reverse complement.
GTGTTGCTGTTGGAACCGTTGCTGGAAGCGGTTGGCTGACAGGCGGTCACACCGGCGTTGCGCTCTCCGGCCTTGGTGCAGCTTTGACGATCTATGCAATGCTGGGATTGCTACAAGTCAGGTTTCAGGTGAGCGTGCGTTATGAAAATCTGCTCTCGCCGCTGGTCGGGCTGATAACGGGGCTCGTGACCGGTGCAACCGGCGTATTCGTTATTCCGGCGGTTCCTTATTTGCAGGCGTTGATGCTGGAAAAAGAAGAGCTGATTCAGGCATTGGGGCTGTCATTCACAGTATCCACGATTGCACTGGCTCTTGGGCTCGCGCTGCATGCCGATGATCAAATGGCACCTGTGCCGTTGCTTGGTGTCTCGCTGCTTGCGCTGATTCCCGCTTTACTGGGCATGTTCATTGGACAAATGCTTAGAGCGCGAATGAGCGCCGAGGCATTCAGGCGTGTCTTTTTCAGCGGGCTGCTATTGCTCGGCATATATCTGGCGATCACGTCCCTGAGCTAATGCACTCTATGATGGAAAAAACCGGTTTCAAGCATTGAACCGAAGCGAAGAACACCGCACTCTCGCCTGGCAACAAAGGAGGAGATGTGAATGTTTCGAAATTATATGATTGTGCCGTCATTCAGAGCCACGATGTTTAGTACGGTAGCGCTTCTTATAGGGGCGACATCGCCCATGATGGCGGATGAAAGCACATATCCGCATGGCAATGAGCCTATTGGGACTGTCGAACAGGTTTATGATGGCGCACTCTTGCCGGATCTGGCTGTCAGCACCTACCGGAACATTGACCGGCTCTTTCCAACACGCACGATCAAAGCCGGAACGAAGCCTCTCGATCTTCCAAAAGCTGACAAGCAGCTCACGAATGTCAAATTCAAGTATGAGGAAAAGGATTACGATCTCTACGATTTTGTGGCGCTGGACAATATTACAGCCATGCTCGTCATCAAGGACGGCAAGATTGCCTTTGAAACATATCAACGCGGCAATACGGAAAAGACACGTTGGATGTCGATGTCGGTGGCAAAGTCCATCAGTTCTACCCTTGCGGGCATTGCGATAAAGGATGGGCTGATAAAGGGCCTCGATGCGCAAGTCGTGGACTATGTGCCTGAGCTGAAAGGCAGCGCCTATGATGGCGTTTCGGTTCGGGATGTTTTGATGATGTCGTCTGGCGTCAAATGGAATGAAACCTATACCGACCCAAACTCTGACCGGCGCGCCCTGTTGAAGGCACAGATATCGCAAAAGCCACGCTCTGCCGTAGAGCTTATGGCGAAACTGCCGCGAGCTGCTGAGCCTGGCACATTGAATACCTACAGCACGGGCGAAACACAGATTCTTGGTGAGATAGTACGGGGTGCGGTGAAAAAGCCGCTTGCGGATTATCTGTCGGAGAAAATCTGGGCGCCGTTCGGAATGGAAACCGATGCGACCTGGTGGCTGGATTCGCCCGACGGGGTTGAGATTGGCGGCAGTGGGATTAGCGCGACCTTGCGCGACTACGGGCGTTTCGGCCTCTTCTTCATGAACAATGGCGTTATTGATGGAAAGTCCATATTGCCGGAGGGCTGGGTAAAGGAAGCGACTACGCCAAAGACGCTTAAAGGCGGCAAAAAGCTCGATTACGGCTATATGTGGTGGACCGCATGGACAGAGCCTTCCATCAAGGATGGCGCATTTTCCGCCATCGGGATTCAAGGTCAAAACATCTATATTGACCCGGCTGAAAAGGTCGTCATTGTCACTTTTGGCGCGCAACCCAAACCGGTGGGCAAGGAGCCGATCGATCCAAATGTATTCTTTGATGCAGTCGTTGCAGAATTGAAAAAACCATAAACTGAGCTGCACAAGCAGATGTGTACGGTGGAACTCTGGCGCTTTGCAGTCGTTTGCGATGTATCTGGAGATTCACCGAACGCAGGAGAATGAAAAATGAAAATGAACCGCCGTCATATGCTCGCGCTATCCGGCGCGGCAGCCGCCACGACGCTTTTCTCTCCCTCGGTTCGTGCCCAGGCTTCAATGCCTTTCAAGCAGTCTGAACTGCCCTATGAAGAAGGGGCATTGAGCCCGGTCATTTCAGCTCGCACTGTCGGCCTGCATTTTGGAAAGCACCATGCGGGCTACTACAAAAAGCTCAATACGCTGACCGAGAAAACGCCTTACGCGGAACTGCCTCTGGAGGAGGTTGTCGTGCGCGCCAAAAAGGAAAATGAAACGGCGATTTTCAACAATGCTGCGCAGGCGTGGAATCACAATCTGTATTGGGAACAGTTCAAAGGTGGACCTGCCGCCGCTGAGGGTGCTTTGCTTGATGCGGTGAAAAGTTCATTCGGCGGCATTGACGAATTGCAAAAGCAGATCGTCGCGGAATCGGACAAGGTGTTTGGCACCGGCTGGGTGTGGTTGGTAAAGGATGGCGATAAACTTGCCGTCGTTGGAATGCAGGATGCAGGCAATCCGCTGGCAGATGGCAAGAAGACGCTACTCGGTATCGATGTGTGGGAACATGCCTACTATCTCGACTATGAGAACAGGCGAACCGAGCATGTTGCCGCACTGCTGGCAAAGCTGGTCAACTGGCAATTTGTTGGAGAGAAATTCCAGTCCGCCTAGGCGGGTTTATGGAAGTATCGCTCCCGCCGTTTGAACAGCGGGAGCAACAATATCGCAGTGAAGTTCAATCAATCAATATCGAATGACACGCCTTGAGCGAGTGGCAAAGCCTTGGAATAGTTCACAGTGTTGGTTGCGCGGCGCATATAGGCTTTCCACGCATCCGAGCCGGATTCGCGCCCGCCGCCAGTCTCTTTTTCGCCGCCGAATGCGCCGCCGATTTCAGCGCCGGATGTTCCGATATTGACATTTGCAATGCCGCAATCCGAACCGTCCGGGCTGAGGAAGCGTTCGGCTTCCTGCAAATTAAGCGTGAAAATCGACGATGACAGACCAGCACCGACGGCATTGTGCTCGACAATCGCCTGATCGAAATCGCTATACTTCATCACATAAAGGATTGGAGCGAAGGTCTCTTCAACGACAGGTCCTGTCTGTTTTGGCATTTCAATCAGGGCAGGGCGCACATAATAGGCGTTGGCATGATCTGTGTCGACGCGTGCGCCGCCAGTAACCTTGCCGCCATGCGCAACAGCTTCGCTGATTGATTTTTGCATATGGTCAAATGCCGCCTTGTCGATCAATGGACCGACCAAAGAAGGCGTATCAAGCGGGCTGCCGACGGAAACGCTTTCATAGGCCTTTTTGAGGCGCGGGACGAGCGTGTCATAAACACTCTCATGGACGAACAGACGACGAAGCGTGGTGCAGCGCTGACCGGCTGTTCCCATGGCCCCAAAAGCAATGGCACGCAGCGCCATATCGAGATCAGCCGATGGGCAAACGATACCGGCATTATTGCCGCCCAGCTCAAGGATTGAACGGGCAAAACGCTTGGCCAGACGCGGACCGACTTCGCGGCCCATCCGTGTCGAGCCCGTGGCTGAAACTAGTGCCACTTTCGGATGATCGACAAGGGCTTCACCGATTGTGCGGTCGCCCATGAGCGTTTGCGCAAGTCCGGCGGGAACGTCACCGAAACGCTTGGCGGCACGATCAAAAATTGCCTGACAGGCGAGACCGGTCAGCGGGGTTTTTTCTGACGGCTTCCAGACAACGGAATCGCCGCACACGAGGGCAAGTGTCGTATTCCACGCCCAGACAGCGACTGGAAAGTTGAAGGCAGAGATAACGCCAACGACGCCGAGCGGATGCCAGGTTTCCATCATGCGATGGCCGGGACGTTCCGTGGCAATGGTGAGACCATAGAGCTGACGCGAAAGACCAACCGCGAAATCGCAGATATCGATCATTTCCTGAACTTCGCCCAGACCCTCTGACGGGATTTTGCCAGCTTCGATGGAAACAAGCCGGCCAAGGTCATTCTTGCGCGCGCGCAGTTCTTCACCAAAAAGGCGTACCAGTTCACCACGTTTCGGCGCTGGAACAAGACGCCATTCGCGGAAGGCGGCGTCAGCAGCTTCGATTGCTTGTGCAGTATCTGCGGCGGAGTGAACTGCAACATCGGCAACTTTTTCACCAGTAACCGGGCTGAATGAAGCCATCGTGCCGCCCGTATAAGCCGCGTCTGCGACGCCGAGCTTGGAAAGGAGTGTCTTTACTTCCTGAGCAATAGTCATCTTGCTTACCTTTTATTATCTGTCGAATGAGCTGACCGGCTTTTATCAGCCGGCGCGGATTATTGAAACGGCCTAGCTGGCAAGCGCGACCGGGCGCAATTGCTGTAAACAGGCTTCGATGGACGCGTTCTCAAGATTGGCATAGTGCTCGAATTCATCAAGGACCGGAGCACCGAGGTGGAGTTCAAACTCTTGCTGGCTCGGGCTGGCCGCAAAGTTTTGAGCCGTCGTATCGCCAAGGTTTGACTGGAAGATGCCTGCTGCGCTAACGGGCAGGAAATCCTCATAGACAATGGGATCGAACTGCACCGCACCCTTGCGGATAAGCTCTTCAAGATCGCTGCCACGAATAGTCGAGGTGGCAACCGGGGAATAACGGAAATAGCCGAGTTTCTCCGTGCGAATGGTTGCCCAATCATCGGGGAAGCCGGCGAACGCATCCTGCAGGGCGTCAATATAGGCCTGCGCGTTGGAGCCATCCGCCGCCGGTCGAATGACCTCGCGTGACTTCGTCAGCAGCCGGTCATATAGCGCGCGGCCCTTGGGCGTGAGTGCGATCCCGCGCTGTTCGATTTCGCCAAAACGTGCAGTGTGGGAGCCTTTCTCCCAAACACCTTCAGCATTGATGAAGGAAACGCTCTCCTCCAATGCCTTGAATGATGTCTGGCGCAAAAGGATGGGGCAATTGCGCGTGGGCGGACCCTCAATGACCGCTTTCGGCGAAATGCCATTGGCGGGCATCAATGTCTGAACAGCATCAATATCGAGAGTGCGGGGTGTCAGATGGTTGATGTGCGGTCCCTTGAAGGACACAACATCGGCAATCAGGCGGTGGGCATCGTGCAGACGCCGATAGAGGTCGTTGCTGACGCTTGCATGATCATGCCAGCGGAAAGTTTCGAGTATCTCCTGGACGAAGGATGCAGCATCAGCTGCGTCAAGCCCGCCATTCATTTCAGCCTTCTCGAGAAGCAAAATAGCCTTTGCCGTAAATATCTGACGGGCATCAAGGGTCTTGCGCGCCTCTTCGCGCAGCGCTGCATCTTCGATAAGATCAAGGCGCAACAAGGAAGTGAAGACCCGGAAAGGATTGATCTTCAAGGCCGCATCGCCAACGGGACGGAATGCGGTGGAATGTACCGGTACACCGGCCTCACTCAGGTCGTAATAACCGACAGGATACATTCCCATGACCGCAAAAACGCGGCGAAGCATGGAAAGCTCGGCTGGGATTCCAACGCGAATGGCGCCGTGACGCTCTTCCGATATACGTTCAAGCGTATCGGTTTGCTCAAGGCGCTGTGCCATTTCGGGCGAGGCTGCGAGTGTTTTTGCATTCACTTCGGCAACCAGTGACAGCAATGTTCCATAAGCAGGCACCTCAGTGCGATACATGGAAGACATGGCCGAAGAGAAAGACGCCCGGATCGCATCCGGCGAAAGAAACGTCGATGAATTCATAATGATCGATTCCGCATTGAATTTGGACAGCAAATCTTTTCCTGTCATGCTCAATATGGATTATACAGATTATCAGCCCCCACGTATTACGACGATTCAAACTTGGTTGATGCGAGAAGAGAATGAAGTTAACGAGACGCCTGATCCCCGACATCGATATTCTTCAAACATTCGAATGTGCGGCCCGCCATGGCAGTTTCACCCAGGCGGCAAAGGAGTTGAGTCTCACACAAAGCGCCGTGTCGCGGCAATTGAGCGAACTTGAAAACCAGATCGGCGTGCTCTTGTTCGAGCGCATACGTCAGCGGGTTGTACTGTCTGATGCGGGACAGAAGTTTTTGCCAGAGGTCAGGCGTCTGCTTGGTTTGACGGAAGAAACAATGTTGCGCGCCATGGCTGCATCGCAATCCGCATCATCATTGAGCATTGCGACATTGCCGACATTTGGCAGCCGGTGGCTCATGCCAAGACTGCCAAATTTTTTGAATGATCATCCGGAAATGGCGTTAAGCGTCGCATCCCGCTCCCAGCCGTTTGATTTTGATGAAGAACCTTTCGATCTGGCAATCCATTATGGTCAGCCGGTCTGGGCGCATGCCACATGCACCTATCTGTGCAGCGAAATGATTGTCCCTGTTGGCAGCCCGGAATTATGCCGCGCCAATCCTGTTGATACGCCTGCCGGATTGGCAAATTCGGCACCATTGCTGCATTTATCCACGAGACCGAAAGCTTGGGCGTCGTGGTTCGAGACACAGCAAGCCGAAGTCATCAGTCCCTATAAGGGACATCGGTTCGAGCATTTTTCCATGGTTATTGAAGCCGCTCTGGCGGGACTGGGATTTGCGCTGCTTCCGCGCTATCTCATCGAAAAGGAGCTGGAGACGGGCCGCCTGCAGGTGCTCTTTGACCAACCACTGCAAACCGAGAATAATTACTATCTTGTCGTGCCGGAGCACAAAAAAGAGAATCCTCTTGCGCAAAGCTTTATCAGCTGGATTGCGGCGCAGGTTACTGACCAACAACCAGATATGTCAGTCATTCGCTGAAAGCATCATGTCTTCCAAGAATTTCATTTTCGCAAAATGAAACCCGATCTATAACGGCAATCTATAATACTGGCCAAACGGTGATGCTATGCTGAACGATGAACACTCGCACGGCCTATGGGAAAAAACGGCGCCTCCCGCACCGAAAACAGAACCGTTGCGTGGCGATATTTCCGTCGATGTTGCGGTAATCGGCGCAGGCTTTACCGGCCTTTCGGCGGCATTGCATCTTGCTGAAGCCGGAACGAAGGTTGCAGTTGTCGACGCGGTGGACATCGGCTTTGGTGGTTCTGGCCGCAATGTTGGCCTCGTCAATGCGGGCATGTGGGTAATGCCAAATGATTTGCCTGCCGTGCTTGGGCAATTGCATGGCGAGCGCCTGCTTGAACTTCTGGGCAACGCGCCGCAATCCGTTTTCAATCTCGTGGAAAAACATCAGATCGAGTGCGAACTGGAGCGCAAGGGCACCTTGCATTGCGCTGTGGGCAAAAGCGGGATGAAGCAACTCGAACAGCGTGCAGAACAATGGCAGGCGCGGGGCGCAGCTGTTCATCTTCTGGATGCGGCGGAAACGGCAGCTAAGGTAGGCTCGAGCGCATATACTGGCTCGCTGCTGGATAATCGGGCAGGTACGATACAGCCGCTTGGTTATGTGCGTGGCTTGGCCAGAGCAGCACAGGCAATTGGCGTTGCGATATATACCAGGACAGCCGTGAGCGCGACCGAGCGATCCGGCTCGCGTTGGCTTGTGCGGACGCCTTCTGGCACCATTTCCGCCGACTGGGTAATTGTCGCCACCAACGCCTATACCACATCGCCATGGCCCGCTCTCAGAGCTGAACTTTTGCACTTGCCCTATTTCAATTTCGCCACGACGCCTTTGCCGGAAAATGTGCGCGACACGATTTTGCCTGAACTTCAGGGTGGCTGGGATACGAAGGAAATTCTCAGCTCATTCCGGATGGACCGTGCCGGACGCCTTGTTTTCGGAAGCGTCGGTGCGTTGCGCGGAACAGGAATGGCTGTTCACAAAGCCTGGGCTGCAAGATCGATCCGCAAACTCTTCCCCCAAATCAAGGACGTGACCTTCGAAGCTGGCTGGTACGGCAAGATCGGCATGACAAGTGATAATCTTCCAAGGTTCCACACGCTCGCGCCCAATATTATAAGCTTCAGTGGCTATAACGGCCGCGGCATTGCTCCAGGAACTGTTTTTGGGCGCTTGCTTGCCGAACATATTACCGGCCGCGTCAGTGAAGCCGATCTGCCGCTTCCGGTGTCCCAGCCGAAAGAGGAGGGGATGCGCGGTCTTCGGGAAGGTTATTACGAGGTAGGCGCGCAATTGGCGCATCTGGTTGGTAACAGGCTCTAAAACACCTGCTTGCCATTCGGCGCATACCGACTTATCTCTATTTGATGGATAGCAAGAAACCGGCGCGGCCAATCAAGCCAAGCGTCTCAGCAAGTATTTTGGCAGCTGTCAGAAATCGCAACAAGCGCCCTACAGGCGTGACCCGTGTCGTGCGCAATGATTTGCTGATTGCCTCTTACAATGTTCATAAATGCGTCGGGATAGACAAGAAATTTGATCCGGACCGCATCGCACACGTCATCAGTGAAATCGGCGCGGATGTCATCGCCATTCAAGAGGCTGATAAGCGTTTTGGCGAGCGTACCGGATTGCTTGATCTTGCGCGTTTGCATCGCGAAAACAGCCTTGTGCCTGTGCCGGTCACGTCGCTTCATCCCAAAGGTCATGGATGGCACGGCAACCTTCTTTTGTTCAGGGAAGGGGTTGTGCGTCATGTGCAGCAGCTCGTCCTGCCGGGACTTGAGCCGCGGGGCGCATTGGTCGTCGACATTGATCTCGCCGCCGGACCTTTACGGATAATCGCGGCACATTTCGGATTGTTGAGGCATTCGCGCCAGCAGCAGTCAGAAGCGATTTTACGGGCTGTAAATGCCGATCCTTCGCGGCCAACGCTGCTGATGGGCGATCTGAATGAATGGCGCATTGGCAAGGGTTCTTCCTTGCATTTCTTATCGCCGATCTTTGACCCGGTAAAAAATGCCGTGCCAAGCTTTCCGTCACGCTTTCCGGTATTGGCGTTGGACCGGGTATTGGGGCATCCCCATAGTCTGGTGACAACTATCGAAGTTCACGACACGCCCCTGGCGCGCGTTGCCTCCGATCATCTCCCGATCAAGGCCTATGTTGATTTGAAATCAGCTGTAGCGGATGCCGCCTTTGTCAAAGATAGGGTGAGCCTAGCCAGATAATCCTATCCAGCAAACGTTCCCAGAACGAACGGGCGCGCAGGTCCTGAAGCAGAACAGGTTTTGCATCGTTCAGAGCTTTCTGAACCAATCCCTCTACCTTCGATGCAAACTCTGCATCCATGACCTCAAGATCCACCTCGAAATTCAGGCGCAGCGATCGGGGGTCAAGATTGGATGAGCCCACATAGGCCCAAACGCCATCGACTGAAAGCAACTTTGAATGATTGAAGTTGCCGCTGGCGCGCCATATCCGGCAGTGACTTTTCAAAATCTGGTCGAACTGTGCCGTCATGGCGCGATCCACCAGTTTGAGATTGTTGTTGGATGGAATGACGATATCAACTTCAACGCCACGTCGAGCCGCAGTGACCAGGGCGCTGATAAGCTCCCGGTCCGGCAGAAAATAGGGCGACATGATGCGAATGTGGCTTTGCGCTATGGAGAACGCACCCATGAGCATCTTGTGATTGGCTTCAAGGCTGCGGTCCGGCCCGGAGGGTACAGCACGGATGAATACCGGTTCACCAGATTGCTTTTCCGGGGGAGCGATGTGCCAGGCCTCTCCCGTCAAAGCTTCGTTCGTGGAAAACCGCCAGTCTTCAGCGGCTATATGGAAGAGATCGGTGACGATGGGACCAGTCAAGCAAAAATGCGTATCGCGTGCATTGTCTTCGCCTGCAACCTCGGCCGAGAAACCGGCTCGAATGTTCATGCCGCCGGTGAAGACCACCCTTCCATCAACGACCAATATCTTGCGGTGAGTTCGAAGATTGGCATAGGGCAGGCGGAGGCCAATGATAATATTGCCATTGAACACATCCACCTTGACGCCGTGCTTGGAAAGGTAGCCGACAATACTCGGAATGGAATAACGCGCCCCGACCGCATCGATTAAAACCCGAACTTCCACTCCACGCTTTGATGCAGCGATAAGCGCGTCCGCAAGGCGCAAACCAATCTTGTCGCGATCAAATATATATGTCTCGACGAGTACGCTTCGCTCCGCCGAGCCCACTGCTTCCAGCATTGCATGATAGGCATCGTCGCCGGTCTGAAGCATGGTGATAGTGTTGCCGGTGGTGAGGCGGCAGCGGCTTACGCGATCGCCCAATGTCTTCATTGCCGAAAGGCGTTTTTCGAAATGTGCCAGAACATCTTTTTCAGTAGCATCAAAACGCAGGAACTGGCCTTGCCCGATCTCATGCAAGAATGCGCGCTGCGATGAAATGGAAGAGCGCCGTATGCGGTTGATGCCCACCACGGCATAAATGACAGCGCCAATGACCGGCGAGAGGATAATAACGCCAACCCAACCAATTGCTGCGCGCACTTCCTCCTTGGTCATGGTCGCATGGATGGCTGCGGGAACGCCAAGAACAATCGACAGGACGAAGAAAATTTGCGGCCAATAAGCAGGGAGGTATTCAGACATTGCGCTTGAACTTCATGTCAAGAAATTGAACTGCGGCGGGATCGCCATTCAGCAAGCGATACGGGCTGATTAGGAATGCGGACTTCAAAACTGGTTCCAGCGCCCTCATGATCACGCAATTCTATGGTGCCGCCATGAGCCCGAACGAGTTCGTGAACAATTGCAAGGCCAAGGCCGGTGCCTCCTGATCGCGCCGAACCCTTGAACGCGGTAAAGAGATTCTCGCGCGCCTTCGCAGGCAGACCGGGGCCGGTATCGTCTACGCCAATGATTGACGTCGTGCCGATTTGTCCGGCCGTGACCGTCAGCCGCCGGACCAATGATGGATCGCTACGGGTATCTCCGAGCATGGCCTGGACAGAGTTTCGGCAGAGATTGGAAATAATTCGGAAAAATTGATCGGGGTCGACATCAATTTCGAATGTTTCCGGCACAAGATTCTTGAATTCGATAGTTGGTTTCGTCTCGGCTCCCGCCTTTGCATCAAGATCGAGCATTTCCTCAACGTCATTGACGATGGCGTGGAGCTTGACCCTGCGTCTTTGCGGCGGAGCTTCCTGTGTCCCGCCATAGGCGAGAACAGTTTGTGAATAGTTGATGGCCCGGTCGATTGTCCGTACGAGCTTGGGAACAAAACGCTGTATTGCCGGATCGCTGGAATTGGCAAGGTGATCGGATATCAGCTGGGCGGATGCGAGAATATTGCGCATGTCATGATTGATCTTCGAGACAGCAAGGCCGAGATCAGCCAGATGTTTCTGTTCGGAGAGGGTACGTTGCAGCCGGTGCTGCATATCGGCAAGCTCACGCTCTGCAATACCCAGCTCATCCTCCCGTTTTCCGGGTACGATGATACGCTGAGGGTCATCGGGCTGCTGCGCAAAGGCAAGCATATTATCGCTCATTCGCTGTATCGGGCGAATAAGCAGGCGGCTGATGGCGAGGAAAACGAGACTGGCTGTAATGACCGAGATGAACAAAGAGATCAGGGCAACGTTGCGGGCATAAAGCAGCATGGCATTGCGCAACGGAGCGTCGGATGTGAGTAGCTCTATGACCTTTCCCGTATCGCCCACAGGGCCGTAGACCCGGATAATGCGGTCGCCGCCATAGATGAGTTCGTCAAATGCACCCCGGATCATTGTCAGAGGGTCGGTTACGGTAATGTCGATGTGTTTGTCGACCTTCGAAGGCATGTCGGATACCGCTAGCAAGCGGGAAGCTCCATTTTCCTTCAATGCAATGGCCTTGGTGCCCGTCGCCAGCAAGACATCATCCTGCACAGATTGCGGAACGTCTTTGGCGTCGCTGGCTGCCAGCACCACGCTTGCGGCAGCAACAGTATTGAGCCTGTCAGATAGCCAGCGAATGCGCATATCTGCGATGGTGGGAACGAAAATCATGACCTCGGCCAGCAGGCCAAACAGGAGGGTCAGGCGCAGCAACTTGCCAGAAAGACGCTTCAGCACAGGCAAACGCCTTCCCGCACTCATTTGCGGGCTTTGTTCCGGCTTTTGCTGACTGATGACCATATAAGCTCCATTGACCCTACATTGTGTAGGTCAAATGCCCATGCCATACAATAAATCACTTGTGCGAATTTGCCTATTTTTGAATCACGTCCATCAATTGACTTATAGGCCTCACGCATCTATAAGCCGCGCACGTCCGGGTTGACCGCCCCGCGTGACGTTTTATCAACGGTGTATTTTTAATACGCTAACGGCGGTCCTGATATGCTCCTGTCATAGAACAGACCACAAGAAGGGCCGCACACCGCGGTATTTAACAAATGAAGCGTACTTATCAGCCATCCAAGCTTGTCCGCGCACGTCGTCACGGGTTTCGTGCCCGCATGGCAACGGCAGGCGGCCGCAAGGTTATTGCAGCGCGTCGCGCTCGCGGTCGCAAGCGGTTGTCGGCATAAGTCATTCCGCGCGATTTCGTGCGGATGGCCAAAGTTGGCACTATAGAATGAATGAGCAAAAGCCACTCCGCCTTCGCAAGAGAGCGGAGTTTTTGGCTGTCCGTAACGGGGAAAAGCGCCGCGGTGCTTATTTCCTTGTTGAAGTCAAACAGCGGGACGATCAGGACGGTCCCACCCGCGTAGGCTTTACGGTCACCAAGAAAAACGGAAACGCTGTTGTCCGCAACCGCATAAAACGCCGCCTGCGAGAAGCTGTGCGCGTCAATGTTGCTGATGACATGGCTGCCGGAACCGACTATGTGATCGTTGCCCGCCCCGACGCCCTGAAGGCATCGTTTGCGGATTTGACCCGGGAACTCTCAAAACGGGTTGCCAAGAAATCAATGACCCGGCGTTCACCCAAGCCCTGACAGGCGCAGTTGAACCCGACCCGACTGGATTAGACCAAGGACTGACAATGGAAACCAACCGTAATTTCTTCATCACCATTGCCTTATCCATTGTGATCCTGACGCTGTGGCAAGTGTTCTATATGAACCCCCGCGTTGAACAGCAGCGAGAGCAAGCCCAGATCGAAGCGACCCGCCAGGGGCAAACGCGCGTTGACGGGCAGGCTAGCGCGCCCGCTGGGACAAATCCTGACGGAACGGCCACTCTCCCATCATCGACACCAGCGGCCCCCGGCGCAAATATTCCAGGTCAGTCTCCGGAAGCGGCAGGAACTGTGACCCGTGAGGCAGCGCTGGGCCAGACGAGCCGTATCCAGATTGATACGCCCAGCCTTAGCGGTTCGTTGAGCCTGACGGGCGCGCGTTTGGACGATCTGCGGCTGAAGCAATATCACGAGACTGTCGATGATAGCTCGCCGACTATTCAGCTTCTCAGCCCCTCGCAGATGGTCGATGGCCAGTTTGTCGAAATCGGATTTACCGGCAACGACACCACGGGTGCGGTCCCGGGACCAAGCACGGTCTGGACAGTGGAGGGCAATAATAAGCTGACGCCCGCAACACCTGTCACGCTTGCCTTTACCAACGAAAAGGGCCTGACATTCAAGCGCACAATCAGCGTTGATGACAATTACATGTTCACGGTGAAGGATGCCGTGACCAATGGCACCCAAACACCGATCTCCTTGGCGTCCTATGGCCGTGTAACCCGTTTCTCCAAGCCCCTGCATGCAAGCACCTATGTCATTCAGGAAGGCCCTATTGCCGTAACCAACGGCAAGCTGCTTGAATACAAATTCGCAGCCATTGAAAAAGAAAAAGAAGTTTTGCCGGAAAAGACCAATACCGGTTGGATAGGCATAACCGATAAATATTGGGCTGCGGCACTTGTACCATCTCCGGCAAAGCCGTTCCAGGCGCGCATGTCCTATTTCGACAGTGGCCGTCCCTTGTACCAGAGTGACTACCTTTCGGACGCAACGACGATTGAGCCAGGTCAGTCGACAAGCATCGAAAACATGATTTTCGCGGGTGCCAAGGAAGTTGGCAAGATCAGCGCCTATGAAAAAGAACGTAACATTCCTCAGTTCGATCTTCTGATCGACTGGGGCTGGTTCTACTTCATAACCAAGCCAATGTTCTACCTCATCGACTGGCTTTATAAGGCAATCGGCAATTTTGGCGTCGCCATTCTTGTTGTCACCGTTCTCCTGAAAGCGCTGTTCTTCCCGCTTGCCAACAAGTCCTATGCTTCAATGGCGCGCATGAAACTTGTGCAGCCCAAGATGACTGAAATCCGTGAGAAATATGCGGATGACAAGGTCAAGCAGCAGCAAGCCATGATGGAATTATATAAGACCGAAAAGATCAATCCGATCGCCGGTTGTTGGCCAATTCTTATCCAGATTCCGGTGTTCTTCGCGCTCTACAAGGTACTGTACGTCACCATCGAAATGCGCCATGCGCCATTCTTCGGCTGGATTCAGGACTTGGCAGCGCCCGATCCCACATCGATCTTCAACCTCTTTGGTCTTATCCCCTGGACAGTTCCAGCATTCCTGATGATCGGCATCTGGCCGCTGATCATGGGCGTGACGATGTTCCTGCAGATGCGCATGAACCCGACACCTCCAGACCCAACACAGCAGATGATCTTCAACTGGATGCCCGTTATTTTCACATTCATGCTGGCCAGCTTCCCGGCTGGTCTGGTGATCTACTGGGCCTGGAACAACACGCTATCCATCACACAGCAGGCGATCATCATGAAGCGCCAGGGCGCGAAGGTGGAGCTTTGGGACAATCTTTCGGGGCTGTTCCGTAAAAAGCCAAAACCGGCCGAATAACATCGGCTCGGCAAGAGCTTAGGAGCCCCCGGCATGATCGGGGGCTTTTCTTTTGATGGCTTCCGGTTGATAACAACCCGATCAATATTGAATGCAGTCTAAAGCAAATTTGACATTTGCGTCCCACCGGTCGCAGACCACTGGTACCGACCGCCTAACGAATGGAAAAGACGTGAACGAAGCGCAAAACAATATAAACAGGCTCATCGAAAAGGGCCGGATGCTCTTCGCCAAGGGATGGGTTTTCATCCGCGGGGTTCCTGCGATGAAATTCCTCCCGCCGGAAGGGCCGCTTGAGATCGCGTTTGCCGGACGTTCAAATGTCGGTAAATCCTCATTGATCAACGCGATAATTGGGCAAAAGGGCCTGGCACGTACGTCGAATACACCGGGCCGGACCCAGGAACTGAATTACTTTGTTCCCGAAGGCTATTCAGGCGAAGATGGTGATCTGCCACCACTCGCTGTTGTCGACATGCCGGGCTATGGCTTTGCAGAGGCGCCGAAAGAGCAGGTCGATGCCTGGACGCGACTTGTTTTTGATTATTTGCGTGGACGCACAACGCTTCGACGCGTCTATCTTCTGATAGATGCCCGCCACGGCATTAAGAAGAATGATGCCGAAGTGCTTGATCTGCTCGACAGAGCGGCGGTCTCGTATCAGATCGTCCTGACAAAGATCGACAAGATCAAACCCGCCGGTGTTCCACGGTTGATGGATGAGACGGCATTGGCGATCAAGAAGCGTGCAGCCGCCTATCCGCACATATTAGCAACGTCGTCGGAAAAAAGCTCTGGTCTTGATGAGTTGCGGGCGGCAATTGCCCAGCTGCTGGAAGAACAGGAAAATCGATAAAAAGCCCCGCTGATCCGGGTGTCGGTGGATTCTGCGGGGCAATTATGCGCAGATGCCAGTCTGCGCATGTCTGTTGCTCAGATTACATCTTTGGCAACAATACTTTGTCGATAACGTGGATCACACCATTCGATTGATTGACGTTAGCAATGGTTACATTGGCGACGGTGCCATTCTCATCGGTAAGTGTGAGCTTTTTGCCTTCATATTTTGCAGTCCAGACACATCCGCCAACAGTCTTTACTGGATGCGCGCCCTTGTCATCATCGACCATCTTCATGATTGCCTTTGAAGACGCATTGGCCGCAACAACGTGGCAGGTCAGGATTTTGGCGAGCTTGTCCTTGTTTTCAGGCTTGAGCAAAGTGTCTACGGTGCCTTTTGGCAAAGCGGCAAAGGCCTCATTTGTCGGGGCAAACACGGTAAACGGGCCTTTGCCTGACAAAGTTTCGACCAGTCCGGCAGCTTTGACAGCGGCCACGAGCGTGGTGTGATCCTTGGAGTTAACGGCATTTTCGATGATGTTCTTGTTTTCATACATGGCAGCGCCGCCGACCATAGGGTTCTTTGCATAGGCTACGCCGGCAATCAGCATTGTCGAAAGCGCGATCAGACCAAGTGATTTCTTTAACATGTCTCTCTCCACTGTTTGTTTCCCTCGGTTGAGGTCAGATGGAGATACGGGGCCAGTTTGATTTAAGTTTCAAAACACCTACATTAAATTTCGCGCACGGTACCGGCCGCAACAATTGCGCCAGTTGCTGTCTTGTTAGGTGAGCCGCCGAGAGGCTCCAATGTAATGGCGAGCGTTGTCCCTTCCTGCAGCTTTCCCGCAAGTGATCTGTCGAGAGGAAACTCAGTAAGTTGTGCTGACTTGATGAGGCCAAGCGAGACAGGCGCGTCGGTGCCGGCAATCAGCCATAGTTCAAGTGAACGATCTGCTGGCAACTCGCCTGCCACGAGGCTGACCTTCAATTGCTTGCGATCCTGATTATACACAGCAACCGTGCGGTAGGCGCTACCACTTGCATCCATTGACGCAATGAGCTGCCTATCGGGCGCAGAAGAATTGTTCAGGAAATCGCGGCCGAAGCCGATAGCAGCAAGAACCAGCGCAGCAAAGGCAACGGCGCGCCAGAAGGCAAGATTACCGAAGAATGGAGCAGATTGCTGACTAACCGTTCCAAACAGGCGTTTGTCGATAAGAGCCTTCATATGCGATGGCGGAGTTACCGGATCAAACTCTGCATTCATTCCATCGAACTGCTGCTGCCAGCGGGCCACAAGCCGGGCGAATGACACATCAGTGGCGATACGCCGTTCAACGCTTTGCTTCTCGTCCAGTGCAAGCACGCCCAGCACATACTCAGCGGCGATGAAATCATCGTCCGGCGGTGTGCTATCTGTTGGGGTCGCGCTCATGCTTCGAGACATTCCTTCAATTTGAGAAGACTGCGCCGCAGCCAAGTCCTCATCGTATTCAGTGGTACTTTGTGCCGCGCCGCCAAATCCTCATAGCTGTCGCCATTCAGATAGGCACCTCGCACGGCACTTGCTCTGGCTTGATCCAATTGGCCGAGGCAATCATAGATACGCCGTGACTCACTCGCAGCGATAGAAGATTGTTCCGGGTTGGCTGAAGGTTCTGCGATGTTGGCTGCCTGATCGAGATCGCTGGACGATGGTTTGCGTGCACGCAAGATATCAATGCAATGGTTCCGGGCAATTGCAACCAGCCATGAAATAGGGCTGGTTTCGGCGATCGCAAATCGGTCGGCTTTGTTCCAGATCTTGACGTAGATGTCTTGTAGCGCGTCTTCAGCCTCCGTTCGGTTGCTCAAGATACGCAGGCACACACCAAAAAGTTTCGCGCTCGTTGATGAATAGAGGGCATCGAAAGCATTGCGGTCCCGAAGCGAGACTCGTGTTATGAGCTGGGAGATGCCTTCAGGCGTCATACGACAGCGTTTCCAACTTTCTTCTATTTGAACCAAGTTAAATCTGCCTGACAGACTTGCTGTCAATGGTCATCGGGCAAAAACATTCGCAAATAGCCGAAATCATGTTTGCCCCGTCTCGACTTTAGCGTTAAGAACCCACCGTCCTTGCAAAACTGGAGCTCTCGCATCCATGTCATCCCCTACTGAAGCCGACCGCACTGCTGAAGTTCAGGCCAGCCTGCTTTCTGCAGCGCTTCCCTATATGCAGCGCTATGAAAACAAGACCGTTGTGGTGAAATATGGCGGTCATGCCATGGGGGATGCGGCATTGGGCAAAGCCTTTGCACGCGATATCGCCCTTCTAAAACAGTCGGGAATCAATCCGATTGTCGTCCATGGCGGTGGTCCGCAGATCGCGTCAATGCTCGCAAGAATGGGCATTGAATCAAAGTTCGAAGGCGGATTGCGCGTTACCGATGCAAAGACGCTGGAAATCGTTGAGATGGTGCTGGCAGGATCGATCAATAAGGAGATCGTAGCTCTGATCAATGCCGAGGGCGAATGGGCTATCGGGCTGTGCGGCAAGGACGGAAACATGGTCTTTGCCGAGAAGGCAAAGAAAACCATCATCGATCCGGACTCCAATATCGAGAAGATCGTTGATTTGGGTTTTGTCGGAGAGCCGGTTGAAATAGACCGTACGCTGCTTGATCTGCTGGCCCGGTCCGAAATGATTCCAGTCATCGCTCCCGTTGCGCCGGGGCGGGATGGAAACACCTACAACATCAATGCTGACACCTTTGCTGGCGCGATTGCCGGTGCATTGGCGGCATCACGTCTATTATTCCTCACAGATGTGCCGGGCGTTCTCGATAAGAACAAGGAACTCATCAAGGAGCTTTCCGTCGGACAAGCGCGTGCGCTGATCAAGGATGGCACAATTTCCGGTGGAATGATCCCGAAGGTGGAAACCTGTATTGACGCGATCAATCGCGGCGTTGAAGGCGTTGTCATTCTCAACGGCAAGACACCTCATTCAGTGCTTCTGGAACTGTTCACCGAGCGGGGTGCCGGAACGCTCATCGTCCCCTGATCATTTTTTCAAGTGATCAAGAGGGATTTTCCCGGGACCTTTGATATTCTGTAAAACCAGCTGGGTGTGCACGTCGCGCACACCCTTTAACCGCATGAGCCGATGCATGACGAAGGCGTTGAGATCATCAACGTCTGGAACCATCACATGCAACAGAAAATCATGCGTGCCAGTCATCGTCCAGCAGGATGAAACTTCGTCCAGCCGTTGAATTTCTGCGATGAAACGTTCCGGCGAATCGTCGCTATGCGTATTCAGACGCACTTGAATGAACACTTCCACCATCAAGCCAATGGCTTTTCTGTCGATAATGGCAGCAAAGCCTTTGATTGCTCCGCTTTCCTGCAGCGCTTCAAACCTTCTGGCGCAGGGAGTGGCCGAAAGGCCGACAGATTGCGCGAGGTCCGTAACCGGAATACGACCATTATCCTGCAAGGATCGCAGCATTCTGATTTCAAATTCATCAAATTGAGGTTCTTTCACCCGATTCTCCCAAATTATAGGTGTGATTGCCTCCAAATATTCGCTTAAGGAGATGAATAGGTCAAATTCACCTCAAGCCTCGCTCTAATCTGATTTCGATACAATTGGAGGAGGAGGGTATCATGACCGTTTCGGTAGAAGCATATGCGCGCGAATGTGCCGAGCAGGGATTGCGTGGTAATTATACGGTTTGTCAGCCAGATTTTACCGTGGAGCAAAATTACGATTATTCAAACGAGGATCAGGAGGTTTGGCGCACCCTTTGCGACCGCCAGACCAAACTCACCTCAAAGCTTGCTCATCGCTCCTATCTCGATGGTGTTGAAGCACTAGGCCTATTGGAGCAGATCCCGGATTTTCACGAGGTAAGCGAGCGTCTGCACAAGCTGACAAATTGGGAAATTGTTGCTGTTCCGGGTCTCATCCCGATCGAGCCATTTTTCGATCATCTCGCCAATCGCCGTTTCCCGGTGACGAACTGGCTGCGCAGCAAGAAGGAACTCGATTACATCGTCGAACCGGACATGTTTCACGACTTCTTTGGCCATGTGCCAATCTTGAGTCAGCCGGTCTTTGCGGATTTCATGCAGCTTTACGGACAAAAAGGCGGTGAAGCTGTAAAAATGGGCGGCGATCAGATGGTTTCGCGGCTGTACTGGTATACGGCCGAATTCGGCTTGATCCAGGAAGAAGGCGCACCGCTCAAGGCATTTGGTGCCGGGTTGATGTCGTCCTTCAGCGAACTGCAATTTGCGGTGACAAGCTCTGATGCCCATCATGTGGCATTTGATCTGGAAACAGTCATGCGTACCGGTTACGAGATTGACAAGTTCCAGCGGGCATATTTTGTGCTGCCCACATTTGACACGCTGCGGGATGCGTTCAGCAATGCTGATATGCCGACCTTGATTGCGAAATGGAAGGATGCAGACCCGCTTGACGCGGCTGCTGTGTGAGTTTTCTCAGGCCGCTTCTTTCATCCCGGACTGGATGAATACACAATTGCGGCCATTGCGCTTGGCCTCGTAGAGTTTGCGGTCGGCGGTCTGAAAATGATCGACGACCGCGCCGCTGGATATGTCGACGATCCCGCCAATGCTGACGCTCAGTCTGACGCGCTCGCTATGGGGTGTTCGGTAATCCATGCGGTTTACCTCAGCCCGGATTATCTCGGCAACCGCAGTTACGCGGCTGTTTTCTTTTGTCGCCAGATAGACGCCGAATTCCTCACCGCCGATGCGTCCGATACTATCGTCTGTGCCAACGCAATCCGTTATGCAACGCGCAATAGCCATCAGG
Source organism: Phyllobacterium sp. CCNWLW183 (assembly GCF_037203775.1). Classification (NCBI taxonomy): domain Bacteria; kingdom Pseudomonadati; phylum Pseudomonadota; class Alphaproteobacteria; order Hyphomicrobiales; family Phyllobacteriaceae; genus Phyllobacterium; species Phyllobacterium sp. CCNWLW183. The sequence continues at coordinate 384,948 of NZ_JBBCBN010000003.1, read as the reverse complement.
GCACCATCGCCCACATAATGGCCGTGAACATCGTTGATCTTCTTGAAATGGTCGACATCAATGATGAGAAGCGAGCAGGGCTGACGTGTCCTTACTTCGTCAAGATGATCGAAAAATGCCTCACGATTAAGCAGGCCCGTCATGCTGTCGCGTGATGATTTCTCAAAGAGCTTTGCATTTGTGACTTCCAGCTCTTCTTTCACGCGCCTGAGCGCTTCCAAAGCGCGGCTTAGCCGCTCGGATTGCCGGATGACGATAAAGGAGAGGATCGGAGAGATCAGCACTGGACAAACCGTCGCGATGACATAACCCATCGCATTATGCATGTCATTGGCATGCATAATGATCCCGGTGATCAACAATGAGCATATCACCGAGACGATCGTTATGGTCAGACATTTGAGAAGAATTCTGGACATTAATGGGTCCTGACCCTAACCTCGGAAGCAACAACACGGTTTACTACGACGAATTCATGAAACAGCAGTTAGCGAAAAACTTAAAAGCGGTCGCAGTTAAGTCGGTTTTCTCCTATTGCTTCAAAAGAATGAGCAGAGTCTCCAATTTTCTATGATGGAAAGCTGAGCGGAAACCCAAGCGAATATGACAAACCAACCAGATCCTTTAAGTTTTGCCCATGTGACAGATTGGGTTTTCGATCTCGACAATACCCTTTACCCGCATCATTCCAACCTGTTTTCACAGATTGATATGAAAATGACGGGTTATGTAGCCGATTTGTTGAAGCTTTCGCGTGCAGATGCGCGCATTGTACAAAAACAATTTTACAAAGAATATGGCACGACCCTCAAGGGATTGATGGATCGTTATGATATTGATTCAGATGACTTTCTGCAGAAAGTGCATGATATCGATTATTCTTGGCTGGTTCCCGATCCATCATTGACCATCGCGCTTCGCCAATTGCCGGGCCGCAAATTTATCTTCACCAATGGTGATCGCGGTCATGCGGAACGCGCCGCCAGACAGCTAGGCGTTCTGGACGAGTTTGACGATATTTTTGATATTGTCGCCGCTCAGTTGATGCCCAAGCCTGAAAGGGCGACCTATGACCGGTTTCTAGACCTGTACAAGATAGACCCCGGCTGCAGCGTCATGTTTGAGGATCTTGCTCGTAATCTCATCGAGCCCAAAGCGCTTGGCATGAAAACAGTATTGATCGTGCCGCACAATTTCGAACCAACTTTTTCAGAAATTTGGGAACGCGATCCTGGTCAAACGGATCATGTTGATTATGTCACCGATAATCTGTCGGCATTTTTGAGCGCGATCCTGCCGGGTCAGGTCGACAGGCAGGTTCCCGCTCAAGTTGAGGAATGAGAGCCGCTTGGAGTTAATGCGCGGCCATCATTGCGTTCAAGGCAAATCGTAGAATTTACGAATGACGTCCCATGCTTCTTCCGCCTCATCCACGAACGTAATAAGTTCGAGATCAGAAGGAGAAACGACACCTTGTTCCGCGAGAAACTCAAAGTTGATCGTCTTTTCCCAGAATGATTTGCCGAAAAGCAGGAACGGTATGCGCTCCATGCGACCGGTCTGAATCAAGGTCAGCGCCTCGAATGTTTCGTCCATTGTCCCGAACCCGCCCGGGAAAATGGCCATTGCTTTGGCGCGCATCAGGAAGTGCATCTTGCGGATCGCGAAATAATGGAAATTGAAGCACAAGTCCGGCGTAACATAAGCGTTGGGCGCCTGTTCATGCGGCAGCACAATGTTAAGGCCGATCGTTGGCGCGCCAACATCGGCAGCACCGCGATTGCCCGCTTCCATCACGCCGGGGCCACCACCTGTCACAATGACGAATTCGCGGTTGTAGGTGGTCGCCGAATAGACGGAGCAGAGCTGCGCAAACTTCCGCGCCTCGGCATAATAGCGTGAGTTTGCCTCAAGGTTTTTCTTCTGAACCTCGTTTTTGGCTGCCCATGCCTCACCGCCGGGCTCCGGAATGCGCGCCCCGCCAAACAGCACGACTGTCGAGCGGATGCCACGCTCGGTCAAAGCCATTTCCGGCTTGAGCAATTCGAGTTGCAGCCGCACGGCACGCAATTCACGTTTGGTCATGAAATCGGGATCGGCAAAGGCGAGACGATAGGTGTCGGACTCGGTCTGCGGTGTTGAAGGCGCTTCGCCTACACGGCGAACCGCTTCAGAAGAGTGGGAAAATGGCGTCCAGCCGTTTTTTTCGTCAGTATTCAATTTTCACTTCTCCTTCTGCGGCGTAGATGACGCTGGCAGACATCCAATCGGATTCCTTATCCAACATTATGGTGCTGCGATTGACCCTCTCGCAGACTTATCTTACTAGGCCATTGATATTAATTGCCCGTGTAATGGAGTGACCTTAAAATGTCCAAGCCCGATCTGAATGGCCTCGAAAAGACGATTGACAAGGCCTTCGACGAACGCGATGCGATCAGCACTGAAACACGCGGTGAAATCCGCGATGCGGTCGAGACATCGTTGCTTCTCCTTGATAGCGGCGAAGCACGCGTGGCAGAGAAACAGGCCGACGGAAATTGGAAGGTCAATCAGTGGCTTAAAAAGGCTGTACTCCTGTCATTCCGCCTCAACCCAATGGGCATCATCGAAGGTGGACCCGGTGGCGCAACCTGGTGGGACAAGGTGCCATCCAAGTTCGATGGCTGGGGCGCGACTGAATTTGCCAAGGCTGGCATACGCACAGTACCCAATGCGATCGTTCGCCGTTCCGCCTATATTGCGCCAGGCGCAATCCTCATGCCGTCTTTTGTTAATCTGGGTGCTTATGTCGGCGAGGGCACTATGGTCGATGCGTGGGCAACGGTTGGCTCCTGCGCGCAGATCGGCAAGCACGTGCATCTTTCAGGCGGTGTAGGCATTGGCGGCGTTCTTGAACCCATGCAGGCCGGCCCGACGATCATCGAAGATAATTGCTTCATTGGCGCCCGTTCGGAAGTTGTTGAAGGCTGTATCGTTCGCGAAGGTGCCGTTCTCGGTATGGGCGTCTTCATCGGCAAATCGACCAAAATCGTCGACCGTGCCACGGGCGAAATCTTTTATGGTGAAGTGCCGCCATATTCTGTCGTGGTTGCAGGAACACTGCCTGGAAAACCTTTTCCAAATGGTGAGCCGGGGCCAGGTCTCTATTGCGCCGTCATCGTCAAGCGCGTCGATGAAAAGACCCGCTCCAAGACCTCGATAAATGAGCTTCTGCGCGATTAAGACCGGATTTCTTCAATGGAATGGCTGCGGAGGGGTTTCCCCTCCGCTTGCTTGACGCAGGACAGAACTTTACGGGCGAGCGTAGCCGATAGGCCCTTCTCCCGTGCCATTTGGATAATCACTCCTTGGAGATAATCCACTTCCGTTGGCCGGCCACGCGCAAAGTCTTCCCACATGGATGATCGTGCCCTCGGATCAATGGCCAGCATCTTGCGCGCGACGACGCGAAATAAAAAATTTGGCAATCTTAAAATCCAGGGAAGAAGAGCGGGCTTTACGCCCTGGATTTTTGCCGGCTCGATGCCGTGCGCCGTCATGATGTTGAGGGCTTCGCTCATCTGGTCGGCTACAAGCTGCCGCCATTTGCGATCTGCCAGCTGCTCGGCAAGCGGTAAGTTTGACAGCGCATTTGGCGCATTGTTGAGGTTCATCAGCAATTTTCCCCAAAGAACACCCTCTATATCTAGGTGCGCTTGCACCGGCAGGCCGGGCACCGAAAGGACGCGGGGCAGTTCAGCCAAAACCTTGTCGATGAGGACCGTGCCTTGAGTGGTTCGCCTTACCGTGAGCGGTTCTGCGGAATTGTCGGACAGGACGACATTAAATGGCACCATTCCGGCAATGACGACCGTTCCTTCCGGCAGTATGCGGCGTAAAATTTCCGTGTTGCCGACGCCGTTTTGAAGGCTGACGATAATGGCACCAGCAGGCGCATGTTTTGCGGCAAGTCCGGCCATTTCCTCGGTGGCGCCGCTTTTAACTGTGATCAGAACAATGTCGGCATCCGCAAAGGCTACTGCAGGATCGCTGCTCAGTTCGAACTCATGATGTGGAATGAGTTGCTGTGTCCCATCAAGGTCGATGACCTTAAGTCCGGCCTCTCGAAGCTTTGCCTCGGTGCGAGGCCTCGTCAAAAAACAGACCGCGCGTCCAGCTGCTACCAAGCTTCCACCGACATAGCACCCGATTGATCCTGAACCAGCGACAACAATGCGCGACTTGTTGGAGACCATGACACATCCTTCAAGCAAAAAGCGGCACGAAATCAGTCACGTGAAGCGTGACAGGATCGCGCTTTTCCATTATCGCATTACACATGAAATCCTCTGCTGATCCAGTACAAAACCTCGCCCGGCTCATCGCCTGCCCTTCCGTGACGCCTTTGGAAGGCGGAGCATTGACGACAGTCCAATCCCTTCTGGCACCGTTGGGATTCTCGGTCGAACGACCCGTTTTCAGCGAAGATGGGACGCCCGATGTAGAGAACCTTTATGCACGGCGTTCCGGAAACGGACCGCATTTGATGTTCGCGGGACATACGGATGTGGTTCCTGTGGGCGATGAAGCGGCATGGACCTATCCGCCATTCTCTGCGACCATTCATAATGGCGAGATGTATGGGCGCGGGGCTGTGGATATGAAGGGCGGCATCGCCTGTTTCGCCGCAGCTGTTGCCCGCTATCTGGAGAAAAACGGTGAGCTCAAAGGCTCAATCTCATTTCTGATAACCGGGGATGAGGAAGGGCCTTCCATCAACGGTACCGGTAAATTGCTCGAATGGGCAAAAGCTAAGGGAGAAAGCTGGGACGCGGCAATCGTTGGTGAGCCGACCAATCCGGATACGCTCGGTGATATGATCAAGATTGGCCGTCGCGGTTCTCTATCGGGCACGATTATCGTGCGCGGTATACAAGGGCATGCTGCCTATCCGCATCTTGCGGACAATCCGATCCGTGGCCTGACCATGCTCGTCGACAGCCTTCTCTATCCCGCCTTTGACAAGGGCACCAAGAATTTCCAGGCGACCAATCTGGAAGTAACGACGATTGATGTTGGAAACCCAGCAGTCAATGTTATCCCTGCCGAAGCCAGTGCGACCTTCAATGTCAGGTTTAACGACACTTGGACCGATGAGACGCTGATGGCCGAGATACATAACAGGCTCGACAAGGCGGCAGGCCGCCGCAAGCTACGTCCGGGCAGGAAGACGCCGGTGAACTACGACCTGGTCTGGCGCGATCGTCCAAGCCACGTATTCCTGACGCATAATGAAAAGCTGATCGGAACTTTGACCTCGTCGGTTGAAAAGGTGACGGGAAAGCGTCCTCAGCTCTCGACATCCGGCGGCACATCAGATGCCCGTTTCATCAAGGACTATTGCCCGGTGGTTGAATTCGGTCTTGTTGGCCAGACCATGCACATGGTCGATGAACGCGTATCGGTTGCCGATCTTGAAACCTTGACGCAGATTTACGAGCGGTTCATTGCGGATTTTTTTGCGTGACGAGTTGATGAACGACATACCCGACTGGAACGAAATACAACGCTATCTTCGCGGCACCTGGCGCATGATGAATGGTCATGCAGACGGTCTTGAAGAGCTTGATTTTTCGGAAGACGGTTTTTGGCAGTCTTTTCACGCCATAACAATATCGCTGCCGCCGCTCATTCTGGGCTGGATTGTTTTTGCCAATGACCTTGTCGCTTTGCGTCCGGGAACTGGAAGCCGCCTTTCCATAATCGGAAGTGCTGCCTTTGTCGATCTTGCAAGCTGGGTTCTGCCGTTGGTGATAGTGGCATTGCTTGCCCGACCATTGGGAATCGTAAAGCGTTTCAGCCCTTATGTCGTCGCCACCAATTGGGGATCTGCGATAGGTGCGTGGCTAACGGTGCCAGCCACGCTGGTACGAATGCTTTTTCCTGACTGGCCAACTCTGATTGGCAGCATGAGCATGATGGTTTATGCGCTGATTATCGTTTTTACCTACAGGCTGGTGCATGTGGCATTGAAAAAACCCTATATTTGGTCAGCGACGTTTTTCATCGCATTCATCATCGGTTCGATATTGATGGTGATCACGTTTCAAAATGCTCTGGGAATTGCGATGCCGTCGGTGAGCGGGTAGTCTACGCCGATCAGGTATAAACCGTGGGGGGGGGCTACAGGGCCGCACGCCTGCCGATCGCGCGCTTCAAGAGCAGCGCTCACATCATCCGCATCCCATCGCCCACAGCCAACTTCCTGCAGCGTTCCAGCGAAAGAGCGAATTTGATTGTGCAGAAATGACCGCGCGGACGCCCTGATCTCGACAATTTCGCCCTTGCGGCTGACGCTCAAGAAATCGAGCGTTTTAACAGGGCTTTTTGATTGGCACTGCGTTGCACGAAATGTGGTGAAGTCATGTGTTCCGATCAACCTCTGCGCTGCAGCGTGCATGGCTTCTGCATCAAGCGGCTTTTTCACCCACCATGCGCGATAAGCCTCCAGCGGGGCAGGGGGGCGGCGATTGACGATCCGGTAGAGATAGTGGCGGCCCGTTGCTGAAAATCGCGCGTCAAACTGAGAACTGACCAGTTCTACATTTATGATACTGACAGTTTCGCCCGCAAAAACGAGATGGGCGTTGAGCGCTTCGCGAATTTTTGAACTGCTCCAGTCCTTGACGAGATCGACATGGGCAACCTGCGCGCTGGCATGAACGCCCGAGTCTGTGCGTCCGGCTGCGCCAAGAGATATGCTCTCACCGCAAAACTTGAAGATGGCCTGTTCGATGGCGGCCTGGACGGTGTGGCCGTTTTCCTGACGCTGCCAACCTGCATATGGCGTACCATCATACTCGACAGTAAGCTTGTAGCGGGGCATTAGAGTGCTCCAAAAGCTGGAGCATACTGCAGGACGCCGGTCGATGGCGCATCGGCAAAAGCTAAAGCTTGCAGATATTTCCCTTGGTAAGCGCTCTCAAAACCTGCAGCGCGCAGATGCTCATAGCCAAATCTGCCGTAATATGCGGGATCGCCAAGAACGAGCGATAAGGTCTCTCCTGCAGCGACGAGCTTCGTATGGGCTGTCTGAATGAGGAGACTTCCGACACCTTGCTTTTGAAACTCCGGCAATACTGCCAAAGGCGCCAAAGCGACGGCGTCGTGGTTCTTACCGGTAATCTTCACGCGTGAAAACAGGATGTGTCCTGTCAGAATCCCGTTTTTCCGGGCAACAAGCTCGAGCAGAACATCGTTATTTTCTCTCAACCGAGAAATCAATTTAACTTCGCCGGTTCCCCCGAAGGCACGCTCGACAAGGTTGGCAACTTCAGGATAATCGTCAGGGCTTGTAGTCTGGACCGTGACATCACTCATGGCAGTCGTGTGCCTTGCGCGATTTTAGCTCCGCGCTGAAACTCCTGCCCATCCATGGCTTTGCCGCCTGCACGCTGCAATGTCCGCAGACGGACAGCTCCTTCGCCGCAGGCAATGCGCAAATCGTCGTCCAATACGGTTCCGGGGGCACCTACGCCTGTGGCGAGCACTGAGCGCAGAAGTTTGACACGCTCCAGATCGTCGCCAATTTCCATTTCACACCAGGTACCGGGAAACGGCGCCAGGCCACGAATACGGTTGTGAACGTCTATGGCTGGCTGGGTCCAGTCGATGCGGGTTTCGACCTTGGTAATCTTGGAGGCGTAGGTTACTCCCTCATCGGATTGCGGCGTGAGGGTCAGGCTGTCGCGTTCCAGAGCGGCAATGGCGCGCACCATCAGATCAGCGCCGGCCATGCTAAGCTGGTCATGCAGTTCGCCCGCCGTCATGTCAGCCGTAATGTTGATTTTCTCGACCATGGCGACCGGCCCAGTATCGAGACCTTCATCCATCTTCATGATCATGATGCCGGTTTCAAGGTCACCGGCCATAATGGCACGCTGAATTGGCGCAGCTCCCCGCCAGCGCGGAAGCAATGAGGCATGTCCATTATAGCAACCGAGGCGGGTGCCCTCGAGAATTTCTTTCGGTAAAATCAGGCCATAGGCGACAACAATCGCAACATCTGCCTTGAGATCGATGAAAGCCTGCTGCTCATCCGGATCTTTCAGGCTCTTGGGTGTGCGGACCTCGATGCCGAATTGCTCCGCATTCCGGTGAACAGGCGAAGGGGTCAGCTCAAGCCCACGCCTGCCAGCAGGGCGTGGTGGCTGGCTATAAACCGCAACAATTTCATGGCCCTGCCCGATCAGCGCATTGAGAATAGGCACGGAAAAATCCGGCGTGCCCATGAATACGATGCGTAAACTCATGGCCTAAACCGCCAATCGGCTTGGAGGACGATCCTTGGCGAGTTTCTTGAACTTCTTCACCACCATTTCACGCTTCAACCGCGAAATGTAATCGATGAACAAAATACCGTTCAAATGATCGATCTCATGTTGAAGGCATGTTGCCAAAAGTCCGTCCGCTTCGACTTCTTGGGGCTTCCCCTCAATATCGAAATAGGAAACGCGAACCTGTTTGGGCCGCTCGACTTCCGCATAGTAATCAGGGATGGAAAGGCAGCCCTCTTCGTAAATATTCCGTTCGTCGCTGGACCAAAGCACCTGTGGATTGATGTAAACCTGCGGCGCCTTCGGCTCGTCCTCTTTGGCAAGATCAATCACCAGCATCTGGATCGGTGTGCCGACCTGAATGGCCGCCAGACCAATGCCGGGCGCATCATACATTGTGTCCAGCATATCAGCGGAAAATTTGCGCAAATCCACGTCAAAACTTTCGACAGGTTTGGAAACTTGACGAAGCAGCGGATCGGGAAGGATGACGAGCGGTTTGATAGACATGCCCTTCACCTAATATCTCGATTTTCAGCCGTCAATGCGGCATCAGACCCAATCATAAAAATGTTCATGTTTTGATCTCACATTTACCAATCGAATCGGTTACTCTAGGGTTATGGAAACTTCAATTTCTCTCGATCAAACGCTGTTTCAGCTCGGCGCGACCTCAATATCTGTAGGCGCAACACTGTTTACAGTGGCGCTTGTCATGGCTTTGGTGGTGATTTTTGCCATTGTTGCTGTCATGCGGGCAGCACGGATGCGGCTTGTCGCGGAGATACAGGCGGAAGATCGTGCCCGCGACGCGGAAGCGCGAATGGGAGAAATTCTTAAAAGCCAATCTGAAATGCAAGGTCGCATGCAGACAATGGCTGAACTTTTCGGTTCTCGTCAGGCAGAGCTTAATCAATCCATTCGGGAGCGGCTCGACGGCATGACCACCCGGATTGGCCAGACCATGACCGATCAGACCAAGTCCACGCACGAAAATCTCGCCAAACTGCAAGAACGGCTGGCGGTCATCGATACGGCGCAGAATAATATTCAAACGCTTGCGGGTCAGGTCGTCCAATTGCAGGCAATTCTTGCCAATAAACAGACGCGTGGGGCCTTCGGTCAGGCGCGGATGGAAGCGATTATCGCCGATGGTCTGCCGCAGGGCGCTTATGAGTTTCAGGCAACCCTGTCGAATGGAAGCAGACCTGATTGCGTGGTTCGCATGCCCAATGGTGCAGCAAATCTGGTCATTGATGCCAAGTTTCCCCTGGAAGCCTGGAACGCCATACGTGAATCCGAAACGCCGGAAGGCAAGAAGATCGCCGCTACACAGTTCCGGCGCGATATCGAGATTCATATTCGTGATGTTGCAGAAAAATATCTTATCAATGGCGAGACGCAGGATACGGCGTTTCTGTTTGTGCCCTCGGAATCGGTATTTGCTGAAATTCATGAGAATTTCGAAGGCGTGATCCAGAAGGCGCATCGCTCGCGCATAGTAATCGTATCGCCCTCATTGCTGATGCTATCCATTCAGGTCATTCAGGCTGTGCTAAAAGACGTACGCATGCGGGAACAGGCGCATTTGATACAGGGCGAAGTCATCCGGTTGATGGAAGATGTTGGCCGTCTTGATGATCGTGTGCGGCGTCTGCAAACCCATTTCATTCAGGCAAACAAGGATATTGACGATATTCTGGTATCTTCCAGCAAGGTGACCAAGCGCGGCCAGAAGATCGAAGCGCTGGAATTCGCGGAAGCGCCAGTGGGCGAAACAAAAGCGCCCGATACAACGCGGTCGGCAGCTTCCACGACAAGCCAGTTGCGCTTGCGGGTGGTCGATGGCGAGGAGTAAGGCCAGACTGTATCTGACCTGACGGATAATTCCGATCTTAGCCAGCTTCGATGGTTTTGCGCCGAACCTCCCAGGTTCCGGTCGTCTGCGGCTTGACGAAGAGGCTGATAATATCAGGATTGGCTTTTTTCAGAGCCGCTTCGATGCGTTGAACACAGGCTTCGATTTCTGGCGCGCGCATGTGATCTTCGAATTCCACACTGAGGCTCGCCGCGATCTGTTTGGGACCCATATGGACTGTTAGCACCCCATTGGCGCGTTGAACTGCCGGGTCCTGGTTGGCAATGTCGAGGATTTGCTGATCCACCTCTGGGAGTGCAGCCTCGCCCATCAGCAAGCCCTTGCTCTCTCGCGCCAGAAAAATCGCGGTTCCGCCAAGTATGATCGAAATTCCGATAGAGGCGACACCGTCCAATTCTGGAATATTGAAGAGTTGCGCGGCGGAAATGCCAACAAGAGCAATAACAAGCCCGAGCAGGGCAGCTGTGTCTTCGAACAATACCGTAAAGACGCTGGGATCTTTGCTAATCCGCACCGCCTCGACGTAACCAAGGTCGCCTTTAACAGTGCGAAATTCCTTCAACGCTATGTACCAGGAGGTTCCCTCGAACAACATGGCAAGGCCAAGAACAACATAGTTGATGATAGGATTTTCAACGGGCTCCGGATCAAGAATATGGATCACGCCTTCATAGAAGGACACTCCGGCACCCACGGCAAAGACCAACAAGGCGACGATGAAACTCCAGAAGTATAGCTCCCGGCCATGGCCGAGCGGATGACTACGGTCGGCAGGTCTGGCCGCGCGGCGCAGACCAAAGAGGAGAAGCGCTCCATTTCCGGTATCAACCAGAGAGTGGACACCTTCCGAAAGCATGGCGGAACTGCCGGTAAAGAAAGCCGCGACAAACTTGGTGACGGCAATCAGAAGATTGCCAAGTATCGCTGCGTAAATAACTTTTTTGGATCCGGCATGCGCTTTCGCCGATTGTGTTGCCATGGTTTGCCCCCTGTCCTTCGGAGAACGCCAAATGTTTTGTAAGGTTCCGGCTTGCGGCAGTAAGTGGTCGGTATGATGCTAGTGGTTTTGTATCTCATGCGCTAACTCTTCCACAAACAGTGTAGGGCGACATGACTGATTCCACAGTAGAGCAAGCAATATTTCTAGGGTTGGATACGGGCGGGACCTATACCGACGCCGTACTCTGGTCGGAAGAGCGCGGCGTTATTGCCAAGGCAAAAGCGCTTACGACACGCCATGATTTGAGTGTTGGCATTTCTGGCGCGGTCGATGCCATCATTGCCGAAGCTTCTGTGCTTCCAGCCGGCATCCGGCTTGTGTCAATGTCGACGACACTGGCCACCAACGCGTTGGTTGAGGGCCAGGGCGGGCGCATCGCATTGGTGATGATCGGATTTTCCGATGCTGATCTGGAGAAGGCAGGATTGAAAGATGCTCTTGGCAACGATCCTGTCATATTTATCCCGGGTGGTCATGACGTCTATGGTCGTGCTCAACCTTTCGATGCATCATCCCTTGAAAAGGCATTGCCACATCTGAAATCTGAAGTGACAGGCTTTGCCATTTGCGCCTATTTTGCCGTGCGCAATCCAGAGCATGAGATTGCCGTACGCGATCTTGTGCATGATAAGACAGGGCTGCCAGTCACATGCAGCCATGAATTATCGGCCAAATTGAACGGTCCCAAACGGGCATTGACGACAGTACTTAATGCCCGGCTGATTGCGATGATTGACCGGCTTGTCGCGGCCACGGAAGGTTTTCTGCACAAGCGCGGGATTCACGCACCTTTAATGGTCGTTCGCGGCGATGGCGCGCTGGTCTCTGCCGCATTTGCCCGCCACCGGCCCATTGAAACCATTCTTTCGGGGCCAGCAGCAAGTCTCGTTGGCGCGCGTCATATGACCGGCCTCGACAATGCGATTATTTCCGATATTGGCGGCACGACGACTGATGTTGCCGTGCTGGATGATGGCCGCCCCCGGCTTGATCCCAACGGTGCCACAGTTGGTGGGTTTCGCACCATGGTTGAAGCTGTGGCGATGCGTACCTTTGGCCTTGGCGGGGACTCGGAAGTGTCGCTGGACGACAATGCCATGACACCTGGGATCAAGCTTGGACCAAGACGGCTTGTGCCGCTGGCGCTTCTCGCGGCCAATCACGGTTCCATGGTGATTGAGCATCTGGCCCGTCAGGTTAAAGCGGTCAATGCAGGACGGCTAGATGGACGTTTCGCCTTGCGCACAGGTGTGCCGGTGCAAATGGCGTCTGGCCTGAGCAAGGGAGAGGCCGAGCTTTACGAGCGTATGACCACAGAGCCACAGCCGCTTGATCGTCTATTGGCCTCGGTTTCGCAGACGGCTGCAATAACACGGCTGGTCTCTCGCGGATTGGTTCATCTTGCGGGGTTCACGCCCTCGGATGCCTGTCATGTTTTGGGCCTTCAGAACAATTGGAATGCCGAAGCAGCGCGGTATGGTGCTATTCTTTATGCAAGGCGCAAGGATGGGGCGGGTCGTCCTTTTTGCGATACGCCAGAAGAAGTTTCACGCCGAACCTATGATGCTCTTATCAGGCGTTCATCCGAGGTCGTTCTTGAAACAGTCTTTGCGGAGGACGGGCTTGAGGGGCAGGAAACCGTCGCAAGTGCACTCGTTCAGCGAGCATTATCTGGGGTGGGCGGTATTGCCGGTATCAAATTGCATATCGACCGGCCCCTAATCGGACTTGGAGCGTCAGCACCCGTCTATTACCCTGCTGTGGGCGACGAGCTTGGTGTTCAATGTATCGTTCCCGTTGATACGGATGTGGCAAACGCTTTAGGAGCCGTAGTCGGACAAGTCCGGGTGTCACTCGAAGCGCATATAAGCCAGCCTGTTGAAGGTCTTTATCGGGTAATGGCGGGTGAAGCTGTTCAGGATTTTCAGCTTGAGGAAGATTCAATCGCATTTGCCGAATCAACACTGAAGAATCAGGTGCAGCGACTGGCGCTTGAGGCCGGAACAGACGAGCCTCACATCACAATTATTCGCAATATCAGCGCGGCAACAGTGGAGGATCAGCGAAAATTCATTGAAGCGGTCTTGATCGCTACAGCGTCAGGGCGTCCGCGGATCGCGCACTAATCGATTTCAATCGATACAGATTTCAACACAGACCATCGGAGAATTGACTGCACTGGCCTTGGCGTGTTCAAGGATATGCAATGCAAATCTATAAGGACATGATCATGGGCGAACGTATCGAAATGAATGGTCTGAAAGTGGCTCCAGAGCTTCACGATTTCGTTGTGAATGAAGCCATTCCCGGAACAGGCGTCGATGCGGCACAGTTTTGGTCAGGTTTTGCGCAGATCGTTGATGATCTGGCGCCGAAGAATCGCGCTTTGCTGGCAAAACGCGATGCATTCCAGCTTCAACTCGATAATTTTTATAAGAGCAGGCGTGACAATGGTTACTCACCGGAGGAGTATGAAGCATTCCTGCGAGAGATTGGTTATTTGCTGCCTGAAGGCGACAAATTTGCTGTCTCGACGAGCAATGTAGATCCCGAAATCGCCGTGACAGCGGGTCCGCAGCTTGTCGTTCCCGTCATGAATGCACGCTATGCGCTCAATGCTGCCAATGCGCGTTGGGGTTCGCTCTATGATGCGCTTTACGGTACGGACGCAATTTCGGATGAAGGCGGGGCGGAAAAAGGAAAAGCATTCAACCCGGTACGCGGTGCGAAAGTCATTGCCTGGGCCAAGTCTTTTCTTGATGAGAGTGCGCCATTGCAAGGTGCGCAGTGGGCGGATATTTCCGCGCTTACTGTTAAAGACGGTAGACTTGCGCTCAAATCAGGGAATGAGGCTGTTTCCCTTGCGAATGAAAGCCAGTTCGCGGGCTATCGCGGTGATCCGGCAAGCCCGACGGCAATTCTTTTGATCAAGAACGGGCTGCATGTGGAGGTCGTGATTAACGCCGATCATCCAATTGGCACAACAGACAAGGCGCACATTGCCGATGTTCTGTTGGAATCTGCCCTAACAACGATTCAGGATTGCGAAGACTCTGTCGCGGCAGTGGATGCGCAGGATAAGGTCATTGTCTATCGCAATTGGCTCGGTCTGATGAATGGCGATCTTGAAGACAGTTTCGAAAAAGGCGGGAAGACAGTCACCCGCAAGCTCAACCCGGATAGGGAATATACGGGCAAGGACGGCAAGCCGCTAACGGTACCGGGACGCTCCCTCATGCTGGTACGTAATGTCGGGCATCTGATGACCAATCCTGCAATCCTCGACAAGGATGGCAATGAGGTGCCTGAGGGCATTATGGACGCGGCCATCACGGCCTTGGCGGCACTTCACGATATTGGTCCAAATGGCCGGCATATGAACTCCCGTGCCGGATCAATGTATGTGGTGAAGCCAAAGATGCATGGCCCAGAAGAGGTTGCTTTTGCGGCTGAATTGTTTGGGCGCGTAGAAGCACTTTTGGGAATGCAGCCGAATACGATGAAGATGGGCATCATGGATGAGGAACGCCGGACGACGGTCAACCTGAAGGAATCCATCCGTGCTGCAAAAGAACGGGTCGTTTTCATCAACACCGGTTTCCTTGATCGCACTGGCGACGAGATTCATACTTCCATGGAAGCTGGACCGATGATCCGCAAGGGCGACATGAAGCAGGCGTCGTGGATCGGAGCCTATGAGAACTGGAATGTTGATATCGGCCTCGAATGTGGTCTTTCCGGTCATGCCCAGATCGGCAAGGGCATGTGGGCGATGCCTGATCTGATGGCGGCAATGCTTGAGCAAAAGATTGGTCATCCGAAGGCTGGTGCAAATACGGCTTGGGTGCCATCGCCAACAGCCGCAACGCTGCACGCCACGCATTATCACAAGATAAATGTTGCTGAGGTTCAAGGCGCGTTGAAATCGCGGGGGCGTGCAAAGCTCAGTGATATTCTATCTGTGCCTGTCGTATTGCGCCCCAACTGGACGCCGGAGGATATTCAGCGTGAACTCGACAATAATGCGCAAGGCATTTTAGGCTATGTGGTGCGCTGGGTCGATCAAGGGGTTGGTTGTTCCAAGGTGCCCGATATCAACAATGTCGGATTGATGGAAGATCGGGCAACTTTGCGTATTTCTGCCCAGCATATTGCCAACTGGCTGCATCATGGAATCACCAATGAAGCTCAGGTGTTGGAGACGATGAAGCGTATGGCAGCCGTCGTCGACAAGCAAAATGCCAATGATCCTCTTTATCAGCCAATGGCTGGTAATTTTGACAAGTCGGTAGCGTTTCAGGCCGCATGTGATCTCGTTCTCAAGGGCCGCGAACAGCCCAATGGCTATACAGAACCTGTCCTACACCGCAGGCGCCTGGAGTTGAAAGCAAGCCAATAAACCTTTTCGATGCCGGGCGGCGATCAACATGAATAGCTGCCCGTGCCGAGTGTGCTCTTGTTTGCCGACTGATTCTTGTTTAGGCGATAGCACATGAAATTGCTTGCGCTCGACACCGCCGCCAATCTTTGTTCTGTTGCCATCTTCGATGCTGAAAGCGGCACGATGCTGGCACAGATCAGTGAAGATATTGGCAAAGGCCATGCCGAGCGGTTGATGGCAATCATGGAACAAGCCGTTGCCAATGCTGGGATTGCAATCAACGAAATTGGCAAGGTCGTCACCAGTATTGGACCGGGATCCTTTACTGGCGTGCGGGTAGGGGTGGCAACGGCGCGCGGTCTGGCTTTGGCTTTGCGCTGTCCGGCAATAGGCGTTACCACGCTTGAGGCTCTGGCTTATGATGCCGGAAAAGCCCTCTCCGGAAGACCAGTTCTCAGTGTGATCGATGCGCGCCGCGATGAGTTTTATGCGCAGTTTTTCGCAAGCGATGGTACGCCTGCCTCCGAGCCCATGATTGTTACCTTGCCCGGGATCGTGGAACAACTGGCCGGCCATGGGCAAAATCTTGTTCTTGCCGGTTCCGCCTCAGCGCTGATCAATGCAAAGCTGGAACGTCCATTGGACGTGGCGTCGGCAATGGCGACCGGTACGATCGAAGCGTTTGCGCAACTTGGAATACGATCACAAGACACAGCCTTGCCCAGTCCCCTTTATTTGCGTGGTCTCGACGTTAAGCCGCAACAGGGTTTCGTATTGAAGCGGCAGGTCGCAGAATGATGGGCCTGCCTTTCGATAATCTGCGTCAGCGCAGCTTCGTAATCGAAACGCTTGCGCGGGAGGACGCAACTCATCTGGTGCCGATTCATGCCGGTACGTTCCGGCAGCCGTGGAGTGAAGACGATTTTCACGCGCTGCTTGGTGAAGCCAACGTCTTTGGTTTTATCGCGCGCGAAGAGGGAAATCGTGCGGCGCAGCCCGGTGGTTTTGTTCTTGCACGGCTTGTTCTGGATGAGGCCGAGATACTAACCATTGCCGTCGCTCCGCAGTTTCAGCGCAAGGGCGTCGGTCATGCCTTGATGGACGCGGCATTGCGCCATTTGTACAATGCGCGTGCGACCATGCTGTTTCTTGAGGTGGATGAGCTGAACGCACCGGCGCTCGCCCTATATCGCAGACTCGGATTCAAACAGGTGGGAAAACGGCCCGGCTATTATGAAACGCCCTCAGGACGCTCAGCGGCCTTGACGATGCGCCGTGACCTGGGACATCGCGAAACGGGTTCTGGCCGCTAAGATGATCGCATATCTAAGACTTATTCTGGCAGCGGCCGGCTTTGCACTCATCACAATAATCTTGCTGCCGGTCCAACTGCTTTTCGTTAAGACCGGCTGGTCATTACAGAAAAAGCTTCCTGTGCTTTTTCATAAGGTTGTTCGCCATTTGCTTGGAATTCGCATTCATGTGCACGGCAAAATGGCGCAGAATCGGCCATTGCTGCTTGCAGCCAATCATTCCTCATGGGCCGACATAGTCGTTTTATCGGCTATCGCGGAAGTCTCTTTCATAGCCAAGTCTCAGGTGGCTACCTGGCCATTATTCGGTCTCTTCGCCAAGTTGCAGCGCTCTGTCTTCGTTGAGCGTGAAAAACGCGGCAAGACCCATGATCAGGCAAGTGAAATAGCAACGCGTCTTGCCGATGGCGATGTCATGGTGCTTTTTGCGGAAGGCACGACATCAGACGGTAACCGTATATTGCCCTTCAAGACATCGCTGTTCGGTGCTGCGCAGGTAGCAATCCGCGAAACCAGCGTCGAAACAGTCACGATCCAACCTGTTGCCATCGCTTATACGCGGGTGCACGGACTGCCAATGGGCAGGTTTCATCGCCCGATAATCGCATGGCCGGGGGACGTGGAGCTTGGTCCCAGCCTTATCGGGATGCTCAAGGAGGGCGCCTATGATGTTGATGTCCGATTTGGCGAGCCAGTTGTGATTGACAGCAAGTCTGACCGGAAAGCCTTGGCGCGGTTAATGGAAGAGAAAGTGCGGGCGATGATGCAAAGGTCGCTGCAGGACCGTGACTATATCGAGCCGGAGATCGCAACTGCCACGAATCTCACCGATCCGGCTATTTTCAAAGAGGCCAAAAAGCTTTAGAAGCCTCTGCATGGACGATATCATTATTAAACATCAGCTGGACGAGACGTTGGGAGCGCTTGCCCATTCGCCATCACTGGCCAATACCCGCAAGGTCTATGTAAAGACCTATGGCTGCCAGATGAATGTCTATGACAGCCAGCGGATGACTGACAGTCTCGCAGCTGAGGGTTATAGCCCGACAGACACGGCGGATGATGCCGATCTGGTCTTGATCAATACCTGTCATATTCGTGAGAAGGCGTCTGAAAAGCTGTACTCGGCGCTTGGCCGGCTACGCAAAATGAAAGATGCGCGCGCCAAAGAGGGTCGCGAACTCACGGTCGGCGTTGCTGGATGCGTGGCGCAAGCCGAAGGCGATGAAATTACGCGGCGTGCGCCCGTTGTTGATCTGGTTGTCGGCCCCCAAACATATCACCGCCTGCCACAGGCGCTTGCGCGTGTGGCAAAAGGCGAGCGTGTCGTCGAGACTGAATATGCGATTGAAGACAAATTCGAGCACTTGCCCGCTCCCAAAAAGGAGCAGACGAGAAGCCGCGGCGTTACTGCATTTCTCACTGTCCAGGAGGGGTGCGACAAATTCTGTACGTTCTGCGTGGTCCCCTATACACGGGGATCTGAAGTTTCGCGTCCTGTTGCCCAGATTCTGAAAGAAGCCGAAAAACTCGCCGATGCCGGTGTACGTGAGCTGACGCTGCTTGGGCAGAACGTCAATGCGTGGCATGGCGAGGGGCATGATGGCCGCGAGTGGGGGCTGGGCGAATTGCTTTACCGGCTGGCCGAGATACCCGGCATTGCGCGACTACGCTACATTACCAGTCACCCGCGCGACATGGATGACGCTTTGATCAATGCGCATCGTGATCTCGATATGTTGATGCCCTATCTGCATCTGCCGGTTCAGGCTGGTTCGGACCGTATTTTGAAAGCGATGAATCGCAAGCATACGGGCGACGATTATCTGCGTCTGATTGAGCGGATACGAAACGCCCGCTCCGATATAGCGCTGTCAGGTGACTTCATTGTTGGCTTCCCCGGAGAAACGGACGAGGATTTTGAGGCGACGTTGCAGCTGGTTCGGGACGTTACCTACGCCGCAGCCTATTCGTTCAAATATTCGCCGCGACCAGGAACACCCGGTGCCGATCTGCCTGACCATATTGATGAAGCGGTAAAAGACGAGAGATTGCAGCGTTTGCAGGCTTTGCTCAGCGAACAGCAATATGCCTTCCAACGCAGCCTTGTGAATAAAAGCTTTGATGTGCTCATTGAAAAGGCCGGAAGAGTGCCTGGACAGATGGTTGGACGATCTCCTTGGTTACAACCTGTAATTATCGATGTACACGGCGGCAGAATCGGCGACATTATCAATGTACGAATCATTGACACGGGAACCAACAGCCTTATCGGTCTCCGGGAGATGGTTTGAGGAACAAGTAGCGACTATATGAACAGGCGAATACTTTTTTAGGAGAGCCGTTTGAACGCCACCGAAAAACTGAAACCCGCTCCTTCCGGAGCCTCGGACCTGGCGCATATCGTACTGACATTTGATAACAATCGGCTGGCGAGTGCGCTATTCGGCCAGTTTGACGAGAATCTTGCTCGTATCGAAAAGAAGCTGGGCGTTGACGTCCGTTCCAAAGGCAATCAGCTCGCTATTCGTGGCGAGCCAGGAGCAACGGAGCAGGCTCGGCGCGCTCTGGATCAACTCTACGAACATTTGCAAAAAGGCCATGATATATCCGCATCGGATGTTGATGGTGCTTTGCGAATGGCTATCGCTGCCGACGATCAATTGACGCTTCCCACAATGGAAAACAAGAGCAAGATGGCTGTAGCCCAGATATCGACCCGCAAGAAGACGATCTTCGCTCGCACGCCGACGCAAGATGCTTATATGCGCGCGCTTGACCGGTCGGAAATGGTGTTCGGCGTAGGGCCAGCGGGTACGGGTAAGACCTATCTGGCGGTCGCCCATGCGGCGATGCTGCTGGAGCGTGGTCTGGTGGACCGCATCATCCTTTCCCGCCCAGCCGTCGAAGCTGGTGAGCGGCTTGGTTTTCTTCCCGGCGACATGAAAGAGAAGGTCGACCCTTA
Source organism: Phyllobacterium sp. CCNWLW183 (assembly GCF_037203775.1). Taxonomy (NCBI): domain Bacteria; kingdom Pseudomonadati; phylum Pseudomonadota; class Alphaproteobacteria; order Hyphomicrobiales; family Phyllobacteriaceae; genus Phyllobacterium; species Phyllobacterium sp. CCNWLW183. Next base: position 365,092 of record NZ_JBBCBN010000003.1, on the reverse strand, counting down.
TCTGCGCCCTCTCTATGACGCGCTTTACGACATGATGCCTGCTGATAAGGTTGAGCGTGCCATCGCCGCAGGCGTTATCGAAATCGCACCGCTCGCCTTCATGCGCGGGCGTACACTGGCTCATTCTGCAATTATTCTGGATGAGGCGCAAAATACGACTGCAATGCAGATGAAGATGTTCCTGACCCGCCTTGGCGAAAACGGACGTATGATTATTACTGGCGATCCGAGCCAGATTGATCTACCGCCAGGCCAGAAGTCCGGATTGGTGGAAGCGCTCAATATTTTGAACGATGTTCAGGGTATCGTCACCGTAAAGTTTACGGATGTCGATGTGGTTCGTCATCCGCTGGTTGCGGCGATTGTTCGTGCTTACGATAAGGAAGGCGCCAAGCCTAAAGCTTGACGGAGTATCTTGATCGACATTGACATATTGGTTGAAACCGATGGCTGGCCAGGGGAGGCGGCGCTGTCGGACCTTGCATCAATTGCTATTGCTGCAGTTTGGGACGAGCTGGCTAGCGGAAACCAGCCCGACAGCGAGCTAAGTCTGGTTTTCACCGATGATGCGGCGATCAAGGAACTTAATAATGATTGGCGCGACAAGGACAAGCCTACCAATGTCTTGTCCTTTCCGGCCTTTCCGATCAAACCGGGTCAAGCGCCCGGACCGATGCTCGGCGATATCGTTATTGCCCTCGAAACCGTTGTGCGGGAAGCGGAAGATGAAGAAAAATCCTTCGACCATCACCTCACGCATCTGATCGTTCATGGGGTTTTGCATCTCCTCGGATATGACCACGAAACAGATGATGAAGCCGAAGAGATGGAGCAGCTCGAGCGCAAAATTCTTGCGCGGCTTGCAATTCCTGATCCATATGCGCTATCGGTCATAGACGATTAATTTGATTGAGGACCATGTCTGACACGTCGCACCAAAACGATCCTGCCGCGCCAGCCAAAGGCATGAATGGGCAGGAAAGTGATGCCGAAGGGCAAAGTATCACCAGAGCGCCTGTTTTAGAAAAGCGCTCGCTCCTTTCCACGATCTTTCCATTCTTGCGCGCGCGCCCCGGAACGTCCTTAAGGGACGATCTTGATGCTGCGCTTGCCGAGGATCATCATGGTGACACGGCCTTTTCTCCTGAAGAGCGCGCAATGCTTCATAACATTTTGCGCCTGCGGGAGTTGCGGGTCGAAGATGTGATGATTCCGCGCGCTGATATTGAAGCGGTCGAAATCAGCACGAGCCTTGGCGATCTCCTGGAAATATTCGAGAAGTCCGGTCATTCGCGTATGCCAGTCTTTGCCGAAACGCTGGATGACCCGCGGGGCATGGTTCATATCCGCGACGTGGTTAATCACATTACCAAGACGTCCCGGGTTAAAACGCCACGAAAAACGGCGCGCGCGCCCAAGTCCCCGGTTGCGGCAAAATTTGATCTCTCCAATGTTGATCTCACCAAAACGATTTCAGATTTGAGCTTGATGCGCACGATCCTGTTCGTGCCCCCTTCCATGCTTGCCAGTGATTTGATGGGGCGCATGCAGGCGCAGCGCATCCAGATAGCGCTCGTGATTGACGAGTATGGCGGCACTGATGGCCTGGTTTCGCTGGAAGATATCGTGGAAATGGTTGTCGGTGATATTGAAGACGAACATGACGATGATGAAGTGATGATCGTCGAGGATCCGGAGGGTGTATTCATTACGGATGCACGGGCGGATCTTGACGAAGTGTCTGAAAAGATCGGTTCAGGCTTCGTCGTCGGCGAACATGGTGAGGATGTTGATACGGTCGGTGGCCTGATCTTCTCGATTCTCGGACGCATTCCCGTGCGCGGCGAAATGGTTCAGGCTGTTCCCGGATATGAGTTTCACGTTTTGGAAGCCGATCCACGCCGCATACGTAAGGTTAGAATTGTTCCCCTGCGTCACGCAGAACGCAGGCCGCGTAGCCAGCGCCAAGGTGTTGTCGAGCCATCAGCGGATGACGAATGATCTTGTGTAAATTGGTCAAGGCATGATCCGGGGTCTGATCGATAGGATCGTGCTTCTGTCGGGTTGGCGGCGTTGTGGGCTGGCATTTCTTATGGGCGCTCTGGCGAGCTTTGCCTTGCCGCCCTACGACTTTTTTGCCGTAGCATTTGTTGCTTTTCCTGTTTTGGTCTGGCTGCTTGATGGCGCAGTGGATAATGCCGGAAGCGGCCCGATCCGTCGGCTGGTTCCCGCCGCAATAGTCGGCTGGTGGTTCGGCTTTGGCTATTTTGTTTTCGGGCTGTGGTGGATCGGCAATGCTTTGCTGGTCGATGCTGCAAATTTTGCCTGGGCAATTCCCTTGGCAATTTTTGGCCTTCCTGCATTTCTCGCATTTTTCTATGCTTTTGCAGCAGTAATTGCGCGTCTCATATGGAGCGACGGGATCGGGCGCATATTTGCGCTCGGCCTTGGTTTCGGCCTCGCCGAATGGTTGCGTTCCTTTGTGCTAACCGGTTTTCCCTGGAACGCCATCGGCTATGCCGCAATGCCAATACCGGTTCTGATGCAATCGTCTGTTATTGTGGGCTTGCTCGCAATGAATATTCTGGCGGTAATCGTATTTGCCATGCCTGCGGTTTATAATGCCAAGCAAGGCCGGATAGCTGGACTTGCCGTTGCACTCATCCTGATCATCGCTCATGTCGGCTTCGGCGTTTTCCGGCTCTCCACAGCGGATATCAAACTCGACGGCCCGCATATTCGTATCGTGCAACCCTCCATTTCGCAGGATCTCAAATGGGACGCAGAGGCGCGGCGCGGTATATTTGACAAGTACCTTGCCATGACCGCTGAAGAGCCAGCAGAGGGGAAAGTTAAGCCGCAGATTATAGTTTGGCCGGAAACAGCAGTTCCCTATATTCTGACGAAAACCCCGGAAGCACTGCAAGCTATCGCCGATAATTTGGCTGAGGGGCAGACTCTTTTGGCTGGTGCCATTAGAATGGAAGAGCCTGGCGGGGCGGAGGAACCTCTCTACTACAACACCATCTATGCCATCGACAGCTCGGGAGAAATTACCGGAGCGGCCGATAAAGTTCATCTCGTGCCCTTCGGGGAATATGTGCCGCTTGAGAGCATTCTCCGAAAGATCGGCATTAGCGAAGTGGTGGAACTGCCGGGAGGGTTCAGCGCAGCTTCGGTGCGCCGCTCGCTTGAGGTTATCAGCGGTTTCTCAGTACTGCCGCTCATATGTTATGAGGCCATCTTTCCGGGTGAGATGTTCTACCAAGGCGCAGCCGCCAATGCCATTGTCAACGTCACCAACGATGCATGGTATGGCGATACTCCTGGTCCTTACCAGCATTTCAGACAGGCGCAATTGCGCGCAGTGGAACAGGGGCTGCCGATGGTGCGGGCCGCCAATAACGGTCTTTCAGGGGTCGTTGACCCCTATGGACGAATCATTGATGCGCTTGCACTCAATGGGGTGGGTTTGATTGATGCTCAACTTCCAGGACCCGTAGAACTACCTTGGGGAGAGGGGGTTCATACAGTTCAATTTCTGGTTGTATTAATAATGGTTCTAATTGTGGCGTTGGGGTATTTTTTGCGCGGTAGAAGGCGTGTTGGTTGACATTTCCGATACAGCCCTGTCGAATAAAGTGATATTTGGTACGTTGATACATTGATGGTAAAATTCATTTTCAATTCCATTTCATATGAATGAGATTTTCATGTCTGATAATAGTAAAAAGAGTCCGAACCCCGTTGATATCCATGTTGGCGCAAGAATTAGATTGCGACGCAATATGATAGGCTTGAGCCAGGAAAAGCTCGGTGAGAGCCTTGGAATAACGTTTCAGCAGATTCAAAAATATGAAAAAGGCATGAACCGTGTGGGTGCCAGTCGCCTTCAGGCAATAGCCAATATCCTCAACGTGCCGGTTACATTCTTTTTTGACGACATGCCCGGTCAGTCAGACAAACCTCGTGGTTTTGAGGAAGAAAACGAGACAACCTATGTCGTTGGTTTCCTGAACAGTTCAGAGGGTATCCAGTTGGCGCGCGCCTTTGCAAAAATTGGCGACGCGAAAATCCGGCGTAAAGTGCTCGACCTCGTACGCACGCTTGGCCAAGAGGATGATGCGGTCTAGAGGCTTTTCTGCTTAAAGAAAAGCAATTCTGTTCCGCCAACGGCGTGACAAGGGACACCGAAAGTGGCGAGGGCGACGTCTCTCCGAAGTTGCGTGACAAAGCGGCTGGACGCGCGCTGAAACCCCAAGCGTTGGTTTGCAAAAGCAAACCAACCAGCTTTCAAATCCGCCGGTCGCGCTGACTGGATTAGTAACAAATGCAGTTCGATCCGTGGCGCGTGCAATTGGGCCAAATCCTTCCGGTGCACCTACGCATAATGGGGCGAGATCAACCTCGCTAAACCCTTCGATTTTGCCCCAAGATTCCCTTCAGTAGAAGGATTCTCCTTAAGCAAGAAAGGCTCCAACCATAACTTTTCATCTGTTTATGGTGTGAAACGGGAAAAAAATCCTCTTGGCGCGATCCTTTTAAAAGTGAAAGCAATTGACGGAACCGCCGCAGCTTGGCAAACACTATGCAGCCAGTCGGCATATGCCTGCTGGCGTTCGTTTGCTTTCAAGAGGGGTTCCCCGTGACGCGCAGTTCTTATCTTTTTACCAGTGAGTCCGTTTCGGAAGGTCACCCGGACAAAGTCTGTGACCGTATTTCCGATGAAATCGTTGACATGATCTACAAAGAAGCGAAGAAAACAGGAGTTGATCCCTGGACTGTTCGTATTGCCTGCGAAACTCTGGCGACAACGAACCGGGTCGTAATAGCTGGCGAAGTCCGGGTTCCGGATACATTGCTGAAGAAAGATAAAAACGGCGCTGTCGTTAAGGATGCCAAAGGCCATCCGGTTATCAATCCTTCCAGATTCCGTGCTGCCGCCCGTCGCGCCATTCGCGACATTGGTTATGAACAGGAAGGCTTCAACTGGAAGACGGCGAAGATTGAAGTTCTGCTGCATCCCCAATCGGCAGATATTGCCCAAGGCGTCGATAATGCAGCCGATCGCCAAGGTGAAGAAGGCGCTGGCGACCAGGGCATCATGTTCGGCTACGCATGCCGCGAAACACCTGATCTCATGCCTGCTCCAATTTATTATTCCCATAAGATTCTGGAATTGCTGGCAGCAGCCCGTCACAAGGGCGAAGGCGATGCTGGCAAGCTTGGACCTGATGCCAAGAGCCAGGTTACTGTCCGCTATGTGGACGGTGTGGCGGCAGAAGCAACCCAAATCGTGCTTTCAACGCAGCATCTGGATGCAAGCTGGGACTCAAAAAAGGTCCGCAGCGTCGTTGAACCCTATATTCGCGAAGCCATGGGTGATCTGAAGATTGCTGACGATTGCGTCTGGTACATCAATCCTACGGGCAAGTTCGTCATTGGTGGTCCAGACGGCGATGCTGGCCTCACTGGCCGCAAAATCATTGTCGATACCTATGGCGGTGCTGCTCCTCATGGCGGCGGCGCTTTCTCGGGCAAGGACACAACCAAGGTTGACCGTTCTGCGGCATATGCAGCACGTTATCTTGCAAAGAACGTTGTAGCCGCGGGTTTTGCTGATCGCTGCACGATCCAGCTTTCCTATGCAATTGGCGTTGCCCAGCCGCTTTCGGTCTATGTTGATCTGCATGGCACGGGCAAAGTAAAGGAAGATGCGGTCGAGGAAGCCCTGCGCAAGGTTATGGACCTGTCGCCCTCCGGCATTCGTAAGCATCTTGACCTTAACAAGCCAATCTATGCCAAGACTTCGGCCTATGGCCATTTCGGACGGAAACCCGGCCGCGATGGGTCTTTCTCATGGGAAAAGACAGATCTTGCCAAGCAATTGAAGACAGCATTGGCCGCCTAAGCGGCCAATGTGGATAAATGGTATGACCGAGCCCAGACGCGAGCGTTCAACAGAAGCATTCTTCGGCAGGAGAAGCGGCAAGGCGCTGCGCCCTTTGCAGCGTTCCATCAGGGATGAACTCCTGCCTGAATTAAAGCTGGATCTTACTTCCCCAGCACCCGGCAACCTCCGCAGTCTTTTTGCTGCCGAGGTTGACGTGGTGCGTATGGAGATTGGCTTCGGGGGCGGCGAGCATCTTGTGCATGAAGCCGCGCGTCATCCGGAAGCGGGCTTTATCGGCGTTGAGCCATTCGTCAACAGCATGGCGAAGCTGGTTGTTGATCTTCACGACAATCCGCTCGCCAATATCAGGCTTTACGACGACGACGCAACGCAAGTGCTCGATTGGCTGCCGGAAGCATCGCTTGATGGAATAGATCTTTTCTATCCTGATCCCTGGCCCAAGAAAAAGCATTGGAAGCGCCGTTTTATCAGCCAGAAAAATCTCGGTCGCTTTGCTCGTGTGTTGAAATCGGGCGGACGCTTTCGCTTTGCATCCGACATAGATACCTATGTAAATTGGACATTGCAGCACTGTCATGAACATAGTGAGTTCGATTGGCTTGCTGAAACAGCCGCTGATTGGCATACACCTTACGAAGCATGGCCGGGCACCCGCTATGAGCAGAAAGCTCATCGCGAAGGCAGGGTCGGCGCTTATCTGACATTTCTACGACGCTAAGCCTCTTTGCACGCTATTTCGCGTGACAGCTTCCTGACAGTTTTCTAGTATCATTCTAAAGACGAGGAGACCGCTGGGAGGCTGTCCATAGATATGCGCGTTAATCGTGGCAACAATGCCTGCGCAATCCTATGGCGACAACTTTCCAATCTTCGAAAAACTGAAAAAATCGATGGCCGAGGGCCGTTTTGGGAGGACTTCACACAATGCGTAAGATGTTGCTCGCTTTTGTAGCTGCCGGTGCAATGGCTATTTCCGGAAATGCCTTTGCCGCAGATTATAAAATAATGGCGCCAGCCGCACCCGGCGGCGGTTGGGATCAAACCGCCCGCACTCTCCAGACAGTGCTTCAGGAAGAGAAAATCTCGGGCAATGTGCAGGTCGTCAACGTGACCGGCGCGGGCGGTACGATTGGTCTCGCACAATTTGCAAACTCCGCCAAAGGCGATCCGTCGCAGCTCATCGTGGGTGGTTACGTGATGGTTGGTGCAATTCTCACCAATGCATCGCCAGTTACTTTGGAGCAGGTAACGCCAATTGCGCGCCTTACTGGCGAATACGAGGCATTGGTCGTGCCGGCTGCTTCTCCAATCAAGTCGATAGCCGATCTGGTCGAGAAGCTTAAGGCTGATCCCGGCGCAGTATCCTGGGGTGGCGGTTCGGCTGGCGGTACAGATCATATCACTGCAGGTCTTTTGGCCAAGGCAGCGGGTGTCGATCCAACCAAAGTAAACTACATTGCCTTTTCTGGCGGCGGCGAAGCACTTGCAGCCATTCTCGGTAATCAGGTGACGGTTGGTATCTCGGGTTACGGTGAGTTCGAATCGCAGATCAAGTCAGGTACTCTCCGTATTATCGGTATTTCCAGTGAGACCAAGGTTGAGGGCATTGATGCGCCAACCTTCAAGGAAGGTGGCCTCGACGTTTCCATCCAGAATTGGCGCATGGTGGCCGCGGCTCCCGGCATCACTAAGGAGCAGGAAGCGGCTATTGGCGCCGACATCGAAAAATTGGTTAAGTCCAAGGGCTGGCAGGAGCAGTTGAAGGCCAAAGGTTGGGCTGACACATATCTTGCAGGCGATGCATTCAAGGCACAGCTGGCCAAGGATACGGAAGCAACGTCCGCTATCCTGAAAGATATCGGCTTGGTAAAATGACGCAGCAGTCATCAACCTCAAAAACGCGCCGCCCTGATCGGGCGGCGTTGGGCATTGCCGCCTTTCTGGCGGTTCTGGCCATCATAATCGGATACAGCACGGCCACCACTCATGGCGGCAGCGTCACACGGATTGGCCCCGCTGTTTTCCCATACGCCATCAGTATTGTTTTATTTATTTTGGCTATCTGGACTGTGTTCGAAGCCTTCCGTGGAGAATTTCCTGAGCGCGAGGCACAGGCGCCGGGCCCGGTCCTGTGGATTGTCGGTGGACTCGCCGCTCAAATGCTCCTTCTTAACGTTGTCGGCTTTTCAATTGCCACGGGCCTGTTGTTTGCCGCCACAGCGCGAGGCTTCGGCAAAACGAAGCTTTGGATAACGATACCTGCGGGCATCGTCCTTTCCTTTGTCGTCTGGGTACTCTTTGCCAAGGGGCTTCAATTGTCTCTGCCGGCAGGGCCGCCAGAACACTTCTTTTTTGGGAGTTAAGGTCAATGGACACGTTTGGATTGCTGTTCCAGGGCTTCGCCGTTGCGATGGACCCGATGAACCTTCTCTACGCCCTGATCGGCGTGACATTGGGCACCGCTGTTGGCGTGCTTCCGGGCATCGGCCCGGCTTTGACGGTGGCGCTTTTGCTACCCGTCACTTACAAACTGGACCCTGCCGGGTCACTCATCATGTTTGCCGGTATTTACTACGGGGGCATGTATGGCGGGTCGACGACATCCATCCTGCTGAACACACCGGGCGAAAGCTCTTCGATCGTCACGGCGCTTGAAGGCAACAAGATGGCCCGCGCGGGACGCGGCGGACCGGCTCTTGCCACGGCAGCAATTGGTTCCTTTGTAGCGGGTTTGATTGCGACCATCGGTCTGGCGCTTGTCGCGCCCTGGATAGTGAAGTTCGCCTTGTCGTTTGGACCTGCGGAGTATTTTGCTCTCATGGTTCTGGCGTTCATGACGGTTTCCGCGGCCTTTGGTGATTCTACTTTACGCGGCCTGACAGCGCTGTTCATCGGACTGGCACTGGGTCTGGTGGGGCAGGACCAATTGACAGGACAAGCAAGGCTTGCCTTCGGCATTCCCGATTTGCTTGACGGGATTGAAGTCACCACCTTGGCAGTCGCGCTTTTTGCGATTGGCGAAACACTTGCCGTTGCGGCCTCACGCTCTTCAATGGACGAAAAAATCGAAGCGGTTAAAGGTTCGATCTGGATGACCAAGGAAGATTGGTCACGTTCGTGGAAGCCATGGCTGCGCGGAACATTTATCGGCTTTCCTATCGGGGCAATGCCTGCCGGCGGTGCTGAAATCGGTACGTTCCTTTCCTACTCCGTGGAAAAGCAACTTGCGAAAAAGCCGGAAGAGTTTGGTCATGGCGCGATTGAGGGTGTGGCAGGACCGGAAGCGGCCAATAATGCCTCTGCCGCAGGTACATTGGTTCCACTGCTGACGCTTGGTTTGCCGACAACTGCAACTGCAGCGATCATGCTTGCGGGTTTCCAGCAATTCGGACTTCAGCCCGGGCCATTGCTGTTTGTAACAAGCCCGCAATTGGTGTGGGGCTTGATTGCCAGCCTTCTGGTAGCCAACCTTATGCTGCTGGTGCTGAATCTGCCACTTATCGGCCTTTGGGTGCGCTTGCTGTCTATTCCCAAGCCATGGCTTTATGCGGGCATTCTTGTTTTCGCAACGTTAGGAACGATAGGAGCAAATTCCGCAGTCTTTCAACTTGGATGGCTCGCCTTCTCGTTCGAATTGGCAATGCTGATACTTTTTGGATTGTTTGGCTACTTCATGCGGCAATTCGGTTATCCGATTGCGCCGGTTGTTGTCGGCCTTATCCTTGGCCCGATGGCTGAAACGCAATTGCGTCGCGCCATCCAGATCAGTCAGGGCGACTTCTCTGTATTGGTCGGGTCACCAATCGCGGTAACCTTGCTGGTTCTGGCTGTCTGTGCGGTGGTTATACCGCTCATCATGCGTGCCCGAGGCCAAGGTAAAGTTCTGGCCTCGCTTGCAGCGAACGAAGACTAAGCTTCATTCACCGTCCACCGGACCGATTAGTTCCGGTGGATGGAGCTGAACTGAACCGGATCAATGCCCAGCGTGCGCAGATCCGAAGCAATTGGCTGGTGGCCAGTGCGTGTGGCTGATGCAACTGCGACGGCGCTGCCGAATACGTTCAGCATGCGGCTGATCTTGGAACTTGCGGAATTCTTGCTCATTTTATTCATCCTTTTCGCGTTTATATTGCGATGCAACAAAGATAGGGATGAGAGGCAAGTTTAGTAAGAGCTTCTTATGCAAGGCAGCTATGCGAATTGACCTATACAGACCACAGGAGGTCTGGGTTCGCAGAAATTTGTCACGGCGCTTGAAAGTCTCCGCCCGTTTCGGTATACAGATCGTATATTCTTGGTCGTTAGAACAGGGGTGGGTCCACACAGGTCCCGCTCTTTTTTGTTTCTTGGGGCCAAAACAAGGAAAATTTGCGTGACAGACGGCACCAATACAGAAGAGCAAGCTATACCGGCAACTGGCCTGGAAGAGCGTATTATTACGGAAACCGGCATTGATGCACGTGTTGCTTCAATTATTGAGCCGGTACTTCAGTCTATAGGTTTCCGGCTTGTTCGGGCGCGCCTTTCAGGTCTTAATGGACTTACGCTACAGATTATGACTGAGCGGAACGATGGCACCATGACCGTTGAAGATTGTGAGCTTGTGAGCCGCACGCTGTCTCCGGTTCTTGATGTTGAAGATCCGATTGACCGGAATTATCATCTGGAAGTGTCCTCCCCGGGGATCGACCGTCCGCTCGTGCGGAAGTCGGATTTTTCGGTCTGGAGTGGGCATATCGTAAAGGTTGATACTTCCGCAGTTCTCGATGGCAGGAAAAAGTTTCGCGGCCGGATCGCCAACGTTACAGATCAATCAATAACGATCGAAAGCGATCAGGCGACCTATGGCGACAAGCCAGCTGTCGAGGTTCCATTCGAAATGATTGCCGATGCCCGTCTTATTTTAACGGATGATCTCATTCGCGATGCATTGCGCCGCGACAAGGATCTGCGCGAAGGCCGCATACCAGAAGATAATAGCTCGGACACTGACGAAGCGAACGCTTCGGACGAAGAGCAGAGCTAACAACCGGATTGAATTTCATACGCCCGCAGAGGAAGCGTGGTGGTGAACCCAAGGAGAAGAAAATGGCAGTCAGTGCAAACAGGCTAGAACTTCTGCAGATCGCCGATGCGGTTGCGCGCGAGAAGTCGATTGACCGCGAGATCGTTATTGCGGCTATGGCCGATGCCATTCAGAAAGCTGCGCGCTCGCGTTATGGCCAGGAAACCAATATCCGCGCCGACATCAACGCCAAGACGGGCGAAATCAAGTTGCAACGCCTGCTTGAAGTCGTCGAAACCGTTGAAGATCCGGTCACGCAGATTGGTATGGATGCCGCCCGCGATCGTAACCCTGATGCGCAGCCAGGCGATTTCCTTGCGGACCAATTGCCTCCGATGGATTTCGGTCGCATCGCGGCACAGTCTGCAAAACAGGTTATCGTGCAGAAAGTGCGCGAAGCAGAGCGCGACCGCCAGTATGACGAATACAAGGATCGCGTCGGCGAAATCATCAATGGTAGCGTCAAGCGTGTTGAATATGGCAATGTGATCGTGGATCTCGGTCGCGGTGAAGCTATTGTTCGTCGTGACGAATTGATCCCCCGCGAAACTTTCCGCTATGGGGACCGTGTTCGCGCCTATGTTTATGATGTGCGCCGCGAACAGCGCGGTCCGCAGATTTTCCTGAGCCGCACGCACCCGCAATTCATGGCGAAGCTTTTCACCATGGAAGTACCGGAAATTTATGACGGCATCATTGAAATCAAATCAGTAGCCCGTGATCCGGGTTCACGCGCCAAGATTGCTGTTATTTCGCGTGATTCGTCGATTGATCCAGTCGGCGCTTGCGTCGGTATGCGTGGTTCGCGCGTTCAGGCTGTTGTCGGTGAGCTTCAGGGCGAAAAGATCGACATTATTCCTTGGTCACCAGAGCCTGCTTCCTTTATCGTTAATGCATTGCAGCCGGCGGAAGTTTCCAAAGTTGTTCTCGATGAAGATGCCGAGCGTATTGAAGTTGTGGTTCCGGATGACCAATTATCACTAGCGATCGGTCGTCGCGGTCAGAATGTCCGCTTGGCCTCGCAATTGACAGGCTGGGATATCGACATCCTCACAGAGCAGGAAGAGTCCGAGCGCCGTCAGAAGGAATTTGTCGAACGCTCCAACCTGTTCATGGAAGCCTTGGACGTTGATGAAATGGTCGGTCAGGTTCTTGCCTCCGAAGGTTTTGCCAGCGTTGAAGAAATCGCTTATGTTGATAGCGACGATATTTCCTCGATCGATGGTTTCGACGAGGACACGGCGACTGAAATTCAACAGCGCGCGCAGGAATATCTGGGCCGAATAGAAGAAGAGCGTGATGCCCGCCGCAAGGAATTGGGTGTCTCGGACGAACTTCGTGATCTGCCAGGCATGACCAACGCGATTCTGGTTGCCGTCGGTGAAGACGGTGTCAAAACCGTGGAAGATTTTGCTGGCTATGCTGTTGACGAACTGACCGGATGGCGTGAGCGCAAGGACGGGGAAACTGTAAATTTCCCCGGCATTTTGTCGGCATTTGAAGTAAGCCGTGCAGATGCGGAACAGATGGTGCTCGCTGCTCGTTTGAAGGCTGGATGGATCACGGAAGATGATCTCGTTGCAACCGAGACCGAAGCCGACGCTGAAGAAGAGGTTGCTGGCTGAGCCCAGTAGCTTGAAAATGGAAGCGGATATGAACGACAGAACGTGCATCGTCACGCGTGAAGCAGGTTCTGTCGATGACATGATCCGGTTTGTAGCTGGCCCCGATGGATCGGTTGTTGCTGACTTAAAGCACAACCTTCCCGGACGGGGATGTTGGGTCAAGGCCCAGCGGCGCTATATTGACGAAGCGGTAAAGCGAAAGCTTTTCCCGCGTGGACTGAAAACAGCGGTGACAGTTCCCGATAATTTCGGGCAGATCGTCGACCAGATGCTGGTAAAATCGGCTTTGGGAAGTTTTGGGTTGGCGCGAAAGGCCGGTGTTGTGATAACAGGGGCCGCAAAAGTGGATATCGCCATCCGCAACGGCACAGCAGGACTTGTGCTGCATGCTTCTGAAGCAGCGGAAGACGGCGTCCGAAAGCTTGACCAGGCCCGGCGTTCGGTAGTTTATGCCGACGGACCTGATATACCCGCCCTTTCATTGTTCAGTAGCGATGAAATGGATTTGGCATTGGGTGGGGTTAATGTGATACATGCTGCCGTACTCAGAGGGAGGGCAGCTGCCGGACTCATGAAACGAGTCTGGATGCTACAGCATTTTCGCGTGGGTCTGGACGAGCAGACCAGCGCTAAAGCGGCAACTGCTGCGAAGGAAACGGAAACGGAATGAGCGATATAAAATCGACAGACGACAAGACGCTTGGCGTCAATAAGAAAACCCTGACCCTGAAGCGGCCCGGTATCGAACAAAGCACGGTGCGCCAGAATTTCAGCCACGGGCGGACGAAGTCTGTTGTCGTTGAAACGAAGAAGCGCAAGTTCAGCCTGCCGGACCAGAAGCCGGAGGTTGCGCCTGTTGCTGCTCCGGCTCCAGCGCCAGCACCTGTTCAGACAGCGCCTGCTGCGCCAGCGCCTGCTGCGCCAGTGACGGCGGCACCAGTTGCGCCGGCTGTATCCCAGCCAGCTGCCGCTGCGCCTCAGCCAGTTGCTGCTGCTCCTGCACCTGCGCCAGAACCTCGCTCGGCTGCGCCGGCACCCGCTGCCGCTCCATCCAGCAAGGCTACGGCACCGGCCACCCCTGCTCGCCCTGCACAGCGCGGTGGGGCTCAACCATCATCGCCGCAGCGTCCCGGACAGCCATACCGTTCGTCCGGTCAGCGACCGAATGATCGTTCAGGCATGGTCTTGAATACGCTATCGGCAGCCGAGCTTGAAGCGCGCCGCAAAGCTCTTGAAGGGTCTAAAGCACGCGATATTGAGGATCGGGCCAAGGCAGCTATCGAAGCTGCCCGCCGCGCAGAAGAAGATGCGTTGCGCGCCAAGGAGCGTGAAGAATCCGCTCGCCGTCAGGCAGAAGAAGAAGAGCGTCTGCGCAAGGAAGCTCAGGCCAAGCAGCGCGCTGAAGAAGAATCACGCAAGCGTCAACCCGAGTCTGCCGCTACTGAAGAGGCTAGCTCGAAAGTATCCGTTCGCAAGACCAATGTTGCGGAAGAAGAAGAGACCCGCCGCGGTAGTCCGGCAGGCGCGCGTCGCGGCAGCAGTGCTGCCCCGGCAAAGCCTGAAGTTCGCACCCCTAAGGTTGTCAAAGGTGAAGATGAACGCCGTCGCGGCAAGCTGACATTGGGCTCTGCGCTCAATGATGAAGGCCGCAGCCGTTCGCTTTCCGCCATGCGCCGCCGCCAGGAAAAGTTCAAGCGCGGCATGCAGCAGGAAACACGCGAAAAGATCGCGCGTGAAGTCGTTCTGCCGGAAACCATCACCATTCAGGAACTTGCCCAGCGTATGGCTGAGCGTTCGGTCGACGTCATCAAATATTTGATGAAAGAAGGCCAGATGATGAAGCCGGGCGATTTGATCGATGCCGATATGGCTCAGCTGATTGCCGAAGAATTCGGTCACACGGTTCGCCGCGTTGCCGAATCGGACGTTGAAGAAGGTATCTTTAACGTTCAGGATGATCAGGGTGCATTCGTATCACGGCCACCTGTTGTCACCATTATGGGTCACGTCGATCACGGCAAGACTTCATTGCTGGACGCTATCCGCAAGGCGAACGTTGTATCCGGTGAAGCCGGTGGCATTACCCAGCATATTGGTGCTTACCAAGTTGAGCAGAACGGTCAGAAGATCACCTTCATCGATACCCCGGGCCACGCTGCCTTCACGGCAATGCGCGCACGCGGTGCCCAAGCAACCGATATCGCCATTCTGGTGGTTGCGGCTGATGATAGCGTGATGCCGCAGACGATTGAATCAATCAATCATGCCAAGGCGGCAGGCGTTCCGATCATTGTCGCGATCAACAAGATCGACAAGCCTTCTGCCGATCCGCAGAAGGTGCGTAACGGATTGCTTCAGCACGAAGTTTTTGTAGAATCGATGGGCGGCGAAACGCTGGACGTTGAGGTGTCTGCGAAAACCGGCGTTGGCCTGGACAAGCTTCTTGAAACAATCTTGCTTCAGGCAGAAGTTCTGGATCTCAAGGCCGATCCAATTCGTACGGCGGAAGGTGTGGTTATCGAAGCCAAGCTTGATCGCGGTCGCGGTTCGGTGGCTACTGTTCTCGTGCAGAAGGGTACTCTGCACCCTGGCGACATCATTGTTGCCGGTAGTGAATGGGGCCGTGTTCGCGCACTGATCAATGACCGTGGCGAAAACATGAAGGATGCCGGACCGGCCATGCCGGTTGAGGTTCTCGGTCTTGGCGGACCGCCACAAGCGGGTGATCGTTTTGCCGTTGTTGAAAACGAAGCCAAGGCACGCGAGATTTCCGAATATCGCACACGTCTGGCCCGTGAAAAGGCTGTGGCCAAGCAAGCCGGTTCTCGTGGATCGCTTGAGCAGATGATGAGCCAGTTGCAAGTTACCGGCTTGAAAGAGTTCCCGTTGCTCATCAAGGGTGACGTACAGGGCTCAATCGAAGCCATTGCCGGCGCTCTCGACAAGCTAGGTACTGAAGAAGTACGCGCGCGCATCATCCATTCGGGTGCGGGCGGAATCACCGAAAGTGATATCGCGCTTGCAGAAGCATCGAACGCTGCAATCATCGGCTTCAACGTACGCGCCAACAAGCAGGCTCGTGATCTGGCTGAACGCGAAGGCATCGAAATTCGCTACTACAACATCATTTACGATCTGGTAGATGATGTGAAAGCAGCAATGTCCGGTCTTCTTTCTCCAGAACGCCGCGAAACCTTCATCGGCAATGCGGAAATTCTGGAAGTCTTCAATATCACGAAGGTCGGCAAGGTCGCCGGTTGCCGTGTCACGGAAGGCAAGGTCGAACGTGGTGCAGGCGTACGCCTTATCCGCGACAACGTTGTCATCCACGAAGGCAAGCTCAAGACGCTCAAGCGCTTCAAGGATGAAGTATCCGAAGTGCCGATGGGTCAGGAATGCGGTATGGCGTTTGAAAACTACGAGGATATTCGCGCAGGCGATACAATCGAAGCTTTCCGCGTCGAACATGTAACCCGCACGCTCTAAACTCAAGCGTCTCGATTATTGATAACAGGATCGCCGGAATAATAATCCGGCGATCTCTTGTTTGTCTGGATAGGTAATAATGGCTCGTTTTGCTACCGGATCAGGTCCATCTCAACGCCAGCTACGCGTCAGCGAGCAGGTGCGACATGCGGTTTCACAAGTGCTGCAACGGGGCGATGTGCGGGATGACAAGCTTGAGAATGCCGTCATTGCAATCTCCGAAGTGCGCATGTCACCGGATTTGAAGATTGCTACCTGTTTCGTATCGCCCGTCGGTGCAACGGATAGTGAAGGTGTCATTACCGCCTTGAACAAGCATGCTAAATTTATCCGCGGGCGTGCAGGCACATACCTTAAATCCATGAAATATATGCCGGAGTTTCGCTTTCGCATTGATACAAGCTTCGATAATTACGCGAAGATTGACGCTTTGCTGCGCAAACCGGAGGTCACACGCGATCTGGATGATGACCATGACGATGATGATGGCGGTGATCCGAATCCGGGTGATGTGCCGGGACATGGCGATAATTAAATGGCAAGACAGCGCAAGAAAAAGGGCCGTCCGGTATCCGGCTGGCTGATCTTTGACAAGCCGAAAGGCATGGGCTCGACGGAGGCCGTCTCCAAGATAAAATGGCTGTTCAAAGCGGAAAAAGCTGGTCATGCGGGCACGCTTGATCCCTTGGCTTCGGGCATGTTGCCGATTGCCCTGGGCGAGGCGACCAAAACCGTGCCCTATGTGATGGATGGCACAAAGATTTATCGCTTCACGGTGAGCTGGGGTGCCGAACGCACGACAGATGATCTGGAAGGTGAAATCAGCGCTACATCGGATAATCGCCCAGACGAAGCGGCGATCAAGGCGGTACTGCCGAAATATACTGGCGTGATCCAGCAGACCCCACCGAAATTCTCAGCCATCAAGATCGCTGGCGAACGGGCCTATGATCTGGCACGCGGCGGCGAAGAGGTCGAGATACCTGCGCGAGAAGTCGAGATTGACCGACTTGAGCTGATTGAACGCCCTGACGAGGCTACTGCAATTTTTGAAGTTGAGTGTGGCAAAGGCACCTACGTGCGCTCGCTCGCCCGCGATATGGGTCGTGATCTTGGGTGTTACGGCCACATTGCCGATCTGCGTCGAACGGAAGTTGCGCCTTTCGATGAGGCAGATTTTGTAACACTCGAAGAACTAGAAGCTGCACATCCCCCGGCACCTGCCGAAGGGGAGGGTGACGAAGGCTCATATGAGCGTCTTGCCGAACGTTTCTCTGTTATGGATGCCTTTTTGATCGATACGGGCGCTGCGCTGGAAAGTCTGCCGCAAATTGCCATATCTGACGATCAGGCGCATCGGATTCGCATGGGCAATCCGATTATTTTGCGAGGCCGTGACGCACCTGTGGAGGCTGATGAGGCCTGTGTAACAGCCAAGGGCAAGCTTCTAGCCATTGGCTTTATCGAGCATGGACAATTCAACCCCAAGCGGGTTTTTGCGCATTAGGCCTTTACATAGACCCAGGCTTTGATGCCGGATTTCAGGCGGACTTCAATTCGCTTGTAGTCTGAAACCTCATAGGCATCGGCAGCAGCGAGTTCTTGCTCGGTAATGTGAAATAGGGTTCCCTCTACCTCGTCTGCAGGATTACCACTCGGCCTGACAATGGGATGAACATTGCTACCGCTTGCCCGAATGACATCGGGATCAGTGATTTCCACCATTGAGCGGCTGAACCCCGGAATGGCATCCTTGTAACCGGTAAGCAACCGCCCGAACGACGATATTTGAACGCTCTCCAATTGCAGGGTCCCGTAGGAGAATAGGTTGATCCAAGGAGTGTCATTCATAATGCAAGGCTTCCCAATTTAGTTGGGAGCATATTTGCGGCAAATGCTTTCACATTCGCAATAGCGAAAATCAGCGCTATCGGCCGGAAAAGCTCCAAGAATCATTTGCGACTGGTAATTCGTCACAATTTCGACTATACGGCCCCAAGCTTCAGGCTTTGTCTGTCGCTTTAACTGGCCCCCGCTGGACGACATCCCGGCCGTGGGCATCCTGTTTTCCTCTTCAAAAGAAAGGATATACGATGTCGATAACCGCTGAACGCAAGCAGGCAGTGATCACTGAATATGCAACGAAGCCAGGCGATACCGGTTCTCCGGAAGTCCAGGTTGCAGTTCTGACAGAGCGCATTGTCAATTTGACCGAACATTTCAAGGACCACAAAAAGGATAACCATTCCCGCCGTGGTCTTCTCAAGCTCGTCTCGACGCGCCGCAGCCTTCTTGATTATCTCAAGAAGATTGATCAGAGCCGCTACCAGACGCTGATCGAAAAGCTCGGCCTGCGCCGCTAATAACGGATTGAAACCGGCGGTGACATTTCTGTCCCGCCGGTTTCTACTCATTCCTTCAAGGAATGAAGAATACCCATGAGACAGGTCATGGGGCAGGATTGCTGGCAACTCGTTATGCGAGTTGCAAATTGTCTTGCCCGTGATTGGTCTAAACGAAACGGAAGAAAGATGCTGCGATCCAAAGGGAAGCGCGTTTTTCTCCACTCAAGGACAAGATATGTTTAATCAACACAAAGTTGAAATCGAATGGGGCGGACGTCCGCTCATTCTGGAAACCGGCAAGATTGCCCGCCAGGCTGATGGCGCGGTTCTGGCCACTTATGGTGAGACAGTCGTGCTTGCCACTGTTGTTTCCGCCAAGGCACCAAAGGCTGGTCAGGACTTTTTCCCACTGACTGTCAACTATCAGGAAAAGACCTACGCAGCCGGCAAAATTCCTGGTGGTTACTTCAAGCGTGAAGGCCGTCCCAGCGAAAACGAAACACTGGTTTCGCGCCTGATCGACCGTCCGATCCGTCCTCTCTTTGCTGACGGCTACAAGAATGACACCCAGGTCGTTCTGACTGTTATTCAGCATGATCTTGAAAACAATCCGGACATCATCTCGCTGATCGGCGCTTCCGCTGCTCTGACACTTTCCGGCGTTCCTTTCATGGGCCCGATCGGTGGCGCACGCGTTGGCTACATCAATGGCGAATACCGCCTGAACCCAACTGTCGATGAAATGCCTGAATCGAGCCTAGATCTGGTCGTCGCCGGTACAGGCGAGGCAGTTCTGATGGTTGAATCGGAAGCCAAGGAATTGGCTGAAGACATCATGCTCGGCGCTGTCATGTTCGGTCATCGCAGCTTCCAGCCGGTTATCGATGCGATCATCAAGCTTGCTGAAGTCGCTGCCAAAGAGCCACGCGATTTCCAGACCGATGACCTTTCAGCAGCGGAAGCTGCTGTCCTCAAGGTTGTTGAGGCAGATTTGCGCGCCGCTTACAAGATCATTGACAAGCAGGATCGCTACAACGCGGTTGACGCTGCCAAGGCTAAGGTGAAGGCGCATTTCTTCCCCGAAGGCGTTGAAGAGCCAGAATTTTCCGCAGAAGAAATCGCGACCGTATTCAAGTCAGTTCAGGCGAAGATCGTTCGCTGGAACATTCTCGACACAGGCAGCCGCATCGATGGCCGCGATCTTTCAACAGTTCGCCCTATCGTTTCGGAAGTTGGTCTTTTGCCTCGTACACACGGTTCGGCTCTGTTCACCCGTGGTGAAACACAGGCCATCGTTGTTGCTACGCTCGGCACAGGCGAAGACGAGCAATATATCGACTCGCTGACCGGCATGTACAAAGAGACATTCATGCTTCACTACAATTTCCCGCCCTATTCGGTCGGTGAAACAGGTCGCATGGGTTCGCCAGGCCGTCGTGAAATCGGTCATGGCAAGCTTGCATGGCGTGCTATTCATCCGGTTCTGCCTGCCAAGGAACAGTTCCCTTACACGCTGCGTACAGTCTCCGAGATCACTGAATCCAATGGTTCATCCTCGATGGCTACGGTTTGCGGAACATCGCTTGCCCTTATGGATGCTGGCGTTCCACTGCTGCGTCCCGTTGCTGGTATCGCAATGGGCTTGATCCTGGAAGGCGAGAAATTCGCTGTTCTTTCCGACATTCTCGGCGACGAAGATCATCTTGGCGATATGGACTTCAAGGTGGCCGGTTCTGAAAATGGTATCACTGCTCTGCAGATGGATATCAAGATCGACGGCATCACCGAAGAGATCATGAAGGTTGCTTTGGCTCAGGCCAAGGATGGCCGTCTGCATATTCTTGGTGAAATGGCAAAGGCCATCACTGAAGGCCGTTCGGAACTCGGTGAATTTGCACCACGCATTGAAGTCATGAACATTCCGACCGACAAGATCCGTGATGTTATCGGTTCAGGCGGCAAGGTCATTCGCGAAATCGTCGAAAAGACGGGCGCGAAGATCAACATTGAAGACGATGGTACAGTCAAGATTGCATCGTCCTCTGCCAAGGAAATCGAAGCTGCCCGCAAGTGGATCCACTCGATTGTTGCAGAACCTGAAGTAGGCGAGATCTATGAAGGCACAGTTGTAAAGACTGCTGACTTCGGCGCCTTCGTAAACTTCTTTGGTCCACGCGACGGCTTGGTTCACATCTCGCAGCTTGCTTCCGATCGCGTTGCCAAGACTTCAGATGTTGTCAAAGAAGGCCAGAAGGTCTGGGTCAAGCTCATGGGCTTTGACGAACGTGGCAAGGTTCGCCTGTCGATGAAGGTTGTCGATCAGGAAACCGGCAAGGAAATCGTTCAGGAAAAGAAGGCTCAGGAAGACGCTGAGTAATCTTTCTTCCATGTAATAATAAAGGCGCGCCCCAGTGGCGCGCTTTTTTCTTGTTATAACTATCTATAGATGGACCCACTCATGGCCAACGGCGCTCTCCAGACACTGTTCCTTCCGTTCGAAGACGAGATACTGCCCGTGCCTGGTAAAGGCGCGTCATGGTTGTTTCTCGGCGCGGAAGCTGATCGCGCTATTGCAGATGAGTGGAAGTCTATCCTGACCTGTCTTCAACCGTTCAAACCGGATTATCTCACCTTGCAGAAGGCAGGATTTAACGCTGTTCCAAGACTACAGGGCGATGAACAGTTTGATGGCGCTTTGATCTTACTTGGCAAGCATCGTGGCCGCAACGAAGGCTGGTTGGCCCAGGCATTGCATCAGGTCAAAGCAGGCGGGCGAATAGTTGTCTGCGGCAATAAAAAACTGGGTGTAGATAGCTTCCGCAAGACCGTAGAAAGCATTGCTCCGGTAGAAGACAGGCTTTCAAAAAACCACGCTGTTGCCTTCTGGTTTGTTCGTGCTAATGGAATAAATGCTGAAAAGATTCAAGAGCTTGCGCCAAAATCAACGCAAGTTGAAAGTCGTTTCAATACGGCGCCGGGCATGTTCTCACACACTGCTATCGACAATGGTTCAGCAATGCTGGTCAAGCATTTCGCAGGACGCATCAGCGGTCATGTAGCGGACTTTGGAGCGGGCTGGGGTTATCTTGCCAGTGAGGTGCTGAAATACCCCGAAAAGCTGAAATCGCTGGACCTATATGAGGCCGATTTCGAAGCGCTGGAAGCTGCGAAAACCAATATTACGGGTGGCGCAATACCCGTTAAGTTCCACTGGCATGATGTAAATAGCGAAGCAATTACAGAGATTTACGACACGATCGTGATGAATCCGCCATTTCATGCCGGGCGAAGCGCCGATCCCACAATGGGGCAGGGATTTATCGCAGCGGCTGCAAAACGAATGAAGCCGGGTGGTCGGCTCCTACTCGTTGCCAACCGGCAAATGCCCTACGAGGCAGGACTGAAATCGTTGTTCAAGCACGTGACGCCCATTGAGGACAATTCCGGGTACAAAATCATTGAAGCGAAGAAGTAGCTCTACCGCACGCAACTAATTTTCGATCTAAGGTAGAGAATTCTCGGTCATTTTCGATGGTTTTTCGGTGAAAATCTGCCGATTCTCTAAATTTTAGGTTCAAACCGGCAGATCAGTTCTCAATTATAGATACTGGCTGGAGATTATTCCTTGCCGTCATCGGATTTTTTCAGCTCTTCCAATGTAGGCATTGAAACAATGTTATAGCCGGAGTCCACATAGTGGATTTCGCCAGTCACGCCGCTTGATAGATCTGACAGGAGATAGAGGGCCGAACGGCCAACGTCGCCAATATCAACTGTGCGTCGCAAAGGTGCGTTGCGCTGCTGATAGGAGAACATGGCGCGGGCATCGCCAATGCCAGCACCGGCTAAAGTCCGCACAGGACCCGCAGAGATTGCATTGACGCGAATTCCTTCCGGACCATAATCAGCGGCCAGATAACGCACCATGGCTTCAAGAGCGGCCTTGGCGACACCCATGACATTGTAGTTCGGCATAACGCGGGTGGAGCCGCCATAGGTCAGCGTCAGAATAGAGCCACCTTCCTTCATCAGCTTTGAAGCGCGCTGCGCGACCTCGGTGAAGGAATAGGCTGAAATAACCATTGTCCGCGAGAAGTTGTCGCGCGTGGTTACATCCGCATAGCGGCCCTTCAATTGTGATTTGTCGGAAAAACCGATGGCATGCACGACAAAATCGATCGTGCCCCATTCTTTTTCCAGGGTCTCGAAAACAGCATCGACTGTTGCAATGTCTTCGACATCACAGGGGAGCAGCAACTTGGAGCCAAGCTGTTCGGCCAAAGGTGCCACACGCTTGCCAAATGCATCACCCTGATAGGTGAAGGCAAGCTCAGCATCATTGTCGGCGAGTTCCTTGGCAATGCCCCAGGCAATGGAATGGCTGTTCGCGACTCCCATGATGAGACCGCGCTTGCCCTTCATCAGATCACCCATTTTGATTCCTCAACCCTCGTAGCGCTGGAAGACCAGCGACGCATTCGTGCCGCCAAATCCGAAGGAATTGGTCAGGACTGTGTTTAATTTTACATTGTCGATGCGCTTGCGCACGATTGGCATATCTTCAAATGCCGGATCGAGTTCTTCGATATTGGCGCTTTCCGCGATAAAATCATTGTTGAGCATCAGCAGCGAATAGATCGACTCATGCACGCCTGTCGCGCCCTGCGAATGGCCGGTCAAAGATTTGGTGGCAGAAATCGGCGGGCACTGATCGCCGGAGCCGAAAACTTCGCGGATCGCCTCAATTTCCTTCAGATCCCCAACAGGTGTAGAAGTCGCATGCGGATTGATATAATCGACCTTGCCCTTGACGTTGGCGATAGCCATACGCATGCAGCGTGCAGCGCCTTCGCCGCTCGGTGCAACCATATCGGCCCCGTCAGAGGTCACGCCATAGCCGACCAGTTCGCCGTAAATCTTGGCGCCGCGCGCTTTGGCATGTTCCAACTCTTCAAGAACGAGAACACCTGCGCCACCGGAAATGACAAAGCCATCGCGATTCTTATCGTAGGCACGCGAGGCGACGGACGGCCGGTCATTGAATTTCGATGACATCGCGCCCATTCCGTCAAACAGCACGGAGAGCGTCCAATCGAGATCTTCGCAGCCACCAGCAAACATCATGTCCTGTTTGCCATATTGGATCATCTCATAGGCATTGCCGACGCAATGGTTGGAGGTCGCGCAAGCCGAAGAGATAGAATAATTCACGCCTTTGATCTTGAACCATGTAGCAAGCGTTGCCGACGCAGTTGAAGACATGGCCTTTGGCACAGCGAAGGGCCCGACTTTTTTGCTGGAGCCGGATTCAATGGTCTTCTCAGCGGCCTCAACAATTGTTCGTGTGGAGGAGCCGCCAGAGCCCATGATGATGCCGGTGCGCTCATTGGAGATATGGCTCTCGTCAAGGCCGGCATCAGCAATGGCCTGATCCATGGCTACATGGTTCCATGCCGTGCCGCCGCCGTGAAAACGCATGGCGCGCCGGTCAACCAGAGTAGACGGGTCGAGCGTTGGAGCGCCCTTGACTTGGCTGCGAAAACCATGGGCTGCATATTCTTCTGCGAAGACGATGCCCGATTTCGCTGTACGCAGGGATTCGAGAACCTCCTGCACATTATTGCCTATAGAGGACACAATACCCATGCCCGTCACAACCACTCGCCGCATTGCGATCTCCTTAAAGGTATTGCATCGGCTTACGCCGCGCTTTCCTTGAACAAGCCAACCCGCAGGTCGGTTGCCTTGTAGATAGTCTCGCCATCGACCTTTAGCCAGCCATCGGCAATGCCAAGGACCAGACGACCGCGCATTACACGCTTGAAATCAATGCCATATTCGACAAGTTTATTTTTTGGCGTAACCATTCCGGTGAATTTTACCTCGCCCGTGGATAGAGCGCGGCCTTTGCCAGGCTCGCCGAGCCAGCCGAGATAAAAGCCGGTCAATTGCCACATGGCATCGAGTCCGAGACAACCTGGCATGACCGGATCGCCAATGAAGTGGCAGGGAAAGAACCAGAGGTCAGGCTTGATATCAAATTCAGCGCGGATATAGCCCTTGCCGTTTTCACCGCCCGTTTCAGAAATCTCGGTAATGCGGTCGAACATCAGCATAGGTGGTGCTGGCAGTTGGGCATTGCCCTGACCGAACATCTCTCCACGGGCGCAAGCCAGGAGCTCTTCGTAGCCGTAGCTTGATTTCTGTTCTGGCATTCTTTCTCCCATCGGTAACTTCAAATCTTGCGCTTGGGGCACACGACATCCAGGCTGCAGGACCCTATCATAGAGTGTTTCCGCCTGAAAACGCTTCCTAGAGCAAACCACGCGCAAATGGAACCCTTGCTTTCACTGGAAACAGTGCGAAACTTATGCGACTGAATCCTTGGCAAAGCACATATTATCGGCGTATTTGCTGCCTATTGATCGATTTCGCAAGACGGCATATATGAATGGTGTAGCACGCTGAATAAAAATCTGTTGTGCGACTTTGGATATCAGTTAACGGAGTGGCACAAGCGCCATGCATATTTCTTATGAAATTGACGCCGACGTTCCCTTACAGGAGCGCCTGCGCTTTGCTGGTCTGAGGCCCACCCGTCAGCGTATTGCCCTTGCAAACCTTATTTTCTCCAAAGGCGACCGCCATCTTTCAGCCGAAGAGCTGCACGAAGAGGCGCTTGGCGCCGATGTGCCCGTTTCGCTGGCGACGGTCTACAATACACTGCATCAATTCACGCAAGCCGGAATGTTGCGCATTCTGGCGGTTGAAGGTGCAAAGACTTATTTCGATACCAATACCTCCGACCATCATCACTTTTTCGTTGAAGGTGAAAACGAGGTCATCGATATTCCAGATGGCTCCGCCATGGTAGGTCATCTGCCGCCTGTTCCTGAGGGCATGGAAATCGTCAACGTCGATATCGTCATTCGACTGCGCAAGAAGCGCGGCTGAAGCGCAGAACGGTCGAGCGTCCAAGGGAAAGCTTGATACGCATCTTTCTGTAAAACGCCGACGCTGTAAACATCACCTTCCGCCTCTTAACTTCGCTTTCAATGATGCGCTTTCCTGCCTATGCCGGAACCGTAATCTTTTGTGATTGCATGGGCGCACGGGACATTTCTTCGATCATTTTGCCAAATTCACAGGCCGCATCAGTTTTATTGCCTTCGCTCCATGCAAGAACAAAAGCAGCGTCGGGCAGCGGCGGCAAGCCATATTGACCATCAACAATTCGCATGCCGGGCCTCACATCATCATCGGGCATGATGGTAATTGCCAGTCCTGAGAGAACAGCGGCGTGAAGGCCATGCTGGCTTGGCGAGGTGAAAACAATGTGCCAGCCCAAATTGGTCTCTTCAAGAGCAGTGGCGCAGGCACGCCGATGAAAACAGGGCGAAGGGGACAAGGCAAGCGGCAGCGATGCACCGGGAGCAAGCGTAAAATTGTCAGCTGCTACCCATACTTGCCGTGTTTTACGCAGGACGGAACCACAATCAGCGTCATTTTCCTTGCATAGCAGCACTGCCAAATCGAGTTGCCCGGCGGCAACCATCGCTGTCAAATCAAGATTGGGGCTGACATTCACATCAAGGGTAATGGAGGGATATGTGCGGCCGAACTGGCAAAGCAGATGCGCCAATTTATCACCCAGGAAATTTTCGATAACGCCGAACCGTACGATCCCTGTGACTGGCGACGGATTGAACCGCTGGGACAGACTGTCCAGCATCACAATAATCTGTTTGGCGCATTGCAAGAAATCGACGCCGCTCGGGGTCAAAGTTAAAGCGCGCGTTGTCCTGTAGAGCAGAGGCGTGCCGACCTGCTCCTCCAAACGTCTTATCTGATGACTGATCGCCGATTGGGTCAGGTGCAAGCGTTGCGCTGCATGGGTGAAGCTGCCGGTATCGACGACGGCAATGAAAGCGCGCAAAAGCGGTGGATCAAAGTCGGGATTCATTTCATGACCAATGTTAATTAATACGCGAAATTATATCATTTCTATCATAAGACATCTCCCTTTACAACGATAGTCACGGGGCACCTGCTGTGTGGTCCTCCGGCACCATTTAACCAGAGAGTATCTACCCATGATCAGTTCTACCTCGGCCAGAACACCGCTTGCTTTGGCAGCGGTCTGTTTGGCTTCGCTCATGTTCGGGCTGGAAATCTCCAGCGTCCCTGTCATCTTGTCAGTCCTGGAGCAGGTTTTGCACGGCAGTTTCAATGAGCTGCAATGGGTCATGACCGCCTATACGCTGGCTTGCACCTCGGTCCTGATGGCAGCAGGGACGCTTGCTGACCGGTTTGGCCGCAAGCGGGTCTTTTTGATCAGTATTGTAATGTTCGGTGTGACATCGCTGGTTTGTGGTTTGGCACAAAATATGGCTGTGCTGATTGCCGCCAGATTTCTGCAAGGGATCAGCGGCGGCATCATGCTGATCGGTCATATATCGGTTCTGTCGCATTTATTTTCCGACGCCCAACAGCGCGCCCGTGCCTTTGCTGTATGGGGCGTCATTTTTGGCATAGGCCTAGGGTTCGGACCCATTATTGGCGGTATGATTCTGGCATTGCTGGATTGGAAATGGGTGTTTCTGGTTCACGCGGTTGTCGCAGCTGTAACCTTTGTACTTGCCTATGCGGGCGTGACGGAATCCTCGGATCAGGAAGCCAAGTCGCTCGACTTTTTTGGCATGGGAACCTACTCGGTTGCGGTTTTCTGCCTCGTATTTTTCATCACGCAGGGGCCTGTTACCGGGTTTGCCAGCACTCTTGCTCTGAGCGCGATCGGGCTGTCTCTAGCTGGTCTTTTCGCCTTTGTAATGATCGAGCGGCACCATCCCTATCCCATGTTTGATTTTTCGGTCTTCAAGGTGCGGAGTTTTTCCGGTGCAATGTTTGGCTCCATGGGCATGAATTTTTGTTTCTGGCCATTCATGATTTATCTGCCGCTCTATTTTCAAGCCGCGCTTGGCTATAGCAATGTGGCGACGGGACTTGCCGTCCTTGCCTATACGCTGCCAACCTTGATTGTCCCGCCTATTGCCGAAAAGCTGACCCTGCGATTCGGACCCGGTACTGTCATTCCGATGGGACTTTTCATCATCGGTCTTGGCTTTGTTTTAATGTGGTTGGGATCAGGCATGGAAAATGCAAGCTGGCTAACCATGCTGCCCGGTGCGGTGCTCGCGGGAACGGGCTTGGGCCTGACCAATACGCCAGTCACCAACACTGCAACGGGAGCTGTGGCAAGCAACCGTGCCGGCATGGCGTCAGGGATTGATATGAGTGCGCGCCTGACTGCGCTTGCAATCAACATAGCGCTTATGGGCTTTATCCTTATCAGTGGTGTTTCGGCGCATTTGCAAAGCGTTGCGCAAGAGGCTCTGTCCGGAACGACGCTCTATTCGGCAGCAGAGCGCATCGCATCAGGAAACCTTGCGGCAATAGCAACCGAATTGCCGGGCCTTTCCGCCTCGGTCATTCGGTCTGCGCTTATCCATGGCTATGGCTGGGTGCTGCTTTACGGTGCAGTCTCGGTGTGGATTCTGGCGCTTTGCAGCTATTTGGTTTTCCGGCCAAAGCAATTGTCGGAAAAAACAGCCTCGGCCTAATCCTCGAATTTCTCGCCGGGATAGGCACCCCAAATCTCGTTCTGGCGCATCCAGCCGCTTGCGCCACCAAAAACCACACGGCAGTAATCACCATTGCAATTCTTCAATGTACCAAGAACACCCGGTTGTACTTTCGCAACAACGGGTGTCTTGTCATCTGCCTTGGCAAAGACATTGAGCATGACCCCGTCCTTGTCCTTTTGCCAAGGTGCAGTCATGCCGGTCCGTTTGCCTGACAGCAATGATTGATACACCCAGCCCTCAGTGCCTTCCGAATCGCGTATCCGCCGCCAATTATCATACTCCTGGACAATTTCGACTGGCAGGCCGGATTTAAGAAACAGCCATGTCACCGCATAATCGCGTCCGGGGCCAACACGCAGATTGACGCGTCCGGGCTTGAGGCTGACGAAACGCGGCAGGGGTAATCCACTGGGGCCGATCTGCCCGGCGGCCTCGGCTTTGACAAGCGCGGGCAGGCTCAGCGGTGCTGCCGTAACGAGCACTGCGGCAAGACTTGTGGAAACGGCGAAAAGGCGGAATTTCTTAATCGTCAACAATATTGGTCCTTCATCGTTCCGTTCAACCTGGTGATTTTCATCTGATCGCGGAACGATCCTTGTTTTTCTTTGTCTTCTATGTCTGGCCTTGGTAGACAGTTGTTCAGGCGTGACAAGTTTCGCGCCAGAGCGGCATAACAGCAATTGCAGTTTGCAATGGTTTGGTTAAAGAGCTCTCAATATTGCAGGCGAAAGGGAGGGGAATATCGGTGAGCAAAAAGCCTCTGGTCGTAATTACCCGCAAATTGCCGGACCCCATCGAAACGCGCATGCGCGAACTTTTCGAGGCACGGTTGAATGTTGATGATCGGCGGTTGACCAAGGCGGAGTTGATCGAGGCGGTTTCGCAGGCCAATGTTCTCGTGCCGACCGTGACGGACCGTATTGATGAAGAGGTCATCAAGGCGGCAGGTCCAAATCTCAAGCTGATCGCCAATTTCGGCAATGGCACCGACAATATTGATGTTGTAGCCGCGGCTGCACGCGGCATCACTGTAACCAATACCCCAAACGTTTTGACCGAAGACACCGCCGACATGACCATGGCACTGATGCTGGCAGTACCGCGTCGTCTCGTAGAGGGTGCGTCCATTCTGCTTGATGACGGAAAATGGGAGGGCTGGGGTCCAACCTGGATGCTCGGCCGCCGTATCTGGGGCAAACGTCTCGGCATTGTCGGCATGGGCCGCATCGGCACTGCCGTTGCCCGCCGCGCCAAGGCCTTTGGCCTTTCAATCCATTATCATAACCGCAAGCCGGTGAGCCCGAAGACCGAAGAAGAGCTGGAGGCGACCTATTGGGAAAGCCTCGACCAGATGCTGGCGCGCATGGATATTATCTCGGTCAATTGTCCCTCGACACCCGCGACATTCCATTTGCTCTCTGCCCGCCGCATTGCGCTGATGCAGCCGACAGCCTTTATCGTTAACACGGCGCGCGGCCAGATCATTGATGAGCAGGCGCTGATCGACCAATTGGATCAGGGCAAATTGTCCGGCGCAGCGCTGGATGTGTTTGAACATGAGCCAGCCGTTAATTCCAAGCTGCGCAAGCTCGCCAAGGCGGGCAAGGTGGTCATCCTCCCGCATATGGGCTCCGCTACGCTGGAAGGTCGTATTGATATGGGCGAGAAGGTCATCATTAATATCCGCACCTTTATCGATGGGCACAGACCGCCAGATCGCGTGCTGCCAAGGGACCGGTGAGAATTTATCGAGATTTGGCAAACCTGTTTTGCGTGGTTCGCCCTTCGACAAGCTCAGGATGAGCTCACCATGAGGAAGATTGGCTGATTGCAAGAGAAGCAGAACGCAGAGAGCTAACAAGTTGGCTCTATCTGCTGCATCCCACCACATTCCTCATGGTGAGCCCCGTCGAACCGCGCGCAGCGCCAATGCTAGGATTTAAATAACGCCGATCGAACCCTCGGCGCTTATACAAAGCTCACGCTCAACAAACCCTGCAAAGTCTCCGCGATCCATCCGCAGGGCCATCGGCGTTGTATGGCCCATTTCCTGGGCAACGATGAGGCCAAGCAGCAAAATTGCGTCGGGCTCGTGCAGGACGATTGCGGCAGGCGCCAGACCCGCCGAGACCAATTCCAGCAAAACGGCTGCTGCCGAAGATGAGCCAATCGTTCCCGGCAGGCAAAGCACTTTGCCGGTGATCGAAACACCATGCTGCGGATGGCGGACATCGGCGATCAAGCCTGTCTTGGGGTTAACCCCGCCCCAGAAGCTGATCGGCGCGGTCAGTACTAGCGCATCGGCACGCGTCGCTTGCCCCTGAACCAGAATTTCCGCCCTCATGCCGATGCACCAAAGACAGGACGCGCCAATATAGCGCTTTCGACGCATTCAGCCATGGAGCCGTAAATGACGCCATAGCCCGTATTGCCCGGCGCGTAATGGGCGAATTTGCCGGAATTGGTCATAAGCACCGCGCCTTCAATATCCGGCAGGATCGGCGTAACCACAACACAGGTATCAGCGACAATGACCACGCCCGACGCCTCCAGCGACTGGCGGCGGTCATTGCCCTCCAATGCGGCAAGCGCGTGGCGTCCAGTGCAGGCATAAAGCGGAATCTTGAGTTTTCGTCCGGCAATGAGGGTTTCAAGCCGGTCAAACTCCGACACCGAAAGATGTGGACTGCCAATGGCGACGGCATCAATGCGCGCCATGTCGCGCGCGGTGGAAAGACGCCGACGCGAATCCGCAATCATCTCGTTCGTTACATGGATGACCGCTTGCGGCGCTTGATGATGTAGCGCGGTCGCCAGATCCGGCGCTTCCGGTGTCACGCCTGCTACATGGAAAAGTCCGACAGCGCCCGCCGAAGCCGAGGCCGCGCCGAAAGCTTTCAAGGCATCCTCCCCAGGATGAGCATGGACCCCAGCCACAACGCCAATGGCATCGCCAATCTCGCGCCCAAACAGACTGCCAAGAATGGGCCATGCAACTTCCGAGCGCAAAAATGCCGGATCAATCGCATCGACGTCAAAAATGATTGTGGCACGGCGGTTTTCCGGTATGTGCAACCCATAATAGGGGGCAAAACCGGCAATGGCGCAGGCAATATCAAGAAAATCGCCATAGCGATTGGTGCGTGCGCCCAGTACTGAGTTGCAGAACACAACCGCATTGGATTCGCCCCATGCGACATCGCTGCCAAGCGCCGGACGATGACCGGCCTGATAGGGCGCGCAGGTCCAGCTTGGCTCGCAGCCAAGCACGCGATAGGCGTCCATCATTCGCCGCGCCATATCGCGCTCATGGGCTGGCAAGCGATTTTTAGAACAGCCGGTAAGATCAAGCGAGCCGACATTCAGCGTGGCGCGCACGGCAACCTTGGCGCCGCCCTCAACCAGCTTTTCTGCGAAAAGCGTGCCGCTATCGCCATGGTAAAGCGCGCCATCAATATGCGCGGAGGCAATTGGGATCAGCGATGGCGCACCCATTAGCCGCGCTGTCGCAGCAACGATACGCATGGCCATGGCGGAACCTTCGCCGCGCGAACCGCTGGCGATTGCGCGCTGTTCCTCGGAAAGTTCAAGCGCCATCGGCTTTTCTGGCCCGGTATTTGATTGTTTCAAAGCGAGAGGTCAGCGCATCGTAAAGGAGGAGCTTGCCGATCAGCGGCTCGCCTATGCCGGTGACAAGCTTGATGACCTCGGTTGCCTGCAAGGTGCCGATGACGCCGGGAAGGACGCCAAGCACCCCCGCTTCGGCGCAGGCAGGAACAAGCCCGGGTGGCGGCGGGTTTGGAAAGAGATCGCGGTAGGAGGGATTTGAACCCCCGTCGCTGTTGGTGGCATAGGGCATGAGTGTGGTCAGCGATCCGTCAAACCGCCCCAGCGCTGCCGAAACCAGCGGGCGCTTTTGAGCAAGGCAAGTATCGGCCAGCAGATAGCGCGTATCGAAATTATCTGAGCCATCGACAACAATATCGTAGCGGCAAACGAGATCGGCGGCATTGTCGGGCGCAAGGCGCATATCATGCACCTCGGCGATGACATGCGGATTAATCGCTGCGATTGCTCGCGCCGCGCTTTCTCCCTTGGGGGAGCCGACCAGCTCGGTCGAATGGATGATCTGCCTTTGCAGATTTGACAGGGAAACACGGTCATCATCGACAATGCCGAGTGTGCCAATGCCCGCCGCAGCCAGATATTGCAGCACAGGCGCACCAAGCCCACCCGCGCCCACCACGAGCACGCGGGCGCGCTTCAGCTTTTGCTGACCAGGGCCGCCAATTTCACCAAGAATGATATGGCGGGCATAGCGTTCAACTTCAGAAGAGGAAAGGGCAGTATTCGGCTGATCGATCATGCTGCTACTCTAGGGGATGATGAACCTGAAACCAATGCGCCGAATTATCCCTCCCTCAAGGAAAACACCACCACCTCTTCGTCATCTTCGGGCTTGACCCGAGGATCCAATTTTCTACCATCTGTCTTTGGACCCTCGGATCAAGCCCGAGGGTGACGGAGAGGTGGTCTGGATGGAATGTCACGGAGATGCCCGCGGTATTATTGCGATCATCCCACCTTTCTTACGGTGAACCCCCCGAGCTTGTTGAAGGGCGAACCACGCAATACTTATGTGCAGCTCTCGTGCTACGCCAAAAACTTCAGCCCGCCGATACCGGCAACAATCAACCCGATACAGACAAGCCGCACCACAGTAGCAGGCTCGCCGAAAATATACATGCCAAGCAGCGCGGTGCCCACTGTGCCAATGCCGGTCCACACCGCATAGGCGCTACCAACTGGCAGATCGCGTAGGGCAATACCAAGAAGCACGACGCTGATAATCATGCTGCCAGCGGTGAGAATTGAAGGCGTAAACTTGGTAAAGCCATCGGTATATTTGAGCCCGATGGCCCAGCCGATTTCGAAAAGTCCTGCGGTTATGAGAATAATCCAGGCCATGACGACCATCCTTTTGAACTGTCGGGCCGTCCCGGATTTGTCTGAAGCGCATTATCGCGTGAAGGTCGTCCTTCACAGATTGATTTAAGGTCGGACGGCGAATTAGGCAAGCCAGCGACGCGATGAGTATTTTTGGTGTTTAACATCAAGGGGAGTGAAAGAGCAGAACAGTCCTTCCCACAAACGGTTTGAAACTATATTCTCCAACTCAGTCGCGAGGGTTTCTCGCCGCAAAAGCAAGGCAAGAGCCGGGGGAGAACGGATGCCATGCCCGAAACGCGCCGCAAGCTGACCACGATCTTTTCCGCAGATGTGCAGGATTATACGCGCATGATGCGCGCTGACGAAGAAGGCACGCTTGACACGCTCAAGCTTTACAGGGAAGCGATGAGCAGGCTGATTGAGGCACATTACGGCCGGGTCATCAACACTTGGGGCGATGGGTTGATCGCGGAGTTTTCCAGCGTCGTGGAGGCGGTGCGCGCTGCCCTCGATGTGCAAACGGAACTTGCCGGTTATAATGCCGACCGTCCGGATGAAACCCGCATGCTGTTTCGTATCGGCATCAATCTTGGCGATGTGATTGCAGAAGGCGACGATATTTACGGGGACGGCGTGAATGTTGCTGCGCGCTTGCAGGCATCGGCTTCTGCTGGCGGCATCGTTATATCCAATACGGTCTATGATCAGGTTCGCAACAAACTGGCGGTCGGATTTGAATGCCTCGGGCAACTTCAGGTCAAGAATATTGAGGGTGGCGTTCTCAGCTATGCGGTGCGGATTGGTGAAGACACAAAGCAGGCGCAGCCTGTTACTCCTGCAGTAAATGACGGGTACAGAGCTGATTTGACCAGAACGGGCGCGACGGCCGCAGCATCTAAAAGCACAAGCCTGGCTTTGCTTGCGATCATTGCCATCGGACTGGTCGGCATCAATTTTCTCTCATGGGACGGCACCTTCTGGTCGCGCTGGCCGCTTCTTGTGTTGGCAGCAATATGGGGGCTGCGCTGGGCTAAAACGGCGGAGCGCATTGATCGCTTTATTGCCGCTCTTGTGGTCATCGGACTGACAATAGCGGGCATCAACATGATTTCCTGGGAAGGGAGATTCTGGGCGGCATGGCCATTACTCGCCATAGCAGTTATTGGAGGTATTCGTTGGGTCATGCGCTATCGCCGCAGTGCTGGCGGTTGATTACCGGCTTGCACCGGGAGCGAAGAAGGACTTCAGACTGAATTTTCTCCCCATCAACCACTTGGTAACCAAGTTTCTTCATTCTCTGTTTTCATCAGTACCTGCCATGGGCGCATGTTTTGCCCTCGGCCTCAATCCTGCCTTGTAAGCAGTGATTTTGCGGGGCGCTGATATGTATTGAGTAAGAGTTCGGGAAGCTTGTATCATGGCGTTTGCAGTCAAGACGGTCGGGGGCGCCAAGCCTGAAGCCAAAAAGGGCCGTCAGCCGGCGCGGGGCTTCCTTTCCGCGGCTATTCTTGCCGGTTTCGGGGTCGTTGGATCACTGGGCACGGTTGCCGCGGTCGTCAGCCTGCAGCGCGCCTTTATCCCCCACGTTTCGGCAAGCGCCGGTGGCCAGGCTTTCAGCCCATTTTCCGGGCATGCCATGCAACATGTTGCCTATGATGCCAATCCAAGCGCACCAAAGTTCCCGCGTATGCCGGAGTTGAACCGGACTGGCTGGCAGGTCAGTGACATGGATGAAGGCTCGGTTATCGGGAAGAACGGCGAAGTCATTGTCATTACCCCGCCCAAGCCGAAAGTAGTGGTGGCAGCAAAGCCGCCGCTTGAGGCAGATGCGTTCGATGCGCGGGCTGCAGGGCTTGATACAATGCAGGTTTCGTCAATCTATACGCCTGTCCGATCCTATAGTTCTCTGGACGCGCCTGCGCCTGCCGAAATCGTCGCCTTGCAGGAGCCCGGCCCAGCCCTTGGCACGTCGCCGCAAGAACCATTCAGCCTTGTTCTGGCGGAGACTGACGTCGAGACGGAAGTTCCATTGCCCGGCATGAAGCCAAAGCGGCTTGCGGATGCGGCAAAGCGCGACGCGCAAGTCATGGCTTACGCGCCGCAGGAAAACAACATTCAGGATATGGCGCCGAGCTACAAGCCCGCTCCTGTTATTACGGCTCGCGCCCGAACGGCGATCTACAGTATCGAGCAGAAGACGGTCTATATGCCGAGTGGAGAGCGTCTTGAAGCACATTCGGGTCTGGGGCCAATGCTAGACGACCCACGCTTCGTGCATAAGAAAATGCGCGGTGCGACGCCGCCACATACCTATAAGCTGACCATGCGGGAAGCCCTATTCCATGGAGTGGAAGCAATCCGGCTCAACCCGGTCGACCCGAGCAAGATTTTCGGGCGCGATGGCTTGCTGGCTCACACTTACATGCTGGGCAAGCGCGGCGATTCCAATGGTTGCCTTGTGTTCAAGGACTACAAGCGCTTCCTTGCCGCTTTCAAACGTGGCGAAATTACACAGCTGGTCGTGGTCGCCCGTTTGCCTGGCGGATCCACAAGTGTTGCGTCACGGTAAAGCCGTTGGTCTTGCGCAATTCCCGACGCAAAACCGCTGACGCTCTCGCTGCAATTGCTCCAAATGTTTTGCAAATTCAGTAATTTTGCATGGATGTTGTGCGTGCTTCGACAAGCTCAGCCTGAGGAAAGAAGTGGATTGCAATGTCTAATTGCAACGTCTCAGACTAGGCTCCCTGCCAGTCTCTACATTCCTCATGCTGAGCTTGTCGAAGCACGCACTACCCATTTACTGGTCAAACGCAAGATACTCCAGGCGGTATGAGCGCCTACCAGCTTACTTTAAGGCCAATATTGCCTTCGAAGACCTCACGTTTGTCGCCATCAACATCAAACGTATAGTCAGCCACAGCGAAGGCGCTGACCGATTTGTTGAAACTGTGAACGATACCGCCGCCAAGTTCCAGCGAGGTGTTTTCACCTTCCGTGACAATATCATCGCCGCCAAACTTCACGCTGTCCTTGGTTTTGAACGAATGCCAGAGATTGGCCTTCACATAAGGTTGGAACAGACCGGATGATGTCTGATAATTGCCTTGCAGCCTTGCGCCGACACGGCCTGTCCAGCCATCATCGGCATCGAAGGCGATATCAGAAAACTCATCCTCCTGATCGTCCAGGGAGATATGCTGCCAGATGATCTGCGCCTGCGGCTCCAAAACCCAATTATCACTGAGCTTGAACGGATAACCACCCTCCAGCGATGCTGTTACGCCATTGCCTTCCACGTCAACGCCAACGCCCCGATCAGAACGGGCGGTGCCGCCGAACCAGCTTCCCATGACAACGGCATCGACATACCAGTTTGTGGGGCCGATATGGGTCCAATAAGCACCGGCGCTGTGGGTGTCCGTATCAATCTTGCCGGTCTTCAGATTGTTCCAACCAAGTGCTTGTCCCCGAATATCGGCATCAAGCGAAGCAAATCCGTAGAATAGCCCGGCTGTATCCTTGTGGCCGCTCTCGCTCTCATAGCGCAGAATGTCGAGTCCTGCCTGTACGCCCCAGAGCGTACCATCGATGGTCGGGGAAACGGTGCCGCCCCAACCCTGTTCGACGTCTTCGCCAAAGACACGGGCCCATGCGGCTGAACCGATCTCGCCCGGAGCAAGAATTTCCTGAGCGCCGCGCCGCTCGTGGAATGTGCTGAGCGTTGCAAAGGCTGTCTGCCGCAGTGCTGGAATTGCTGCCGAATAGGTTGGCACTTCGATGCGGTATAGAGACACAATATCGCCAAGGACGCGGGTTGCACCAGGCGTCGGCGGGGCTGAACCAGCCCCGGGCACCGGCGCCGGATTTCCGGGTATAGGCGGTGCGGATGGCGGCGGCGTTGGCGCTGCCGCTTCCGCCGGTGGTGGAGGCGCGACCGGTGCTATGTCTCCCGGCTGCACAGGCGGCGAGGGATCGACCGGATTCGGGTCGTCCGGATTTACGGGCAAAGGTGGCGCTGGCTCTTGCTGTGGTGGCGGCGGTGGCGGAGATACTTCCGGCGGTTGCGGCTCGACGACCGGGCCAGGATCAACTGGCGAGGGTGCCGGAGCCGGGGCAGGTGGCTCAGGGGAGCTTACCAGCGTGGAGCGCAGATACCAGTTTTGTTCGCTGCCGTCGCTGATGCCGCCCTTGAAGAGGTAATATTCATAGGCACCTGCCGCGACAGCATTGTTGAGCGCAAATGTATTGCTG
The DNA here is from genome assembly GCF_037203775.1 of Phyllobacterium sp. CCNWLW183. NCBI lineage: Bacteria > Pseudomonadati > Pseudomonadota > Alphaproteobacteria > Hyphomicrobiales > Phyllobacteriaceae > Phyllobacterium > Phyllobacterium sp. CCNWLW183. The sequence goes on along the minus strand of NZ_JBBCBN010000003.1, from coordinate 327,812 downwards.
GTGGTCGTTGCACCATTGACGGTTTCTACCAGAAGAATGCCGTCTTGCGTCGTGCTGGCGCCGGTGCCGCCATTATTGATAACGCTGATGCCAGTCGTACCGGAAGCAACGCCGCCGTCAATGATGAGCTTATCGGAAGCTGAACTGTCATCGCCAAGCACAGTGTCTAGAAACAGCAGCCCACCATTACCGGTATAATTACCGGCAATGCGGAAGCTGTCACTTGTGCCGGTGCCATTGGTCAGATCAATGCGGCCTGCATTGGCTACATTGACGAACTGGCCAGCCACGAAGGATGCAACGGCTGAGTTTGCGCCGCCGCCAAATATAGTGCTGGTTGAATCAACCGAGAGGTTGCCCGTCTGCGTACCCGCATCGCCCAGTGTCAAGGCGCCATTGAAAGTAAGCTCGGTGTCATTGGTCGCAGCGATGTTTTCCCAACTTTGAAACCGCGAAACATTGTCTGCAGCGACATTGCTGAAGGTCAACGCGTCGCTGCCTGCGCCGCCCGTAACCTGTGTCGTCGCGCCAATATTTGCAGCGGTCAGATTGGTGAGTGTGGCAACGTCATTGTCGCCGCCCAGATCAATCGCTCCATAGATAATACCGCCACTGTCCCAGTTGAATGTGTCAGTGCCGAAACTGAGAAGGATGCTACCGCCGACGCTGCCGCCTGTAACCGTAACGCTGTCAGTGCCGCCGCTTACGCTGATATTGCCGCCGATCGTTCCGTTGGACAGGATGATCGTGTCGTTGCCGAAGCCAGTAACAAGATTGCGGTCAATGACACCGCCGGACATATCGAACAGATTGTCATCGAGCTTCATGTTGACGCGCCCGATGCGACCGCCAGTCATGATTGCCCGGTCGCCGTCATCAAAGGCATCGATGATATGTCCTCCCGACATGAAGAAGGTATCGAGATTGTCACCCTGGTTGAGGGAGCCGACAGAGCCGCCAGTCATACTGAAATTGTCTATGCCGCTGCCCTGCTGGACATTGCCGGTAATTGTACCGGAGCCAATTGTCACATTGTCGGCGCCTGCGCCAAAAACAATGCTTCCATTGACCGCGCCGCTGCCACCCGCAGGCATGGTAAGCGTATTGTTGCCGGTATTATCGGTGAGGCCGGTGCTGACGCCGCTATCGCAGACATAGGTGCTGTCGCCAGCTGTCGGCGTAAGATCGCAGGCTGCTTGCGCAACGCCGGAGAATGCGAGAAGCCCAAATGTTGATGTAGTTGAGGCCAGAAGGATGCCGGTTAGTATCGTCCTATGTAATCCAGTGCACAAGACAGGTTTGCCGCGCAGAAAATCCAGAACCATCTACTTCCCCCCAAGTGCGATGTAGTGAACTCGATGCGGAAGTTAGGTAATACTTTAGGTGTAGACAAGCCATTTTATTGAAGAATTGTAGATTAACTTAATAAAACCGGCAGAGGTGCAAACATCTCTGCCGGTTTCTTTGTGATGCTGGCAGTTAAACAGCTGTTTTGAGCTGTACCTGCGGCTTGGGGCCGTATCTGAGGCAGAAGGCAAAGGCGGCGACGAATGCAAGCACGCCAGCACCTACCGAAACATAGAAACCGCGGCTTGCGCCATATTCGTCAATTACCCAGCCTGAAAGGGAAGAGCCTAGCGCCATGCCGATCATGACGCCCGTCATTGCCCATGTGATGCCTTCGGTCAGTTTCGCCGCTGGAACGATACGCTCGATCAGGCCCATGGAGATGATAATGGTTGGGGATACCGCAGCGCCTGCCAGAAAAAGAGCAATAGAGAGGCCGCCAATGCCCTCGACGATGAGCAGGGGCAGCGTCGTCAGCATGGCAAGGCCGATTGCCAGCAGGAACTGTTTTGCCAAAGGCATCTGGAGCTTTAGAGCACCAAAGACGAGGCCAACAATGAGCGAACCTGCGGCGTAGCTCGCAAGCGCAATACCGGCGGCGGCCTTCTGGCCCTGCCCTTCGGCAAAGGCGATGGCGGTGACTTCGGCCGTACCGAACAGCGCTCCGATAGCTGCCAGTGTGATAGCGATAATTTGCAGCGATGGCAGGCGGATTACCGAGGCGTTGTCTGTGCGGTCCTGCGGATGGATGGCGGGTTCAGTGGATTTCTGTGCAACGAACAGTGCACTCCCGACAGCGAGAAGCAAAGTTGCGGCAAGAGGTCCAGCTTGCGGGAAAAGAGCAACACTGAAGCCGATAGCGATGATCGGGCCAACCATATAGATCACCTCGTCAACGACCGATTCAAAGGCAAAGGCTGTGCGCAACTTTGGTGTATCGCGATAAATTTCCGTCCAGCGTGCACGAACGAGTGCCGTCATGCTGGGCATGAAGCCGGCGAGCATGGCGAACAGGAACAATGTCCAGTCGGGGGTGCGATAGTGAGCGGCCAGCATAAGTCCGGCCAGCGCAGCGATTGTGATAAGGGACGAAATCGGCAGAACGCGGCTTTGACCGAAACGGTCCATAAGACGCGATACCTGCGGCGCAATGAGCGCATTGGACAATGCGAATGTCGCGGAGACTGCGCCGGCAAGCCAATAGGTGCCGTGAGTCTGCGATAGCATGGTGACAATGCCGAGCGTTACCATGCCGAGTGGCAGGCGGGCGATGAACCCGGATGCCGAGAAAGCGACGCTTCCCGGCGCAGCGAAAATTTCTTTATATGGATTTGCCATGAAAGACATCCTTTGTTGAACAGCCGCCATTTACATACGCGACGTATATAAATGAAATAGTTGCATACGCCGCGTATGTCAACTAATATACGTTGCGTATGTGAAAGGAAATTTGATGGCCCATAAGCCGCGCAGTGAAATGATCGTCGAAACCCGAGCAAAACTATTGGCTTCTGCCCGGCACGCCTTTGGTACAGTGGGCTATGCGGACGCATCAATGGACGATTTCACCTCTTCGGCGGGGCTTACCCGCGGGGCGCTCTATCACCATTTTGGAGACAAAAAGGGATTGCTCGAAGCTGTTATCAAACAGATCGATGCGGAGATGAATGACCGCTTGATCAAGGTCAATGAGAAAGCAACCAACCGCTGGCAAGGCTATGTCGATGAATGCGTGGCCTATGTCGAAATGGCGATCGAGCCGGAAATACAGCGTATTGTATTGTTGGATGGGCCTGCCGTTCTGGGCGACCCGGCAAACTGGCCAACAACAAATAGCTGTATTCGCTCCATGACCGACAGCCTGACGCAACTTCGTGATGAAGGGGCGATAAGGGATGTCGAGCCGGAAGCAATGGCCCGCATTCTCAATGGAGCGCTAACCCACGCTTCGCTTTGGGTCGCTAATTCCACAGAGCCGGAAGCCACGTTGCGCAAGGCAGTCAAGGCCATCCGGCAGTTGCTGGATGGATTATTGCCAAAACCCTCAGCGCTCGACAAACACTCTTAATCGTTCCAAAGCATCATCCCATTGCCGGGAAACGCCATCAAGATAAGCACGAATATCTTTGATCGGCTCCGGCCGGAACGCAAAATGGCTCTCCCGACCCACCTTTGTGCTGATCACCAATCCAGCGTCCTCAAGAACCTTGAGATGCTTGGTGACAGCCTGACGGGTAATCTGCGCATCCGAAGAAAGGCCCGCAATTGAACGAGTTTGGCCGTCGCTGAGCTTGGTCAGCAGCGACAGGCGGGTTCGATCACCCAAGGCCGCAAATAAAGGTGCGGGATCGGGAAGATGGCTATCGTTCAACATAGGTCTTGATATTCATTATCTGTTCATCCCAACCGCCGTCATTTGAGCGCAGAGCTTCGTCGCGGCGATGGGCGGGCAGGGCGTCAAATCCGGACTCGGTGACGGTCAACCGCGTTCCCTTGGCCGAAGGCTGCAAGCGAAACTCGACCAAGGTCGGTGTCTCATCTGAATAATCCACATCGGGATCAATTGCGTGGGGGTGCCACGTAAAACTGAACAGACGAGGCTCGTCCATAGCTTTCACCGTCGCGTGCCACTTCACATGTTCATAGCCCGGATAGGTAATATGGCCAGTGGAAACCTTACCGGGAACAAAGGGCCCATCAAGCTTGACACGAAACCATTCGCCAAATGCGAGATGATCGGTGAGCGCGCGCCAAACCTTTTCGACAGGCGCATTCAGTTCAATGTTCTTTTCAATGCGGTCAGACATTATGCAACCTCCTGGTTGCTTTAAATCTTGCAGATCAAGAAAAGAAATGCAACCAAAAAGTTGCGGTTCTGGTTTGAATAGGCAGATGGGAATTTTCCTGATTAATATGTTTTTAGAGATCGACAGGAAGAACTATGACGAAATTCTATAATGGCAACACGGTTGAATGGAATTGGGGCAATGGTACCGGCAGCGGTAAAATTGTTCATACGTTCACGAGCACGGTGACGCGGAAAATAAAAGGCGCGGAGGTAACACGCAAAGCTTCCAAGGAAGATCCTGCCTATCTGATCGAACAGGAAAATGGCGACAAGGTTCTCAAAAGCGGGTCGGAACTGAAGCCTGCTGAGTAACAGACAAGGCTCTAAATTGATATGGCAAGTCAACAAACCGAAAATTGGTTTCAAGCTGAACCAAACGACCCTTAGCGCGTTGCCCTTTCACGATAAAAGGGAGAAAACCATGAGCAAGAACATTTCCTATCTGGCAGAGAAGATGCGCGACATCGATATTTGCATGCTGATGACCCATACCAAAAACGGGGCAATTGCAGGACGCCCCATGAGCAATAATCGTGATGTCGAATATGATGGGGATTCCTACTTTTTCACTTGGGATGACTCTCACATGGTTTCAGATATCCAGGGAAATCCCAAGGTGGCTCTGACTTTTCAAGGTGATAAGGCATTTTCCATTTCTCTCGAAGGGAAAGCCGAGATCATCAAAGACAAGAAGAAATTTGAGGAACATTGGACATCGGATCTCGATGATTGGTTCAAGGACGGTGTCGATACAAAAGGAATGGCGATGATAAGGGTTAGCGCTGAGCGCGCTCATTATTGGGATGGCATGGAAGAGGGCGAAATAAAAATCTGATGCTTCCAACAAAAGGCGCTGCCGTAAGCAGCGCCTTTTGTTATGCCATTATCGATCAATCAAGGCGGTGTCACGATCATCCACGTGAAGACATAGGCCTGTAGCATGACGAGGATGCCAACGAGACAGGCCAGTACAATCGAGTGCTTGAAGACGAAGCGCAGGATTGTTCCTTCATGCCCGTACCAATTGGTCGCCGTGGAGGCGACAACAATGGATTGAGCGTCGATCATCTTGCCCATGACGCCGCCGGATGAATTGGCTGCACCCATGAGGATTGGTGATAGGCCAAGTTGCTCGGAGGTAATTTTCTGCAGATTGCCGAACAGCACATTGGATGCGGTATCGGAGCCTGTGAGCGCCACCCCGAGCCAACCAAGCAATGTGCCGAAGAACGGGTAGAGAACGCCGGTTGTCGCAAAAGCCAGCCCGAGGGTAGCATCTATGCCGGACAGCCGTGTGAGCGTGCCGATTGCCAGCATGGCGGAAATGGTAATGAGTGAATAGGAGCAGAGCTTGAGTGTGCGTCCATAGCTGCGGACAAGCTCGCCCGGCGTATAGCCCATGAGAAAGCCGGAAATGATCGCCGCAATCAACATGCCCGAACCCGTATAAGAGAGCCATGTGAAGGCGAATACGGCTTTTTCCGGTGTCGGCGTTGCGGCAATGGGCGCGACCTTCATGATCTGCTCATTAAGACCGGGTACGGGATAGCTCCAGGTGGCCCACGGGTTGACCATGCCTTTGAACCAGTCAGTGCCCCATACCAAAAGCACGGCGCAGACAATGATCCATGGTGTCAAGGAAGCCCAGACTTCCGCTCTCGTCGGCTCTTTCTTTGTCTGTTTGACCGGCGGTACCTGGCTGGCGGAATCATCGCGGATACGCAAGGCTGTCGATGTCCAGATGACCTTTGGCTGCCAGATGCGCAGGAAGCCAATTAGACAGGCCATCGAAATCAACGAAGCGCCAATATCAACGATCCATGGATTAACATAGTTGGAAATCAGGAATTGCGGGATGGCGAAGGACAGGCCGGTGACTAGAATCGCGGGCCAAACTTCCTTCATACCCTTGTAGCCCGCAAAGGCCCACACCACCCAGAATGGAATAATCACCGAAAAGAATGGCAATTGCCGCCCGACCATCGCGCCGAGCAAAAATGGATCGATCCCCGTCACGCTCGAAAGACCGGCTATCGGGGTACCAAGAGCGCCATAGGCAACAGGAGCGGTATTGGCGATCAACGATAGACCGGATGCAGCGAGCGGCGAGAAACCTAGGCCGATGAGAATGGCCGCCGTGACAGCGACCGGCGTGCCGAAGCCGGATGCGCCTTCAAAAAAGGCCCCGAACGAAAAGGCGATAAGCAGGATTTGCAGGCGCCTGTCGCGCGTCACGCCGCCAATCGTGTTCTGCAAGGTCTCGAAGACACCTTTCTCAACCGTTAGCCGGTAGAGAAAAATGACATTGAGAACGATCCAGCCGATCGGGAAAAAGCCGGTGATGACCCCCAAAAGCGAAGCGCGCAGGGACAGATCAGCAGGCATGGTGAAAATATAGATCGCAACCAGATTGGCAGCGATAAGCGCAATAATCGCCGCCAGATGCACTTTGACCTTGTTTGACGCTATCAGCGCAAGCAGAATGACGACAGGTACAGCTGCGGCAAGCGTCGACAGAACAGCATTGTTGAAGGGATTGTAAACCTGATTCCACATAATGAATGCTCTCCCATCATTAATATATGTGTCAGATTCGCTTAGTAGTTACGTGATCAGGAGATATTGCAAGCGCAACTTGTAAGTCATGGGATGTAGAGGGCATTAATCCACTTGATATTGCACCATGGGCTGCAAATGATGTGGTGTAACGCTATTTAGACGCCAGTTACCTCGCCATGCGACACATCGAAAAACTGCGCGCGTCCTTCAAGGCTTTTAAACAGTGCCTGGTCCGTGCCAGTCATGAAAGCCTGACCGCCCAGCTCTTCTATAATGTCAAAGAGCGCCGCCCGGCGCCCTTCATCCAGATGGGCCGCAATCTCATCAAGCAGCAGGATCGGAGCCATCCCTGCAAGTTCGCCAGTAAGTCGGGCATGGGAAAGGATCAATCCTATCAACAGTGCTTTTTGTTCGCCGGTAGAGCAAAGTTCCGCAGGCATGGATTTGGGCCGATGCCGCACGAGCAGGTCGGACCGATGCGGTCCGTCAAGCGTGCGCCCCGCTGCCCGGTCACGCGAGCGGCCATCATGCAGCGCGCGGCGGAATGTTTCTTCCACATCCGTCGCGGACTCTATGCCAATGCGCTGTTCCAGCTCGCCCTCAAGCAGGCAGTCAGCCTTGGGGAAGGGGGTGTCGTCAGGCATTCGCTCTATCATGCCATTGATGAGGCGCATCAATTCCGCACGCGCCGCAGCAATAGCGATGCCAAGTTCAGCCATGGGCGTCTCGATCGCATCAAGCCATGAAGCGTTGGCACGCTCCTCTGTAAGCAGGCGGTTACGGCTTCGCATCGACTTTTCATAGTCTAGAACACGCTTGCCGTGGGCCGGATCGATGGCAAGGACCATGCGATCCAGAAAACGCCGCCTGTCACCGGCAGGGCCGGTAAACAACCCATCCATGGCGGGGACGAGCCAGAGAATGCGTGAATAGTCGAGAAGATCGTCTGCGCTGGTGGCCGTTACGCCATTAACGCGGACGCGGCGGGCCGTATCGCCTGGTGCATTTCCGGCCAAGCCTGTTCCAACATCGACCGTACCTTCGGCTGTGTCGATAGACGCATGAATGGCAAAGCCGTCAGTTGCACTATTGCGGGTAACATCAGTGTAGGTCGCGCGGCGCAGACCCCGACCTGGAGACAGAAACGAAACAGCTTCAAGCAAATTGGTCTTGCCTGCACCATTTTCACCCGTCAACACCACGTGCGAAGGCGCCAGCCGTAAGGACAGGCTTTCATAATTGCGGAAATTGCTGAGCTTCAGCCTGCTGATCGAAACACGGGCTGGCTTGCCCGCGTCCATAGGGGGATCATCGGCCATGAGACTGCAAGGTGCAGCTAGACCCGCATCGGCATGAGCACATAAAGCGCATTCTCATCGCCCGTATCACGCACCAATGTTGGTGAGCCGGCATCGGCAAGCATGAAGATCGCTTCGGAGCCCGTCAGCTGGGCCGTGATATCGAGGAGATATTTGGCATTAAAACCAATCTCGATAGCATCTGAATCATAGTCTGCCGCCAGCTCGTCAGTGGCACTGCCAGAGTCCGGATTATTAACCGTAAGCGTAACCTGACCTTCGGCGATCGTCAGTTTGACGGCGCGACCACGTTCGCTCGAAATTGTCGAAACGCGGTCAACGGCGGCGGCGAAGCTCTGCCTGTCAATTGTGAGCTTCTTGTCGTTGCCTGATGGGATAACGCGTTGATAATCCGGGAATGTGCCATCGATCAGCTTGGATGTAAGAACAACGGAGCCGATCGTGAAACGAATTTTGGTTTCCGATAATTCAACGGTCACCACAACATCGGGATCGTCGACGAGTTTTTGCAATTCAGCCACGGTCTTGCGCGGAATGATGATGCCAGGCATGCCCTCACTACCGGCGGGAGCCTCAAGCTCGGCCCGGGCAAGACGGTGCCCGTCCGTTGCAACAGCGCGGAGCTTCAGTGTGCCGTCGCTTTCAATGGTATGGAAATAGATGCCATTGAGATAATAGCGGGTTTCTTCGGTGGATATTGCAAACTGCGTACGGTCGATCAAGCCTTTGATGGCGCTCGACGGCAGCCGGAATGTATGGGTGAAGGTACCTGCTGTAAGCTCAGGGAAATCCGATTGCGGCAGGCACTGGAGACGAAAGCTTGAGCGACCGGACGTCACGGCCATGGAATTGCCATCCGCATTGGTTGCGAGCATGACTTCCGCACCATCGGGCAATTTGCGGACAATATCGTAAAGCAGATGTGCCGGAACGGTGGTGGCGCCCGCCTGCTCGATCTGTGCCGCAGTCGCTTCGGTCACTTCAAGGTCAAGATCAGTTGCTTTCAGAGCCAGGCTGGCCCCGTCGGCATGGAGAAGAACGTTCGACAGGATCGGAATAGTGTTGCGCCGTTCGACCACGCGGTGGACATGGTTGAGCGACTTCAAAAGGTTGGAACGTTCAAGAGTTACACGCATGATAAACCGGTCTCACTGACTTTTGCCAAACAAGTGTCTGGTGGTGGGGAGGCATTCCCCTTAGGTCAAGCAAATTGGCAGAAAACAGACGTAAAAAGCAAGCCTGCGGGGAGCAACACACGTTCTCGCCGCAGGCTTTCTGTTGATAAGCTGTTGAATGGCGCTGCTTATTGCGCCTGATCGTTGATGAGGCGCTTGAGTAGTTCAAGTTCCTGCGACAGTTTTTGATCCTTGCCGACAATATCCTCGATCTTGCGCACGGCATGGAGCACAGTTGTGTGATCCCGTCCGCCGAAACGGCGACCGATCTCGGGAAGCGAGCGTGGTGTGAGCATCTTTGCCAGATACATGGCAATCTGGCGTGGCTTGACGATGGTCCGCGTGCGTCGGTTCGACAGAAGATCCTGCTTGGAAACATTATAGTGACGCGAAACGATGCGCTGAATTTCTTCGATGCGAATACGCTTGGCTTCACCGCCACGCATTAGGTGGCTCAAAAGCTCGTCAACGCGATCAACCGAAAGATTGGGCTCGAAAGTCTGGCGGAACAGAAGCTGATTGAACGCACCCTCAAGCTCACGGCCACTACCGGTAACGGAACGTGCGACGTGATCAAGAATTTCCGGCGTGATATCCAGCGACTTGTCCTCCGCCTGCGCCGCCACAAGCCGGCGCTGGAGAATTTCAAGGCGCATTGCATAGTCTGGCGAGATCATTTCGAGCGCGACGCCGCCCTGAAGACGCGAACGAACGCGTGGATCAAGCGATTCCAGCTCTGATGGGGGACGGTCAGCCGCAACAACGACCTGCTTGGCGCTGTCGAGCAGCGTATTGATAAGATGGCAGAACTCATGCTGGATCGACTTACCCTGCAGGAACTGCATGTCATCAATGATGAGAAGGTCGATATCGCGCAACTGCTCCTTGAAAGACAGCGCGTTATTGTCGCGAATAGCGGTTGCAAAGCGCCACATGAAATATTCAGCGGTAAGGTAGACAACGCGGGCGCGTTCTGGCCGCTTCAAGGCTTCGGCTGCAATGGCTTGCAGGAGATGGGTCTTGCCGAGGCCAACCGAGGCGTGAATGAACAGCGGATTGAAGCGGACAGCACTGGCGCCGGCATCCGCTATGGTGCGGGCAGCAGCCAAAGCGACACGGTTTGGTGTGCCGTCGACAAAGGTGTCGAATGTATAGCGGGGATCAAGCGGCGAGCCGAAAACAGCATTTTGCGCACGGTCGGTGAAGTGGGCAGGCGTTTTCTTGTCGGAAGCAAGGTTGCCCACCGGGAATACCGGCTTTTCGCGGGCGAAGCTGGACTTGTCAGATCCGGCGCGATCAGCTCCAGAGGCTTCGCTGCGCAATGCACTTTCATCGCAGGATGGGCGGATAGCGGCCCGGCTTGCGCTACGGAAAACGATCTCGACCTTGAGAACCTGTTCGTCTTCTTCGCGCCATAGCGCTGCAATCATGTCCGCGTAGTGATTGTTGATCCACGACCGGAGAAACGCTGTGGGGACAGACAGGCGAACGATGCTCTTTGATGTTTCATCCAGCTTCAGGCGGCCAAACCAGCTCGAATAAACTTCGCTTCCCAGTTTTGCTTTCAGTTTGAGTTTTACACGCTCAAAGATCGCTTCGCCCGGACTGGTGGCTATCTCCATAGCTTTCCCCTCACCCATATGGAGCGGGACTATGGCTGCTTTTGCGCCGTTTTCCATTATTCCGCTGTTCATTGTCATTCGCCTCATCCTGAAAGATATGTATCGGGTCTTTTTGTTTTGCCCGTGGTTTTTGCGTGCCGGCTTTCACCGCACAGTAAATCCGGACGTTCAGCTTTGCGAACGGTCCGTTCATTTTAAGCTAGTTGTTGAAGTTTGAAACGCTGACACGCATTTGGAATGAAGACCCGTATTGCGAATTTTCGATCAATGTCACCGTTCTATCCTTCTCAAGTTTTGAGCGCGACAAGACTCACGCCCGGCTCTCGCCAGCGCCGTCAACGCCCTCGTTTAATGAAATGACTCCAAGTCCGTTGGACCTGAGCACTGACAAAAACTACCCGTTACGCAAACTAGAAATCTGCGTTCACAACCAAAATTTTATAAGCCTGTTAATTGGGTTTTTCCCACCCCGTCGATGTCTGGACCTTACAAAAACCTTTGCGGTGAGGGCAAGTGCGAGTCGCGGGATTTTTAATGAAGCAAGGGTTAACGGAATTGCATTTTTTTTAACTGTTGTCGGGGCAAGCGGGAAAAAGTGTTCGGATTCAACGCCTTTTTTAGAGCTCACATTTTGTTGCAGTGCGGAGTCCGACGACCAAAAAAAAATAATAAATATTCGCTTGACAGTAGCTCCAGCCGGAGAATCCGAACCCTCCATTTGATCTATGGAGGCTACCTTCGCTAACTTATTGAAAATAAACGATAAAGAGTGGCTGTCGCTTTCTGTCTTACATTGCTTGTGACAAGCATATGACATTGCATGGGCAAGCCGTATTGTTTTTCTCGGGAAACGAATTTATTCCCAAAAAAACGCCAATAAAAAAACCCGGCTAAGGAATAGCCGGGTTTTCATATGTAAATTTAGAATGGTTTTAAGCAGTCATGCCCTTCAGGCGCGATGACAAGCGCGATACCTTGCGCGAAGCGGTGTTCTTGTGGAAGACACCCTTCGATGCAGCGCGCATTACTTCTGGTTCTACTGCCTTGAAGGCAAGGGCAGCAGCTGCCTGATCGCCACTTGCTACCGCATCTTCGAACTTGCGAAGGAAGGTACGCACGCGCGAACGGCGGGACTTGTTTACTTCGGTGCGGGCTTCGATCTTACGCGCCGCTTTCTTGGCCGAAGGAGTGTTGGCCATGATGCCTCTCTTTTCTGTCAGCTAATCGACAGCTTCAGGCTGTCGTCACAAAATAATAGGGCGGCCAAGGGCCACCGAACGTTGACGGGCTTATAGATGAGGTTTGCTTATGCGTCAACTTGGAATCTGTGGAGAGTTCCCGCAAATTCGCAAGGTCGGCATCGACAGGCTGATCGGAGGGCAAAAAGGGCACTGGATCCGCCTGTCGAGCAATGGTTTTTACCTGTCCTTGAAGTTGGCGGCGCGTTTTTCGGCAAAAGCGGCCATGCCTTCTTTCTGGTCTTCCAGTGCAAACATGGAATGGAACACGCGCCGCTCAAAACGCAGACCTTCAGTCAGCGTCGTCTCATAAGCCCGGTTCACCGTCTCCTTTGTCATCATGACGACAGGCAGGGAGAAGGACGCGATCTTATGGGCGGCCTTCAGCGCTTCCTCAACAAGTTCATTTGCTGGAACCACGCGGGAAACCAGCCCGCTGCGTTCTGCTTCATTCGCATCCATCATTCGGCCTGTCAGGCACATGTCCATGGCTTTGGATTTGCCAACAAAGCGAGTGAGCCGCTGTGAGCCGCCCATGCCGGGCATCACGCCGAGGGTAATCTCCGGCTGCCCGAACTTGGCCGTATCGGCAGCAATGATGAAATCGCACATCATGGCGAGTTCACAGCCACCGCCCAGCGCATATCCGGCTACAGCTGCAATCATGGGTTTGCGGATAGCGGTAACGCGCTCCCAGCCGCTGAAATGGTCACCCGTATAGGCATCGGCAAACTGCAACGTTTGCATTTCCTTGATATCGGCGCCAGCAGCAAAGGCTTTTTCAGAGCCCGTAATCACGATTGCGCCTATTCGGGCATTGGACTCAAAGAGCTCGAGCGCCGTTGTCAATTCGGCCAGCAAAGCGGAGTTCAACGCATTGAGCGCTTTGGGCCGGTTGAGCTGAATAAAACCAACCTTCTCCCGCGTCTCGACGATGATGTTCTCATAGGCCATGAATAAATCTCCTAATGCTGGCAGACAGGACAATAAAATGTTGAACGGCCGCTTTGGACAATGCGCGATATCGTGCCACCGCATCCATTGCGGGGGCAAGGGGAACCTTCGCGATCATAGACAGAAAACGAGTGCTGGAAATATCCAAGCTCGCCATTGGTCTGTGTATAGTCTTTAAGACTGGAACCGCCTGCCTTGATTGCATCGGCGATAACAGCCCGGACCGATGTCGCGAGCCGATCGGACATGGGCGTCGCTTCGCCGTCCTTGCCCGCAATACTGCCAGCCATGCGCACCGGAGAAAGCTCTGCACGCCACAATGCTTCACAGACATATATGTTGCCAAGTCCGGCAATGAGCTTCTGGTCAAGCAATGCTGCTTTCAAGGGCGCAGACTTGCCTGCAAAAAGCCTGGCGATCAGTGAGCCATCCAGGCGATTTCCCGTGGGCTCTGTTCCAAGGTCTTTTATAAGAGGGTGGGTATTGAGTTGGTCCGGCTCGGCAAAAAGCATGAATCCGAACCGCCGCGGATCATTATAGACGACACGGCGGTTAATACCGTCGACTCCTGCCAGATGCAGGATCACATGATCATGAGCGGAAAGTTTCGAGCGCTCGTGATGGAAGCTGCCGGGAATATCGCTGCCATCCTCCTGCTCAATGCGGTAGGAGCCGGACATGCCAAGATGACTGATAAGGCCAAGGCCATTATCAAGGTGGAATATGAGATATTTTGCCCGCCGCTCCAGCGATGAGATGCGCTGTCCGATCAAACGCCCGGCAAAGTTTTCGGGAAAGGGAAAGCGCAGATCAGGACGCCGCTGCTCCACCTGGCGAATGGTTGCGCCCTCCATTGAGGGTTGCAAGCCGCGCTTTACAGTTTCTACTTCGGGTAATTCAGGCATCGGTGCCCTTCAAAAAGCTTTTACCATGCTTGCCAGCGGCAATACTCAGATGGGCGGCAATCGTCTCGCCAATATCTGCGAAGCTGAGGCGAAGCCCCAATGAGGCATGGGGCAGGCCAGTCCCTGCGCACAGAACCGGAACCCGCTCACGCGTATGATCGGTTCCCTTATAGGTTGGATCACAGCCATGATCAGCCGTCAGGATCATGAGGTCGCCGGGTTTCAGCTTGGCAAGGGCTTCAGGAAGACGACGATCAAACGCCTCAAGCGCGGCCGCATAGCCCGCAACATCACGGCGATGGCCATACAGCATGTCGAAATCGACAAAATTGGTGAAAACCAAGTCGCCGTCCTTTGCCTCATCCATTGCTTTCAACGTCTCGTCGAACAGCGCCATATTGCCATTCGCCTTGCGCACATGGCTTACCCCGCGATGGGCATAGATGTCGCTAATCTTGCCGATTGCAAAGACAGTGCGCCCAGCCTCGGTGAGCCTGTCCAAAAGCGTCGGTTCCGGCGGTGGAACGGAGTAGTCACGGCGATTGCCAGTCCGCTCAAATGTGCTTTTGCTTTCTCCCAGAAAGGGCCGCGCTATCACGCGCCCTATATTGAGTGGATCGACCAGCTCGCGCACGATCTGGCAAAGGTCATAAAGCCGTTGCAGTCCGAAATGTGTTTCGTGAGCGGCGATCTGGATCACGCTATCGGTGGATGTATAGAAGATGGGCTTGCCGGTCCGAATGTGTTCCTCGCCGAACTCATCTATAATATCTGTGCCGGATGCATGTTTGTTTCCAAGAATTCCGGGCAGGCTGGCACGCTGTACAGCCGCGCTGACAAGGCTTGCCGGAAAGGCGGGTATCGTTTGCGGAAAATAACCCCAGTTGAAAGTCACCGGCACACCAGCAATTTCCCAATGGCCGGACGGCGTGTCCTTGCCGTTGGAGACTTCCTGCGCTGCACCCCATAGGCCGGTAAGTTCTAGAGGCTGGGGTGGTAATTGAAAGCCGGAAGCCAGGTGGGCGGCGTGGGCCAGCCCGAGCGCACTGAGGTTAGGCAATGAAAGCGGGCCCGAGCGAAGTCCGGCTTTGTCACCTCGTCCCGCCTCGCAAGCTTCAGCAATATGGCCATAGGTATTGGAACCCTCGTCGCCAAAGGCTGCGGCATCCGGCGCGCCACCAATGCCAAAACTATCCAGTACAAAAAGAAAAGCGCGAGACATGGCCCACTCCACGAAAGTTTGAGCAGATCTTGTTTTGCTCCAAAAACCACAGATAGGTGAAACGGCGCCCAAAGACAAATTGTGGATACATCATGCCTTTGAGTATGGATTTTTCAGGATCCGGGCAGACGTGCCAAGGCTCCTCGGCGTCGATAATTTTCTCGGATCAGCGATGTGCGGGGGTTCTGGATAAAATTACTAATTGCGCCCTGAGGTACGGTCGACAATCATGCAAGTGGAATGCAACCCTAACGCTATTTCACCCTTGAAACACTGTTTACAGACTATCTCAGGTTGATCTGATCAAGCGAGATCGGACGAATGGGTTCAAGGGGCAATCTTTAGAAGTTTCAGTTTGAATTAGTATGCTTGCGCATTTACTGAAGCTTGGTGGCGCTAAATACCGGTAAAACTACCGAGCATTCTGAGGAATAGCGGTTGCCGTTGTCAGGAAAAAATAGATTTGCGGAAGTAAATTTCGATTTTGGCATAGGATAGGTTCTCGAAAGTTTATTTCTAATGTATACTTAACACGGTTCAAATTATTAAGTATTAAAAGTGCAATAATAAGTTGGAAATGATAAAAATTTAACAATTTGTCACAAATATGGTAAGAATTTGTCACGAAGTCTCAGATTAAATTCTATTAAAACTTGATGATTTTCATAAAATAGGTATCCGTACGGATAGAGTTGATGGTGAGTGCGGTATATATTTGTGGAGTATGTCAATATACAGACGTTGCCTTACTCAGTGCTCACACTTCAGACAGTTCATTCGCCTATAATGCAGATCAAAATAGAATCCTGATTTTCGCAAATCCGATGCCAAGTGAAAGATAGGTTGCGTTTTCTGCCCGGAAGGGTCTTGGCCAAGCTGAAGCATCGGCTTGAAAAGTGGAATTCCGGTTTTCGGATGATCTGATGCTAAGACAAAAGGAAAGATTGCCATCTTGCGTCCGTGAGGAGGCCCGGCGATCTAGAGTTTTTGACAGGAGATAAGTGCAGTTCCAACAAACGTGTAGTGTTAGTTGGAATTTGCAAAAGCAAAGAATTGGAGCATTTGCTTGGCTCCATCTTCGCTGGAAACACTTGCAGATAGCCGTTGCTATGGCGCGAGGCGGAATGGAATGGGTGAAGGCGATGCGGACTGTCCCCTTTGAAAGAAGGTGCCATGTTGGTTTACTCTTATGCCCCCGCATTCACGCGACGTGATCTCCGGCGTGCTGTTTTCATAAAACTGGCGAAATTAGCTGCGTCGCTCTTGATGGGCGTTGCATATATTTGCGTCGATTCCCAAAGCACCTGGGCACAGTGGGTTACGGCCGACGGTGTGGAGAAAAGCGTAAGCGGAACCATTGATACGGGATTTTGGTTGGGCGGCGCATCGGGCTATGCCTTGGCAGCCCGGAACAATGGGAAAATCTCAAGCAACGGCCCTCTTAGACTCGTAACAAGCGGCTTGTATGCAAGGGCTGTCTCTGCCGATGGCGGCGTGATTGACCTTACAGGGGCTGACATTGAGACGCGAGGTTTCGAGGGTGTAGGCTTACATGCTGAAAACAACGGTATATTGACGATTGCGAATAGTAAAGTAACAACGGGCAACGCTCATACTGCTATCGGTTGGACGGGAGGTAAACTCACTGTTACAGGTGGCTCACTAGTCAGCAATGGAAGCAGGTCTAGGGCTGTTTGGGCCAATGGCGGAACTGTCGAACTGGATGGAGTGACGGTCACTACATCCCAGGAGGAGGCACATGGTCTGTATTCGGGGGCGGGCAATAGCAAGCTTACGGCAAAAAATAACACCAAGGTAAATACACTTGGCGAACGTGCAAGGGCTGTCTCTGCCGCTGGCGGCGAGATCGACATTACAGCGGCTGAAATTGAGACAAAGGGGCGCGAATCTCCGGCCCTCTATGCTGCTGAGTCTGGCATATTGAAGGCCACAAATAGCATTGCGACAGCGGTTAATGGTTATGGCGCTTTTAGCGAGTCGGGAGGTAAAGTTACTATTACAGGCGGCTCACTGACCACCAATAGCGATGGGAACTATGGCGCCTTTGCCAAAAGTGGAACTATCGATTTCATATCAAGTGAAGTTCAGACGAAGGGATCTGGCTCTACCGGCCTATATGTTGAATATATTGGAGTATTGACGACTACGAATACCAAAGTGACGGCCGAGAAGGGCCATGCTGCTGCCAGCTATGCGGGAGGTAATCTGCGTGTAACTGGTGGCTCAATGAGCGCCAACGGAGACAATCGTTATGGTGCTTGGGCCAATGGCGGCACGATCGAGCTTGATGGAGCCACGGTCACCACGTTGGGTAAGAGCGCATATGGTCTGAGTTCGGAGGACGACAAGAGCAAGATTACGGCAAAGAATAATACCAAGGTGACAACAAATGGCCACCAGGCATCAGGCGTCTATGTCAAAGGCGGCGTGGTCGATATTACAGCCGCTGAGATTGAAACAATGGGTCCTAATTCTACAGGTCTATATATTGCCAACGGAGAATTGAAGGCCAAGGACACCAAAGTGACAACGACTACAGGTCATGGTGCTGCCAGCGATGGAGGCAAACTCAACATAAGTGGCGGCTCTGTGACTGCCAATGGCGATGAACATCGTGGTGTTTGGGCATTAGGCGGCACGATCGAGCTTGATGGAGCCACGGTCACCACGTTGGGTAAGAGCGCATATGGTCTGAGTTCGGAGAACGGCAAGAGCAAGATTACGGCAAAAAATAATACCAAGGTGACAACAAATGGCTACCAGGCATCAGGCGCATATGCCTATGGCGGTGTGATCGATATTACAGACTCCGAGATTGAAACAAAGGGTTCCGATTCTACGGGTCTATGTATTATCAACGGAGAATTGAAGGCCAAGGACACCAAAGTGACAACGACTACAGGTCATGGTGCTGCCAGTGATGGAGGCAAGCTCAACATAAGTGGCGGCTCACTGA
The DNA here is from genome assembly GCF_037203775.1 of Phyllobacterium sp. CCNWLW183. Taxonomy (NCBI): domain Bacteria; kingdom Pseudomonadati; phylum Pseudomonadota; class Alphaproteobacteria; order Hyphomicrobiales; family Phyllobacteriaceae; genus Phyllobacterium; species Phyllobacterium sp. CCNWLW183. The sequence continues at coordinate 309,646 of NZ_JBBCBN010000003.1, read as the reverse complement.
CTGCCAATGGCGAAGGATTTCAAGGCACTTGGGCCAATGGCGGAACGGTGAAACTTGATGGAGTGACGGTTTCGACATCGGGTAAGAAGGCATATGGGCTGCGTTCCGTAAAGGCTGGTACATCACTGACAGCAACGAAAACAATAATAAGCACCAATGGGAATATGGCTCATGCGGTTTCCAGTGAAAATGGAGCAGAACTGCGGCTTGTCGATAGTACTGCTACTTCCCTTGGAACAGAAGCTGTTGGTATTTTTAGCGCGGGCGATGTTTCGACACCTCTTTCAAAGGTTTTCCTTACCAATAGCCGGGTGGAATCAACCTTGAATCCTGGAGCCCACACGAGCGGCGCTCCTTTGGAGATATTTGCGAGCAGTTCTTCCATAATAAAGGGAAAGGAGGCGGCACTTGTTGCAGTTGCCGGGGCGAAACTTAATGTAACCCTTGATGGTTCGACGCTGGATGGTACGACATCCTTCGTCGACCCATCGACTCTTAATCTTACCTTGAAAAACAAGTCGCTCTGGTTGGTTCCCGGAGAAAGCTCTTTGTCTTCCCTGGTGACCGATGGGGCAACGCTACATTATGGCAGCCCTGCCAATGTGCGGGTTTTTAATACTGCCACTATAGGCTCTCAAGGAATTGACGTCGATACGAAGGGTTTCAATTCAAGTCTCAACGCAGATTTCAGCTCAATTGGCGGCCTGACCAAGTCCGGACCTGGGCAACTAACCCTGCTTGGTCAGAACACATATACCGGCACTACGACGGTGAATGGCGGTGAGCTTTTGATCAATCAGGGCGGAAAAATTGACTCCGCTTCTATTGTCAACAAGGACGCCCTTCTCACCATTGCTGGCACAAGCAAAGATATTGAGGTGGCTGATGGGGGGAGGCTTGCCGTATTGGCAAGCGGCGTCTCCGGCAATCTGCTGCTGAATGGTGGTTCTGCAACGGTGGACGGTAAGGCTGGTACAACAACAATTAATGCAAGTGGCATACTTGGCGGCAATGGTAGCGTTGATAAGCTGTTCGTGAATAGCGGTGGCATATCGCTGGAAAATTCGACCGACTTATTGAAAGTGAAGGGAGATGCAACCTTCGCCAAGGATAGTATTTTTGGCATCGAGATTGCCCCGGACACGAGCACAGCAAGTAAGGTCGCAATAAGCGGAAAAGCCTATCTTCTAGGCGGCGTTATCATGGTCACGATGGCTGATGATGCCGTAGTGCTTAGTGAAGAACAGATAGTCGATCTGACCGGCAAGAGTTTTGAGATTTTGACGGCAGGCAATGGAATCTCGGATCAGGGCTGTTTTGAGGACGTGATGCCAATGACCTCTGTCAAGGGCAAGGTCGCTTGTAGCGGCAACAAGGTTATTCTCGGTTTTGAACGGATACCGGAGCCCACGCCAAGCAAATCAGAAAATCCGGTGGACTTGGAATTCTCCATCGTTCCACCGATCAAGCCGAAAGTGGACGAAGAGGCCAAGCTGAAAGCTGACGCAGAGGCCAAGGTGAAAGCTGAGCAAGAGGCCAAGTTGAGGGCGGAGCAAGAAGCCAAGCAGAAGGCCGAGCAAGAGGCCAAGCTGAAGGCGGATGAAGAAACCAAGTTGAAGGCTGAGCAAGAAGCCAAGCTGAAGGCCGCCGAAGAGGCCAAGCTGAAAGCCGAGCAAGAAGCCAAGCAGAAGGCTGACGAAGAGGCCAAGTTGAGGGCGGAGCAAGAAGCCAAGCAGAAGGCCGAGCAAGAGGCCAAGCTGAAGGCCGCCGAAGAAGCCAAGCTGAAGGTGGATGAAGAAACCAAGTTGAGGGCCGAGCAAGAAGTCAAGTTGAAGGCTGCCGAAGAAGCCAAGCTGAGGGTCGAACAAGAGGCCAAGTTGAAGGCTGACGCAGAGGCCAAGGTGAAAGCTGAGCAAGAGGCCAAGTTGAAGGCTGAGCAAGAAGCCAAGTTGAAAGAGACTGTTGCTCCGCCAGGTGAGACTAAGGAGGCTGTTGTTTCGCCGACCGAGCCGACGGAGACTGTTGCTCCACCAGTTGAGCCAAAGGAGACTGTTGTTGCGCCGGTCGAGCCGACGGAGACTGTTGCTCCACCCGTTGAGACTAAGGAGGCTGTTGCTGCGCCGACCGAGCCGAAGGAGACTATTGCTCCACTAGTTGAGACTAAGGAGACTGTCGCGCCACCGGTCGAGCCGAAGGAGGCAGACACTCCTCCTGCAGCTCCGCAAGTGGCTGCAATTCAGCCAACTGAGGTGGCCGCGACTGCTGATTCGATTGCCGGGAAGAAAGCTGAGCGAGTTGAGATTCAGATTCGTGATTTTGAATTGATTGGCGCAAACAGCGCAAACCAGAAAAGCGTAGGCGGAGCGATCAAGTCGTTGGGCCTTGGCAATGATCTGTTCACGGATCTACTCAGATCATCAAGAAACTCGACCCCCGATTATGATCTGTTGAGTGGTGAAATTCATGCAACACTCGCCGGTGTGCTTATACAAGACAGCCGTTTCATCTCGAATATAGCCGCGAGCCGATTACGGGAAGCCTTTGGAGATAACGCCGCTTTGAAGCAGGCAGTCGTGCAGCCACTCGCCTATGGCACTCAAAGCAAACCGCAAAGTTCGGGCGCAGCACTCAAGGCAATCACGCAGCGTGACGCAGCAATGGATACGCGCCTGGCTGTATGGGGGCAGACCTATGGTTCCTGGGCCAATGCGGCAGAAAATGGCAATGCGGACGGTTACAGTCGCACTGTCAGCGGGATCGTGACCGGCCTTGACGGTGCAGTTTCAGACACATGGCGTTTCGGACTTCTGGCGGGGTATAGCACGACCTCTCTGTCAACGCGCAATGGGGTCGCCTCCGTGAACAGCTATCACATGGGAGCCTATGGCGGCACGCAGTGGGATGTTGCAGGCAATCCGCTAGGATTACGTTTTGGCGTTAATCTCGGACGTCACGACATCAGCACCGATCGGCAAGCAGAATGGTTTGCAACAGTGGACGGCAACCATGCCACCTATGGAGCAACAACTGTGCAAGGCTTTGGTGAAATTAGCTATGCGATCAACACGTCCTATGGGGTGATTGAGCCCTTTGCAGGGATCAGCCATGTGTATTTGAAGAGTGACGGCTTTTGGGAAGAGGGGGGCGTACGGCTCTATCCGGGCGGTCAGGAAATTATAATGTTACAACGACAACGCTGGGTCTGAGAGCTTCGCATCACTTCCAGTTAAGCGAGAAGACCACGCTGACCGCTCACGGCATGGTCGGATGGAATCATGCAATGGGAGACGTGACAGTGACGGGGCAGCATGCCTTTGCAGGCGGCGGAAATTTCGCCATCCAGGGCTTGCCGATTGCAAAGGACGCGCTCAATGTTGAAGCTGGAATTGATATCGACATTGGTAAAAATACCCGTCTTGGCATCAAATATACCGGGCAATTTTCACAACAAAGCCGCGATAATGCGGTCAAGGCAAATTTGTCGCTCAGGTTTTGAGTAGTCTATACAGTCCGAACCCGCCAGGTGGTGAGTTTGGACTGCACTTCGCATCCCGGCCGCCAGCCGGGTGATCGGCAAAACTTGCGCTACGACTGCCTATCGGCTGTCATGATGATTTGAGCAAATTCGGCGGGAGATCTGGTCCCCAGTTTCTCACAAATATGGACGCGATGCGCATCCACAGTTCGCAGGGCAATGTCCAGTGCTACGGAGATTTCCCGCGATCCCCACCCACGGCAAATGAGCCTGACAATCTCATCTTCGCGCGGTGTCAATGTTGCAAGAATTGCGCGTGCTTTTTCCACCTCAACCAGCGCTTCAAGCACTTGATCGGCTTTTTTGAGCGCTTCAAAAAGCAGGCCAGAATCGATGGGTTTCGAGAGAAAGTCAATCACGCCGGATTTAAACGCAACCCGACAATGATGTACATCTCCGTGCCCGGTAATCATGATAATGGGCCATCGAAATCCACGCTGCAGGAGTTCGGCTTGCAGCTCCAATCCGGTCAGATGAGGCATCTGCAAATCAAGAATTAAACAGCCGGGTTTTGCACTGGGAATAGAGCGAAGAAAACCAACAGGGTCTTCATATGCAAGGGCTTTTCTGTCATGGGCCTCAAAGAGAATGCACAGCCCATTGCGAACGGCTGCATCATCATCGACCAAATAAACAGGATAATGTTTCGTCATGTGGCAGCCGGATCAGCACCAGCATCGATCAAGCCGACCAGCTTCGGCAGAGCTATTGTAAAAACCGCGCCATCTGCACTTGCTGCGTGAAGGGTGCCTCCCACTCGCTCGAGCAATTTCGAACAAAGGGACAAACCAAGGCCCATGCCATTTGTCTTCGTGGTGAAGAAAGGCTCGAATATTTTTGAAAGGACATGCTCCTTTATTCCGGGTCCATTGTCAGAGATACGGATGATATTCATCGGACCCACCATGTCTGTTTTTATAATGATTTTTTTCGCGAGCTGAGTTGTGGTTCCCAATGCATCCGTCGCGTTACGAATGAGGTTATGAATCACTTGCTCAAGCTCTATGGCACTGAAATTCGACCGGGGGGACGGTTGCAACAGCTGCAATTCAAGTACCACGTTTTGTTTATCCAGTTCACCCTGCAAGAGGTTGACGGTGTTGCTGACGACAATATTGAGGTCTAGCTCTTCATAAATAACGGGCTTTTTTACAATGTAATCTCTGATGCGATCCATGATCTCACCGGCTCGCTTGGCTTCAATAATATTGACGCTCAAAGCCCGATTTAATAAATCATCGGTGATCTGAAGCTTTTCCATAATCATGATGCCGGCCTGGCTTTGGCTTAGGAGCGCCGAAAGTGGTTGTGTCAGCTCATGGATTATGCCGGACGCCAATTCTCCCACCTGATTGACTCGTGCGGCGTGACTGAGACGATTTTCGTGTTCGAGCATTGCCGAGCGTTTGATTGCTTTTTCCTCAGCTTGTTTTGATTGCCGGGAAACCAAGGTCTGATACCGCCCATAAGAGACGCCCAAAATGGCGGCCAGCGACAATAAGGCGAAGCGTATCACTTCAGGCAAAGTGACCAATTCACCAAACTCAATGGGGCGATGTGCATGGATCTTGAAACGATAGCCGGACCGATCCCAATCAAGATCCGCATATAGAGCATTCTTGAGAATGGATGAAATATCCTTCTCATGATCGTGGCGTCCATTGTCATGGTCTGTACTGCCAAAAACAAGCACGTCATTCAGGGTGAGATTAATTTCCGGAGGATATGATGCCGGGGGCAAATCGAAAAGTTTTGTTGAGTCGATTAGCAAAACCACTGCGATGAGACCTTGCCGGTTATTCGCAACCATCGTCGAAAGATAATGATTGGGGATTGCCGGCGCATCATAGACGCGCACTATGTTTGTCTCTTGTCTGGGCAAGGCATTCAAAACCGACATCGGAAATGCCGGGCTTTTGCTGGGAGCCTCATAGAGCAATTCAGGCTTTGCACTATAGGAACGGGAATCGAACCGGTAGATTTTGGCGCTTTGAATTCTTGGGTAATTTTTGAAGACGTTTGACGTGAGCCGTTGGAAAATCTTGTCGGACGTGCCTCTCGTCAAAGCTTTGAGCGATCCCATGATCGCTTCATGATGGGCTAATCGATTGGAAACCAATTCCGCGATCTTTTGGTTTTGCTCAAGGAACTCGTCCGATATGGAGCTCCAGGCAATAAATCCCGATATAAGAATGTTGCCGATTTGAGCAGCAAGCCACACCGTTACTACAAGAATTAGAAAACGTCTGGGGTTCATGAAATCTCATAAAGCAAAATCAAAACGTCATTAAAAAAATCTACAATAACAAGTCTCGCGCCAGATAACAGCGCCGAGCGGTTGAAAGCTGGTGCCGCACCGCTGAATTTCTGAGTTTCAGGCGATCGCGAATAAAATGAGGGTTTCCCGCAAGCTGGATAAGATCAGCAATCCGAGCATGTGGTTGACGATTGACCGATTCTGACGCGTCCGAACGATTGATCGGAAAGCCCAATACCGACAGCGGCACTGCCATCTGCCTTTTCGACCGCACCAGTTATGGTCCATGCGATCATGGGGACATAGGCGATGCTCATATCCACCCGTATCACGGATGTTTTCTTGATAAGCAGATTGGAATCGAGCGTAACCACTGTTCCCTTGGTAAAGGGCCGCGTCTCAATTCCGTTTACTTTTCGACGCGACCACTCGACGGTGGCTACACCTGCGTCAGAAACATTGATGGAGGTAACGGTTATCTTTGGCGTATCGCGTGTATAGGGTAGCAGCGTGGCTGTCCCGATATTCATGATATCGCTAATTTTCGCCTTGGTGATCGTGCCCTTTTCCTGAGTAAGCAAAGCAGACATCATCGTTGCTGCACGATTTAATTTGCGGTCGACATCCACGCCTGTGATTGTCTCCACGCTGCCCATGTACATCAGGATTAGTACGGGGGCGATGAGCGCAAATTCCATCGCCGCAACACCGCGCTGGTCAATACAAAACCGCTTGCCGGAGCGAAAGAGGCGTCCCATGGCCGAACTCATTTTATAAATAGGATTCATTTCGCCACGTCGCACTTGAGAAAAGGAGAATACGTGTTGTTCCAGTGATCCGCCGTGTCAGGAAATCCGTCACGACGGGATAACGGTAAAACACCCGCAAATGATTGATCGTACCGGCCCCGCCCGGCGTGCTGACAAACCCCGTACTGTTCACGTCACCAGTTGATGTTATGGGCAAGGTTTTGGGTATGGCTGCAAAGTTTGCATAGGACCGAAGATCAACCACCAGATTTGGGCAATCTTTTTCGGGCATGAGCAATCCAGCGCAAATCTTCGCCTTGAGGGAAGTCATCGTCAGGTCGGCAGGACGCAATTGCCCGGTGAGAACTTGGCGAGCCACAATATCGGTAGAATTGGCCATGGCCTGTTGCGCGGTAAAGCCGACGCCCACTTCCATAATCGAAAAGATCATGAAGAAGAACGGCAACGCGATCATTCCAAATTCAATTGCAACGGTGCCGCGCCGGTTGGCCCAAAACCGCGTCAGTAAACCCTGCCTATGGGGTGTTTTTCTTTTTATGGGCGACATGCATTTCCCCGCACTTTATTTCGGGGGAGAATTAACATGCCAATCGTTAGAAACCGGTTCCGGGAACCCCGTAAATTGCAAGCGGAGGATTCACTATTTCTCAACCTTGGTGTGTGGAGGGTTGAGGGTGTTTCCGATTAAACCAGGTCTCGCGAATGCTTTACTCGCTCGTGCCGATTGTGCGGTCAGACTCTTTTTCAGCGTCGGTCTTTTGCGCTGTTTCGCAATAGGGGGTGCAGGAAAGAGTTTGTACATTGGCGCGGCGATATACGCGCGTCGTATTGACGACGCTACGGCTGACCATGATCTCGTCGTCGACGATGGCCCCGCCCTCGGCGTCAAGAATAACAATATTGGTGATTCCGAAGCCTTTGCCCGTAAGGACGACAGTGCGGGCATCCTTCACAACAGCATCTGCAATCGCGGGGTCGCCGACCACAACCGTGTCAGCCGGGCGAGCAAGCTTGAGGATACGCGCTTGATTCATAACGACGTGAATACCGGTATCGGCCTGTGCGACAGGCAGTGGACCGAGCAAGGCTGCGAGCAATGCCATTCCATATATTTGTATTGGCTGGAATTTAGTATAAAACATGGGAAGCCCTTCACCCGAAACTGTCGGCTATAGAATGGACAGTATTCATGAAGGAAGATTTAAATCTGCAATGAAATATTAAGCATAATATCGCGGGTATCAGCGCAGCAATAAACGTTGTTGAGCGGAATTTACTATTTCCTAAGTCTGTTTCTTAAACTGATTGCAATGCCGAAACGATATTTTTGGACCAGACAATATCCAAGAAGATGTGAGGCTGAAGATGAAGCGCGGCGTTAATCGCTTTCCTGCCATACTGGCCAAGCTTTTCAAGGAAGATTCAGGCACAACGGTCATTGAGTATACGCTCATCGCCTCCATCGTCAGCATAGGTATTCTAGCTGGTGCGAATTCCATGGGCAGGGCCGTAAACACGCTTTTCACCGATGTTGCGACGGAAGTCACCGCCTCTACGGGGAAATGAAAGATGATTGAAGCTGCAATCCTTATCATTTTCCCCTTTGCCATGGTTTTTGCTGCCATCTCCGACTTGCTCTCCATGACAATTCAGAATCGCGTGTCAATTATACTGCTTGTATCGTTCGTTATCCTTGCGCCTTTAACGGGCATGGGTTGGGATGCCTATGCCATGCATTTCGTTGCCGGAGCCGCGGTGCTGGCGGCAACCTTCGGGCTCTTCGCGACCGGCACCATGGGCGGTGGTGACGCAAAGCTCATGTCCGCAACTGCGATATGGCTCGGATGGAATCTTGAACTCGTCAGCTATCTGCTGACGCTTTCGCTATTGGGCGGGGTTCTTACACTCGCAATCCTGAGCTATCGCAACTCACAGACCATTATTGTATTCGCCGCACGCTTTGCTTTTATGCGACGCCTTGCCCAGAAAGAAGAAGGCGTTCCATACGGTGTTGCATTGGGTCTCGCTGGACTGCTGAGTTTTCCCGCATCGCCGCTTGGCTCCTGGGTCGTGCAGCAACTAGCGCACTCCTGACCCAGAGCAGGTTTTCTCTATCGGCCTTCAAGACTTATGCTTTGATCTTCTTGGCGTAAAAGTAATACCCGCATAATCGCGCGAAAAATTAAGACGTTAAGCGACATTAATCATACTTATAAGCGTTTTATTAACCATAAATACACGAATGGCAGGCACTCTGCGACCTTAGTATCAAGACAAAAGTCTAACGGGGCGCATAAATGCAAAAAGCACGACTGGTCATCCTGATCGTGGCAGTGGCTGCTGCGGGTGCGGCCGGATATCTGGCCATGAACATGAAGCCGCAAGCGACCGTCGTTCAGCCCGCAGAGAAGCCACAGCTGGAACTTCAGGATATCTTGGTCGCCACGGAAAGTCTCGGTGTCGGAGCTGAAATGCAGGACCAGATGCGGTGGCAGGCCTGGCCTGTTTCAGCTCTTGCGGAAGGGTACATCACCCGCTCGGAACGCCCTAGCGCCGAAGAGGAGCTGAAAGGTTCCACCGTTCGTCTTCAGATATTTCCAGGAGAACCAATTCGCGAAGCCAAACTGATCGGCAAAGGTCAAAGCTTCATGTCAGCCCAGCTTCCAGCTGGCATGCGCGCAGTAGCGACGCAAATTGCGGCAGATACTTCGGCAGGCGGGTTCATTCTCCCCAATGATTATGTCGATGTCATCATGATCCGCCAGATGGAAGGCGAGCAGAAGCAATATGTTACGGAAACAATTCTAAGCAACATCCGCGTGCTGGCGATCGACCAGACCATTCAGGAAGATGAATCGGGTGAAAAAACAAAAGTCGGCTCAACGGCGACGCTTGAATTGACGCCGGAGCAGGCGGAAATCCTGACTGTCTCGCAACAGATGGCAACGCGCCTCGCGCTGGTGCTGCGTTCTATTCAGGATGCGCAGGAAGCAACCGGTCCTGGAGCTGGATATCTTGTCAATTCTCCCGGCCGTGCCGGCAATGTCAAACTCATCAAGTCCGGTACAGTCACCGAAATTCTGGGGCGCAAATAACATGGCAAACAAGCCAGGCAAGGTTTTCTCACGCGAGTATAAGAGTTCGATAGCAGCAAAATTTGCAGCAGCGGCCATGGGCTGTTTGCTCGCGTCAATAGCTGTGCATAGCCCAGCAACAGCACAGAGTAATGTCGTTCGACTCAATCAGGGGCATGGCGAGGCCAAACGCATCAATCTTGGCCTCAACAAGTCGCTGGTTGTAGATCTTCCAGCCGATGCCTATGACATTCTGGTTGCCAATCCGGGTGTTGCAGATGCGGTTACCCGCACAGCAAGGCGGATCTATCTGTTTGGCAAGCAGGTCGGCCAAACGAATGTTTTCGTTTTCGGCCCCAATGGCGAGCAGCTCGCCAGCTTCGATCTGGTGATTGAACGCGACGTGGCCGGTTTGGAAGGTAGTCTGAAAAAGTACATTCCGGATTCCGATATCAAGGTCGAGTTGATGAATGACAATGTCATTCTGACGGGGACGGTGCAGACCCCGCTGGATGCCAAACGCGCTTCAGAACTTGCCAACCTTTTGGTTTCAGGTGGTGAAGCCACGACTGGCCAATACGCCCAAACCTCGGTTAGTGCGGGCAATGGCGGTACGAGCGTCGTTGTCGGTGACCAGGACGAAGAGCGCCGGACGAGCAAGATCGTCAATCTCATTCAAATTGCCGGTGAAGATCAGGTGACGCTTAAAGTTACCGTGGCTGAAGTCAGTCGCACCGTCATGAAACAGCTTGGTGTCAATCTGGTTGCCTCGGGCTCAAGCAACGGCATCGAGTATGGCGCCATATCGCAAAACGCCACGGGACTAGGGCAGACCTTGAGCGGCTCAGGTCTGGGTCTATCCGGCTCCATCGGGAACACGTCCATCGGTGCCTACATGAATGCCATGGAACTGGCAGGCGTCATGAAGACGCTGGCCGAGCCTACATTGACCGCCATCTCCGGAGAGAAGGCCACGTTCAAAGTAGGCGGCGAGTACAATGTTCTGTCGGGGCAGGAAGTCGACGATAAGGGACAGATCACCCGTGAGCATGAAAAAATTGAATATGGCATCGCTCTCGAGTTTTTGCCCGTCGTGCTTTCACCTGGGCGTATCAGTCTGAGAGTGCGGACATCCGTTTCAGAACCTACGGTTGAAGGATCGCTCACCGTTGGAACTTCTGTCCGGGAGCCTAACGCGAACCTTATCTCAATCCGCAAGCGGCTTGCCGATACGGCGGTTGAACTTCCCTCTGGCGGTTCAATGATGATCGCCGGATTGATGCGGGATGAGTCACGACAGGCAATCTCCGGCTTTCCCGGATTGGCAAAGGTTCCGATCCTCGGAACTCTTTTTCGCAGCCGTGATTTTGTAAGAAACGAAACCGAACTGGTCGTCATCATCACGCCTTATCTCGTTCGCCCGGTGGCGCGCACTGCGCTGGCGAGACCGGATGACAATCTTAATCTGGCCAGCGATGCGGCCGGGATATTCCTCGGCCAGGTTAACCGCGTCTACGGGTCCAGAGAGGCAAAACTGCCTGATGCCCGTTACGAGGGCAATGTCGGATATATCTACAAATGAACAAGGACAGGATCATGTTCGACACCGCAAAGCGTTCGCATTGCAAGACTGTACTGGCTATCCTCGCCATGGCTTTGCTGGCGGGATGCGCATCAAAGAGTAATACGACCGGCAGCATTCCGGACGATTATCGTACGAACCATCCCATCGTCATTTCCGAACAGGAACAAGTTGCAGACATTCCTGTCGGCCATGCAGATAAGCGCTTGTCCATTACGCAGCGCAGCATCGTGGAGCGGGTCATCAGCAACTACCACGCCAACGGATCCGGCGTTATTCATATTCTGACGCCTGCCGGTTCGCCAAATGAGCGTGCGGCGGCAGCGTTGCGTAACGATATTACCGCTACTTTGAGGCGTGGTGGTGTGAAGCCGTTCAATATTTCCAGCGAAACATACCAAGCCCCGGGAGCTTCTGCGCCCGTGCGTTTGTCCTATTCGGCGATGACTGCCTCGACAAATCAATGTGGCCAGTGGCCCAAAGATATTTTGGATACGGCAGACAATAAACACTACGCGAATTTTGGCTGTGCCAGCCAAAATAACCTTGCTGCGCAGATTGCCAATCCCGCCGACTTGCTCGGACCGCGGGCATCTTCGCCGATTGATGCGGAGCGGCGCGGTACCGTCATTGATGGATACCGTAAAGCGCCAACATGGGTCTACAAGCCCGAAATGGAAGTAACCTATTAATCCCACCGGTGGAAACGACAATGAGTCAATTGGCCTTGGACACAGACCCATATTTGGAAGAGGCAAACCGTGTCGCTCATGTAGGGCGGCTGAATGCCCACAGGCCGATTCCGCGCATTTCGATACAGATATTCTGCGAAACGGAAGCGGTTGCTGAGCAAATGTCTCGCGCGCGTGACGACCGCCGCATGGCGAAAACTCATGCCCAGATTCATATGGGCGGGCTGGAAACTGCCGTTGAACTTTTCCAAACGGTGCCGACGCCAAACCTCATTCTGCTGGAAACAGGCGCGGCGCCCAAGGAAATGCTTGCGGCATTGGCTGCCCTGTCAGAAGTTTGCGACCCGAGCACCAAAGTCATCATTATCGGTCACTACAATGATGTGTGGCTGTATCGCGAACTGATGCGCAACGGCATTTCGGAATATATGGTCGCCCCGATCGATCTATCGGATATTATCGGCGTCATTGGCGGTTTGTACAGCGATCCGGGCCTGAAGCCGCTGGGTAGTTCGATTGCCTTCATCGGTGCAAAAGGCGGCGTCGGCGCTTCGACCATTGCTCATAATGTTGGCTGGGCCATTTCCTCGCTATTCAAAAGCGAAGTCGTGATTGCCGATATGGATTTACCCTATGGCACGGCGAATATAAACTTCGATCAGGATCCGGCTCAGGGTATCGCGGAAGCGGTGTTTTCCCCCGAACGCATCGACGACGTTTACCTTGATCGGTTGCTGGCACAATGTGCCGAAAATCTTTCGCTCCTGGCAGCTCCATCCAGTCTGGAACGCGTGTTCGATTTTCGCGATGACTCATTTGCGCATCTGATCGACATAGCGCAGCGTTCGGTTCCACATGTCATCCTTGATGTTCCGCATACATGGAACGGCTGGACACGCACGACGCTGGCCCGCGCAGATGAGGTGGTTATTGTCGCATCGCCGGAACTTGCCAATCTGCGCAACACGAAAAATCTCATCGACGCTTTAAAGCAATTGCGTCCGAACGATACGCCGCCGCAGCTTGTTCTTAATCAGGTGGGTATTCCAAAACGTCCGGAGATAGCTCCCACTGATTTTTGCAGCCCGCTTGGACTCAAGGCCATCGCGACAATCGCTTTTGACCCCGGCCTGTTCGGTCAGGCTTCCAACAATGGACGCATGCTGGGTGAAACGGAGCCAGCAAATCCAGTGGTCCAGAGCATCAATGAGATCGCCCATATTCTGACAGGACGGCAAAAGGTCAGTCCGCGGAAGAAGGCCGGTTTGGGTTCGGTGTTCTCGAAGTTAAAACGCAAGAAATAGTTGTGAGCAGGTAAAGCGACATCATGTTCGGTAAACGCGGTAATGCCCAGCCAAGTGAGTTCAGAGCTCCAACACCACCCCTCGCGTCAATCAAGCCGGAGGCGGGACGGCTGCCGCGCGATATTTTGGAGCCCAAACGCTCACCGATAGAGGTGCCGAAGATCGCCATGCCGGTGCGCGAGAGAAACGAGGCCTATTACGATACAAAGTCGCAGGTTTTTACCGCTCTTATCGATGCGATTGATCTGGCACAATTATCGAAGCTCGATCCGCAAGTGGCGCGCGAAGAAATCCGCGATATCGTCAATGACATTATTGCAATCAAGAATTTTGCCATGTCGATCTCGGAGCAGGAGGAACTGCTCGACGATATCTGCAACGATGTGCTGGGATACGGTCCGCTGGAGCCATTGCTGGCTCGCGATGAGATTTCCGACATCATGGTCAATGGTGCTCGCAAGACCTATATCGAAATTCTCGGGAAGGTTGAGGAATCTGGTGTCCGGTTCCGTGACAATCAGCAACTTTTGAATATTTGCCAGCGCATTGTCAGCCAGGTGGGGCGGCGTGTCGATGAATCCAGCCCGATATGCGACGCGCGTCTGCCGGATGGTTCGCGCGTCAATGTGATTGCTCCGCCACTGGCCATTGATGGCCCTGTTCTGACAATCCGCAAATTTAAAAAGGACAAGCTGACGCTGGATCAACTCGTGCGGTTTGGAGCTATTTCTCCGGCAGGAGCCGAGCTTCTCCAAATTATCGGACGTGTCCGCTGCAATATCGTGATTTCCGGCGGCACGGGTTCCGGCAAGACCACGCTGTTGAATTGCCTGACCAATTACATCGACAAGGATGAGCGCATCATCACCTGCGAAGATTCAGCTGAATTGCAATTACAGCAGCCGCATGTGGTACGCCTCGAAACACGCCCCGCTAACCTCGAAGGCGAAGGCGAAATTACCATGCGAGACCTCGTTAAAAACTGCCTGCGCATGCGCCCCGAACGGATCATTGTCGGCGAAGTACGCGGGCCTGAAGTTTTCGACCTCTTGTCTGCCATGAATACCGGCCATGACGGCTCCATGGGTACGATCCACTCCAATAGTCCACGCGAGTGTCTGAGCCGTATCGAGTCGATGATCGCCATGGGTGGTTTTGCGTTGCCGCAGCGAACAGTGCGCGAAATCATCGTCGGTTCGGTCGACATCATTATTCAGGCGGCTCGCCTGCGCGACGGTTCACGGCGGATTACCCATGTGACCGAGGTCATAGGCATGGAGGGCGACGTGATCATTACGCAGGATCTTCTGACCTATGAGATTACCGGCGAGGACGCCAATGGCAAGCTTACCGGACATCATGTCTCTACGGGGATCAGCCGGCCGCATATGTGGGAGAGGGCGCGGTATTACAATGAAGACAGGCGGCTCGCCAACGCACTCGACTCCATGGAAAAGGCCAAGCTATGAGCTTAGCCCGTATCGAAGGACAGTCGAATGGCCGGGCTTGATCTGACACAGCTGGCCTTCATCGGTCTGGTGGCATTCACTTTTGCTGCCTTGGCCTATGTCTTCCTCTTTGACTCGATGGCGCGTCAGAAGAAAACCGAGGAACGTCTCAGCACGATCAAATTGGCCAATGCCGAGTCTTTTGGCAAGTTCGCCATACGTGACAAGCAGGCCGAGGCGAACAAGCGTCGCAAGTCAGTTCAAGATACGCTGAAAGATATCGAGCAGCGCCAGAAATTGCGCGACAAGAATATCAAGTCACCTCCGCTGAAAATGCTTATTCAGCAGGCGGGCATGCGCGTGTCTCCATCGCGTTTCTATCTTTATTCAGCGATAGCCGGACTCGTCGTTGCGGTGCTGGGGCTGCTCTTTGGCTCGCCGCTTTATCTGCTGCCCGGGCTTTTCATTGCCGGAACAGTGGGCTTGCCACGCTGGTATGTCTATTTTCGTCGTGGCCGGCGGATCAAGGCATTCTTGCATGAATTTCCGAACGCCATCGACGTTATTGTCCGAGCTATTCGTTCGGGCCTGCCCTTGAATGATGGTATCCGGCTTATTGCGCAGGAGGCGCACGAGCCGGTGAAGACCGAATTCCGGCGCATCGTCGACCAGCAGCAGGTGGGGATAAGCATCCCGGATGCCGCTATGCGCATGTCAGAATATATGCCCTGTTCGGAAGCAAGCTTCTTCGGCATCGTCATCCAGATACAATCACAGGCCGGTGGCAATCTTTCAGAAGCGCTGGGCAATCTTTCGCGGGTTTTGCGCGATCGCAAGAAGATGGCGGCCAAGGTACAGGCGCTTTCAATGGAAGCGAAAGCCTCTGCTTATATTATTGGCGCATTGCCCTTTGTTGTCGCCGCGCTGGTCTATCTGACAAGCCCCGATTACATTATGATCCTTTTCACAACTTCCAGCGGGAATTTCGTTCTGGCATGTGCAGGGACGTGGATGTCGATTGGCATCATGATCATGAAAAAGATGATCAACTTCAAATTCTAGTAGCGTGGGTATGCCATGATCAACACCTTCACCAAAGCCATTCACGATCCAGCCTTCATTTTTGCTGTTTTGGTGGCAGTGTCCATTTTCGGGACAATCGTGACGCTGCTCATGCCGGTGTTTTCTGGCTCCACGCTAAAATCGAGAATGAAGTCCGTTGCACTGGAACGGGATCAGATCCGCACGCGCGAACGAGCGCGATTGGCGACAGAAAGCGATAGCAAGCGGAAAAGCTCTTCGAATTCTCTACGCCGGGTTGAGCGGGAAGGCATTCGCCAATTCGTGGAACGACTTGATCTTCAACGTGCCCTGGCGGATGAGAAAACCGCAGGGGCACTGCGGATTGCTGGCTTTCGCGGGCAAAATGCTCTCAACATTTTTCTCGCGGCCCGTTTTGGCTTGCCTTTCCTGACGCTCGGAATTGCTGCATTCTGGATATTCGCGATGGGGGGGCTTGCCCATCAGAACACATTTGTCCGGATGGCCGCATGTTTCGCCGGGGCCTATGTCGGCTTCTATTTGCCCAATCTCTACGTGAAGAATGCCGGAACCAAACGTCAGACAGCGATACAGGCCGCATGGCCGGATGCGCTTGATCTTCTGTTAATCTGCGTCGAATCCGGTATGTCGATTGAGGCGGCATTCAAAAAAGTATCGGAGGAGATTGGCGTGCAATCTGCTGAGCTTGCCGAGGAACTTGTTCTGACCAATGCGGAGCTATCATTTCTGTCTGAGCGTCGTCAGGCCTATGAAAACCTGGCCCTGCGTACCGGGCTGGAAACGGTCAAATCGGTGGTGCAGGCGCTGACACAATCTGAACGCTATGGCACATCGATTGGTGGAGCGCTGCGGGTGCTTTCAGATGAAAGCCGCGAAATGCGATTGATGGCTGCGGAGAAGAAGGCAGCCGCATTGCCGCCGAAGCTTACGGTGCCCATGATCGTGTTTCTTTTGCCGGTATTGTTCTGCGTCATTCTTGGCCCGGCAATCATCCAGATCAACGCGCAAGGCGGCATTTTCGGTCACGCCACAGCGAAATAGCGGTTGAAGCCGCTATATACCCGGAGGTCGCAGATCAGACGATCAGCCTTTCGGTGACTTCTTGTCCTTGAGCATGTTCCATGAATTCTGCTGCGAGAGCATGGACCGTAAATACTGAACATTTGTTTTTGCCTGCTGGGCGGAAAGCTCCTGACTGGCAATCTGTTCGGCTTCATCGAAGCGACCCTGCAAGCCGACAACAAGCGCGAGGTTTTGGCGAACACGGCTATCCGAACCCGGTGCACCAACTGCCTTACGCATATAGGTTTCAGCTGTACTCAGCTCGCCCGAGAGAACGTAGGACATCCCCATGTTGGAAAGGATGGAAGCTTCATCGGGCTTGACCTGCAAGGCCTTGCGGTAGAGGTCACGCGCTTCTCCAGTCTTGCCGAGCTGGTCGAGGATTGCGCCTTCAGCCGATAGCAATCTCCAGTCCGGATATTCCGGTGTTTGCGCCCGGCGCAAAGAGTCCAGCGCGGCTTCAAACTGGCCACTGCTCGCCAGTGCCTTGCCATAGGCCGCCAGAACATCGCGATCTTTGGGATAGGCGATGGCAAGACTGCGCATGACAGCCAATGCCTGATCGCTACGATTTGTCATGCGAAGGACAGTGGCATAATTGATTGCAGTCGCTTTATCTTTCGGATTGCCTTGATAGCGTGTTCCAAGACTAGTCGATGCCTGCATCAATTGTTGCTGGTTCATCTGGTCGAAATTGCCGGCTGGCATTGTGGGTGAATTGCTGGCCGCCGGACTTATGGAACCGGTCGTCGTTTTATCCGTGGTGGAACACCCGGATATGCCGCTCGCCAGAGCGATTAACGCTACTGACAAAATGAAACTGCGCTTACGTTGAATAAAAGCTGGACCTGTCATAATTTGCCCCACGCGCAGTTTATCGTCTGCGACTCATTCCCGTATGAAAGAAATAATCTGTTAACCCTAATGGACTCTTAACAACGTCGATCCGGGATGCAGAAGTTTGATCAGGAGAAACCCATGGCCGCCGAAATTACAGCGAGAAAGTCGCGTGACAGCAAACCCATATGGTTTGTACGCAAGGGCGAGTTGGAAACAGCCGGTCTTGAAAGCGCAACACTCAGCTGGGCAAAAGCAAATGGCTTTGAAGGACAGGCTGGACGTGTGTTGACGGTTCCTGGCGTGAACGGCGAAATTGCTGGTGCGCTCTTCGGTTTGGGTAAGGACGAAAATCGACTTGCAGCGGGGAAACTTGCAACGGCTTTGCCGGAAGGGGCCTGGCATATTGCAGGCGCTGTTAACGAACCTGATTTGACAGCTTTGAGCTTCCTTCTTGGAGGATACAAGTTCACCCGCTACACCAAAAAGGACAAGACAAGCATCAGCCTGACGCTGCCCGAAGGCGCGGACAAGGCGGATGTAAAGCGCTTGGCCAAGGCAGTCGCTCTCGCGCGCGATCTCATCAATACGCCAACCAATGATATGGGGCCGGTTGCGCTTGAAACTGCAGTCCGCGATGTGGCCGACGAGCATAAAGCCTCGGTCAATGTCGTAAAGGGCGATGCCCTGTTGAAGAAGAACTTTCCTATGATCCATGCGGTAGGGCGCGCTGGCAGCGAAGAACCCCGGCTGATTGATCTGGAATGGGGAAAAAAGAACGCGCCGAAAGTAACGCTGGTAGGAAAGGGCGTCTGTTTCGATACGGGCGGTCTGGATATCAAACCAGCCAGCAGCATGCTTCTGATGAAAAAGGATATGGGCGGCGCAGCCAATGTACTGGCGCTTGCGCAACTCATCATGGACGCGAAATTGCCGGTGCGCCTGCGCCTGTTAATACCGGCTGTTGAAAATTCGATAGCTGCCAATGCTTTCAGGCCGAGCGACGTGCTGACCAGCCGCAAGGGGTTGACGGTAGAAATTGGCAATACTGATGCAGAGGGCCGGCTGGTTCTGGCCGACGCGCTGGCGCTTGCCGATGAAGAAGAGCCTGAGATTCTCATCGACATGGCGACGTTGACCGGTGCTGCACGTGTGGCGCTTGGACCCGACCTGCCGCCATTTTACTCCAACGATGATGCTTTTGCCTGGGACGTGGCTGCCAGTGCAACCGCCGTTGCCGATCCGGTTTGGCGCATGCCGCTTTGGACACCTTACGAGGCCAAGCTTTCTTCGCGTGTCGCGGACATGAACAATGTCACCACGGATGGGTTTGCCGGCTCGATTACGGCCGCCTTGTTCCTGCAGCGCTTTGTAACCAGGACGAAGACTTGGGCTCATTTCGATATATTTGGTTGGAACCCGGTAGAGAAAGCGCATTCACCCATTGGCGGAGAGGCCCAAGCCATAAGGGCGCTTTACCGTCTTTTGAAAGAACGCTATCCAGCAAGTTGAGCGGCTTGCATCGCAAATGTGACAGAGTAGAATGGAACGGAACCGAAATGATTGCGGAAGCCGTTTATGCTTGAACTCAAGCCCTTGCAGGCGCTGACATTGTGGAAGGAAATCGCCCTTTCAGAAGTGCGTGATGACGCCCATGATCTGACCATGCGCCAGCTTGCAATCCTGCTTACGATCTATCTGGAGCCGCCGCCGCACACGATCCGCGCGATGGCTGCAAAGCTGGCCGTAACAAAACCGGTCATCACCCGTGCTCTCGACACAATGGGCGCCTATGGTTTGGTTGATCGTCACCGTGACGAAAAGGACAAGCGCAACGTTCTCGTCAAGAGAACAGTAAAAGGTGCGCTCTATGTTGAAAGGCTCGGTGATCTTGTGATCGCCAAAGCGAGAGGATTGCCACTTTGAAATCACCCGAGAAACTCGACAAGCGGCTGAATGCATATAGGCCTGATCTTGCCGACGAAAGTCTGCGCGGGCTTGTCGAGGCTGAGCGCTTCGTCGAAGGCAAGCCGATGCGCATCGCCGACCCTGTGGTGGATGTCCGTTCCGAGCCGCGCGGCGATGCAGGCATGACAACGCAGTTTCTTTACGGCGATGACGTCATTGTTTTCGAAGACGATAATGGCTGGTGCTGGGTGCAGAACGAGCGCGATGGTTATGTCGGTTATGTGGTGGATACATCGCTTGATCGCCGCGCCGATGAAGCGACGCATATTGTCATTGCTCCCCGTACATTCGTTTATGTCGGCTCCGATCTGCGTTATCCGCGATCCCGTGCCTTATCGATGGGTTCCCTCGTGACAATCACTGGCGGGCAGGAGCGTCGCGGCACGCTTTACGCCATGCTGCCAAGCGGTGAGGCGGTCATTGCCAAGCATCTCGTGCCTATTGATGAAGTGGCACAGGACCATGTTGCCGTGGCCGAAAGCCTTATGCACACGCCCTATCTTTGGGGAGGCGTTTCCGGCTTTGGCATTGATTGCTCAGGTCTGGTGCAACTGTCTCTGTTGATGACCGGTCAAGGCGCTTTGCGGGACACGGACTTGCAGGAGGGATCTGTCGGTGAATTGATTGAGCCCGATGAACATTACAAGAATCTCAAGCGCGGTGATTTCGTATTCTGGAAAGGCCATGTGGGCATCATGGCCAGCCATTCCACGCTGCTTCACGCAAGCGGCCATACAATGAGCGTTACGCTGGAACCCTTGCCCGATGCTATCGAGCGCATCGCTTATTTGTATGGGAAGCCAACAGCTGTTCGGCGGTTGTAAGAATATTGGTGGCAAATAGAACTTTGCGTGGTTCGCCCTTCGACTAGCTCAGGATAGCTCACCATGAGGGAGGTGGTTCCTTGCAGGAACATAGCGCGTTAAATTGCGATTGTCGTTGCAACCAGCCCACATTCCTCATGGTGAGCCCTGTCGAACCACGCACCATTGATTATGCAAGCTTAGTATTGAGCAGCCTTATCGACAATGTTCTTTAAAGGCTCACCGCGCTCATAGGATTCGATCTGGGCGACGATTTCAGGCACCAGTGCTTGCGGGCTTGAACTTGCAGCTGCATGCGGTGTGACAATGACCTGCGGATGAGTCCAGAGAGGACTGTCCTTCGGCAATGGTTCCTTGTTGAACACGTCGAGGGTCACGGCAGAGAGCATGCCGCGATCAAGCGCTGCCAGAATATCCGCCTCATTTTGCAGGCCGCCGCGTCCGGCATTGATAAGGACAGGCGCGCCGAGAGGGCCTTCCGGCTTCAGCTGCGCAAATATGTTCATCGACAGGATGTTCTTCGTGTCCGGCGTCAAGGGAAGCAGGCAGACAAGAATATCTACATCCTTGAGAAAATCCTTCAATCCATCCTTGCCATAATGGGTTGTAACCCCTTCGATGGTTTGCAGGCGGCGGCTCCAGCCACTGACGCGGAACCCGAGCGTGCGAAGCTTTTGAGCGGCGTCACGTCCAAGCACACCAAGACCGAGAATGCCCACATTCACTTCATGAGCGGCTGGCTGGCGCCGATCTTCATGCCACACGCGCTGCTTTTGCTGCTCGCGGTAGCGAAGACCAAGACGGTGATGGTCCAACACCTGCCAGACCACATATTCGCTCATGCGCATGGTAAGATCAGGCGAGACAATACGGACGATTGGAACATCAGGGATTTGCGTGTCATGAAACACATGATCGACGCCTGCACCCAATGAGAAAATCACTTCGAGCTTGGGCAGATTCATCAGCGAACCGGGGCGCTGTTTCCAGACAAGTGCATAGCGAACATCATTCTTGTCAGCTTCACTATCAAGCACGAGTTTGCGCTTGGGCGCTGATTTAGCGAATTCCGTCTGCCAAACCTCCGGGTCCCAGCCGGTTACCGCCAGCAGGATCTTATCACTCTCCAAGCTTGTCATTCGCTAACCGCTCCCTGTTCGGCCGTTTCTATCCTGAAGGCCGCGGCCATCAGGGCTTTTGTATAATCTGTCTTCGGACGTGCGAAGATTTCCTCCGATGGTCCATATTCCACCGCCTTGCCATTGCGCATCACGAGAACATCATTGGCAAGCGCCCTGACAACTTTCAAATCATGGCTGATGAAAAGATACGCCAGATTATGCTTCTGCTGCAATGAACGCAAAAGATCGACAACCTGTGCCTGGACGCTCATGTCGAGCGCAGATGTGGGCTCGTCCAGCATGACGAAACGCGGGTTAAGCACCATGGCGCGCGCAATGGCGATGCGCTGGCGCTGACCACCGGAAAATTCGTGCGGATAGCGGAAACGATTTTCCGGATCAAGGTTCACTTCCTTAAGAGCAGTCACGACGCGCGCATCGCGTTCATCGGCAGAAAGTTTCGGCTCATGAACCTTCAAACCTTCTGCGATAATCTCTGCGATGGACATGCGCGGCGATAGCGAGCCGAACGGGTCCTGAAACACGATCTGCATTTCGCGCCGCAAGGGACGCATCTGTTTGAAGGAAAACTGGTTGATATCCTTTTCGCCGAAACGGATGACACCTTCCGAAGAAATCATGCGTGACAGGGCAAGGCCGAGCGTGGTCTTGCCGGAACCGGATTCGCCCACGACGCCCAATGTCTGACCGGCGCGAATGGTCACGTCGATGCCGTCAACGGCCTTCACATGGTCGATTGTGCGGCGGAAAAAGCCCTGCTTGATAGGAAACCAGACCTTCATATTCTCGCCGCGCATGACAGGCTCAGCCGAAAGATCAGCCGAAGGCGGATTGCCTTTCGGTTCGGCTGCAAGCAGATGCTTGGTATAGGCGTGTTGAGGATTGTCGAAAATTTCCTTGGTTGGTCCTGTCTCGACGATCTTGCCGCCCGTCATGACGCAGACGCGATCCGCGATCTTGCGGACAATGCCAAGATCATGGGTGATGAAGAGCATCGACATGCCCTGCGCAGATTTCAGCTCCGCAAGGAGTTTGAGAATTTGCGCCTGCACGGTCACGTCAAGTGCCGTTGTCGGTTCATCGGCGATCAAAAGCTTTGGCTTATTGGCGAGAGCCATGGCAATCATGACGCGCTGCCTCTGCCCGCCGGAAAGTTGGTGCGGATAGGCGTCCAGACGCTTTTCAGGGTCGCGGATGCCAACCTCTTCAAGCAATTCCAGAGTGCGCTTGCGCGCAGCCTGATCACGCATGCCCTGATGCAGCTTGAGAACTTCAACGATCTGCTTCTCAATCGTGTGGAGCGGATTGAGCGAGGTCATCGGCTCCTGGAAGATCATCGTAATGTCATTGCCGCGCACACGGCGCAGGTCAGTTTCATCCTTGTCGAGTAAATCCTCGCCATTGAACAGAATCTGGCCTGAAGGATGCGAAGCAGGCGGGTAGGGCAGAAGCTTCAGCACTGAAAGGGCCGAGACGGATTTACCCGAACCGGATTCGCCAACCAGAGCGACCGTCTCACCCTCAGCAATATCGAAAGAAATATGATCAACCGCGAGCGTTTCCCGCCCGTTTTGCGTGAAGGCAACGGAGAGATCGCGGACAGAGAGGAGGGGAGCTTTGGTCATTTGAAAGCCTTGCGTGGATCAAAGGCGTCACGTGTTGCCTCACCGACAAAGATCAGCAGTGA
Source organism: Phyllobacterium sp. CCNWLW183 (assembly GCF_037203775.1). Lineage (NCBI taxonomy): Bacteria > Pseudomonadati > Pseudomonadota > Alphaproteobacteria > Hyphomicrobiales > Phyllobacteriaceae > Phyllobacterium > Phyllobacterium sp. CCNWLW183. The sequence continues at coordinate 286,402 of NZ_JBBCBN010000003.1, read as the reverse complement.
CAACATCAACGAAATCACGGCGAAGCCAGTAATGCCCAGCCAGGGAGCCTGCAGATTGTTCTTGCCTTGTGCGAGCAGCTCGCCAAGCGATGCCGAGCCCGGAGGCAGGCCGAAACCGAGAAAATCCAACGAGGTCAATGTGGTGATTGATCCATTGAGGATGAAGGGCAGGAAGGTCAGTGTCGTCACCATGGCATTGGGCAGAAGGTGACGGAACATGATTGTCCGGTCGGGGACGCCAAGCGCACGCGCTGCGTTCACATATTCGAAATTACGGGCGCGCAAAAATTCGGCACGGACAATGCCAACAAAGCTGACCCAGGAAAATAGCAGCAGGATACCGAGCAAAATCCAGAAGCCGGGAGGCAATATGGATGACATGATAAGCAGGAGGTAGAGCGTGGGTACCGAAGACCAGATTTCGATGAAACGCTGGGCGATAAGATCGACCCAGCCACCGAAATAGCCTTGCAGTGCGCCCGCAGTAACACCAATGACCGCGGAGCAGGCGGTCAGGATAAGGCCGAACAGCACAGAAATGCGAAAGCCATAAAGTGCCCGGGCAAAGACATCGCGGGCCTGATCGTCCGTCCCGAGAATATTCATATTGCCGAAAGTGCAATTGGGATCATTGACGCCGAGCGCATAACGATTGCAACGCTCTTCAGGCGTATAGAGCCAGAAGGGCTTTGAAGGCGCGGTTTCCGGCAGTTCATTATTGACTGTCCTGTAGGAGTAGCGCACCGGCGGCCAGATGGCCCAGCCATTGGCATTGATCTCATCCTGAATGACCGGATCGCGGTAATCCGTAACCGCATAAAAGCCGTTGAACTTTTCTTCTGGGTAATCGACCAGAACTGGAAAGAGAATCTCGCCTTTGTAGGAGACGATGATCGGCTTGTCATTGGCAACAAGTTCCGCACAGAGCGAGACAGCAAACAGGAAAAGGAAAATCCAAAGCGCCCACCAGCCGCGCCGGTTTGCCTTGAAGTTTTGCCAGCGTCGCGCATTGAGCGGCGAAAGGCGCGGTCGCTTCACGGAGGCGGGAGCGGTTCCGACGATATCGGTCATCACACGTCCCTCCGCTCAAAGTCGATGCGCGGGTCAATCCAAGTGTAAAGCAGGTCAGATAAAAGGGTCATGAGAATGCCGATAAGGGCAAAAATATACACGGTGGCTATAACCACGGGATAATCGCGGTTGAGGATCGACTCATAGCCAAGAAGGCCAAGGCCATCGAGAGAGAAGATAGCCTCTATAAGCAGCTGACCTGTGAAGAAGATGGATATGAAGGCGCTGGGAAATCCGGAGATCACGATCAGCATGGCATTGCGGAAAACATGGCCATAAAGGATTTTTCGTTCTGAAAGCCCCTTTGCGCGCGCTGTGGTCACATATTGTTTGCGTATTTCATCAAGAAACGAGTTCTTGGTCAGCAAGGTCGTTGTGGCAAAGGCCGACAGGAGTATCGCTGTCAAAGGCAGAACAAGGTGCCAGGCGTAATCCACGATCTTCTCAAACCCGGATAGCTGGCTAAAATTATTTGAGGTCAAGCCGCGCAGCGGAAACCAATCAAAGAACGAGCCGCCTGCAAAAAACACGATGAGCATGATACCGAACAGGAAGCCGGGAATCGCATAGCCAATGATGATAATTCCGCTGGTCCAGATATCGAAGGATGATCCGTCTTTGATGGCCTTGCGAATGCCCAAGGGTATTGAAATCATGTAGGACAGCAGGGTCGTCCACAAACCAAGCGATATGGAGACCGGCAGTTTTTCCTTTATCAGCTCGATCACACTTATATCGCGGAAATAGCTTCGCCCGAAATCGAAGCGGATATAATTCCAGACCAGAAGGCCGAAGCGCTCCAATGGCGGCTTATCAAGACCAAATTGTTTCTCAAGACTGGCGATAAAGGCCGGGTCGAGACCCTGTGCGCCGCGATATTTGGAGTTGCCCAATCCCGTCCCAAGCTGATCCTGAGCCTGGCCAATATCGCCGCCGCCACCGCTGATGCGGTCCATGGCATTGCCGCCCTGTCCGGTCAGTTGGCTGATAATACGCTCAACCGGCCCACCGGGTACGAATTGCACGATGACGAAGCAGACAAGCAAAATGCCGAACAATGTCGGTATCATCAGCAGAAGGCGTCGCAGAACATAGGCTCCCATCAGGGGCGCCCTCTCATCGCTTTCAGTCCATCAAACTTTGCCAATTGCCTTCGCCTTTGCTTCGTCGAACCACCACAGCGTTTCAACCGGGAAACCATAATCGGGTTTGGGCTCCTTGAAGCCGAACATGTCCCAATAGGCGATCGGATGATTCGCTGAGTACCAGTTTGGAATCCAATCACGCCTGATACGCAAGAGCCGATCTAAAACCCGCAATAGCGAAACCAGCTCGTCACGCGTTTTTGCATCGCTCACTTTAGCGATAAGCGCATCGACAACCGGATCGGCTGTGCCGGGAAAATTATACGAACCCGGGATATCCCTGCCCTTGGAGCCGAATATCTCCTCCAGTGATTCTCGTGTTGGCGTAGGGGAGAGTTGCACCGCCATACCGATCATGTCGAAATCAAAATTCTGAATGCGGCTTTGATATTGCGCGGGATCGGCCAAGCGCAGATAGGCGTTGATGCCCAAGGCCTTCAGATTGTTTACGAAAGGTGAGTAACTGCGGGTGAAGACTTCAGCATAAATCAAGAGTTCAAGATTGAGCGGTCGGCCTTGCGCATCCACCAACTTGTCACCATCCCGTTTGAATCCCGCCTGATTTAAAAGGTCGGATGCACGCTTCAAGTTTTTGCGGTCACGCCCGCTGCCATCAGAAGGTGTTTGCAACAATGCATCGCCGAATATGGCCTCGGGCAGCCTGTCACGAAAAGGCTCCAGAATGGCGAGTTCTTCCGCAGAGGGCTTTCCGCTTGCCCGGAAATCCGATTGCTCAAACACTGAATGGGAGCGCTCATATGCACCATAGAAAAGATTTTTCTGGGTCCACTCAAAATCAAAGCACAGTGCAATAGCTTCGCGTACCTGGGGCGCGCGGAAATGCTCGCGGCGCTGATTAATGGCCCAAGCCTGCAATTGCGGGCGCTTTTCCGTTGTAAACTTGCGTTTAATGACACGTTTCTGTTGTACCGCAGGGAAATTGTACTCTGTCGCCCATGTTTTTGCGGTTGCTTCATATCGCCAGAAAATATCGCCTTTTTTGAAAGCCTCGAATTCCGGTTGGCGCTCCCGGTAGAAATCAATTTTAATACGATCAAAGTGGTTTTGACCGCGCTGTACATTCAGGTCCTTGGCCCAATAATCCGCCACGCGTTCATACTCTATGGTTTGGCCAGGAGCGACACGGCCAACACGATATGCCCCCGAGCCAAGCGGCGGTTCCATTGTTGATGCCGCAAAGTCGCGGGTGGCGTACCATTTTTGGGAAAAAATAGGTATTGAGGCAATATCGAGTATCGCACGGTCAGAATGCTTGCCTGAAAAAATCAGCTGCACGGTATGCGCGTCCAGTGCAGCAATTTTGCTCAACTCCGTCAGAACCAGACGGAGTTGGGGATGCCCTTTGTCCTTGAGGGTTTCAAAGCTGAAAACAACATCTTCCGCAGTGATTGGCGAGCCGTCATGGAAGCGGGCTTCCTGCCGCAGTTTGAAGGTGAAGCTATTGCGATCGGCGGAAACGGTAACTGTTTCTGCCACCAGACCATAAATCGAGTCCGGTTCGTCCAGTGCAGATGCCATCAGCGTATCGAAACAGAGTTCCATACGGGGCGGAGCATCTCCCTTGTTCGAGAACGTATTGAGCGTATTGAAGGTTTGGGGCGACTGATTAAAAACCCACGTATTGGGCGAAAAAGCGAAGGTTCCGCCCTTGGGCGCATCGGGACTGGCATAGTCAAAATGCGTAAAATCCTTCGGGTATTTCAACTCGCCAAACGCAGAGAGGCCATGAAGCGGAACGTCCGTCTGCACATCTGCCAAGGCCAATTTTGGAGCCATGGCAGTGAGCATTGCAGCGCCCGAAAGCTTCATAAGTTCGCGGCGGTTAAATCTCGTCATTGAAAACGAGCCTTTAATGCCTGCTCCTTGGCAGTATCAATCCACCATGAAAAGGGGTCCACGCCCACGTATTCGGGCTGTTTGTCAGGCATGCCAAACTTGTTCCAGTAAGCAATCTTTGTGCGGTCGTCATACCACTGGGGAACGACGTAGTAGTTCCATAAAAGCACGCGGTCGAGTGCGTGGGTGGCGGCCACAAGTTCATCGCGATCCTTCGCAAGGATGACTTTATCAATGAGCTTGTCGATGGCTGGATTCTTGATGCCCATATAATTGCGGCTACCTGGAGTATCAGCGGTGCTTGAACTCCAGAAATCCCGTTGTTCATTGCCGGGAGAAAGGCTCTGAGCCATCCCCATTATGCCAAGAATATCGTAGTCAAAGTCATTGATTCTTGCCACATATTGCGCTGAGTCGACTGGTCTTAGCCGAGCATCAATGCCCAATTTACGCAAATTGGCCATAAAAGGCCCTACTGTTCGCTCATCGCGAGGGTCAGAGCCAAGAAATTCAATGGTGAGCTGCTCTCCGGTTTTCGTATTAACCAGTTTTCCGTCCTTGTTCTCATACCCCGCTTCGCGCAGCAGGTTAACTGCATTCCGCAGGTTTTCGCGCAATGCCTGAGGCGTGTCAGAAACGGGATTCTTGAATTCCTGTGTAAAGACTTGTTCGGGAACTTCACCCTTTACAGTTTGCAGTATTTCCAGCTCTTTTCCCTGAGGAAGACCACTGGAAGCAAGTTCCGATCCAGCGAAATAGCTGTTGATCCGCTTATATTGCCCATAGAACATATTCTTGCTCATGGTTTCAAAGTCGAAAGCAAAGTTGAGTGCCTGCCTCACCCTGATATCCTTGAATTTTTCGCGCCGGGTATTGATCAAGAAACCCTGCATTCGTCCGAGGGATCGTTCGGGGAAGACCTTTTTGACAACGTCACCACGATTGAACGCCGGAAAGTCATACTCCCGCATCCAGCGGCTGATGCTGGGTTCGCTGCGATAATCCTGCAGACCGCCCTTTTTGAAGCCTTCCCAGGCAGCATTCCCGTCCCGGAAGTATTCGTACCGGATTCGATCAAAATTGTTTCGGCCTACCTCGACAGGAAGGTCTTTACCCCAATAATCGGGAACGCGGCTCCATACGATCGATTTCCCAAAGTCAACGCTTTCGATTTTATAGGCAGCCGAGCCAAGTGGGATTTCCGTTGTGGGTTTGCTAAAATCCCGCTTGTTTCCGTTCTTGTCTGTGCCCTCCCACCAATGTTTTGGCAGGATGGGGAAGTCTCCCATAATGTTCGGAAGTTCGCGATTGCCCGAAATAGCAAAAGTAAATGTGACTTCCCGTTCGCCGGTTTTTTCCGCCTTTGTCACATCGTGATAGTACTTATTATACAGTGGCGTTTGCCGTTTTAAGGTTTCAAAGGACCAAATCACATCTTCTGCTGTTATTGGCTGCCCGTCATGCCATTTTGCAGCAGGGTTTAGACGAAACTTGACCCATGAAAAGTCATCTGGATAAGCAACCGCCTCTGCGACTAGTCCATAATTGGTGCCTGGCTGATCAAGTGCCTGACTTAAGAGTGTATCATACAGAATTCCGCCGCCGATAGGATTACCAGTGGGTGGAAGCCCTGCAGCAGACTCTCCCTGAATCACAAATGGATTGAGGCTGTCGAATGAACCTTGGGCAATATTATTCAGCGTACCGCCTTTGGGTGCGTCGGGGTTTACATAATCATAATGCTTGAAGTCAGGCCCGTATTTGGGCTCACCGGTCAGACTCGTTGCATGACGCCATTCCGGTTCCGCAGCATGTGCAATCTGAAGGGTGCCAAGGGTTGTGGCAGCGAGCAGCGCAAGGCTGATAACGAAGCGGCGAAATCTCAAAACAGGTCTCCACAGTTCTATCTGACAGGCAGTCTAAGAGAAAATGCGGCAGAGAACAGGCCTTCGCTTAAAAAACACGGGGAGTTGATACAAAAAAGCCGGGCATTGAGCCCGGCTTTTAGATCGATATAAGTAGGTTTTAGTGTGCTGGCGCTGGCTGAGCAGGCGCTGCGGGTGTTTCGCCCGCTGGTGCCGGAGCGGCAGGTGCAGCGCCTTCAGCAGGCTTTTCACCGGCTGGAGCAGCATCAGCTGCAGGGAATGGCTTCGGGCTATCTGAAAGCGTCTGCAGATAGGCGATCAAATCGGCACGCTCCGGATCTTTCTTATCACCCGCAAAGCCCATGGCGGTGCCTTTGATATAGCCCTTTGGCGAGGTCAGGAAGTGATTGAGGTGATCATAGGTCCACTTCTCCTGGCCACCCTTGGAGAATTCCTTCATGGCGCCGGAATAGCTGAAACCTTCATGGGTCGCGATCGGGCGCTCAACAATGTCCCAAAGATTCGGGCCGACCTTGTTAGCGCCGCCCTTTTCTGCGGTGTGGCAAGCAGCGCAACGCTTGAACACAGCTTCACCGCGCTTCGCATCAGCTGAAGCGAGCAGGGTTGCCACCGGCACCGCTGCGGCAGGAGCCTCTGCGCCTGCGGTTGCTTCGCCGCCCTCAGGTGCTTCAATAATAAAGCCTGGCTTTTCGGGAGCGTGCGAATTGAACAGGGAGTCGGACATGATGGCCGCGGACATGACAACGAACACTGTTGCCAGAAACGCCATGGCGTACTTATTAAATGCGGATCCCATCGTCGCTCATTACTCCTCTTGCGGAGGGCTTCAATATCTGATCAATGCAAACCGCTGCATTTGTGGCAGAAACCCCTCGTGATTGCGCGGAAACTAGGGGTTTTATCTCCCACTTGCAACACATATAAGGGCGGTTCTGCCTGAGACTTTTTGACACCGTAGGGGTGTGAGGAATGATGAGAATATTGAACCTGATACCGGCAAGAATGGCTTCGACACGGCTTCCCAACAAGCCTTTGGCCGATATTGCAGGCAAGCCGATGATTGTTCACGTTGCTGAGCGCGCCATAGCTGCGGGCCTTGGCCGCACCGTTGTGGCCACTGATACGGCTGAGGTAAAGTTGGCAGTCGAAGCTTACGGGCTGGAAGCTGTCATGACCCGAAGCGATCACGAATCCGGCTCCGACCGCATCTATGAAGCGCTGCAAGCACTCGACCCTGATGGGAATATTGATGCGGTTGTTAATGTGCAAGGTGACCTGCCAACCATCGAACCGGATGTTATAAAGCGCGCTCTATTGCCATTGCTCAATGGTCCTGCCGATATTGGTACGCTGGCGGTCGAGATTCGCCACGAAGCGGAAAAGACCAATCCCAATGTGGTCAAGATCATCGGCTCGCCTTTGAGTGAAACCCAGTTGCGTGCACTCTATTTCACGCGTGCGACAGCCCCTTGGGGCGAGGGGCCGCTTTACCACCATATCGGGCTTTATGCCTATCGCCGGGCCGCTCTTGAGCGTTTTGTCAGGCTGGGACCCTCGCCGCTGGAGCGGCGTGAGCGGCTGGAGCAACTGCGCGCGCTTGAGTCTGGGATGCGCATTGATGTCGAGATTGTCGATTCTGTGCCGTTGGGTGTGGACACGCAGGAAGATCTGGATCGCGCCCGCGAATTATTGAATATGAAACAAGGCCAAGGATAATGACCAAGACCAACCGCATCTCTTTTCAGGGTGAACCCGGCGCAAATTCCGATACGGCTTGCCGCAACATGTTTCCAACGATGGAACCCATGCCTTGCCCGACCTTTGAAGATGCGTTCAATGCGGTTGAAAGCGGTGCAGCCGATCTGGCAATGATTCCAATTGAAAATACCATTGCCGGACGTGTTGCCGATATCCACCATCTGTTACCGGAATCGCGACTACACATTGTTGGCGAATATTTTCTGCCGATCCATTTTCAGCTGATGGTTCTACCGGGCACGAAGCGCAGCGAGATCACCTCTGTCCACAGCCATATCCATGCACTTGGCCAATGCCGCAAATATATTCGCAAGAATGGCTGGAAGCCGGTGATCGCTGGCGACACCGCCGGTGCTGCGCGTCTGGTCGCGGAAGTCAAGGACAGAACGATGGCTGCTTTGGCGCCGCGTCTGGCATCAAGCCTCTATGGTTTGGATATTCTCGAAGAGGATGTCGAGGACACTGAAAACAATGTCACGCGCTTCGTCGTGCTGACAAAAACCAAAAAATGGGCACCGCGTACCTCCGATGCGCTGATGATGACCACTTTTGTATTCCGCGTCCGCAACGTTCCGGCTGCACTTTATAAAGCGATGGGCGGTTTTGCCACGAACATGGTGAATATGACCAAGCTGGAAAGCTACCAGATCGACGGTAAATTCACGGCGACGCAGTTTTACGCGGACATTGAAGGCCATCCGGACGATAAGAATGTCGCCCAGGCGTTGGAGGAGCTGGAATTCTTCTCGAAGGAAGTGCGTGTATTGGGTGTCTACCCAGCTGACACGACATTCCGAAGCTCGCAAATAAGCGAAGACTAATTATTGAGCTGAGATTCGGTCGAGAAATTGCTGGACTGCTTGATTGAATTGGTCAGGCCGTTGCAGCGGCGCGAAGTGACTGACGCCCTGTAGCAGGAGAAACTCTGCGCCCGGGATGGTGCGCGCGAGATATTCGGCATGTTCCTGCTTGATAAATTCATCATGCTCGCTTTGAACGACAGTGACCGGCACCGTAATCTTCGCCAGCTCGGCGGCACCATAATTAGGTTCCGTTTTCATCATTCTGCCGACGGCTGCCAGAAAGTCCTCGAACTGATCAGGCGTTGCCGATAACTCGGCATAATCCTTGACATGGCGGCTGAAGCAACGATCGAGCGCTAGGCTTGGCTGGACTTCCTTGGTGCCGCTCGGGTCCATGTTGCAGCCAAAGAAAAAGACACCGGTGACGCGATGCGATGCCTTTATGCCGAGCACCATTGATGTGCAGGCGCCGTCGCTCCAGCCAAGTAGAGCGGCCTTGGCAATGCTCAATCGATCCATGACCGCAAGCACATCGGATGCCATCAGCTCATAGCTATAGGGTTTACTGTCACGCGTGCTGCGGCCATGTCCACGGCTGTCGATGAGAAGCGCGCGGTGTCCGGCATCGACAAGAGCTGGAACCTGATAGCCCCAATTGCCGCCATGGCCCAATCCGCCATGAAGCAGGATTACCGGCGCTCCGGCACCATAGGCAGAATAGTGGATGCTGGCTCCATCGTTCTCAACGAAACCCTCGTCGGTCGCGTCCGGTAATGGCAGCGCACCATTGGCTTCAAAGTTTTTCAGCTCATCATCGCGAAAGTCCACAGGCGTCGCCTTTCTATCCAATGATTAAAACTTGCTCTCCACCCAGCTGCGGATGAGGTGGGCTGCAATGGCCCCTGCGGGCGGCGTCATAAGACCATCTGGATGCGTGCGGTCCATCATGGTCCTGACTTCTTCGCGGCTGAACCAGCGTCCAGCCTCAAGCTCTGCCGTATCCAATATATAATCGTCCGAGAGGGCTTCGGCATGGCAACCGATCATCAAAGAATAGGGGAAGGGCCAAGGCTGGCTGGCATGATAGAGAACGCGCCCTACAGGCAGGTTGGTTTCTTCCATGGTTTCGCGGCGCACTGCATTTTCGATAGTCTCGCCGGGTTCGATAAACCCGGCGAGGCAGGAATACATGCCGGTCCCAAAATGCGCCCCGCGCGCCAGCAGGCACTTGTCGCCGCGCACGACCATCATGATTGCCACCGGGTCTGTGCGCGGAAAATGCTGAGCCTCGCAATTGGGACATGTACGACGATAGCCGCCATCCCGCATGACGGTTTCATGGCCGCAGCGCCCGCAAAACTTGTGGGTGTCATGCCATGAGAGCAGTGACACGGCTTGCGCCATGGCTCCTATCTGATCTGGGGGAATAAGCCCTTGCGTATAGGCCGAACGATAGTCAACCGCCTCAATGCCCATAGGTAGCGCTTCCGGAGAAAGGCCGCTCGGTCCTGCCAATATTGGCATATCGTCTTGAAGGCCGAGATAAATTGTCTTGTTCAATCCCGGGAGAAGCGCCGAGGCTGCTTCCATCCCGAAAAACGCATTCCCTTCCGAGGCGCTGCAATCAACCAGTATCTTGCCATCGCCCACCAGCAACATGCGCGCGTCGGCATTTGCCAGCGCAAGGGTGACAACGTCGTCACTCCGTTTTTCCGAATGCCGATTGATCCTGTTCCCGGCGAATCCCACAAAATGGCTGGGCTCGGCTAGCGGAGCATCAAAAAGACGAAACGACATGAATGGAAGCTCCAGAACGGGGAAACTGGACGGGATTGTTTAAATAGCGTCGAGAATCGTTTTCGCAAAGACCTTTGCGTCGTTTTTGCTGTAAGGCTCGCGTGTTCCATGGCCCCAGACCGGCCCAGGCCATGCCGGATCGCCAGTGTTCCGTGCAATGACATGAACGTGTAGTTGGCGAACTATATTGCCAAGTGCAGCCGTATTGATCTTTTCGCAATTGGTAATCGACTTGAGTGCCTGCGCCGCGATGCCCGCCTCGAATGTCAACATCGTCTGATCGAGCGGCGTCAATTCATGAACTTCAGTGATTCCCGGTCTTTGCGGCACAAGAATAAGCCATGGCCAACGCCGGTCATTCATCAAGCGCAGGTCACAAAGACCCAGTTTTACGATGGGGAAGGTATCTGCGTTTAGTTTTGCGTCGAGTGCGAATGTCATGATGTACGAGTAAATAGCAGTTTTTTTCTGTGTGCGCTTGCTTTTTGCGTTGGGATTGCCGATATGAAAACCGGGAGGTTGGTGGTGGACGAGCCACTCGCCAACCGGGTCAGGTCCGGAAGGAAGCAGCCCCAACGAGCCAGGCACGGGTCGCCGTGCCAGCCTCCCACCCTTTTTATGTGTACCTGCCTGTGTCAAAGCCGCAACCGGCATTGACGCTATGGTGCATGGCGGTCCAAACTTGCGCCATATACAAGAAGTAAATGCAGGAGCGGAACAAACGCGATGGACACGAAAAAGCCAGACAGCGCCTATCGCGTGCTCGCCCGCAAATATCGCCCCGAAAATTTCAACGATCTGATTGGCCAGGAGCCAATGGTCAGGACGCTGACCAATGCGTTCGAGACAGGACGGATCGCGCAAGCGTGGATGCTGACGGGTGTGCGCGGTGTCGGCAAGACCACGACTGCGCGAATTCTTGGCCGCGCCCTCAACTACAAGAATGGCGATATAGACAAGCCAACCATAGACCTTTCTGTCATGGGCGAGCATTGTCAAGCTATCATGGAAGGCAGGCATGTCGACGTGATCGAGATGGATGCTGCTTCCCATACGGGCATTGATGATATTCGCGAGATCATCGAACAGGTGCGTTACCGTCCGGTATCGGCGCGTTATAAGGTTTATATCATCGATGAGGTGCATATGCTCTCCAATCAGGCCTTTAACGGCCTGTTGAAGACGCTTGAAGAGCCGCCGCCCCATGTGAAATTCATTTTTGCGACGACGGAAATCCGCAAGGTTCCCATCACCGTTCTGTCGCGCTGCCAGCGTTTCGATTTGCGCCGCATAGATACCAGCCTGTTGACCTCGCATTTACGCAAGATCGCAGGTCTGGAAAACATAACGGTGGACGATACCTCGCTGTCCATGATCGCGCGGGCAGGCGAGGGTTCCGTGCGTGATTCGCTGTCCATTTTCGATCAAGCCATAGCGCATGGAGCAGGCACAGTGAATGGCGAGGCTGTGCGTTCGATGCTGGGCTTGGCGGATCGTGCGCGGATCATCGATTTGTTCGAAATGCTGATGCGCGGCGACGTGGCTTCGGCATTGCGTGAGTTCCGCTCGCAATATGATGTTGGAGCTGATCCCAGCGTAGTGTTGACCGACCTTGCCGACTTCAATCATTTGGTCACACGCATTCGTTTTACCCCGGATGTTGCCGACGATATTTCATTGTCAGAAGACGAGCGGCTGCGCGGACGTGATTTTGCAGAGAAATTGTCCATTCGCGTCCTTTCCCGGACTTGGCAGATGTTGCTGAAGGGTATGGCCGAGGTCGAGAATTCAAATCGCCCCGTTCAGGCAGCCGAAATGCTGCTCATCCGCATTGCCCATGCCGCAGATTTGCCCACGCTTGATGAAGCATTGAAGTCGCTGGATGACGGCACAGCTTTGCCTGGTACCGCCGGCGACAATAATGGGCCGCGTCCGAATCCGGGCAATGGCGGTGCCTCGATGGCACGTGCCAGCGATGCGGTGGCAACTGCTCGCGGCACTGTGAACGCGAGTGGCGGCGCAACCATGCGGCTGGTTGAACCAGCTATCCAACCGGAACCGGCCATGCTCGCTTCGCCGCAGATTGTTGAAGAGGCCGTTCCTTCGGTTCAGATAGGCAGTATTGAAGATATCATCGCACTTGCAGACAAGCAGCGTGATATGCAGTTCAAGATCATGGTCAAGAATTGCGTGCGGCTGGTCAGTATCAAGCCCGGGCGTCTTGAGATTAACCTGACTGAAGCTGCGCCGAAAACCCTGCTGACAGATTTATCGCAAAAGCTTGGCGACTGGACGGGCATTCGCTGGATGGTTTCGCTTTCGCGTGAGGAAGGCAGCAAGACACTCAACGAAGTCGAAACGGCAAAGCGTGAAGGCTTGCTGAGCGATGCGCGTGCAGATCCGGATGTGGCCGCCATACTTTCGAAGTTTCCGGGCGCCAAGATTATCAACGTGCGCATAGCCACGCCCGCGGGGCAAGCCGATGATGAATTATCCGCAGGTGCAGGTGATGATACATTGGCGCCCGTTGAAGAAGATGATTGAACACAGGAGATAACCCATGCGTGACATAATGGGCATGATGAAACAGGCCAAGGAAATGCAGGCGAAGATGGCTTCGATGCAGGAGGAAATTTCCGCACTTGAGGCCGAAGGGCAGGCGGGTGGCGGGCTTGTCACTGTCAAGCTTTCCGGCAAAGGCGCACTGACTGCACTGACCATTGATCCTTCACTCTTCAAGGAAGATGATATCGAAGTCATTGAGGATCTCATCATCGCTGCGCACAATGAGGCCAAGGCGAAGGTCGAGGCAATCATGGCAGAAAAAACGCAAGCCTTGACTGCGGGCCTGCCAATTCCTCCGGGATTCAAGTTGCCGTTTTAATCCTATTCGAAAGCAACCAGAAGTTTATTGGAAAGAATGTCTTATTAAGATAGACTGTTCTTGGAGTAGGGAACGAGCTTTCGCCCGTCCCCTGGTCTCATTTTGAAAATTGAACCCGGAATGTCAGTGACCAGCTGGTCCGGGTTCTTTTCACAATAAGAGTTACGCTAAACGGAAATCTCCGCATAGTTTCACCTCCAAGTCGAGAGCATGGCTGATGCCGCAGTTGGAGAAGCCCGTCCTCTCCAATACACTGGCTGGCACCGTGCTGCTGCTTTTGCCCTCAAACCCGTTGCGATCACCGATACGATCCTTATCGGGTCTTGGAGCCGGAACAACCAATCCAAGATTGTATTATTTCGACCAAAATGTTGGATGGGTTGAACACTCCGCCGGTCTTTGATTCCCTAAAGCCGCGAATTGCTCTAAACCGGCGATATGTCGAAACGAATCGCCGGTCCAGAAATTGAGCGCCTAATCCAGCTCCTAGCCAAAGTGCCGGGGCTTGGTCCGCGTTCTGCCAGGCGCGCCGCCCTCCACCTTATCAAGAAGAAAGAAGCGCTGCTGATTCCTCTTGGCACCGCGATGCAGGATGCGGCCGAGAAGGTGCGCATCTGCTCAACATGTGGAAATGTGGATACATCCGACCCCTGCATGATTTGCACCGATCCACGCCGCGAACGCGCGACACTGATCGTGGTCGAGGATGTTTCCGATCTTTGGGCGTTGGAACGTGCCGGGTCGATGAATGTCCGTTATCATGTTCTTGGCGGACGCCTCTCTCCGCTTGATGGTATCGGCCCGGATGATCTCAATATTGCGACGCTTGTCGGACGGGTTGCCGAAGGGGAGATCAAGGAGATTATTCTTGCGGTGAATGCGACTGTCGAGGGTCAGACAACAGCACACTATATCACCGATCAGCTGGCAGATTTTGATGTCCGAATTACCAGACTAGCTCATGGCGTGCCGGTTGGGGGTGAGCTTGACTATCTTGACGAAGGAACATTAACGGCTGCCTTGCGCGCAAGAACCACACTGTGAAGCCGCTAACTTGTCTTTTTCGAGATTTATGGTCGTTATACTAAAATGCGATAGGACCGAAAAATTTCGGGGCCGGGCAACAGGGGCGAAGTTTCATGATTATCCAGGATATGACGCAGCAGGAAATCAAGGAGTTTCTGGCACGCGCAACAATCGGGCGATTGGCGTGCGCGAAAGATAATCAACCCTACGTTATTCCCCTGAGTTTCGCTTACGATGACGTTTCTCTTTATTCACTCACGTCAGCGGGCACGAAAGTCGACTGGATGCGTGAAAATCCCAAAGTGTGCATAGAGTTTGATGAGATCGTTGCCACTAATAATTGGCAAAGCGTCGTCGTCACCGGAATTTTCGAAGAGCTGACAAGCGAACCCGGCCATATAGAGGCGCGCAATAATGCACATCGTCTTTTGAGCCGAACGGCTGAGTGGTGGGAACCGGCCTATGTAAAAACGATTTCAAGAAATCATGTCCGTCCGCTGGAACCGGTATATTTCCGTGTTGCCATCATTCATACCACCGGCCACAAAACCGTTGCCAGTTAAGACGCCAACAGTGCGGGACTCAAGGATTTGATAAAAAAGCATTTTATCATTGGGTTGCGTATTCTGCTTGTGCTGAGCACAAGCACATTATCTGCCTTCGCGGCGTCCAAGCCCGAGGTTGATGCGCAATTCCAAAACTGGCTTGCCAATGATCTTTGGCCTGATGCCAAGACAGCGGGCATTTCGAAAGCAGTGTTCGATCAGGCTTTTGCCGGGGTATCGCCCAATCTGGACTTGCCTGATCTGATTCTGCCGGGCGAAAAGCCAAAGACACCAAAGAAGCAGGCTCAGTCCGAGTTCGGCTCGCCGGGAAAATACTTCAATGATAAGACCATAAATGCCACAACTGCTGGCGGCGTGGCGCGGGCAGGGCAATATGCCCGGACCCTGAAGGCCGTCGAAAGCAAATATGGTGTCCCGGGTGAGATCGTGCTTGCAGTCTGGGGACGCGAGAGCGGATATGGCAGCGTAAAAATTCCAAATAACGCCTTTACCGTACTTGGTACAAAAGCATTTCTGGCCTCGCGAAAGGAAATGTTCCGCAAGGAACTGATGGCTGCGCTGGAGATTGTCCAGAAGGGATATATTGACGCTGGTGCCATGAAAAGCTCCTGGGCCGGAGCGCTCGGTCAGCCGCAATTCATGCCGACCTCTTACCTGCAACATGCGGTGGATTTTGACGGTGATGGCAAACGGGATATCTGGAACTCAGTGCCGGACACGCTGGGTTCTATCGGTCATTATCTCAAGCAATATGGCTGGCAGGCAGGGCGGGACTGGGGCTATGAGGTCACCGTGCCGCAAACTGTGAGCTGTTCCCTGGAGGGGCCGGATCAGGGCAAGCTGTTTTCCGCCTGGGAACAACTGGGTATCAGCCGGGTCAATGGCAAGGCTTTTCCGTCCAGCGAGATGAAGCGCGAAGGCTTCCTTTTGATGCCCGCCGGAAGGCACGGGCCTGCATTCATCGTTACCAAGAATTTTTATGTCCTAAAAGAGTACAATATGAGTGATCTATATGCCCTGTTCATCGGGCATATTGGTGATCGGATTGCCCATGGTGCAAAAGGATTCAGCACTGGCTGGGGCGACGTTGGCGGACTTTATCGCTCTGACATTGCCAGCATGCAAAAGACGCTGGAAAAGCAGGGATATGACGCAGGCGGCGCGGATGGGTTTCCCGGTTTCAAGACGCGGCGGTCAATTGGAGCATGGCAGACAAAACAGGGAATGGAGCCAACCTGTTTTCCGGACAATGCGCTTGTCAAAGCGATCAGATAAACGCTTATCCTGACCGCTTGCGCTGCTCAAATCCATTTTGGTTCAGGCTTGGATGCGAGTTGATCGCGGTAATAACCGCCAAGGCCGCCAGAGAATTAATATCCTTATTGCCACGGTTGAAGGCTGTCATAACAGTTTCTGCAATGATCCTGGCGTCGTCATCGGTACTGGACTTTACAACGAGCGTTTTGGCGGCTTTGTCGTAGGCCGCTTGCATGATGTTCCAGTCTTCTTGCGAGTAAATCGACTTCGACGCATTATCGAAAAGCATCCTGTGGGCTCCTCCTCAGACCGAACCGAAGCAGCAAATTACCCTGCCAAATGTGGCATGGCAAACCTCAAGCATGTTTGTTCCGGTACAATGGTTCTGAGCGAGAAAGGGCTCTAAATCGTTGGTTCTGTCTCGGATGCTTGCCGGATATGCCGTGAAAGCCGGGACCACCTTTGGCTAAACCACGGGGTTACCAGCGATATTTTCTCAAAACGCCTGTTGGTAAATGTTGGAGCGTTCTCTTCGAACGTCCAGACTTTGAAATTGGTCAATTCATGCGGGCCAAATGTATAAATGAGGGGGGTGTCCGCTGCATCACGGCCGCGGGCGACGACAATCCGGCCGATGCGGCGCTGATTATGGCGGGCATCAAACGTGTGCCATTTGCCACCTAGAAAGACTTCGAACCATGCATTGAAATCCATCGGGGCCGGATCAGCGGGTACGCCAATATCGCCCATATAGCCATTCACGTAACGGGCAGGAATATTCATGCAGCGGCAGAAGGCCACGGCAAGATGAGCGAAATCCCGGCACACGCCGACACGTTCTTCATGGGCCTGTGCAGCCGTGCGTGTGGCCCTTGCAAAACCATAGCTGAATGTCAGGCGTTGATTGACGTAATCGCAGATTGTCTGAACTCGTGTCCAACCCGGTTTGACATGCCCGAACAGGCTCCAAGCAAGATTGCTCAACTCGTCTGTTTCACAATAGCGGCTGGCAGAAAGGTAAGCCAGGCATTCCGTGGGAAGTTTGTCGACGGAAACTTCTTCGGCATTTTCATCGACCGGATCTGGCAGGCCATCATCGTTGACAACAGCATCATATTTCAGTGACAAATTGCCTGCCGGTGCAACCAGCCGCAGACAATTATTTCCAAACAGATCTGTGAATGTTTCCAGATTAACCTCTGGCGTTGCCGTGGGTCCACGTTCGCATTGAACATCTTTCAGCCGTGCGGATTCCAGATTTAGATAGGTCGTCATAGGGGTTGGCTCGTTGCAACGAATTCCTATCTCGTAACCAACACGGATCAACATGGGCATATCCTTTAATCTTTTCAGAACAACGCCGGGACGGGATGCTGGTTCCGCAGCCTTGAATTTTTTGCGTAGAAGGATTTTGCAATTCGGTTGATTCATAAACTGTTGACTATAAATCGCGGCAATTCGAACCAAATCAGCTTATTTGAGTTATGCTAGTACGGTGCGAGATGCGCCGCATGGAGTGGATTGGAATGATCATGGCACGACATCCAGTGAACGACCGGACTGCAAATGTGCTTCGCGAGCAGGTCGTGCGCGCTGATTATCGCCGAACGATCGAAACAGCCCGTCCATCAAAAGTTGAAAAGAATATTCCGGACGTTCTACGTGATCTTTTGCAAAGACTTGATGCGGCTGAAAAGAAGCAAATCCGTTAGCAGCGTGGCTATCTTATCAAAAACAGGTCATCAGGCTCAGTTTTTGATTTGCATCAAGCTGTCATGATAGGGCGCACGTCCTGATTTTGCATTGTGCACGAAGGATCCGAACGAGAGTGCAAAGGCGAAGAATATTACAAATACGATGCCAAGACGCTGAACAAGCATGACAAATCCCGTCGGTATTTGCTGCGAATAGTAACGCGCGCAGCAGTTGAATTTTTACAAATTATGTGTCGCAATATGAACGCCGCCTGAACCTCTTGTTCATCGAGCATTTGTGTTGTCGGTCGATCGCGAATTCAACGGGGGTTGGACTTTTATGATCATTACACTAGCACTTCTGATTGGTGTCATTGCAGGCTTGAGAGCTATGACCGCGCCGGCAGCGGTGAGTTGGGCTGCCTATTTGGGTTGGCTCAATCTGGGTGATAGCTGGCTGGCGTTTTTGGGCTATGCCTTCACGCCCTGGATCATTTCAATACTCGCCATTGGCGAGCTCATCACAGATCAGTTGCCATCGACCCCGAGTCGAAAAGTACCGGTGCAATTTGGCACACGCGTTCTAATGGGCGCAGTCAGTGGCGCTGCCATAGGCATTGCCGGCGGCATGTTGGTTGCCGGGTTGATTGCCGGGGCAATAGGCGCTGTCATTGGCACCTATGGTGGTGCTTATATCCGTAGCGCGCTTGCTGCCCGCTTCGGACAGGATCGGCCTGCGGCATTGATCGAGGACGCAGTGGCTATTATCGGTGCCTATCTGATTGTTGCTTCGCTGCCATGAGTAATTCTTTCGACGCGATCATTATTGGGGCGGGGCAGGCGGGGCCCGCGCTGGCAGGAAGACTTACAACCGCCGGCAGAAAGG
This sequence comes from Phyllobacterium sp. CCNWLW183, assembly GCF_037203775.1. Lineage (NCBI taxonomy): Bacteria > Pseudomonadati > Pseudomonadota > Alphaproteobacteria > Hyphomicrobiales > Phyllobacteriaceae > Phyllobacterium > Phyllobacterium sp. CCNWLW183. The sequence continues at coordinate 267,772 of NZ_JBBCBN010000003.1, read as the reverse complement.
TTTTACTCATTGAGCGGAAGCTTTTCGGCGGCACCTGCGTTAACACTGGCTGTATGCCGACCAAGGCGCTGGTGGCAAGCGCCTATGCAGCGCATTTGGCGCGACGTGGCGCTGATTTTGGCGTTACGATCGACACGCCCATCCGCATTAACATGAAACACATATGGCAACGAGCCGATACCGTTTCCTCAACCGCCCGAAATAATATCGAGAGTTGGCTGAAGGGCATGGATAATTGCACCATTGTGCAGGGTCATGCGAAATTTATCGGTCCGCATGAAATAGTCGTTGGCGGCGAAACCTATACGGCGCCTCAAATATTCATCAATACCGGCGGACGCGCCGTCATTCCGGATATGCCCGGAATTGATGAGATCGATTATCTGACCAATACCGGCATCTTGCAGCTGGACACACTTCCCGAACATCTGGTCGTGATCGGCGGAAGCTATATCGGACTCGAATTTGCACAGATGTACCGCCGGTTCGGTGCAAAAGTGACAATTGTCGAGAAGGGTCCGCGACTGGTTTCCCGGGAAGATGAAGATGTTTCCGAGGCAATCAGACAGATAATTGAGGCCGAGGGCATTGAATGTCGTCTGAATGCCGAATGTATTTCGTTCAAACGTCATGCGAAGGGCGCGCAAGTCAGTGTCGATTGCAGCTCGGGCGCACCGGCTATCGTCGGTTCGCATGTGCTTCTGGCTATCGGGAGGCTACCCAATACCGATGATCTGGATGTAGAAAAAGCCGGTATCGAGAGGGACGAACGCGGCTACATCAAGGTCCATGATGATCTTTCGACCAGCGCGGATGGAATTTGGGCGCTTGGTGATTGCAACGGGCGAGGGGCCTTCACGCATACGGCCTATAATGATTTTGAGATTGTCGCAGCCAATTTGCTCGATGGAGAGGATCGCAAGGTCAGCGCGCGTATTCCGGGCTATGCGCTTTATATCGACCCGCCGCTTGGCCGAGTAGGTTTGAACGAAACACAGGCGCGCAAGTCCGGTCGACCACTTCTGATTTCCAAGAGGCCGATGACACGCGTCGGACGCGCAATTGAAAAGGATGAGACCAAGGGTTTCATGAAAGTTATTGTCGATGCGGAAACAAAGAAGATTCTAGGTGCCGCAATTTTGGGAACCGGCGGTGATGAGGCCATTCATGGCATACTCGACATGATGAATGCCGACGTCGATTATGAGAAATTGCAATGGGCAGTACCTATCCACCCTACCGTTTCGGAGCTGATTCCCACCTTGCTTTGTGATTTGAAGCCTGTCGATAACTAGACAGACATCCATAATCGGATACATTTGCTTCAATGGACATACAAACGTATTGACAACTGCCGTATGATCTGGAAAGTCAAATGAAACGTTTCATATTGGAGAAACGGCGATGACCGGATGAATTCAAAAGAATGATTGCGGTTGTCAGGGAGAGATGGAGTTGGCGGGTTTGTGCTCGCTCCGAAAGAGCAACCAAGGGAGGAAGCCTCGTGAAGAAACTTTTAGCATTACTGGCAATAACGCTGGCACTGGCCGTGCCGGCGCTGGCTGAGGGTCCCGTCGACACCTCGAAGGTCAACAAGGAATATGTGACCGGAGCCGACGGCAAGTCCTATACGATCGCAACTGTCGTCAAGGTCGATGGCATTGCCTGGTTCGACCGCATGCGCGAGGGTGTCGAGCAGTTCAAATCCGAAACAGGCGCTGACGTCTGGATGGTCGGTCCTAGCTCTGCGGATGCTGCTGCACAGGTGCAGATCGTAGAAAATCTTATTGCCCAGGGTGTAGATGCCATTTGCATCGTGCCATTCTCGGTAGAGGCTGTTGAGCCGGTTCTGAAAAAAGCACGCGAGCGCGGCATCGTCGTGATTGCGCATGAAGCTTCGAACATCGTCAACGCTGATTATGTTCTGGAAGCATTTGACAACAAGGCCTACGGGGCCAAGTTGATGGAAGTTCTGGGTAAATCCATGGACGGCAAGGGTAAGTATCTTGCTACCGTCGGCAGCTTGACATCGAAATCGCAGATGGACTGGATTGACGGCGCCATTGAATATCAGAAGAAGAATTTCCCCGACATGTCGCTCGCGACAGAACGTCTGGAAACCTATGATGATGCCAATCAGGATTACACCAAGCTGAAGGAAGCCATGACGACCTATCCGGACGTCAAAGGTATCCTCGGCGCACCAATGCCGACCTCTGCCGGTGCTGGACGCCTGATCTCTGAAGGCGGATTAAAGGGTAAAGTCTTCTTTGCTGGTACAGGTCTTGTTTCGGTAGCAGGCGAATATCTCAAGAATGGCGATATCCAGTACATTCAGTTCTGGGATCCAGCAGTAGCCGGTTATGCCATGAATGAACTGGCTGTCATGGCCCTCAACAAAAAGACGGACCTTATTAAGGCTGGTCTCAATCTCGGACTGCCCGGCTATGACAATCTGCTCGCTCCAGATGCATCCAGACCAAATGTACTTTTTGGTGCCGGTTGGGTTGGTGTTACCGCAGACAATATGAATTCATATAATTTCTGATTTTTAACGTGACAGGAAAGCGGGGGCGTTGCAGAAGGCCCCCGCTTTCCTGATATTCGCGGATCTCCACCATAGCGGGGAAAGCATGAGCGAAAACCTTCTGGAACTTAAGAATATCAGCAAGCGGTTTGGCGGCCTTGTGGCGCTCGATAATGTTTCGCTTGTTGTGAAGCCCGGGGAAATCCACTGCCTTGCGGGTGAAAACGGCTGCGGCAAGTCGACGATCATCAAGACCATAGCAGGCGTTTATACGCCCACCGAGGGGGAGATCCTGATTGACGGTAAGCCGGTAACAGGATTTACGCCTGCGCGGTCCGTACAACAGGGCATCCAAGTTATCTATCAGGATTTTTCTCTGTTCGGGAACTTGACCGTTGCAGAAAATCTGGCGCTGAACACGTTGCTTCTTGAAGGCAAAAAGTCAGTCAGCTGGAAACGGATTCGCGATCTGGCGACCAAAGCCCTGGCGCGTCTTGGCGTCACCATGGACCTTGATGCCGACGTGGAATCGCTACCGACATCCGGCAAGCAGATCGTGGCAATTGCCCGCGCCATGATGGGTGATGCCAGGCTTATCATCATGGATGAGCCGACAACTGCCCTTACACGCCCAGAAGTTGACGCGTTGTTCCGTATTGTCCGCGATATTCAGGCTCAGGGAATTGCAGTGCTTTTCGTCAGCCATAAAATGCGCGAAATGCTGGAAATCAGCGAGCGGTTGACTGTTCTTCGCAATGGCAAAAAAGTTGCAGAAGGCCCGATCAGCGATTTTAACGAGGCGGCCATTACCCGCGCTATGACAGGGCATGACCTCACGGATCAGACCTATGAATGGACGCCTGTAAAAGGTGATGAGCAGCCGCGTCTGAATGTCAAACAGTTGAGTATTCCGGGCACGTTGGAGAATATTGACCTGACATTGCGCGCGGGCGAAATCGTCGGCTTATCCGGTCTGATCGGCTCCGGTCGTACAGAGCTTGCGCTGGCACTTTTCGGGATGAACCCAAAATATACGGGTTCGGTGACAATTGACGGCAAGGCCGTCCACCCGAAGACCGTACAGGACGCCATCGCCAGCGGTCTTGCCTATGTGCCCGAGGACCGTCTGACCGAAGGGCTGTTTCTTACCCAGTCAATCGAGCGCAATATGCTCGCTACCTCCTTCGAAAACTTCGTCAGCGGTATGTTCATTGACCGCAAAAAAGCGGATGCGGCGACGAAAGCCATGTTTGGAGCGATGCAGATTGCAGCGCCCGGTCCCCAGACTCCGGTCAACCATCTTTCCGGTGGTAACCAGCAGCGCGTGGTGCTTGCCCGGTGGTTGTTGACAGGCGCGCGTGTCCTTATCCTCAACGGCCCTACCGTTGGCGTCGATGTGGGCTCCAAAGCCCAAATTCATCGGAAAATCCGTGAGCTGGCTACCGAGAATGGTTTGGCTGTGCTGATGATATCTGACGATGTTCCCGAACTCGTGCAGAATTGTAACCGTGTCATTGTCATGCATCGCGGACGTTTTGTTGATGAAGTCGCCGCAGATGCATTGAACGAAGACGCATTAAACGACCGGTTGAAGGCTTTGAAATGACGATTTTTCGCCGATCAGAATTTATCATCGCCGCCATTCTACTGGTCGCCATGATCTTTATTGGATTGATTAACCCGGCCTTCTGGTCGCTGGACAATATGTTCGGGTTGCTCCGCAGCAATGTCATTATCGGTATCATGGCACTGGGCGTCCTTGTCGTAATGATTTCCGGCGGTATCGACGTATCCTTCACCGCCTTTGCGGTGGCGGCGATGTATCTGACCGTCAAGGGCATGCTCTATTTCGGTTATGAAGGCGTGCTTGTGCCCTTTATAGCTGCAACCCTTATCGGCCTCGTTCTTGGCGCGTTCAATGCGTTTTTCATTCATACATTCCGGATGATTCCGCTCATCGTCACGCTTGGAACCGGCAGTGTCGTGCGCGGTCTGTTGCTCGGCCTGGTCGGTACCAGCATCATCAACATCGATAAGATGCCGCCGGAGCTGATCAATTTTGCCAAGGTCAATCTCGTCAATTCAACATCGGCAACCGGAACGAATTTCGGCCTGACGGCCATGATCCTCATCTATCTCGGCCTTGCGCTCGTGACGCATCTTTTTCTGCGCTACACGATGATCGGGCGCAGCATTTTTGCCTATGGCGGTGCGCCGGAAGCTGCCAAGCGCGTGGGCTTCGATACGCGCAAAACATTGTTCTTTGTCTATTGTTTTGCAGGCGCTCTGGCAGGATTTGCCGGTCTTTTGCAGGGCTCGATGATCTGGCAAGCGAACCCGCGTGATTTCGCAGGTTTCGAGCTTGATGTCATTGCAGCGGTCGTGCTGGGCGGCGCTTCGATCTTTGGTGGACGCGGCAGCGTTGCCGGAACCTTGCTCGGAGTGTTCATGCTCGTCATGGTCAAGAATAGCCTGATCATCATGAAGGTCGATACAACATGGCAACGCGTTGTCGTCGGCTTGATTATCGTTGGAGCGACTGCGCTGACAGCGTGGCGCGATCGCAAGAAACTGGTGTGAGAAGCACAATGTCAGACCGTTCAATCGCCAAACGTATTTTCGGGCAGGACCGCAATATCCTGCAGCTTATTGCCATCACCATTCTGGTGTTTGCACTGATGTCATGGCTGAATCCGGACAAGTTCCTGCGCTACTATAATTTTGAGTCCATTACCTACATCATGCCTGAGCTTGGCATTCTGGCGATTGCCATGATGATTGCCATGCTGACCGGCGGCATCGATCTGTCGGTGGTAGGCATTGCCAATCTTGCCGGTATTCTTGCCGGCGTATTCTTCCACTCGGTCATTGTCGGAACAGAGCAATCCACCGGGATGATCCTGCTCTATACAGGTATCGGCATATTGCTCGCGCTCGGCATCGGATTGCTGGCGGGATTATTGAACGGGTTCCTGATTTCGAAGCTGCGGATTACGCCTATCCTTGCGACGCTGGGAACTGGACAGATTTTCACTGGTCTTGCCGTGGTTCTCACCGGCGGTCCCGCAATCACGGGCTTTCCGGATGGCTGGAACTTCATTGGCAATGGCAAGGTGCTGGGCTTGGCAACGCCATTCGTGCTGTTCGTTATCGTAGCAGGTGCAGTCGCCATCCTGCTGACGCGTACAACCTTCGGCGTCAACCTGATGCTCATCGGTACCAACCCCCGTGCTGCAATTTTTGCCGGTCTGCGCAAGGATCGCATGATCCTTTATTCTTATATGCTGACAGGCATGATGGCTGCCATCGCCGGGATTATCCTTTCCGGCCGCACAAATGCTGCCAAGTCGGATTATGGTGCATCCTATCTTCTGCAAGCTGTTTTGATTGCCGTTCTTGGAGGCACCAACCCTGCGGGCGGCAAAGGCAGGGTGCTTGGCGTCTCCATCGCATTGATTGCGCTGATGTTGCTTTCTTCCGGCTTCCAGATATTGCGGTTCTCCAACCATCTGATCGATTTCATATGGGGTGGATTTCTGCTCATCGTTATTGCCCTGAATGCTTTCCGCAATACAGATAGATAAGAGTTGTAATTTGAGGGACATACATATGGCACGACGCATCGCAGTGGTCGGCAGCAACATGACTGATCTGGTCACATCGATCATCCGCATGCCTGCACCCGGTGAAACACTGGAAGCGCCTGAGTTTTCCATGGGCTTTGGCGGCAAGGGCGCAAATCAGGCTGTTGCTGCGGCAAGACTTGGTGCTGACGTTTTGATGCTCACCAAAGTAGGTGATGATGTTTTTGGTCAAAGCACGATCAATAATCTCAAAGACAACGGAATTGATATCTCCCACGTCGGGACAGTTCCCGGCAAATCGAGCGGCGTTGCGCCAATATTCGTTGATGAAACGGGTGAAAACTCCATCCTCATTATCAAGGGCGCCAATAATGATCTCAAGCCTGCCGATATAGATGCGGCCGCAGAGGATCTTAAAAAATGCAGCCTGATCCTGATGCAGTTGGAAGTGCCGCTGGAGACTGTGTATTACACGCTCGCCTTTGCCGAAAAACATGGAATTGAAACAATTCTCAATCCGGCACCTGCTGCACCGGATTTGGATCCTTCAAAAGTCACAACGGCCACTTTCGTCGTTCCTAACGAGTCTGAGCTGGCCTTGTTGACCGGATTGCCGACGGGAACAGATGACGAAATCGAACAAGCAGCGCGGTCGCTGGTCGCCAAAGGTATACGCACAGTCATCGTCACGCTGGGCGCGCGCGGAGCCCGCTTGATAACAAAAGATCAATCAACAATGATTGCTCCGATCAAGGTCACGCCGAAAGATACAACCGGCGCTGGCGATGCCTTTATAGGCAGCTTCGCGCGGTTCTATGTCGAAACCGGTGAACTTGAACCATCGCTGAAGAAAGCTGCCATTTATGCGGCAGATTCCATCACACGCCCAGGCACGCAGAAGTCCTATGCCACAGCCAGGGAATTCGAGCAGTTTCTGACCACCCAATCCGCTTAAATGAAGAGGTAAGCAACCGTGCTGAAGAATCTCGATCCGCTGCTGAATGCCGATGTTCTCTACGCCCTGAAATCCATGGGGCATGGTGACCGGCTTGTTATTTGCGACACCAATTTCCCAGGCGATTCCATCGCGCGGCAAACGAAATTGGGCCGTCTTTTGCGTATCGACGCCGTAACGGCGCCACGTGCTGCCCGAGCGATCCTTTCGGTTATGCCGCTTGATACATTCATCGACGACGCAGCGGCGCGAATGGAGATTGTCGGAAACCCAGACGAAGTGCCGGATGTGCAAATCGAAATGCAGGCGGAGATTGATCAGGCTGAAGGCAAGCATTGGCCAATGGTTTCAATCGACCGGATGGCGTTTTATGAGCATGCCAAAAACGCCTACTGCGTTATCGCAACAGGTGAGCGCCGCTTTTATGGATGCTTTATCCTGACGAAGGGCGTCATTGCGCCGGATAACGCTTGAGCCTGGAGCAAAGGCCGCTCCACTAGATGCTTACGAGTGTTTAGCGCGGTGCAGCCGTTGAATTGCGTATAACCAATGTCGCATCAAGCAATCCGGCGTTGGTACCCGCGGCGTTTTCACCGATAACAAACGCCACTGCTCGCGCTGCGATTTGTTCCACAGGCTGGCTGATCGTGGTCAGTCTTGGCGTGATCAGATTAGCGAGCGGAATATCGTCGAATCCGATGATTGAGAGATTATCGGGAACTTTAAGATCAAGATCGCTCGCCGCGCGCATCAAGCCAATAGCTTGCTGGTCGCTGGCGGTAGCGATTGCGGTGGGGCGGACGTCTTCAGGACTGCTCAGCAAGTGTTTTCCCAGGACCTCGCCCGACTGATAATCGAAATGCCCCTCTACAACCTCTGGCTGAATGCCGGCGGCAATAAGTGTATCTAGAAACCCTTTGCGTCGCTCCCGCGAAACGGGGGATTCATTGGGCCCCGCAATATAGGCAATACGCCTATGGCCGAGTTGCAAAAGGTGCTGCGCGGCAAGGCCAGCGCCCGCATAATGATCCACCGAAATCAGCGGATAATTTTTCAAGCGGCGGTCTACAGCCACAGTCGCAATATCGCTCTGCCACTTTGCAGGTGCGCCAAATTGCGTGGGAACGACGATCAAGCCGGTCGGATAACTGCGAAGCAGAGTTTCTATCTGTGAAAGCTCGATCTTCGGATCATCATTGGTGATGGACAGCAAAACGGAAAAACCGGCTTGCGACGCGCTGGCTTCCACGTGTTTTGCAAGTTCTGCGAAAAACGGATTGGTAATATCGGGAATAACCAGACCGATCATATCGGTTCGGCTGCGTCTCAAGCCCCTTGCAACGCCACTTGGCCGGAAGTTCAGCTCCCGGATGGTTGCCTCTACCAGCTCGCGCAGTTCTTTCCCGACGGTTTCGTTTTTGGCCAGCACGCGAGAGACTGTACCGACGGAAACATTGGCCCGCGCCGCTACGTCCTTAATGTTGACCATCGAGAACCTTTTCCGAATCGCTAGTGGAGTGAACTTGACACTTGTATCCCATCCGGTCGCAAACTCTTATACAAATGTCAAATTCGTAAACGCCACCAGATACATATACTTAACTGAAGCCTCGTGATGCTAACATTTGCTATGAGCGTGCCCAAGGCAGTTAGAAACAGACAACCAGCTGACAATTGGTGTCAGCCTCACTCCAATCGCATGCTCTATTCCCGTGAGGCCAGCTCAGCCATATTTGCGTAAGTGCTCACCAGCTCTTTGCAGGCCCCACTCAAGCAATTGTTCGGCCCGCGCATCAGTTGCAGCTTCCGCATAGCAGCGCAATTCTGGCGCATTGCCCGAGGCGCGATAATGGACCACCTCACCAGTCGCAAAAACAATGCGTATGCCATCAATGGCGTCATTAGCCTCAATAATGCCGAGCTGGGCAAAAAAGCTTGCGCGTTGGTCATCGTCAAGCAAAGCCTGAAGGAATGGGCTGCTCTTGCTGGATTCAACATGCTCAATGCGGCCGCTCCGCGTGAAGCGCGCGGGAAGGTCTTCCAGCAATTTCGACACCTGCACCTTGTCTCTCGCCGCCATACCAAGCACCGCGATGATCGGCAGCATGGCATCGCGCGTAGGCAATGCCACCACAATGCCGTCGCCCAAATCAACATTTGAACCCAGCAGCACACCGCCATTGGCCTCAAAGCCGACGATCCGCTGATAGCCATCCCTGGCGGCCTGTTGCATCGCCTCAATGACATAGGGCGAGCCTACTTTTGTGCGATAGACCTTGGCAAAAAGGCCACTTAGCTCAATAGCTGTATTGGAGGTGACGGGTGTCACGACGGCATCGGCATTCAAAAAGCGCGCCGTCAGCAAGCCAAGACTATCGCCGCGAATAAAGGTCCCGGTTTCGTCGGCAACCAGCGGGCGATCCGCATCGCCATCGGTTGAGACCATTGCATCGAGTCGGTATTTTTCGGCAGCGCCAGCGGCCAGCGTAATATCTTCAGGCCGCAATGCTTCCGTATCCACTGGCACAAATACATCCGAACGGGCGATGGCGACCGTTTCCGCGCCCAGTGCGCCGAGCACGCGCACGATCAGATCGCGCCCGACCGAGCTATGCTGATAGACGCCGATGCGCTTGCCTGCAAGTGCTCCGGCGTCGAGCATGGATATGCACCGATTTTCATATTCTGCCAGCGCCTTTGGCGAAATATCCCCGGCATCGTCGGGAACGGAGATATCATTCCCGGCAAGGTCGAGCACGGCGAGAATACCCGCCTCATCGCTCTTGTCGATCTCGCCATCCGGCCGATAGAATTTCAAGCCATTGCGGTCAGCGGGAATGTGGCTGCCAGTAACCATGATAGCCGGAAGCTTTTGGGCAAGCGCCCGCAGAGCCAGCGCAGGCGTCGGCAGAGGGCCACTATTTTCAACCTCCATACCGAAAACCCGGGCAGCGTCGATACAGGCGGCGGCGATTCGCGGGCTGCTCTCGCGCAGATCATAACCGACCAGCAGCTTGCCGCCTGGCGCAATAGCATGAGCCTTTTGCATGTGATGCAGGAATGCCAGCGTATAGGCCCGGCAAATCGCATCGGGAAGTTCGCTTACCAGACCGCGAAGGCCGCTCGTTCCAAATTTCAAGCTTGTCATTGTTTATTCTTCATGCCCCCGGGCCTGCGCATATGTGGTAATGCACATATATAACAGTTTATGATCAGGGCAGCCTTTTCGACAAGATAAAACAATTGTCCAAAAGATGCGATCAAGGGGTTTGCAAGCCGATTGATTTCAACTATATGACGACCCGCATCACTGTTGTCCCTCGGGCAACTGTTGGGGAATAGGTTAACGGTAGACCCACGGACTCTGACTCCGTTAGTCCTGGTTCGAATCCAGGTTCCCCAGCCAAATATCAATCCTCGATTATGCAAATTCTCCCGCCCGCTACCGTGACAACCACGCTTGGTCACTGCTTGCGCGCGACGATATAGGGCCGATTGTCATTTCCCTTGGTTGCGTGGTTCTCCGAGGCAAGAATGCTAAAGCCAGCGGCGCTGATGATCTGGCTAAGCTTCGCAGCCCGGAAGACACCGGCGTAGGGCGCAAGCCCGACCGCTCGCATAAGCGGCAAGACCAGCCGAATGAGTGGGTTCATCTCGCCGACGCAGGGCGTCTTGGAGATAAACAGCCCGCCAGGCGCGAGCAAGGCATGGATATGGCGCAGCGTGCCGGGCAGATCGCGGACTAGATGGAGATAATTAAAACCGAGAACGGCGTTGTATGAGCCATCGCTGAGCGCCAATCCTTCGGCTGTGGTGACGCGGAAGGAAAGCCCTGCAATGGGGTCTGCCGCCCGCTTGCCTTCGGCAATCGCGATCATCTCGCTGGAAATATCCGTCGCGAGATAGGCTTGTACACTGCCCGCAAGCCGCAGCGCCGTCGTGCCTGTGCCACAGCCGAGCTCCAATACTCTGTCGCCCGGCTGTAACAGAGCGCGGGTCCGGTTCAGCGTTTGCTCATATCCGGCCTGATCTGCGATTTTGCCCGCCGCATATTTCCGTGAGGATCGGTCCCAGAAACGGGCGTCACTCGCAGTGTTCATAATAGCGCTCATTGTTTGTTTGAATGGCAGATAGGTCGGCCAAGCCGAGGGGAGACTGGCACCAATGCAACCCTTGTCAATAGTCTTTGCAAATGGCACGTTGAGGTTGTGTGATTCACGCTTGCAAAAGGAAGCTATATTTTGGCCCACAAGTTCGAAATTTATAAAGACAAAGCTGGCGAGTTTCGCGTTCGCTTTAAATATAACAGCGAAGTGATGTTCTCGACCGAGGGTTATACATCCAAGTCCAGCGCGCAAAACGCCATTGATTCAATCAAGAAAAATGGTCCAAGCGCTCCTGTCGAAGACATAAGCTAAGCCTATATTATATGGCGCAGGGCAGGCGCATAGACTGTGCCCGCCCTGCCAATTTTTTGCCCGCATTGCTACTGCGACGGCACGTCTGGTTTAGGTCTGTGCTTAACAGGACAGCTAAGCTTTATCGGATCGCAAATAGAGAGCGACGACACCTACGCCTCTGCTTTGCGATAGACTGTGACGACAAGCCAGATTGCCGCAAGCAGGAAATAGAACGCGCCAAAGGCTGCATAGGGAACGATTTCCAGAATCGTCGGCACCACAGTGCCGATGGATTGGCTGATCATGAAGCCACCGGCGAAGGCCGATTGTGCGCCGCTCAGGATCATCGGCCATTGCGCGCCATAAGAACGCCAGCGCTTCAGACCCGTATTCAACTGCAACAAACCTGAAAAGATTGCCCAAACGCCGAACACGGCCAGAACCGCATACATGCTGTTGCTGACAGCAAGGATAACGGCGATGGTTGTTATCGTGCTGACCACGACATTGAACCCTTGAGACGGATTGGCTTTCAAGCCGCCATTGACACGGGCATCAACCAGATTGGCGAGCGCATCCCATGCCGGATAGATGACGAGCAGAAGCACGACGAAAGAGGATTGCGCGTTGAAAAGAATGGCGGCGGTAACCCACGCGACAGAGAAGATGGCGCGTGTGAAATAATAGTTTCGCAGCCAGTTGGACGGGGTTGAAGGTTTAGTTTGCATGGACGTTTTTCCTGTTTAAAATCTACCTACTAGTAGGAAGGTTAAAATCGAGAGTCAACCCTGTTTCTGAACACCTCATTGTGAAAGGGGCGGCGGCGCTTGGTCTTGACATCCAGCCTACCAGAAGGTAGGCGAGCTTATGAAATCAATGGCTTCCACTTCAGAAAAGATTCTCGACGTCGCGCAGTCTCTCATCGTCGCGGGGGGCTATAACGGATTCAGCTATGCCGATATTTCGGCTGCAATAGGCATCCGAAAAGCGAGTATTCACCATCACTTTCCGACAAAGGCCGAGCTGGTTGCCGTGCTGGTGGACCGTTACCGGGGGCAGGCTGAAGCGGGTTTGAGCTCGCTGCGAAGCCAGGTTGCTAACCCTGACGAACAGTTGCAGGCCTATTTGAATTACTGGGACACATGCATCCGCGATGCCTCGCAGCCCTTTTGCGTTTGCGCGATGCTGGCTGGTGAGATGCAAATGCTGCCCGATGAGGTCGCCTCGCGCGTGCGCGCCCATTTCCAAAGCCTCGCAACATGGCTTGCGGCGGTGCTGAGCGCAGGAGCGGAGCAGGGTCTGTTCCGGTTGAACAGGTCCCCGGAAGAGGAGGCCCAAATGCTGATGGCCTCGGTTCATGGGGCTATGCTCTCTGCAAGGGCTTTTGACGATCCCGGATTGTTCATCGCAATCATCAGCAGCCAGATTGCCAAACTGACGAAGTAATCAGCGGAAGAACATTAACGCTACGCTTGCCTTTACCACAGCCATAGGTGCTCAGACGGCCTCAGAGCTCATCAGAGGCTTGTGTGCTACCTGTTTTGGGGCATGTAACCCCTGCATGACCCGTTTAAGTACTCTGACAGTCTCTTAAGCGGGCGGGGCAAGGCGGTTTGGGTTTTGTGATGCAGGTTCGGAGTTGCTCAGAGGATCAAGCATGAGCAATGCCGGGTTGCCGTCAACAAGTGGGATATGTCTGACGATATGCAGCTGATTTCCCGCATCGCGGTGGACTGAATAAATCAGCTCACCTTGCTCTCGTGGGGCCACCTGCGTCTTGGCAATGCTGAAACGCATCGCCATCGCTATGAGGCCAAGCAGAAAGCCGGGCGGGATCAGTAGCCACAGAGCCTTGATCCAATCGGGTGATGATTGAAAAGTATCAAGAAAATCAGAAATAAAATTATACTCGGTCATGAAAACTCCCTTGTCTCGCGAGGAAAGCGGCCACCCGAGGTTTATCCTCTGGTGACCGGGGAGTTCGTAAGTCGCCCACAGACGACCGCCACGGCCTTTAAGCCGAAGCTCTGGACATACGCCGAGGCCTCCCCGGCCATAAGGCTGAGGAGGTGTCTTTGCGGTCGACACCGACCGCCGTGGGAGAGGATACGAAGCCCCAAGACCGATCCGTTTCGACCGATCTCAACGGGAATCATAGTGGGAAAGCGGAGCGGGTGAAAGGGGGCGGGAAGAGCAAAGTTGAATTGGCTAAGTGACGGAATGTCAAGGAGGCCTAATTGGGGGATCGTGTAGAGGAAGCCACTTTATGTGCTCCCTGGGAGAGTTGCCACCGATCATTAGGCAAACTGTGGATATGAAAGCCACGGAAAGCCAGAGTAGATGAATAATTATTGACTAAGTAGTACTGCAGATCTATATTCAAATTCTTCTGGCCAGAACACTATACAGAACAATGCGTGTAAGGTGCTGTTATGTCCTTGATATTCACGATTGAGAATGCCGCGCCTGTTGGCGTTGGAATGTGGATCGTCGAACTTCCACCTCATCAGGTTCGCTTTTTAGGAGGTTCAACCACTTCAGTTGGAAGCCGCAGTATTATTGTCGTCAACTCACCTATCTTCGATCTGAAATCTAAGTCGCTGAAGTTTGCGGCCGATCAGGCGACCGCACTGAACGTTGGAACCAAATCACAGACTATAGCTATCGCGGCTGAGTTTAATGCAGCCGATCAAAGCACTGCAGATTATGCTTCCAGATCAATACTCAGCCCCGGTGACCGGCAGTTCTTGGGCTTGGTGAATGACCTTCTCCCAACAGACATGCGAAAGGCGGCGCAAAACCTTCTGGATGGTGTCCGCAGCCGCTTCGCGGGCAATCTTAAGCGTGGCCAGAAGAACAACTTCTCAGAAACGCCCGACAATTTCTGGTACGTAATTGTTCAGCCACAGGTGCGCCATTTACAGATAACCGTTCGCGGTGATGTGGATCATTTTGCAGGAATAAGCAATCTACCCATTTTGGATGATCGGGGAAATACGAGGTTCAAGGTCACTGGTGAGAATGATGTTCCGGACGCTTTGAAGCTGATTTTCCATGCCAAGAGGAAGAAGTGATCACTTGCTTCACAGAGCACTGATCAGCTTCTTGGTTGAGGCGTCCAGCTTCGCGTCATCGTATGTCGCGTTGATCATGTTTTCGGGATGGTGGATGCAATGACGTACGTATGTGCATTCTGAGACCGCGGATGACTTTCTTGTAGCGGCGTTTACCCATGTGTGGTCACTTGGGATGCCTCGACCCGACAGGAAATTGTCTACGTCTTCGGATCTCGCGAGATTATGTTTAGTTTGGAGATAGCCATACAACTCATTGTGGAATTCCACTGTCGGCATGGCGAAGGCTTTGAAATTTACCTCGCCAAACGACGGACTCCACGGAAATAGACCCGTGCTCGCCGCTTGTTGTTCCACTTCGATCTTGCCGGAGGCTATGGACGAAAACACATTCGTCGTCCCGAACTTCACCAGCCTTTGAAGCAAATATGGAGAATGGCTGCTTACAACAATTTGACAGTTTTTGGCTTCTTCAAGCAGGAGATCGGCCAGCTTCTTTTGGGCGGTTGGATGCAAGTGCATCTCAGGTTCATCTATCAGCAGTACCTTATCGCCCTTCGCCGTGTCGGAAAGTAAACGCTGGAGCAGTAAGGCCAAGATGAGTTCGACACCCGAACCAAGATTCCGGGTTGTGATTTGCTGGATTTGATCTTCGGCCCGAACAGCGAGAAATGCTGATGAAAAGGGCTCTAACAGGGACAACAGTTCAAACCTCAGATTTTTGAGATGGGCATTGTCGAAGAAGTCACTAAATTTCTCGCCTAATTTGGCCCCAGTTCCCTTCTGTGCGATATCCAGTGCCCAAACAAAAACATCTTTTGTAACCTTGGAAGCGTAGTTCACGGTCGCCCCTTCCTCGCGGAGCTTCTTCTGGTATCGCCAATTCAAGTCATCGCAGATCGCATCAAAGGTTGTACGGTATGTGCCACTTACCAGATGGCGGGCGCGGTTCTTGTCGAAGTAGAAGATGTTGATGCCGTTCGGCCCGACTCTGCTCGTATCGAGCGTAAGTTCGCGTGGGTCGACGGTCTTTGTATCGTGAGACTTACTTTGGAAGTATGGCTGTCCGTCGCTTTCGTTGTAGTAGGCGTTTTCGTCCAATGAGTACTGGCTTTTTGCTGAAATTGGCGACGATAACAGTTTGCCTGCTTGCTTCCTATCCCTTGGTCCGGCAGAGAATTTCAATCCGGTGCAGTTGAAGTATTTCCCCTTGTAAAACTCCAATTCTGATTTGACGCTAAATCTATCGGTTGTGCCTGCTATTGAAATGGGCTTCACAAAGTCGTTGAAGTCTTTGATGCTCAGTTTGGCCTCGGCTTTGTATCGCCCGCCGAATAGGTAGTCTAATGCCTCAAGAACCGATGTTTTTCCTGTGCCGTTGTTCCCAACAAACAAGGTTAGGCCGCTGCCAAGGTTACCGTTCGGTACTGCTAATTTGATCGTCGCCGCAGAAAAGCAGCGAAAGTTGTCGATGGAAAGTTCTCGTACAAAAGCGGGGCTGTCGTACATCCGTTCTCCTAAAGATGAGGACCACCGCTTCCAACATGCGGGGTTTGTCAGGAGATCATATTTTATTTGTATGTAGGGTCCACTGCAGATTAACTAGGGAGGTTTCGAGAGAAGCACTTGGAGATGAGCTTACAGTTTGATCATCAGATTCCTTATCCAAGGTGGATATTTATCAATAGGATGTTTGTGATAATCAATATACAGAAACTGGTGCCGCTTCCCGGAATCGAACCGAGGACCCCATCATTACGAATGATGTGCTCTACCAACTGAGCTAAAGCGGCGGGAAAGCTGGTTTCCCTGATCCAAAAGCGGCCAAACTTGATTGGTCGTGGATGACGCGCCTGATATCGTCATTGTGGCTAAATTGCAAGCCTTGCGATGCTAGCTTTGACGCAAATACCCACAATCCCTTTATGCGTGAACAAGCGGCAAGCCCTCTCATCAGTGCACTCTAGCGCTTGCTCAACACGATCACGGCATAGCGGCAGGGCGCATTCGTCTCATTGGCGAACACACAGTCGCTGGGGATGCCAAGCTCAAGGCAATCGCCTTCTTGCAAGGTGTGGGTCGTCTCCCCCTCGATGAAGGTCAGTGTCCCGCCAAGAACCCAGATCAACTGGCGCAGGAAAATATAGGCCGAGGCAGGCAGCGGCACACGCGTCTGTGGCGGCAGGTCGATATGAACCACGTCCATGGGAAGGTCCGAGACGGGCGAGACATGGCGCCGAGTATAGCCGCTTTCCGGGTCGGTCCATATGGGTTGGTCACCACGACGCAGCAAACGCCCCGCCTGCATTTCCGCTCGCGCCATCAATGTTGACATGCTCAACCCAAAGGCGCCGGAAAACCGCGCCATCAGCATGGCTGTCGGGCTGCTCTGGCCGCGTTCCACCTTATTGATCATGGCGCGGGAGACGCCGGATTTTTGTGCAAGTTCTGTCAGAGACCAGCCGCGTGCTTCCCGTTCTATGCGGATGCGGGAGCCAATTTTTTGATCGACATTATCTATTTTATGAGACATATTAAAATTATAATAGACAAATATTAAAGGTGCAAGTTGTGATTGTGCGTACGGCTGTGGAATCGGATCTCCCAATTATCCTGGAAATATACAATGATGCTGTGCTCAACACGACGGCGATCTGGAATGAGACGCTGGTCGATCTCGATAATCGCAAGGCTTGGCTTCTCGACCGGCAGTCAAAGAGTTTCCCCGTGCTTGTCAGTGTCAATAATGAGGGGCAAGTCACCGGCTATGCATCGTTTGGCGATTGGCGAGCCTTTGAGGGCTATCGCCACACGGTGGAACATTCGGTCTATGTCCATAAGACTGCGCGTGGCGGTGGTATCGGCAAGATCCTCATGCTGGCGTTGATTGAAAAAGCGCGCGAGTTGGGCAAGCACGTAATGGTTGCCGGTATTGAATCCGGCAACGAAGCTTCCATCCGTCTGCATGAAAAACTTGGCTTTCAAGCGGTAGGGCATCTGCCGGAAGTAGGAACCAAATTCGGCAAATGGCTTGATCTGACATTTATGCAGATCGTCCTGGACAAGGCGGCTGCGCGTTAGGCGGCGCAGAGCGCTGCCTTGGCTTCCTTATATTCACGCTCAAGCCGCGCGACGAGTTCGCCTGCCGGAACAATCTGTTTGATTGCGCCGATGCCCTGGCCGCAGCCCCATATGTCTTTCCAGGCTTTTGCGCCGGTGGTCGCCGCTTCGAAATCCATCTTGGAAGGGTCGGCTTCGGGCAAATGATCCGGGTCCATGCCCGATTTGGCGATGGATGGTTTCAGATAATTGCCGTGAATGCCGGTGAAATAGTTGGAATAGACAATATCGGAAGAGGCGCTATCGACAATCATCTGTTTGTAGTCGTCAACAGCGCGCGCTTCTTCAGTGGCAATGAAGGAGGAGCCGATATAGGCAAGGTCTGCGCCCATGGCCTGCGCGGCCAGCACGGCTTTGCCTGTGGCTATAGCGCCGGAAAGCAGCAGCGGGCCGTCAAACCATTCGCGGATTTCCTGTACAAGCGCGAAGGGTGAGAGCGGGCCCGCATGGCCGCCTGCACCGGCGGCAACGGCAATCAGCCCATCGGCGCCCTTGCGGATGGCGGAGTTTGCATGGCGGTTGTTGATGATGTCATGCAGGACAATGCCGCCATAGGAATGGATCGCGTCATTTACCTCGGGAACTGCGCCCAGCGACGAGATGACAATCGGCACCTTGTATTTCACGCACATGGTCAGGTCATGTTCGAGCCGCTTATTGGAGCGGTGGACGATTTGATTGACCGCAAAAGGCGCGGCGGGGTTGTCCGGGTTCTTCTCGTCATGGTCGCGCAGAGCCTCGGTGATTTCCGCCAGCCATTCATCAAGCTGAGCTTCCGGCCTTGCATTGAGCGCGGGGAAGGAACCGACAATGCCAGCCTTGCACTGCGCAATGACCAAAGCCGGATGGGAAATGATGAATAAGGGCGCTCCGACAACCGGAATCCGCAGGTTTTTCTTCAGAATTTCCGGCAATGCCATGACTACCTCCCAGATTTGACAAATTTTGACGTTTGCGTAAACGTAAGTCTTTTTATCATGCCTTTGATTTTGAGCAAGCAAAAGCTATGTGGACCAAAAATGATCTCATCAAAAAGTATGATGCGGCCATGATTGCGCCGCCTCTGTCTTGAATAAGCAGTCAGATAGGTTATGGCTAGCCTCTGATTCTTTTAAGGGATAATCGTCGGTTTGGAAGCGATCGAACAAGCAATCCGCAATGCATTGGCCAAGGCTGATGCCAAGAACCCTGCAATACGGCAGAAGGTTTACGAGTCGGCCTGGGGCGCGCATGAGCGTTCGCTGGCGGCCAATGGGGCGCTTGACGACGCGCAGCGCGAGGAGCGGCGCGAGCGCCTGAAGCTCGCCATTACCAAGATCGAAAATGAAGCGCAGGCTGCGCGCCCGGTAGTTAATGCTGCGCCAGCGCCGGTTGTCGAGCCGCGTGAGCCAAGCTTTTCCGCAGCGCCTGCGGCCCCTCGTGGCCGTGATGCACGTATCGAGCCGACCATCGGCAACGCACCAGCCCCAGAGCTCGGTGCCCCGGAATTGGCCACAGACAGGCCTTTTACTGCCGGCAATGAACGCCCAGACTATGTGAAGAAAGATCGTTACCGGCGCGAGAAAAAGCAGCGCCAGGAGAGCAAGAAGGCTACAGGCCTGACAAAGCTTTTGATTGTTCTTGCCCTGTTTGTCGTCGCGATCGTTGTATTGTGGATGGTGGCGACGGGCATAATCAATTCGAAGCCTTCCAGCGTCCCGGCCAGCACGGGCAATCCCGCAGCCAGCGGCAGCCACGAACCTTTGAAAGAAGGGCAATTGCCCAGCGAAGGTACGTGGATTGGCATTTTCGAACCTTCGGATACAACACAGGTTTCCGTTTCGGGGCGGGCAACGGCAACCATTGATGGCGATCAGGTGCAGAAATATCTGCGTATAAAATCGCCGGGCGAAGCAGATGAGATCAGCTTCCAGATCGGTGAGGGCGTATTGCAGCAACTGGCGGGCAAGACCGCGCTGTTTGATATCGTGGCAAGGACGCCGGATGGCACCGCGACGCAAATGGCGGTCAGTTGCAACTTCGGCAATCTTGGCGAATGTGGCCGCAAGCGCTACGATGTTTCCGACGCCAGCAAGGAATATCTTGTGCAGGTTGATTTTCCCGCCAACAAGAAACCGTCGGGTAATGGCGTTATCAGGATCAATTCGGATATTTCCCAAACCGGCAAGGTTGTCGATATTATCGCCATCCGCGTGCAGATCACGAACTGACAATAGTGGCGCGTGCGTTCCACTCATCTGGTGATCTGATAGCCGACCGCCGCGCTTCCTATGCCGATATGCTGTTCGACAGCGGCGATCATGCCGCTGCTGCCGATCTTATGGCGCAGGCGCTGGAACTTGTTCCGGATTGGACTGCAGGGCGGTTTCGCCTCGGTGAAATGTGGGAAGCCGCCGGGCAGCATGAATCAGCTGCTGCGGCTTGGCGCAAGGTGCTGGAATGCGATCCGGAAGATCGCTTTGGTGCAGGCCTGAAGCTTGCCGCGACCGGTTATGCGCAAGTGCCTGCAACGCCGCCTTTGGCCTATGTCGAAACTCTTTTTGACGCCTATGCGCCGACTTTTGAAAGCGCCTTGCTGGACAAACTCGACTATCGCGTTCCAGAGCTTTTGGCACAAGCCATTGAAGTGCATGGCGGTGCACGCAGATATCATCGGGCGCTTGATCTGGGCTGCGGCACGGGTTTGATGGGTCCCTATGTGCGACCGGTCGCTGACCGTCTGGACGGAATGGACCTGTCGGAAGCAATGTTGCAAAAGGCTGCCGAAAAGCAAATCTATGATGATCTACGCAAGAGCGATGTCAACGAATTCGAGGTGGAACCCGGTAGCCTCGATCTTGTGATTGCCGCCGATGTTTTCGTATATGTGGGCGATCTTGAGCGCGCCTTTGCAACGATCGCAAAGTCACTGGCGGTGGACGGGCTCTTTGTTTTTTCGGTCGAAAATCAAGAGGGCAGCGATGAGCCGACCCTGCAATCTTCGCTGCGTTATACCCACTCGCAATCCTATATAGAGCGGCTTTTATCGGCGCAGGGCATGGCTTTGGTCTCGCTTGCCAGAGAAACCATTCGGCTTGATCGCGGCGAACCTCTGCAAGGGCTGATTATTGTTGCAAGACTGCGGGATTGAGGATCAATCCTTACGGAAAATCAGGCGGCCAGCCCAGCCGGTAACCACGGCCAGCAACACGGCGAAAATACCGTAAAGCAAGCTATATTGGTTCGCTGCACGATAAATGCGGAACTCAAGCCCAGCCTTTACAATATTGAGACTGGTGGCATTTTCGCGCAAGAACTCACCATTGCGGAAGAGAAAAGCCCGCGCCACATGCTTGCCAACAGGAACATTGGCAGGCAGGGATAGCGTCGCGCGGAAAAGAGTCGCCGACAAAAACTGAACATCGCCGGGACGCTGGTTATACAGCCTTTGCTTAAGCTTGAGGCGCGGCAATTCGGTCGTGAATTCCTTGAGTGATTCACTGGAGCTGAAACCGTCCGGCATCGGTTCATAGTACATATTGTTCACGCCAAGCCCAAGCTGGGTGAAGATTTTCGGCGTCGCGATGTCCTGTAGATTTCGCGTGGAGGCAAGGGAATAGGATGCTGGAATGTGCTGGAACGAGGCAGATTCGGCATTGACCCAAATACCCAGATAGCGGTCCTTGCGGCGGACAACAAAACTGCGTTCCGGTCCTTCAAGAACCACGACAATATCGTAGCGCCCCTGCCGTTGAATGAGCGGGTCGGCATTATCCAAGGCCCCGAATACGATCAGGTCAGTGCCGCGAAAGCCCGAGGTGATTGCAATCGTATCGGTCGAAAGGCCAATCTCCACCGTTTCCGTATTTGCTGGGCGCTGCTGGGCCAGGGCAGGTTGCCCGGCAAGAAATGCGGCAACCAGAATGAATGAATACCGGGCCAGCCTCATAAGCCGCCCCCGGTTACAACTGCAAGGCTGATCGAATAAAGATCATCAGGAGTGACAAAAAGCTCGATAGCAAGACGCAGGCCAACAGCGAGAACCAGCATAGCCAGCAAGGCGCGCAGTTGCTCGCCGCGCAATTTCTGGCCGATACGCGCTCCATATTGCGCGCCGATGACACCGCCGGACATCAACAGAAACGCAAGCACAATATCGACCGACTGGTTGGTGGTTGCCTGCATGATTGTTGCAAAGGCGGTAACGAAGACGATTTGATAGAGCGACGTGCCGATAACGACATTGGTCGGCATTTTAAGCAGATAGATCATGGCTGGGACCATGATGAAGCCACCACCCACACCCATAATTGACGACAGGAAGCCAATTGCTGCCCCCAATACCAGAATTGGAATAATGCTCACATAGATCTTTGAGGCACGAAACCGCATTTTGAATGGAAGCCGGTGCACCCAATTGTGCTGCCCCGGTTTTTTCAACGTTGCCAATTGTCCTGCTCGGGTTCGTCGCATGGCCTGGACGCTTTCATAAAGCATCAGACCACCGATTGTGGACAGGAAGACCACGTAAAGCAGGGAAACTATCAGATCCAACTGACCAAGTTCACGCAAGAGAACGAAAACATAAATGCCTATGCCAGCACCAACAATGCCGCCTATAACCAGCAATGACCCAAGTTTGACGTCCAGCGTGCCGCGCTTGAAATGCGTAAGAGCGCCGCTGAAAGAAGAGGCGATGACCTGATTTGCACCCGTCGCAACGGCGACAGCAGGGGGAATGTTATAGAAAATCAGGAGCGGGGTGATGAGAAATCCCCCACCGACACCAAACATGCCAGACAGGAATCCCACAGCCGCTCCCATGCCGAACAGCACGAAGATATTGACCGAAATCTCGGCTATTGGCAGGTAAATACCCAAGTCTCTTCAAACCCCATTATGGTGCTCAAGCACCACGATGACAGCAATTCTTTAAGGTTTCTTGCTCGCTTGCGGGCTTTATTGGAGTTTAGACTGAGAGTTTGACTTTAATATAGGTTTAAACGCGAAACCCTTTGTCGCAATGGATTTTTTCGGGTCCTGAGGCAATTTTATCACGGCAAAGCGCTTGGAGCGTTCAGCCGTTTTTCTTCAACAGGTTTTGTACCAGATCCTTGTCGATATTGCCGGTCGGCTTCAGACCATTATCCTTCTGGAACGCCATGATCGCCTCGCGGGTTTTGGAGCCGATTCTCCCGTCAGAACCACCAGCATCATAGCCGTTCTTGTTCAAAATCAGCTGGATGTTGCGCACGGCCTTTTCCATGTCGAGCGAACCGGTCTTCACGGGCGTTTCGCGCCATTGTTCAGGAATATTCAGCGCATTGGCGTCGGCATCCATCGCCTTTGGCTTCCACAGGGCAAAGGCAGCCTTGGCACGGGCAAGCTGATCGGGAGTCATCGCGTGCGCAACATCCTCACGCTTGGAAGCAGCATCGCTATCACCGGCTTGCGCCGCGATGGCGAACCATTTGTAGCTTTCTTCCAGATTTTGCTTCATGCCAACGCCCTTCGCCGAAAGTATGGCAAGGTTGAACTGGCTATCCTTGACGCCAAGCTCGGCAGCACGCGTGAACCAGCGTGCCGCCGCTTCATTGTCCGGTGCGCCATTTGTCCCGGCGGCCAACAGTACTGCGAGATTATGCATGGCGCTGGCGTTGCCTTGATTGGCGGCAAGTTCGTACCAGTGCTTGGCCTTCGCGGCATCGCGGTCTACGCCAAGCCCTTTTTCGTAGAAGTTGCCGATCCTGTATTGAGCAGGAGCAAAACCGCGCTCTGCGGCCAGCCTGTACCACTCGGCGGCTTTGCCATAATCGCTCGCAAGGCCACGGCCATCCATGTAGCGGTCGCCAATTTCAAACAGCGCCTTGTTATCGCCAGAGACGATAGCTGTGTGAAGTTCATCCGGCAATCCATCGGTTGGGATGGCAGGGATCGCCACGGGCTCAGATGACTTCGGCGGCACGGATTGGGTCGTCATGCTGGTGTCGACCGCTTCATTGACGGTCGCCGGCATTTGTTGCTGCGCAGCAATAACGCTTTCCACGCTTACCGGCGCAGCTTGCACCGCTGCAAGTTCGCGTGCAGCTGCTACCGGAGCGGGCTTTTCCACGACCTTGGCTGGCGCGGCTTTGGACGCTGTAGCTTGAGGTGCGACAGGATGGTCCAGAAAGGTTGCCTTCAACTGCAGTCCGGCAATAGCAATCATAATGGCGCCAATGGCCAAAAGAATAGGTTTGCGCTGCCTTGCGAGAAAACTCCGCTTGGGGGGATCCTCGCCAGCCAGTTCATCGGCTGTGGATGGTGAATTTTGCTGATTCTCCATTTCCGATGCCGCAGCCTGTGCTGCGCGGCGTGCGGCGGCAATGAAATCGGCCTCGCCGTTGCCGGATCCAGCCAGTTGCATCTCGCGCCGATCTTCGCGCACACGCTTGAGAATGGAATTCAGATCAGGCATGCCGGAACCCGGCTCAAGCGGACGATTAAGCAGGCTTGGATCGATATCCAGCTTCAAATCGGGTTCATCGCGCCCCATGTCGGTTTCTGGGTCTTGTGCCGGAGCTTGTTTGCTACGGCTCTTCAGACCGCGGGTCAGACCTCCAAATATCGATGTCTTTGCATTCGGCTCAGGGTCAGCCATCTCGCTATTGTAAGCGGCTGCTGCTTCGGGAGACATTTCTTCGGACTTGGAGAACGTCGGAGTTGCAAAAGCAGGTTCGGTTATCGTCGGTTCATTTGTTACGGTATCCTGAACATGACGATAGACTGGAACAGGTCCGCTTTCCAAAGATGCCAGACGATCAACGATCTTCAACAGCGTGTCGTGGATCGCTTCAAATGTCTTTGTATTCCGGTCTTCCGACTTGCGGGCAAGACTTTCAAGAGTCTTCAGGTCGCCAGCAAGTTCGCGTGCAACCGCGCTATCATGGACATTCGTCACGCCAGAAATATTGCGGACAGCTTCAACGGCAGCATTACGCGCGGTTTCGACAATAAAATCCCGGTTGGCGGCGATTGATTCCTCAATTGCTTCCAGACGGGGAGGAATGGCGGCCATTTCAGCGTAGTGATCATTGGACTTGGCTAAATGCTCTGCAAGACCCGCAATCTGCAATTCGAGATTATGGATAGCGTCGGAAGTCTTATTATTTTGCGGAGCGCTTTCCCAAATGAAGCGGGCCATATCATCGAAGCGCGATTCAATACTGTCTGACAGTCGGATACCGCTATGCTCGCTCATCTGGTGGTGATCGTCGAGCCGCTGCGTAAGCTCTGCAAATCGCTGATCGATCGTGGCACTGAAGAGGGGATCAATCGCAGACTGCTGCGGCATGGCTTCGAGCTTTTCGATGACCTGCAGTACCCGATCTTCAAGATCGCGGAAATCCGAAATGCTGATGGCGGCAGGCGCATTCTGCAAATGACGCGCTACGGCGGCAAGATGTTCGGAAAGCGCATCAATGTTGATAGCGGGGCGCTTGGCCTGTTCGGCGAGATGGTCAACACGCTGTGCCAGTTCGCCCATGCGTTGCAGTATGACATCAGAAGTGCGATCTGGCGTTGTTGCTTGCACGCTGCTTGCCAATGATGCGATGCGCGCTTCCAGGCGTTCAAAAGCATCGGCTTCGGCAAAGCGTGCTGGCGTCTGGTGGGAGGTCGCAACGAGCGCCCGACTTATTTCGTCGAGGCGATCATCGATCTGCTGCATATAGCGGACTGGCATTGAAGCATTGTGTTGAGGTGCGTCATTGCGGCCAAGTTTGGCTACTGCCTGCTTCAATTCGTTAAGGTCGCCCCGCAGCATGGAAATCGCTGCCGGATCGTTGTCCAACTGCTTATTGTTAAAATGGTTGGCAGGTGCCGATGACTGCTGCAGCCGATTTAGCGTCGTATTGTGCAGGATCGAATTATTGGATGTTTCAGCATCATCGCGCATTTCCGTACGCAACTGCTTTAATTGCGCGGCTATGGCAGAAAGGTCATGCTTGCCATTTTGCAGCGGGCTTGCAGGCGCAACCTCACGGCGGGATGGTGATGCCAATCCGGCGCGCGAAGCCAATGCAGCAAAGCGATCAGCAATATCACTGCCGTCCTGCTCGTTTTCCGGCGCTTTGGGCCGCATGGCATTGCGCAACTGGCTTTCGAGTGCTTCGAGCGTGCGATTGAGATTGTCCAGCGACGTGGCATCGCGGCGGGCGCGATTGACATTGACCTGTTCCATCAGTGACCTCTGGTTCGTCATGAACGTCTGCTGCTCAAATTAACTCGCCAGTTGCCTGGCAATTTATACTGTGGATGCTCGAAGGAAAGCCGAGGCCGCGTTGCGCGTCGGGGCCAATCCGGAGAGCCGGGGCCCATGCCCCATGCGTTCCGACAAGCCGTGAAAAACAAATCACTTATAGACACGGTTCACCGTCACGTTGACATTGGCGAAACGTGGTAAACAAGTGGTTAAGACCCCGGTTAAAGCGCTAAAATAACGACTAATTTCGTGGCAGGGATCTGATACAACGCGCGAAAGCTCAGATAACCGATTGCAGTCTGCATCCTGCGGAGAAATATTGAATGATACATCGCTGTTTATTGCTGCTGTTGGTCGCGGTATTTGCCCATATTGCATCAGCGGTCGCCTTTGCAGATGAATTGTCCATTCGCACCAACCAACTTGGCTATTTGCCGGATGGACCAAAGCTGGCGACGATTATATCGCCGTCAGATGCGCCTTTGGAATTTCAGCTTGTGGATGCTGAAAATGTATCGGTGTTGAAGGGCAGGACGAGGCCTATGGGTTTCGACGCGATGGCGGGAATGAAAACCCATCTGGCGGATTTCACAAATTATCGTAAGACAGGCGAAGGCTATCATCTGGTCGTGGGCGAAAGCACGAGCCCGGTTTTTTCCATCGAAGCCAATATCTATGATCGGTTGAGTGTGGATGCGCAGTCCTGGTTTTATCTGGCCCGAAGCGGCACAGAAATCAGAAAGGATATTGCCGGATCACTCTATGCGGGCCCCGCAGGACATCTGGGCATTGCACCGAACCTGGGCGACACATCTGTTCCATGTCTTGATCGCGACGCCGCTGCAAAGTTTTATACCGAACTAAAATGGGACTGCAGCTACAAGCTCGACGTGACGGGTGGCTGGTATGATGCAGGCGACCAAGGCAAGTATGTCGTGAATGGTGGTATCGCTGTTTCCCAGCTTATGGACACAGTCGAGCGGGGAAAGCTCTTTGCCAGCAATGCCGAAAAAGTCCTGAGCGACAGGCGGTCACGTTTGCCGGAGCAGGGAAATGGCGTGCCGGATATTCTCGATGAGGCGCGGTGGGAATTGGAATTCATGCTGAAAATGGTGGTTCCGCATGAGGAGCCATTGGCTGGCATGGTTCATCATAAGGTTCACGATACAAGTTGGACCGGTGTGCCCATGCTGCCTCATAATGATCCGCAACCGCGCGCACTTTATGCTCCTTCCACGGCAGCCACTCTGAATCTGGCGGCCGTCGCAGCCCAGGGTTCCCGCGTGTTCAAGAATTACGACGAAACATTTTCAACACGGCTTTTGACCTCGGCAAAACAGGCATGGTCTGCCGCACAAGCCCATCCTGATATTATTGCGCCATCGGCAAATTTCGACGGCGGTGGCGCCTATGGCGATGATGATGTCAGTGACGAATTCTATTGGGCCGCCGCTGAACTTTATCTTGCGACGGGCGATACGATCTATCTTTCCGCAATCAAAAGCTCGCCGCACTGGCGTGGTGACGTATTCAGCCGGGGCGGGCATGGTGCCTTCGACTGGGCGAATGTTGCCGGGCTTGCTCGTTTGCACCTCGCTCTTTACGCAAGCAAGCTGCTGGGAAGGGAGGACTGGGATGACGCTAGAACCTCTGTAATTGGTGCTGCCGTGGATTTTATTGAACTCCAGAAGAAAGAGCCATTCGGACAAATATATCATCCCGACAATGGCCGATATGATTGGGGGAGCAATCATTCCATCCTGCAGAATATGATCGTCGTGTCCGCTGCTTACGATTTGAGCGATAAGCAGGAATATCTCGATAGCGTTCGCGAAAGCATGGATTATCTTCTGGGCCGCAATGCCATGAACATTTCTTATATTACAGGATACGGCACTATTTTTTCAAAGAATCAGCATAGCCGCTGGTTTGCTCACCAAATTGATTCCGACCTGCCTAATCCGCCGCCGGGTTCTCTTGCGGGAGGCGCAAACTCGTCGCTTGTTGATGATATTTCCAAGGAGAAGCTTGCTGGCTGCGCTCCCCAGCGATGCTATCTTGACGATATTGAAGCCTATGGCTCCAACGAGATTACGATCAACTGGAATGCCCCTCTGGTCTACATTGCCAATTTTCTCGACAATACACGCACGAAGTGATCCGTATTTCTGATCTTGCATTGTTCATTTCAAATCATGATGTACATGCTCTGCCGTTTCAAAAAAGCCAGTGCCTGCAAATTTTGACGTTTACGGAAACGTCAAAATTTGCTAAGAAGTACGAAATATTGGCAGCACGGATGCTCTGCGTGCTGTTTTTACTCGTTTTTGTTTTGGAGGAAGCTTATGCCGAGTTACCGCGCGCCCGTTGAAGACACGCTTTTTGTTCTCAATGATGTTCTGGGTTTTGAGCGTTACAATAATCTTGAAGGATTTGCAGATGCGTCGCCGGATATCGTTGACGCAATCCTCGGCGAAGGCGCAAAGCTTGCGGAAAACACCCTGTTCCCAATTAATCAATCGGGCAACCGGGAAGGCTGTGTACGCAATGCCGATGGTTCGGTAACAACGCCGAAAGGCTTCAAACAGGCATTTGATCAGTATCGCGAAGGTGGTTGGGTCGGTTTGGCTGTACCCCAGGAGTTCGGTGGGCAGGGCCTACCATACGCGCTCCATGTGGCGGTTGGTGAATATATGGCTTCTGCCAATATGGCGCTGGTCATGTATCCGGGACTTACGCAAGGGGCTATTGCCGCAATCCTTACGCACGGAACGGATGAGCAAAAGCAAGCCTATCTGCCAAAGATGGTTGACGGCACCTGGACCGGTACCATGAACCTGACAGAACCGCATTGCGGCACTGATCTTGGACTGTTGCGCACAAAAGCTGTTCCAAATGGCGATGGCTCGTACAAGATTTCAGGGCAGAAAATATTCATTTCCGCTGGCGAGCACGATATGGCGGAGAATATTGTCCATCTAGTCCTCGCTCGCATTGAAGGCGCGCCAGAGGGCGTAAAGGGCATATCCCTATTCATTGTCCCCAAGTTCAATCTCGACGATAATGGCAATCCGGGAACCCGCAATAGCGTCTCCTGTGGTTCCATCGAAGAGAAAATGGGAATTCACGCCAATTCGACGTGCGTGATGAACTATGATGAAGCCAAGGGCTTCTTGATCGGTGGCGAGAACAAGGGCCTGCGCGCCATGTTCACCATGATGAACGAAGCTCGGCTTGGTGTTGCCTTGCAGGGCCTTTCAATTGGCGAGATCGCTTATCAGAACGCCGCCATTTATGCGCGTGAGCGTATTCAGGGCCGCTCTCTGACAGGTCCAAAAGCGCCGGATAAAAAGGCTGATCCACTTATCGTTCATCCTGATGTGCGCCGCATCCTTATGACGATCAAGTCGTTCAACGAGGCAGGGCGGGCCTTCATTCTCTGGTCTGCATTGAAATCCGATGTTGCACATCGCTCCGCAGACGAAGCGGAAAAGCAGTTGGCCGACGATATTCTCAGCCTGATGACCCCTGTGCTCAAAGGCGTTCTGACGGACAAGGGTTTTGAGCATGCCGTCATGGCACAGCAGGTTTTTGGTGGCCATGGCTATATTGAAGAGCACGGAATGAGCCAATATGTCCGCGATGCGCGCATTGCCATGATCTATGAAGGCGCAAGCGGTGTTCAGGCCTTGGATTTGGTCGGACGCAAGCTTGGCGCCAATGGCGGCCGCGCTATCATGGCTTTCTTTAAGGAGGTCGGCGACTTCTGCGAAGAAAATCGCGGTGACGAGAAGCTTGCCTTCTACACCAAGCATTTGAAAAAAGGTCTCAATGACCTGCAGGCAGCGGCCATGTGGCTGATGCAAAATGGCATGGCCAATCCGGACAATGCCGGAGCGGCATCCACCGATTTCATGCATCTCTTTGGCTTGGTGTCGCTGGGTTATATGTGGGCGCAGATGGCCAAGGCGGCAAATGCCAAATTGGCTGATGGCGCAGAAAACAAAGCGTTTTACGAAACCAAGCTGATCACGGGCAAGTATTTCATGGAACGTGTAATGCCTGAGACCTCTGCCCATCTGGCACGTATCCAGACTGGAGCCGATACAATGATGGCGCTTGCGGCAGAAGCATTCTAAGCTGATGCAACGCAGCCACGGGCCGCGGTCGCGCGGCCTGCTTTAACAAATCTCGGGAGGATTGTCATGGGTGTGCGACCAGAAGACGTGTTGGGTGTTCCAAGGCCTGAATGGAAAACTGACGACGTCGTCATGCTGCAGGAAATGGCCGCAAAATTCC
Source organism: Phyllobacterium sp. CCNWLW183 (assembly GCF_037203775.1). Taxonomy (NCBI): domain Bacteria; kingdom Pseudomonadati; phylum Pseudomonadota; class Alphaproteobacteria; order Hyphomicrobiales; family Phyllobacteriaceae; genus Phyllobacterium; species Phyllobacterium sp. CCNWLW183. Next base: position 237,592 of record NZ_JBBCBN010000003.1, on the reverse strand, counting down.
TTGAGGCCGAGGTCCTGCCGCATTATGACCGCTTTGAAAAGCAGGAAATTTTTGACCGTTCCGTATGGGAATTGGCAGGTCAAAACGGGCTTCTCTGCGCCTCTATGCCAGAGGAATATGGTGGTTCTGGCGGTACCTACGCCCATGAAAGCGCCATTCTCGAAGCGATCAGCCATGTCGGTGTCGATGGCTTTGGCATTGCCCTGCACAATTCCATCGTAGCACCCTATATCCTGCATTATGGCTCAGAAGAGCAAAAGCAGAGATGGTTGCCAAAAATGGCAACTGGCGAATTGATCGGCGCTATTGCCATGACTGAACCCGGTGCAGGTTCCGATCTGCAAGGCGTTAAGACCAGCGCGAAGAAAGATGGCAATCACTATGTCATCAATGGTTCAAAGACCTTTATTACCAATGGTCAATTGGCAAATCTGGTCATTGTTGTCGCCAAGACTGATCCGGCTCAGGGCGCCAAAGGTACCTCGCTGCTGATTGTTGAGACTGACGGGCAGGAGGGTTTTGAGCGTGGCCGTAACCTCGATAAGGTCGGGTTGAAATCCAATGATACATCCGAGCTGTTCTTCAACGAGGTGCGGGTACCGGCATCTAATCTTTTGGGCACCGAAGAAGGACAGGGATTTGTCCAGCTAATGCAGCAATTACCGCAGGAGCGGTTGCAAATTGGCGGTACTGCCATTGCCATGGCGGAACGCGCCATTGCAATTACCAGTGACTATGTGAAGGAGCGTAAAGCCTTCGGCAAGGCTGTGATCGAGTTCCAGAACACCCAGTTCAAGCTGGCGGAATTAAAAACCGAAGCAACGATAGGCCGGGTGTTCTACAATCATTGTGTTGAGCGGCATGTAAATGGTGGGCTTGATCCGGTGACAGCCTCCATGGCCAAATATTGGCTGACAGACCTGCAAAACAAGGTCGTGGATGAGTGCCTCCAGCTACATGGTGGCTACGGCTATATGAATGAATATCCAATCGCCCGCATGTTCCGTGACGCTCGCGTTCAGCGGATTTATGGCGGCACCAACGAAATCATGAAGCTTTTGATCGCCCGCAGCCTTTGAGCCTGCGGTAGCAACAGGGAGTATATTATGGCCGACGCATATATTTACGATCACGTCCGCACACCGCGTGGCAAGGGCAAGAAAGATGGCAGCCTGCATGAGGTTCCTGCCGTTCGCCTTGGTGCGCATGTTCTCGAAGCCTTGCGTGACCGCAATGGGTTGGACACTGGCCTGGTGGACGATATCATTTATGGCTGCGTCGATCCGGTCGGCGAAGCTGGCGCTGTTATCCCTCGCTCTTCCGCTTTTGAAGCCGGGTATGATTTCAAAGCTCCAGGCATGCAGATATCGCGTTTCTGCGCTTCCGGCCTCGATGCAGTAAATTTTGCTGCGGCCAAGATTGTGCAAGGCGCAGATGATATCGTTATCGCTGGCGGCGTTGAATCCATGTCACGCGTCGGAATGGGCATGTCCGGCGGTGCCTGGTATATGGATCCGTCAGTCGGCTTGCCGGGCTATTTTATGCCTCAGGGCGTCTCGGCCGATCTTATCGCCACGAAATATGGTTTCACCCGCGATGATGTCGATGCATACGCTGTCGAGAGTCAGAAGCGTGCGGGCGAAGCCTGGAAGAAGGGTTATTTCAAGAATTCCGTCCTGAACATCAAGGATGTCAACGGTCTGACAATCCTGGACCATGACGAGCATATGCGTCCAACAACAGATATGCAGGCTTTGGCATCGCTCAATCCTTCCTTTGTCATGCCCGGCGAAATGGGCGGTTTTAATGCTGTCGGCATTCAGGCCCATCCGGAAGTTGAAACTATAAATCACGTGCATCATGCCGGTAATTCATCCGGTATTGTTGATGGTGCCGCCGGTGTTCTTCTTGGCTCCAAGAGTGCTGGTAAGGCGCTATCGGCCAAACCGCGTGCCCGCATCCGAGCATTTGCCAATATAGGTTCTGATCCGGCTCTGATGTTGACTGGTCCTGTCGATGTGACAGAGAAGTTGTTGAAGCGCGCCAAGATGAAAATCTCGGACATCGATCTGTTTGAGCTCAACGAAGCCTTTGCCGCTGTCGTTCTGCGTTACATGCAGGCATTCGACATTCCGCGTGACAAGATCAACGTCAATGGCGGCGCGATTGCCATGGGCCATCCACTCGGCGCAACAGGCGCAATGATCCTTGGCACGGTTCTTGACGAACTTGAGCGCCGCGATCTGAATATCGCGCTGGTAACCCTATGCATCGGCGCTGGTATGGGCACTGCAACCATCATCGAACGCGTTTGAGGAGAGAGAATATGACTTATACAAACTTCAAATTCGACGTCGATGCAGATGGTATTGCTCTCGTCACATGGGACATGCCCGACAAATCCATGAACGTCTTCACAGAAGAGGTCATGAAGGAACTGGATGCCATCGTCGACAAGGTTGCAGGTGATGCTGCGATCAAGGGCGCTGTGATCACATCCGGCAAAGATACGTTCTCTGGCGGTGCGGATTTGACCATGCTCAAGCGCATGTTCCAGCTCTTTCAGGACGAGAAAGCAAAAGATCCTCAAAAAGCAGTAGAGCTGCTTTTCGAAACGACAGGCAAAATGGGCGGGCTGTTCCGCAAACTCGAAACATCGGGCAAGCCCTGGGTTTCGGCGATCAATGGCACTTGCATGGGCGGTGCTTTTGAAATGTCGCTCGCTTGCCATGGCCGCGTGGTTTCTGACGATCCTTCGGTCAAGATGGCTTTGCCTGAAGTCAAGGTCGGTATTTTCCCCGGTGCCGGCGGAACGCAGCGCGTCCCGCGCCTGACCAATCAGCAAGATGCCTTGCAGATGATGACAACTGGCTCAAGCCTGACTGCATCGCGCGCCAAGGCTATGGGATTGGTGCATGAAATTGCTCCGGCCAAGAAACTGGTCGAAGCCGCCAAGAAGATGATCAAGGATGGCTTGAAGCCGGTGCAGCCTTGGGACGAAAAGGGTTTCAAACTGCCAGGAGGGGCAATCTATTCTGCCGCCGGTGCTAATCTGTGGCCAGCTGCCACGGCTATTTTGCGCCGTGAAACCTATGGCAATTATCCAGGTGCCGCATCGATCCTGAAATCGGTCTATGAAGGTCTGCTCGTCCCCTTCGATACAGCTCTCAAGATCGAACAGCGCTACTTCACGAAAATTTTGCAGACCACTGAAGCAAGCATGATGATCCGCTCGCTGTTCATCTCCCTGCAGGAATTGAACAAGGGCGCGCGCCGTCCTGACGATGTGAAGCCCACGAAATTCAAGAAGGTCGGCGTTGTCGGCGCTGGTTTCATGGGGGCAAGTATTGCCTATGTTACCGCGAAAGCCGGCATTCCTGTCGTTCTTATCGACCAAAGCGTTGAAGCCGCGGAGAAGGGTAAGGCTCACTCTGCTGATCTGATTACCAAGGAAGTACAGAAGGGCAAAGCGACTGCTCAGGATAAAGAGGCGCTTCTCGACCTGATCACCACCTCGTCGGACTATGCCGATCTTGATGGTGCTGACCTTGTTATCGAAGCGGTGTTTGAAGATCGTGAAGTGAAACGGGTCGTGACGGAAAAGGCCGAGGCCGTGCTTAAACCTGGCGCTGTTTTCGCGTCAAACACTTCGACGCTTCCCATTACTGGTCTAGCAAAAGTTTCTGTCCGGCCAAAAAACTTTATCGGCATTCATTTCTTCTCGCCCGTCGACAAGATGATGCTGGTGGAGGTCATTATGGGCAAGAAAACCTCCGAAAAGGCGCTTGCCGTGGCGCTCGATTATGTGCGCGCTATCAAGAAGACGCCCATTGTCGTCAACGATACCCGTGGGTTCTACGTCAATCGCTGCGTCCTGCGGTACATGTCAGAGTCCTACAACATGCTGATTGAGGGCGTTCCTCCAGCAATGATCGAGAATGCGGCTCGCATGGCAGGCATGCCCGTTGGCCCATTGGCTCTCGGCGATGAAACGGCAATCGATCTTGCTCAGAAAATCCTGAAGGCGACGCTTGCTGATCTTGGCCCCAAGGCGGTCGACCCGCGTCACGTAGAGCTGATCAATACGCTGGTTGATAAATATGATCGTCGTGGCCGCAAAAATGGCAAGGGCTTCTACGACTATCCTGCCAAGCCTGCGAAAAAACATTTGTGGCCGGAGTTGAAGACACTCTATCCGCAACAGGATGCCGATAAGATCGACGTTGAAGTGCTTAAACAGCGTTTCCTTGTAACGATCGCTCTGGAAGCGGCACGCGTGATGGAGGAGGGGATCGTTACCGATCCGCGCGAGGCAGATGTTGGCTCCATTTTGGCCTTCGGCTTTGCTCCTTATACGGGTGGAACGCTGTCATATATTGACGGTATCGGCGCAGCGAAGTTCGTTGAGATCGCCAAAGGTCTGCAGCGGAAATATGGAGCGCAATTCAAAGCTCCAAAGCTCTTGCTCGATATGGCCGAAAAGGGCGATACGTTTTACGAGCGCTTCAATCCCTATCCTGCGGCAAAGACAAAGAAAGCCGCTTAGTATCAAGGCGGGGACCGTTTGAACGGTTCCCGCCTTTTCTAGAATAATGGAATAATGGCGGTTTGAATAAGCGGAATAAGAAAGTTTTCCGTAATTTCTCTCGACTTTTGTTAAGGTGCCGCTTAAAATCATGTTCAAGGTATTTTTTCCTTTTACTTGGATATGTCCATGTTTTCACATGACCGCATATGGGCGGCCATCGATGCGCTGGCTCAACGTCATTCTCTTTCCGTGTCCGGATTGGCGAAGCGTGCCGGCCTTGACCCAACGACATTCAACAAATCCAAGCGATATGCTGCGGATGGCCGCGCGCGCTGGCCCTCAACCGAGTCACTGGCAAAGATCATGGAAGCAACTGGCGCTTCTCTGGATGAGTTCATGACGCTAGTGCACGGAAAAGCATTCAATGCTGCTGGCGCAGCGATGCGATCCATCCCGCTTCTGGGTTTCGCGCAAGCTGGTGCAGGCGGATTTTTCGACGATGGCGGCTTTCCTGTCGGCCAGGGATGGGATGTGGTGGAATTTCCTATCGGGCCGGACGATGCGGTCTATGCGCTTGAAGTGTCGGGGGACTCAATGCTGCCTCTTTACCGGGATGGCGATACAATCATCGTGGCGCCCGGCGCAGCTATAAGGCGGGGTGACCGTGTGGTTGTTCGAACCAAGGACGGCGAAGTCATGGCAAAAATTCTTTCACGTCAGACGCCTCGGACAATAGAACTACAGTCAATGAATCCCGAGCATACAAACAGGACTTTTGACGCAGCCCATATTGATTGGATTGCGCGTATCCTTTGGGCGAGCCAATAGGAATTCGCACTCATGCGCCAGATACCGCTCTATATCCTGACCAGTCTGGTCGCGCTGGCGCTGGCTTATTCCTTCATTGCACCCTTCCATGGAGCGCTTGAGTCAACCATTGCGTCGGATCAGGAAGTGAGTGCTGCTGTCGAGGATTTTGAGCTGCCGGCCGAAATGCAGAGCGGAGCTTCGCCAGAGCAGGATCAACCAGCCCAACAAGATGAGGCTCAATCAACCATTGATCAGCTTCCTCTGCGTCAGGTGGATCCGGATGATGGCACTGCTCCCACGAAGGTGGGACCATTGGAGCGCATAGCTCCCCGCCAGCCTTTAAGCGATATCGGTCAGGCTACGCCTCCTGCTCCACCCCCCGCACCTGTGGCAGTGGACGATACCGCAAAACCGGCCTTGCTTTACCGGCCTGTCGCGACAAGTGCAGGCGACATCGAAGTATCCGGATACAAGATTTCACTTAAGGGGATAAATGCGCCGGCTATTGAAGAAACCTGCAATGCCGATGGCGTTGATTGGCCCTGTGGGATGGCTGCGCGCACTGCCTTGCGCAATTGGCTGCGCTCACGCGCAATCGAGTGCAACGTACCGGGGCAGCCCTCGGATGAACTGATTGCAACAGAATGCAAGCTGGGAAGTATGGATATTGCCGATTGGCTCGTGTCAAATGGCTGGGCGCGTGCCCAAGACGGTACGCCTGCGGTTGAGATGATGAAAAAAGCCCAGGAGCAAAAGCTCGGCATGTTCGGCAGTGCGCCGCCATCCTTACCAACGGACACGGAACTGCCGCTGCCTCAGCCGACAGAAACACCCGAGATCATTGAAAATCCCGTCGCACCCCCGCCACTTACCTCTCCCGACGCTCCGTTTCCACCCGCCCCACAGTAATGTCTCAAGGCAGGTGGCATACGGCTTCGATATTGTGCCCGTCGGCATCACGAATGAACGCCGCGTAATAGTTTGGATGGTAGTGAAGCCGTAACCCGGGTTGCCCATTGTCACTGCCGCCTGCTGTTAATCCCGCTTTGTGGAAAGCATCGACAATATCGCGGCTGTTCACTCTAAAGGCCACGTGGAGGGGCGGCTTGTTCGGTGTGCCGCTGATCACCCAAAAATCAGGTTTACCATTTTCGCCGAAACCGGCGACGTCGGCATGGCCGGTGATCGAAGCCGGGATTTCGGTAATCAACGTGTATCCGATTGTAGCCAGCGTATTGGCGTAGAACTTTTTACTCTGCTCGAAATCGCTGACGATTATCCCGGTATGGTCAATCATTCACGTCTCCAAATGAACTCCGATCAGAGTAACTCACCAGCCAGCGCTTTAGCAATCAAAGCACGTGTTTCCTCGATACCATATAATGCCACGAATGAACCAAAACGTGGCCCGCGTTCCTGACCGATTAGAACTTCATAGAGCATCTGGAAGAACGATACGGCGACGCCGGGGCCACCCTCCGGGCTTTTCTTGGTGTGATCCTGATAACGCTCTATTGCACGCGCAACATCCAGAATTGCATTCTGTATGGTATTGCCATCGGCACCGGTCGGCAATGTCGACAATTTTTCCGACATTTCTTGCAGCGCGACCCGCTCTACCTCATCGGGCATGCGGAACTTCTTGGTGGGTTTGACGAAATCGTTGAAGTACCGAATGGCGTAGGTCACCAATGCGTCGAGCTCTGGGTTTTTCTCCGGCGTAACACCTGCGGCGTGGCGCGAAATAAATCCCCAAAGAACGCTGCTGCTATCCGCATTGGATGCGCTGACGAGATTGAGCAACAGGGCAAAGGGCACAGGCATTTCCACGGTTGGCGGATTACCGCTGTGCAGGTGCCAAACCGGATTATTCAGCCGGTCTTTCCATGATTGCCGCTCATAGGCCGAAAGATACGTGAAATACTCGTCTACAGCCTTGGGAATAACATCAAAATACAAGCGCTTTGCGGTGCGCGGCTTCTGGAACATGTACAGCCCCAGACTTTCAGTCGGAGCATAGGACAGCCACTCATCGATGCTGAGGCCATTTCCCTTGGACTTGGAAATCTTCTGCCCGATATCATCGAGGAACAATTCGTAGACGAAGTGCTCGGGCGCGCGTCCGCCCAATATCTCGCAAATACGATCATATATAATCGCATTTGTTTGATGATCCTTGCCGAACATCTCAAAATCAACACCAAGGGCTGCCCAACGCATGCCGAAATCCGGCTTCCATTGCAGCTTGACGTTGCCCCCCGTTACGGAAAGGGTCGTTTCCTCACCATTTTCATCGTCAAAGGTTATCGTGCCGTTCTTCGCGTCGACCTTCTTCATCGGCACATAGAGAACCCGCCCGCTTGTTGGCGAAATTGGCAGGAATGGGCTGTAAGTTGCCTGACGCTCTTCACCAAGTGTCGGCAACATGACCTTCATTATGTCATCATAGCGTTCGACGGCGCGCAGCAAGACCTCATCAAAGCGGCCATCCTTGTAATATTCAGTTGCGCTGGCAAATTCGTAATCGAAGCCGAACGTATCGAGAAACCGGCACAGCATGACGTTGTTATGGTCAGCGAAGCTCTTATAGTCACCGCCATAGGGATTAGGGACCGATGACAGCGGCTTATGCAGGTGAGGTTGCAGCATTGACGGGTCCGGCACATTGTCCGGTATCTTGCGCATACCATCCATATCGTCGGAGAAGCACAAAAGTTTCGTTTTCACGGTGTCATTGGTCAAAACCCGGAAGGCATGCCGCACCATAGTAGTGCGAGCAACTTCACCGAATGTGCCGATATGCGGCAAGCCGGAAGGGCCGTAACCAGTTTCGAAAAGAACCGTCTCTGGATATCCGGTCTTCTGGTAGCGTTTGACAATCTTCTGCGCCTCTTCGAAGGGCCAAGCTTTGGCCTCTGCTGCCGCCGCGATCAATTCGGGGGTCAGTTCGATATTGGTGTTTGGGCGCGAAGTCATTCGTTTATCCTGTATTGCTGCTATATTGTGGAGCGGGCGGACACTATGGCGGCAGATATCCCGCGTCAATCGCATGTGTCCCTGCAGCGCCCGGTCAGAATTGATTTTTTACGCTTATAGGGTGCCGTTAATAAAAATCGACGGGGAAATACCGCAAATACAGCTCCGATATCGTACCCTTTGCTTCCATTGACTTCAGGGCAAAATTGAAGCCTTCGGCAAGGTCATTGTTTTGAAGCGTTGTAGCAATCATCAATCCGTCGCCGAGAAATTGCGGGGCGGTATAGGGGCGTCCTGCAAAGACACAGCAGTTTGCAGCATCGGTGCTCCCGATCCAGAATGACAAATCTGAACCATCACCAAATACGGCATCAATCTTTTTTGCTTTAAGATCCTTGAGCATAAGATCGCGTGTGGGATAGCCAATCCAATGAGCTTTTGGAAAGTAATCTGCGAATATCGCCTGGTGCACGGAGTCTGAAATCACGCCGACATTCTTGCTTTCCAATACTTTGTCGATTGGGTCGCTCAATTGATTGTCTCTTAATGTCACAAAGCGCGCCACCAAGCGTATATATGGGGCCGTAAAGGCATATTTTTGCCTAAGCGCAGCCGTAGGTCTTAGTCCGGCAAGTATGGCTTCCGCCTCACCGCTCTCCAGAGCTGTCTGCAGTTCGTTCCATGGCCGCGCTTCTATTTGACAGATCGCTGTAACATCAAGCTCGGCGCATATCGCCCGCGCCAGATCAATATTGAAACCCGATATGCGGCCGGTATTGTCAATGAAATTAAATGGCGGGTAGTCGACGGTTGTAACAAAACGGATGCGCTTGACCGCCGTCAGATCAGGTTTGGACACCCGCTCGCGTCCGTCCCAATAGTGGGGAAAATCCCCGGCATAAGCCGTCTGCGCTATCATTAGCAGAAGAAGCCCCAACACAAAGGTGACGATAGATCGAAAATACATGAGGTCTCGGAACGCACTGATTTGCACAGAGGCTAGCGCATAAGGCGGAAAACCGAAACCGCTATTTGAACGCATAGGTTTATATAATTGCGCGGACTGCACGCAGCAGTGTTGTATATAGACTAAAATACTATTGACCCGCGTATATATTGAATAATTATAGTGATTTATTGAATAGTTGTTTTATAAAAAGCAATAATTACTTATAATTGTAGGTATATTTCGATGCAACCAAAAGACGATTATTCTCGTATCTATGTGTGGGCACGGAATGAGCCTTTTGCGATATTGAGTTTGCGATGACGGAGCGCCGTCTGGAGCCATCCATTGCAGCACGGCTTTGTTATGCGGGCCTGCCAAAAACCGCCTTGGTAGAGGCATTCACGCGGTATCGTCAAAACGGCACGTCATTTATCGAGGAACTTTACGCGGTAAATGGCATAGACCATTTGCTGCTCACGCAATGTCTCGCAGAGGAAGCAGGCCTGGTCTTTGAGAACATAGACGATGATCTTCATATTATCTCACCAAGCGGCGCGGAATTTGTGGATATGCGCCACAGGCGGCATATCGTGGGAGTCACTGCGGATTTTACGCTGAAGATTTATACCGCACCCACGCTCTCAACCATTGCCCGGATCAAGCAGGGTCTTGTCGATAGAAGTGTTGAGGGCCCTCCCGTCAACATAATCTCCCCAGCACGCCTGACGCAGTTTTTTCTGGCAAAGCATTCGGATCATCTAGTACGCAACGCTGTTAATATGCTTGAGAATGGTCCAAGACATTCGGCTCGCACCGTGGCCGACGGTCAGCAAGGCGTTATTATCGGAATGATAATTACTGTTTGCCTGTTCCTCGCAATGCTCGCTCCGAACTTGCTTTGGCAGGCATCTCACGCTCTTTTCTCTCTGCTGTTTATGGGCTGTATTCTTTTGCGGTTTCTGGCGGGCCGCCATGCCTCCAATCAAACCGTGCAACTCATGAAGAGTACGGGCGGCAGCTTACCAAAATACACCGTTATGGTGGCGCTGTATAAGGAAGCTGAGGTGGTTCCTCAGCTTGTAGAAGCGATGAAGCAGCTTGATTGGCCGCGCTCGCGTCTTGAAGTTCTGTTCCTTTGCGAAACGGACGATTATCACACCCGCGCGGCCTTCGAAAAAGAAATGCTACCCGCCAGTTTCAAAATTATCTGCGTGCCTTGCACAGGCCCACGAACCAAGCCGAAAGCGCTTAATTATGGCCTGCAATTGGCGGAGGGCGATTACGTCGTTATCTATGATGCGGAGGATCGCCCGCATCCCGATCAGTTGCGCGAGGCCTGGCAAAGATTTTCAGAAAGCACCGACGGGAAGCTGGCGTGTCTTCAGGCCCCGCTCGTCATTACCAATGAAAGAGACAGCTGGATCGCACGGCAATTTGCATTTGAATATGCAGCGCATTTCAGAGGGCTCTTGCCTTGGCTGGCCGATGGTCGATTTGTGGTTCCGCTCGGCGGCACATCCAACCATTTTCGTCGTGAGTGTCTGGTGGAGGTTGGAGGCTGGGATCCCTTCAATGTCACCGAAGATGCAGAGTTGGGTTCAAGGTTTGCGCGTCATGGATATCGCATCGAAATGCTCTCACTGCCCACAGCAGAGGATGCACCAATCGAAGTTGGAATATGGCTGAAACAGAGAACGCGATGGTTGAAAGGTTGGATGCAAACATGGCTGGTTGAGATGCGGCAACCCAGGGAAATGCTCCAGCGGGCCGGATTAAAGCGCTTTCTGGTTTACCATGTCCTGACGGCAGGCGTTTTGGGTTCTGCGCTGCTCTTTCCCTTCATGGTGCTTTTCGTCAGCTACATGCTGCTTATGATCACGCTTGTGAAGAGTACCGGTTTTGCGGGTCCCATCCTCATTTTTGATTTGATGAATATTGTTTCGGGTTTCCTCTCATTTCATTCCCTCGGCCGGGCGGCTCTGAAAAAAGAGAAAATGTCGGGTTGGATATTGCCGGGCTTGCCAATCTATTGGGCGCTCATATCTTTGGCGGCGTGGCGGGCGCTTTGGCAATTATATGTCGCGCCTTTTCTTTGGGAAAAGACGCCGCATCGTCCCGTTCACTCGGCAATTTCTTTCAAATAAAATCTGGACCGTTTCCGATGATCAGGGAATCTTCATTGCCGATTACCGCCAGGTCACGATCCGCATAGGGCAGGCTCAACAAAATTCGCCGTATGACTGCAATTCGCGCACGACGTTTATCGTTTGATCGGACGATCGTCCAAGGTGCATATGCCGTATGGGTTCGCGCCAGCATGCTATCGCGTGCTTTGGTATAATCATCCCATTTTTCGGCACCGGCAATGTCGATAGGCGAAAACTTCCAGTTTTTCAGTGGACTGTGTCGGCGATCATGAAAACGTTTCAGCTGCATCGTCTGGCCTATGTCCAGCCAAAATTTGAAGAAATGGATACCATCCGCAACGATCATGCGTTCGAAGCCGGGCGTCTCCTCCAGAAAAGACTCGTGCTGTTCGGGCGTGCAAAACCCCATAACAGGCTCCACGCCGCCACGATTATACCAGGAGCGGTCGAAGGTCACGAACTCACCCGCACTTGGGAAATGCGAAACATAGCGCTGGTAATACCATTGTGTGCGCTCGGTTTCACTCGGTTTGGGCAAGGCAACATTGCGTGCAGAACGCGGATTCATGTATTGGCGCAAGTTGAATATTGTGCCGCCTTTGCCAGCTGCATCTCTTCCCTCGAACACCGAAATCAAGCGGCCGCCTGTCTTCTGAAGCCAGCTTTGCATCTTTACAAGCTCGATCTGGAGCTTCTCCAGTGTCTCCGCATACTCATCGCTGGGCATTTTTTCGGTGTAAGGAAAGCCTCCCGATGTCAGGTCTCCATCATCAATCCAGTCTGGCAATGTTGGATTGTTGATATCAAACTTACGCTTCTTGCCATCAATCTTCAGCTTGAGGGTCGCGATCTCGGGTTTGGATGATGTTGATTTCTTTTTTGAATCTTTGCCCAATGCGAGGTCCTCAATTGACATAAATCCATGTTATTGGGACAGCAGTGTGGCGTCTAGTGGTTAAAAACACTGACTGATCGGGAGGTTAGTGGATGAGTATCTGGGGGCAGGATGGTAGCGGGCTAAGGCGCCGGGCATTGGAGCGCATTATCCGTTCGCGTTTCATACTTGCCGCCGCCGCTTTCATTACCGCCTTGATACTTGGAGTAAGTGAATCCTGGTGGCTAAGTTTTGCCGTTCTGATGATCGTTCTTGTGAGCGTCGTGGTGGTATCCGCAGCATTGCCGAGGACGGAAAAACCCGTAACAGCGGATCCCGGCGATCCGGCGATATTCCACTTGTCGGGCCAGCAATTGGCGGCGCAATTACCGGACCCGCTGATAATTTTTGATCATGAGGGCACTATTCTTTACGTCAACCCGGCGGCGAGCGGCGCATTTCGCTCGGTGGAGCGCGGCGGGGTTCTCATGTTGCATTTCCGCGCGCCGGAAATGCAGTCGCTGGTTCATTCGGTCATGGCGGATGGCGTAGCACGTTCGGTGGATTATTTTGAGCGGGTGCCGGTCGAGCGCTGGTATAGCGCGACGGTTCTTTTGCTGGATCAAGCGCGAGCGGGTGATCGGCAATATCTTCTATCCTTCCGCGACCAGACAGAAGCCCGTCGGCTTGAGCGCATGCGTTCAGATTTTATCGCCAATGCCAGCCATGAGCTGCGCACGCCGCTCGCCTCGCTCTCAGGCTTCATTGAGACATTAAGAGGCCCGGCACGTAAAGACGAAGCGGCTCGCGATAATTTCCTGGAAATCATGCAAAAACAGGCCGAACGCATGGCTCGGCTGATAGACGATCTTCTGTCGCTGTCGCGCATCGAAATGAAGGCGCATATTGCTGTGAAAGATCAGGTTGATCTGGCCGCTATTCTTAATCACGTTGCCGATTCACTTCGTCCCGTTGCCTCCGATTTGGGTATTACTATCGAGCGGGATATCGATCCGGGGCCAGTCAACGTGCTTGGGGATCGTGACGAGCTCACGCAGGTGTTTCAAAATCTGCTGGAAAACGCCTGCAAATATGGACAATCCGGAAAACGTGTCATTCTGGAGCTCAAGCAGACGGGCGATATGACCAAGGTGACCGTGCAGGATTTCGGGCCGGGAATACCCGATGAACATATTCCGCGCCTCACCGAGCGATTTTACCGGATCGATGTGGAAACAAGCCGGGCGCAAAAAGGCACTGGTCTGGGACTTGCCATTGTAAAACACATTCTGACGCGGCATCGCGCGCGACTGATAATTCGCTCGCAGGTCGGAGAAGGCTCATCCTTCACGGTGGTTTTCGGTCCGCAAAAAGCGTAGCCGCCGACCTACAAAAAAGGCGCCAATTGGCGCCTTTTTTGTTTAACTCTGATACGCGGCTCAATTAGCGACGGCGACGATCCGAAGCTGGCTGATAGGCCAGACGCGAGTGGTATGTGCAATAAGGCCCGCCTTCGCCCACATCATTGCCGCAGAAATTGAAGCCAGGCAGCAATGGATCACCAACCGGCCACTTGCAGGTGCGTTCGCTAAGCTCGACCAATTCGAGTTTGCGAGAGATCGGCACCACAACATCGGTAACCGTCCGCGTGACCATGGGCACGAGATCGGTACTGTATTCCGCCTGTAATGCGGTCGCTCCAACGCTGCGATTTACAACTCGGCTCGACATGTGACCGACGGTTGCACTGCTGCTGCGCTGGCTGCTGGATGCTGCGGTATTGACCTTCTTGCTGCGGGTCTGCGACGAGGTTGTCTTGCCGCGTCCGGACAGCTTTAGCCGGTGCACTTTGCCGATGACGGCATTGCGGCTGACGCCGCCCAGTTGTGCTGCGATCTGGCTTGCACTCAGGCCTTCGGCCCAAAGTTTCTTCAGCTGCTCTACGCGCTCATCTGTCCAGTTCATTGTTCCCTAGCTCCATATGGGGCTTTGTTTTGTACGGCTTGCGGACTGAATCCTTCCTCGCATCTGGATTGCTCCAGATTGTATCAATACTATATCTATTCAGATGACGAGGACGCCGTACGAAATCTAGCTATTTCGTTTCCCAAGCTACAATATGCGATGACTCCGTGACAAGAGTCAGGCTTGGGTTGCAGGGGTGCTTTTTTTGGTTTTCCCCAACTTGCGCGTTAAACTGTTGCAAAAATGACGTTTTACGGCTTTGTCGACAAACCAAATAATACCGGGCCGTTGAGCCCGCCGGTTGCAATCAAAATACAGCAATATTTGTGATGTAAGTCTTTTAAACTGTTTATTTGACAATTGGAAACTGAATGATGATATTGCCTTGGTGTGGCCGCCCCCAAAAATGGCATTGTGGGGCGGCTTTTTGATTTAATCATTGCCGATTTCCTTTAAGGGTCAGCAGTACGAAAAATAGGGTTATGGAGGCCCGGAAAAAATGACGGACGCAAACGCGCAACCGCTATACGACACTTTTGCTCGTGCGGATCTGCGCTTTGAGCGAGGAAACGGTGTATGGCTGACGACCGAGAGTGGCGAAAACTATCTTGATTTTGCTGCCGGTATCGCCGTGAACCTGCTTGGTCATTCGCATCCGCATCTGGTCGAAGCTCTGAAGACCCAGGCCGAAAAGCTTTGGCATTTGTCGAACCTCTATGAAATTCCCGGCCAAACCCGGCTGGGACAGCGCCTTGTCGACAATACATTTGCCGATAAGGTGTTCTTTGCGAACTCCGGTGCCGAAGCACTTGAATGCGCCATCAAGACCGCGCGCCGCTATCATTATGTAAATGGCAATCCGGAACGCTTCCACATCATCACTTTCGAGGGTGCTTTCCATGGCCGGACGCTTGCGACAATCGCCGCAGGTGGACAGGCGAAGTATCTCGAAGGATTTGGTCCCAAGGTTGAAGGTTTCGACCAGGTGCCTTTTGGTGACGAGAAGGCTTTGAAAGCCGCAATTGGTCCTCAGACCGCAGCTATTCTGATCGAGCCGATCCAGGGCGAGGGCGGCGTTCGCCCGGTTCCCGATGCGGATCTGCGAGCCCTGCGCAAGCTTTGCGACGACGAGGGTATTTTGCTCATCCTGGACGAAGTGCAGTCAGGAATGGGTCGTACCGGCAAGCTTTTTGCCCACGAATGGTCAGGCATCAAGCCTGATATCATGGCTGTGGCCAAAGGTATTGGAGGCGGTTTTCCGCTGGGTGCATGTCTTGCAACAGCTGAAGCTGCAAAGGGCATGACCGCTGGCGTGCATGGCACTACCTATGGTGGCAATCCCTTGGCAATGGCCGTTGGCAATGCCGTGCTCGATATCGTTCTTGCGGATGGCTTCCTTGATCACGTGCAACAAATGGCTTTGCTGATAAAGCAGGGACTGGCTTCTATTTCCGATCGCTATCCGGATGTTATTTCCGAAGTCCGGGGGCGTGGCCTTCTTGTTGGTCTTAAAGCGGTTGTTCCGAACACGACGCTGGTACAGGCGCTGCGCGATGAACATCTTTTGACTGTGGGTGCCGGCGACAATGTTATTCGTCTTCTGCCACCATTGATTGTAAGCGAAGAAGAAATGCGCGAAGCATTGTCGAAAATCGAAGCTGCAGCAGCACGTCTTGCTCCTGCATCCAGACAGAAGATCGCGTGAGGGTAATCCAATGACAATCAAGCAGGATCTCCGTCACTTTACGGATCTTTCGGCGCTTTCATCAGGCGATCTTAGGCTTATTCTTGACGATGCGCGCGCGCGCAAGACGCGCTTGAAATCCGGCAATATTGAAAAGCCATTCGCCGGTAAGGTGTTGGCGATGATTTTCGACAAGCCATCGACCCGTACGCGCGTGTCTTTCGATGTTGGCATGCGTCAGCTCGGTGGTGAAACACTTATGCTGACCGGCTCGGAAATGCAGCTGGGGCGTAGCGAAACCATTGCCGACACCGCCAAGGTTTTGTCGCGTTATGTCGATATTATCATGATGCGTACGACAACCCATGAACGGCTCATCGAGATGGCGGAAAATGCCACTGTGCCGGTTATCAATGCGTTGACCGATGATACACACCCCTGTCAGATCATGGCTGATATCATGACGTTTGAAGAGCATCGCGGCCCCGTCAAGGGCAAGACGTTTGCCTGGACAGGCGATGGCAACAATGTTCTGCATTCATTGGTCGAAGCGGCAGCGCGATTTGACTTCAATCTGAATATTGCAACGCCCGACGGCAGTGAGCCGGAGCGGAAATATCTCGATTGGGCGCGTAATGCCGGGGGCAAGATCAAGCTTACCACCGATCCTGTTGCTGCTGTTGAAGGTGTGGATTGTATTGTCACCGATACCTGGGTTTCCATGGGGCAGGAAAACCGCGCCCGTGGTCACAATGTATTCATGCCCTATCAGGTCAATGATGCGTTGATGAAGCATGCAAACCCTGATGCATTGTTCATGCATTGTCTGCCCGCGCACCGGGGCGAGGAAGTTACGGATTCTGTTATTGACGGACCGCACTCGGTGGTTTTCGATGAGGCTGAAAACCGGTTGCATGCGCAAAAGGCCATTCTCGCATGGTGTCTTGAAGGAGGGCGCCCTGGTGTCTGAATCATCAAGCTTTCCCGATGAATATGTATTTGCAGGCGATGACGCTGTAGTCCCGTTTCAGGTTCAGGGTCTGGATGCCCGCGGTCGAGCGGTCCAGCTTGGGCCTGCGCTGCATGATATATTGAGCCGCCACGATTATCCTGAGCCTGTTGCGCAACTCCTGGCTGAGGCGATTGTTCTGACTGTCCTGCTCGGCACTTCATTGAAATTTGAAGGCAAGTTCATTTTTCAATCGCAGTCAGACGGTCCCGTCGACATGCTGGTTGTTGATTTCCGCACCCCGAATTCTGTGCGTGCCTATGCACGCTATGATGAAGAACGTCTTGCTGATGCGATTGAAGCGGACGAGCTTTCCCAGGTCGAACTCATGGGCAGCGGCACGCTGGCATTGACCGTGGATCAGGGTGAGTATTCGCAGCGATATCAGGGCATTGTCGCGCTTGACGGTTCCAATCTTGAAGAAATCGCGAAAACCTACTTTCGTCAGTCGGAGCAGATTCCTACCGATTTGCGGTTGTCGGTCGCCAAGTTGATCGAGCGCGGAGAAGATGGCAAGCCTGTTGAGCAATGGCGTGCTGGCGGCTTGATTGTCCAATTCCTTCCCGAGTCTGAGTTGCGCATGCGGCAGCGTGATCTGCCTGCTGGCGATGCTCCGAATGGCGATTCTGAAGATGATGCCGAACTCTTCGAGGATGATGATTGGGCGGAAGTAAAGGCGCTGGTTTCCACGATCGAAAGCTCAGAGCTTACTGATCCGCAGGTGGGCGCGGAGCGATTGCTCTATCGCCTTTTCCACGAACGGGGCGTCCGGGTTTTCGACGCGGTTCCGGTCAATGATGATTGTTCCTGCTCTCGCGAGAAGATTGCCGGGGTTCTTTCAGGTTTCACCGCTGAAGAAATCAATGACAGTATCGAGGAAGGCAAAATCAGCGTTACCTGCGAATTTTGCTCGACACAATATGATTTCGATCCAGCAGAATTTCTGCCAAAAAACTAGGAATTCGCATTATGACAATCAGGGATAGTAACGGCGCCGAACTGACCGACGGCGATTCTGTAACCTTGATCAAGGATCTCAAAGTTAAGGGTACGTCGGAAACAATCAAGCGGGGAACCTTGGTCAAGAATATCCGCTTGAATGGCCGCGACGGTGAAATTGAGTGCAATACGAAGCAGGTAAAAGGGCTCGTGTTAAAGACAGAGTTCGTCAAGAAGGCCTGACCTGTGAGAGCCTAGGCTCGAAACTCGGCCGTCATTTCATGTGCGATCGTTACCACAATCAACAGGACGATAAAGGCGCTGACGATCAGCCACAGCGGCCATGGCCGGGTTGACTTCTTGGCCAGCAGGCCAACGATCAATCCGGGCACGGCAACGAGTGCCACGAGCTGGCTGGCGGCTTCTGCATTTGTGGTAAAGCTTGGAAGCCGAAATCCGAAAAAAAGCGCGGCAAGTCCAACCAACAAGGCGATGGCGGAGCAGCTAAGCGCCTTGATGTAAGGGGATTGGGTTCGGTTGGTTTCCTGCATTATTTCTTCCATAATCAGTTTAATGTCCGCAATTGATCGGGAAGATCAAGCGAAAATGCTGGAATCTCTATGTTGAAACGATCGCCGCCATTGGTTTGCATGACATAGTGTCCGACCATGACGCCCGAAGCGGTTTTGAGCGGACAACCAGATGAATACTGAAAACTGTCTCCTGGATTGAGTACGGGCTGTTCACCAATAACGCCAGCGCCGCTTACTTCTTCCACGCGGCCATGGGCATCGGTTATTTTCCAGTAACGGGAGCGCAATTGAACCGTACGCTCAGATTCATTGGCGATGGTTATACGATAGCCCCACACATAATGGTTAGCGGCCGGGTCGGATTGCTCCTCCAGATAAAACGGTTCGACACTAACCTCTATGTCGCACGTGGTGGCTTTATACATTCCTGCTCTCATCGCGTGAGCCTTCTCCATCTCATCCGGAAAGCATTACGCGCAATTGAAGTATCCGCGATCAGTACAATCATCGTGACGTATGTATTTGATATCACGGCTCAAAGCCGTGACGTCAACCTTCTCAATCTAAATCATTTGTGATCGCAGCTTGGGAGCTTCAAATGAGACAAACCGCGCCGGTTTCATTCCCGGCGCGACAGCTACCCGATCAAAGAGTAGCCTTCAATGCAATGTCGAGATCTTCGATCAGGTCGTCAGCATCTTCCAGCCCGACAGACAAGCGCAATAATCCGTCGGAAATTCCGAGCTCAGCCCGCGCTTCATCGGTAAGGTTCTTATGGGTTGTCGTCGTCGGATGCGTAACGAGGCTTTTTGAATCGCCCAGATTGTTGGAAATCAGGACAATCTCAAGAGCATTCTCAAATTTGAATGCTGCCTTTTTGCCGCCCTTTACTTCAAAGGCAAGCAAAGTGGAGCCGCCCTTCATCTGCCGGGAAATAATATCGGCTTGCGGATGGTCCGCACGCCCCGGATAGATGACTTTCGAGATCGCGGAATGGGTGGAAAGGAAGTCTGCGATTTTCGCAGCACTTTCCGTTTGCTGCCGAACACGAACGGATAGTGTTTCCAGACCCTTGAGCATCACCCATGAATTGAATGGGCTCAGGCCCGGACCAGTATGGCGGAAATATTCATGCAGGTTTTCGTCGATCCATGCCTTGTCCGAAAGGATCATGCCGCCGAGGCAACGGCCTTGTCCATCAATATGCTTGGTCGTTGAATAAACGACGATATGCGCGCCAAGTTCTAGCGGCTTCTGAAAGAGCGGTGTGGCAAACACATTGTCGACGATAAGTTTTGCGCCAACTGAATTGGCGACGTCTGCCACCGCGCTGATATCAATGACTTCTAGCGTCGGATTTGTCGGGCTCTCCAGGAACAGGACCTTTGTATTCGGCCGAATGGCATTTTGCCAATTCTCAATTTTGGAACCGTCGATCAAGGTGAAGTCCACGCCATAGCGCGGCAACAATGTCTCGATGATATACCGACACGAGCCGAACATGGCGCGGGCGGCCAACACGTGATCACCGGCCTTGACCTGACAGATAATGGCCGCTGCGACCGCTGCCATGCCCGATGCAGTGGCGCGTGCATCTTCGGCACCCTCGAGGGCGCACATGCGCTTTTCAAACATGTCTGTCGTAGGGTTGGCATAGCGCGAATAAATGAAACCGGGTTCTTCGCCCTTGAAGCGCGCTTCCGCCGCCTCTGCATTGGGATAGACAAACCCTTGCGTCAGAAACAGGGATTCGGATGTCTCGCCAAAACCGGAGCGAAGCGTTCCGGCATGAACGAGCTGAGTGGCAGGGCGGAGCGTGCGGGCAATGTTCCCGATTTTTGTATCTTCTGGCATCGTCTTCTCAATCTGCCTGATCAGGCAATAAAAAACCGGCCTTGCGTGTCTCGCAAAAAGGCCGGAACGATACCGGGCCTCTTTTAGCAAATTATTTTACGTGGCTGCAAGCCGGCCGGCCAAATCACCACGGGATAAAACTGCTTTAATCCTCTCTGGCGCTTGCGTCAACGGGGTGAAACGCTAAAGCTTTCCTCATGTTTTACGGGGTTGAACGGCTAACATGAGCAGACACCAAGCGGGCATTCTTGCCGATAACGGTATCAGGGCATTGTATCAGGCGGGGTCGCTAAAGACTGCGCGTGATTTTGACAGCGATCAAATTCAACCGGCGAGCCTGGATTTGCGGCTTGGAACCAAAGCCTATCGGGTGCGCGCCAGTTTCATGCCGGGGCCTGGAACGGCTGTCTTGTCGAAGCTGGAGCGTCTAAAGCTGCACGAGATCGACCTGAGCGAGGGCGCTGTTCTTGAAACGGGCTGTGTCTATATCGTCCCGCTTCTGGAAAGCCTCGATCTTCCGCCGGACATTTCTGCTTCAGCCAATCCGAAAAGCTCAACTGGCAGGCTCGACATTTTCACACGTGTCATAGTCGACGGTGCGCAGGAATTCGACAAGGTGCCCGCAGGGTACGAGGGGCCACTTTATCTGGAAGTCAGCCCGCGCACATTCCCTATCGTTGCAAGAGCAGGCTCTAGGCTGTCACAGATACGTTTTCGTACAGGCAGGGCGCAATTGGAAGAAGTTGAGCTGACAGCGCTCCATGCCAATGAAATATTGGTGGCTTCGGAGACGCCGAATATATCGGGCGGAGGTATAGCGCTTTCTATCGATCTGACAGGCGATGCAAACGGGCTGGTCGGTTATCGCGGCAAGCATCATACGGGCGTGGTCGATGTCGACAAGCGCGGCGCTCACGATCTGTTCGATTTTTGGGAACCAATCCATGATCGCGGTGCGCGTGAGCTCGTGCTCGATCCAGACGAGTTCTATATTCTAGTTTCCCGGGAGGCAGTGCATGTCCCCCCCCTCTATGCGGCTGAAATGACGCCCTTTGATCCTCTGGTTGGTGAGTTCCGTGTTCACTATGCAGGGTTCTTCGATCCGGGCTTTGGACATACCGCTGCCGGAGGCACAGGAAGCCGTGCTGTGCTGGAAGTGCGCAGCCATGAGGTGCCGTTCATTCTTGAACATGGGCAGATCGTTGGAAGACTGATCTACGAGCATATGCTGGAACGCCCAGCCGCGCTTTACGGCACCGACCTCGGTTCAAACTATCAGGCTCAAGGCTTGAAACTCTCCAAGCATTTCAAATAGACTTACGGTGCTAAAGCCCGGCTTGACAAAGCCGGGCTCAACCGATCCTGATAAGGTAATGCGGGTGTAGCTCAATGGTAGAGCAGCAGCTTCCCAAGCTGAATACGAGGGTTCGATTCCCTTCACCCGCTCCAGATTGAAACCTTCAAGCCTGATAGCTCCGCCTTGATTGCAGTCTGCAAAGGCCATAAGAGTTATCGCGATGAAGAGCGAGCCCCGGAGTTAAAATGTCAGAACGCACAAACCGTTTCTTGGGAGATACGCCGGGAAGGGTATTGCTGAAACTGATAATTGTTTCGCTGGTTGTTGGCGTCGTCATGAGCGCCTTCAATTGGTCACCGATGGATATTGTTTACGGGGTCGAAAACTTCGTCCGGCGTATCTGGAATCTCGGATTCGGGGCGATTGAAGGTTTTGCATCCTACTTGCTGCTTGGAGCAGCGGTTGTTGTTCCATGTTTCATCATCCTGCGGATTTTGAATTACCGCCGGTAAAACAAAAATTACTTGCACAGCAGCTTTAACGTGAAGCAGCCATAATTGGGCGCTACCCGCATGCGCTCGATATTCAAGGGTTGCTCATGCCAAACACCAGTTTTCAAATTTCCCGCCGCCACTTTATCGGTCTGGCTGCCGTTGGAACCTTGCTCCCGCTGGCCGCCTGTCAGACCATCGGGCCTGCCGGAAACAGCATGGGCGCTTCGGCTTCTGCGAGCGCAAACATCAATAATATTCGTAACGGCAATGGACTTTCTGGTTTGGAGAGCGATGCCATTCTGGAGCGAGCAGCCGGACAACAGGCAGCCTATATGGCGAAGGCCGGGCGCATGGTTCACACCACGGGCTGGGGAAAGAGTTTCGAAGCACGGGTCAAGACCAACGAAATTCATGGTGCCGCTGCAGAGAATATTGCAATGGGGCGCATGGACATCGACCGGCTTTTCGCGATGTGGATGGCGTCCCCGCCGCATCGTCGCAATATGCTGGATGCTCGTTTCAAACGCTATGGCTTGGCCTATGCCGAGGCAAAGGGTGGTAGCGGAGAGCGATACTGGGCGCTGGTTCTTGCAAGCTAAGGTAGTTGTCGCAATTACTCTGGCAAGGTTTGATGCGCGGTGGCATAGAGAAACAGCAGCTGATTCCGGTTGCAATGCCGGTGCCATAGATGATGATCGATACGCCACCTGTTCTCAGTTCAAAAACTATTCGTCCCTTTGAGGTAACGAATCGCCTCATGTTGGCCATTACCATTCCAGTAATGCTGGCATCGCTGACAACGCCATTGCTGGGGCTCGTCGATACTGCCGTGGTTGGTCAGCTTGGTGATCCGCATTTGCTGGGTGGTCTTGCCATTGGGGCGTTGGTCTTCGATTTTCTGTTTTCGACCATGAACTTCCTGCGCGCCGGGACGACCGGGCTGGTTGCGCAAGCCATGGGGCGGCACGACAATATTGAGCAACAGGCGGTCTTCTGGCGCGCTATCGGCATCGCGGTTGTTGCGGGACTGGTCTTTATAGCGGCAACGCCACTTATCCTCAGTGCTACGATCAGTTTCATGAATCCGGGTAAGGCAATCGCCGATGCCATATCGACATATGTATCGATCCGGTTGCTTTCCTCGCCCATGGCGCTTGGCAATTTTGTGGTACTCGGCCTTCTTTTGGGGCAAGGCAAGGCGATGCAGGGTCTTTATCTTCAATTCCTGCTGAACGGCATCAATGTCGTCATGACGATCTGGCTCGGACTTGTTATGGGATGGGGCGTCGTGGGTATTGCATGGGGCACAGTGCTTGGCGAAACCGCCGCGCTTCTTGTCGGGCTCGCCCTCGTTTACAGGCAGTTTCGTTCTGTACCCAATCCATCCCGCGCGCGCATTCTGGATATGCACGAAATACGCAGGATGTTTACCGTCAATCGCGATATCATGTTGCGTTCGTTCTTCTTATTGATCGCCTATACCTATTTCACGCGCGCAGGGACGGAAGCAGGCGCTGTAACGCTTGCAACCAATGCTGTCCTGATGAATTTCCTGCTGATCTCGGGCAATTTGATCGATGGCGTTACCACTGCCGCAGAACAGATTGCCGGGCGAGCCGTGGGTGCGCATTATCGCCCGGCATTTGACCGTGGTATCAGGCTGTCATTTTTGTGGGGGATGGTGCTTGCATCCCTCATGGCGCTGTTTTTTCTGATCTATGGCAATGCCATTGTCGCGGTGCTGATCAAATCACCGGAAGTGCAGGCTCTTGCCGCGATCTATTTGCCCTGGGCGGCCCTATCGCCGGTCGTCGGCCTGTTGGCGTTCCATATGGACGGCGTATTTATCGGCGCAACCTGGTCACGCGATATGCGCAACATGATGGTTCTGTCATTGCTGGGCTATTTTGTGGCCTATTTCATATTGCCGAAATATTTGGGCAATCACGGGCTATGGCTTGCCTTGTACCTGTTTCTCGGACTGCGTGGAATATCGCTCTTATACATCTTGCCCAGCAGAGCACGCGTACAGTTTGCCGATTAGTCTGGGGTGCTTCTTGATGCCCAATCATTGACATCGCGATCGCGCAATTCTGCAATATTGGAGATAGCTTCCCTGCGCATGATCGCCGAAATTTCCTTGATGATCTGGCCGGCAAGACCCGGCCCTTGGTAGATCATACTGGTATAAAGTTGCACAAGATCAGCTCCTGCGCGAACTTTGCTGATCGCCGCTGCGGCGCTGTCTATACCGCCTACGCCTATGATGGGAAGGCGTACGCCGACCCGCTGACGCATTTTGGCGAGTATGATCGTTGAACGCTCAAAAACAGGACGGCCTGAGAGGCCACCGGATTGGGCAGCGTTTCCGGTATTCTTCAAGCCGGGTCGAGCCAATGTAGTATTGGAAACGATAAGCCCATCGAGCGGATGCAAGGCAATTTCCGCCGCGATGTCATCAAGGCTGGCATCGGGCAAATCCGGTGCAATCTTGAGAAAAACCGGTCGTTTGGCTCCAGAGCGCGCAGCGAGATCGTCACGCGTTTCCAGAACTTTGCCAAGCAACTCTTTCAGGCTGTCTCGAGTTTGCAAATCCCGCAAGCCGGGCGTGTTTGGTGATGAAATATTGACGGTGAAATAGCTTGCAAGATTATGGAACTTGCGAATTCCCGCCACATAATCGGCGATCCGATCAGAGGAATCTTTATTCGCGCCAATGTTGACGCCGACAATACCGCCGCGCCCGCGTCGCTCACTCAGACGTTTAAATGCAGCATCGTGCCCGCCATTGTTGAAACCAAGGCGATTGATCACTGCCTCGTCCTCGACAAGACGGAAAATACGTGGCTTTGGGTTGCCCGCCTGGGGCAGCGGCGTCAACGTGCCGACTTCAGCAAATCCAAATCCGAGCTTGAGCAAGGCATCGGGAATTTCAGCGTTCTTGTCATAGCCAGCCGCCATGCCAAGCGGGTTGGGAAAGTCGAGGCCCGCTACGTTGACACGCAATGCCGGGTCGCTGATCGGGGCACAGGTTGGGACAAGGCCAGTCTTGAGCGCCTTGATCGAAAGGCCGTGAGCGTCTTCCGGATCGAATTTGAAGAGCAGATTGCGACCGATTGATTGAAACAGGCCGCTCATGCCGTTAGCTCCGGAAATATGTGTTTGCCATCACTGCCGAGAGGCAGCGGCTTTACCCATTCAACAGCATCGAGCGGCAATAGTGCATAAAGATGGGGGAAGAGGGCGCCGCCCCGCGATACTTCGAATTTGAGCGCCTGACCAAGTCTGTCGGCACGTACAGCGACCAGAAGCAGATTATCTTGTCCGGCAAAATGCTTGTCAGCCGTTTCCCGAACCTGCTCTGCTGTCGAAAAATGGATATAGCCATCGGCATGGTCGATAGGCGCGCCATCGAATACACCCTTACTTTCGGCCACCTGCCAAAGCGCACGCGGTGTCAGCTTATAAATCATTTGTGTCATTACAGGTTTACTAGACGCAAAACCGCCATGCGCAAAGCGTAGACTGCACTCGATAACAGAAATATCGGTCGTTTTCGGATTTTTGGCGTATTGTTTGATCATGATGGATCGTCTGCAAAGGCTGGAGGAACTCAATGTCACGCACACTCGTACCATTCGCCTTTCTTGCTGCTGCATCGCTATTTGCAGGATCAGCAACGGCACAAGAAACAACAAGTTACTCGCTGGAGAAAACCGCAGACGGTTATGTCCGGATGAATAATAAAACTGGTGAAATGTCGATCTGTCATGAAAAGCTTGGCCAACTGGTCTGCAAAGTTGCAGCGGAAGAACGCACGCTTTACGAAGAAGACATTGCCGATCTGAAGGCTCGTGTTGCCAAGCTGGAAGATACGGTGGCCGGAATCGGCAAGCTGCCGCCGGTGGTCCGCGATAATCTTCCTTCAGATGAGGATTTTGAAAAAGGCCTGAGCTACATGGAAAAGTTCATGCGGCGCTTCATGGGATTGGCCAAGGAACTCGATGGCGAAAACAAGGATGCGCCGTCAAATCCGGCTGTTCCGCAAAAGACCTGAAATGCCTTGATTTTTGACAGTAAGTTGGCAGTAGGCACTGTGCATTGAATCGCATTTGTTCTTGATTTGTTCTGCAACTTCGTGCACCTTTATCGCTTGGAATTCTTCTCTGGGAGCGATGAAATGTTTGCCGTACCAACATTGATTGGAGAGGTTTCGATCAGGCTTTTTGTGCGACATGGTGATCAGCAGGATGCCCTCGATTTTTATGAGAATGTATTCGGGGCAAAACTGGCGGGTCGTCCTTATTTGCATGACGGTGTTTTGATTGCCGCCGAAATACGCATGGGTGAATCGGTAATTATGATTGTGGGAGCCAACCCGAAACGTGATGCTGATGCCTCGCTGGGTGGTCCTCGCTCTGCCCATGCTATTGGCGCAACACCCGTTATGCTGGATATCCATGTGGATGATGCGGATCGCGTGATGCATCATGCAATCTCGGAAGGTGGAACGGCACGCAACGAAGTGGAGACGCTTGAGAGCGGCGATCGCGCTGGCGTGCTGGTCGACCCGTTCGGCCATATTTGGGTCATCAAGTCACGCCGCAAGCATCTGGCAGCGTGACTGGTCAGAAAAATGGATGCCGGCCTTTTATACTGCCGACATCAGGTGGCAAAGCGTTTCGTCGCCGCCACAAGCTCATGCACTATCCCGGGTTCGCTTACCGCATGTCCCGCATCTTCCACGATACGCAAGTCGGCTTCCGGCCACACCTTCTTTAAATGCCATGCGTTCAGAAGGGGAGTGCACATGTCGTAACGGCCATGCACGATGATCCCTGGAATATCGCGGATCAGATGTGCATTGCGCAGCAAATGATCATCCGTATCGAAAAAGCCCTTGTTCTGGAAGTAATGGCATTCGATACGCGCAAAAGCGATGGCGAAATGGTCGGAGGCGAAGGCATCCGCTCTGGCGGGATCAGGTAGCAAAGAGAGGGCTGAACCTTCCCAGCGCGCCCACAGCTTGGCCGCTGCCAGACGCACAGCTTCATCAGGATCGGTCAGGCGCTTGTAATAGGCCGCGATCATATCGCCGCGCTCTTCTTCAGGAATATGCTCCTGATACGCTTCGAAGCGATCCGGGTATATAATGCTGGCACCGTTTGAATAGAACCAATCAATCTCGAAGCGGCGAATAAGGAATATGCCGCGCAAGATAAGTTCGGTTACTTTTTCAGGATGGGTTTGCGCATAGGCCAGCGCAAGCGTTGATCCCCATGATCCGCCGAATACTTGCCATTTCTCCACGCCAAGATGCGCACGAATACGCTCCATGTCGGCGACCAGATCCCATGTCGTATTCTCATTCAATTCGGCATAGGGCGTTGATTTTCCGCAACCACGCTGATCAAACAGAATAATACGATAAAGTTCCGGGTCGTGCAGCCGACGCATGGTGGGGTTTATCCCACCACCCGGACCGCCGTGAATCATGATGACAGGTTTGCCATCAGGATTACCGCACTCTTCCACGTGGATTGTGTGCAATTCGGAAACTTCCAACATTTCTTCCGAATAAGGCTGCGCCTCAGGGTAGAGAGTATGTGTGATCATCCAGTTCTACTTTCAAACTTTTCCCCACAAGCGATAATCGCTTGGGAATAAGATTTTAACAAGGCATTTCATTTCTCTGACCCTAATAGGTTTGAGTAGGGCGCAGTAAAATTGCGACCTGTAAAAATCTAGTTGATATATCAGATGAATTGGATTTAGTCGTTTGAATTAGATATTTCGCATTAATAACTGCAGTTATTTTCAATACCAAGGGATCGTTTGGACTATGAAATATACAATTGTCATTGTGGATGACCATCCCTTGTTTAGAGGCGCTTTAAAATTAGCGCTTTCCTCTTCAAACGAACATGTAGAAATTATTGAAGTTGGCGATCTTGATGGTGCCAAGCGTCTTATTGAGTCATCGGCCGAGATTGATCTTGTATTACTGGATCTCTCATTGAACGGCATTGGTGGGATGACCGGTCTTATCACCTTGCGGGCGCTGCAGCCACTTGTTCCGATAGCTATAGTATCAGCCACGGATGATCCGGTAACCATACGGGCTGCGCTCGGACTGGGCGCTTCCGGATTCATTTCCAAATCCTCCACACCAGATGTCATTAATGCAGCCGTGCAAACCATTCTTGACGGGGGTATCTGGTCCCCATTGGATGGAAGCGAAGAAGGTGAATTGGACGCCGATTTAGCCGATCTGATCCGGTGTATCCGCAAGTTGACGCCGCAGCAGGCGCGCGTGCTCGATATGATGGCGGATGGAATGCTGAACAAGCAGATCGCCCATGACCTGAATGTGTCAGAAGCCACAATCAAGGCCCACGTTTCTGCGGTGCTTTACAAACTGGGCGTGGAAAGTCGCACCCAAGCCGTTATCAGGCTGGCCCGGTTCAGGGACGAAATGCAACCGGTGGAACTGCCACAGGGCTAGAGTAAAATTTGGCCTAACCTTCGAGAATCACTCGGCTGCGATACTTTGCCGGAAATGTGAGAGCAGCGCGCGCAATATGGCTGGCCGCACTGGCTTGTTGATCAGCGATACACCCAATGCGGCTGTCCGGCGCTGGACGTCTTCAGATCTGTCGGCTGTAATCAACGCCGCATCAATATCACTGCCATAATAGTCCCTTGCCGATTGAATGACGTCGAGTCCGTTCTCGTCCTCGAGATTATAGTCAGCCAGAATAGCATCAGGCGGGGACTTGTTTTTAGAACAATACTCCAGGACTGCTTTGCCCGTTCGAAATGCCACTATGCTGCAACCCCAGGCATTCAACAGTTCTTGCAGACCAGCCAGCGAATCCGCATTATCGTCAATGCAGACTATGCGCATTCCTGTCAGCGAACTCGCTGGACGCAATGTGGACGCGGTTTCACTGGAGGATAAGGCAAGTTTATCGGAAAGCGGCATCGTGACTGAAAATATCGAGCCCTTGCCGACAACCGACTGTACGTTGATACCCAAGTCAAGGATTTTGCCAATCCGTTCCACGATAGACAGACCAAGGCCAAGTCCGTCAGATTCTTTCATGCCTTCTGATAACCGGGCAAACTCATGGAAAATATAATCGAGTTTTGACTGGGCAATACCTATGCCTGTGTCACAGACACTCAGCTGTGCAGATTGGCCGCGTTTACGCATGCCCACCAATATTTTGCCGCTTCGGCTGTATTTAATCGCATTGGAAATCAGGTTTTGGATCAGACGTCGCAGCAAGTTGCGATCCGTCGTTACGATAGCAGAGGTTTGCACGAGGCGAAGATCCAGCCCTTTTTCACGCGCTGCGGGAGCAAAATCCCTGACTATCTGCTGCAGGAGCGGATCAAGGCGAAAGACAGACATGACCGGTTTCAATGCGCCTGTATCCAGCCGGGAAATATCGAGGAGTGCACTGATAATGGACTCGACAGCTTCAAGCGATGAGTCAACATTTTGTACAAGCTCTCGCTCACGCAAATCGCCCAAGCGTTCGATCAATGCCGATGAGTAAAGGCGCGCGGCATTTAACGGTTGAAGAATATCGTGGCCGGCATCTGCCAGGAAACGGGTTTTCTCGATATTGGCCTCTTCCGCACGCTTTTGGGCCTTCGCCAATTGCTGATTGGCCAATGTCAGTTCGCTTGTGCGATCGCGCACGCGCTGTTCGAGAGACTCGTTTATTTGCCGCAGCAATTCATCAGCATTGATGGTGTCACTGATATCAGTGAAGGTAGCAACCAATCCGCCGTCAGGCATGGCGTTGGAGCGAATTTCGATGGTTTTTCCGCTCATTCGAAGCTTCACGCGCAGGGGTTCTTTGGCATTGATGAATGCGTCCATATTGAGCGGCTGTTGCGCGTTCAAACTATCCCCATTGCGAAATAATGCGGTCAGAATCCGGTCGAGCGGTGTCCCCATCCGCTGTTGTTCACTGAGCAAATCCAAAGTGAGTTGAAACTGCAAATTCCAGCAGCTCAAGCGATATTGACTGTCGAAGACGCCAATTCCCTGATCCATCTGGTCCAAAGCGGTCTGGAGAAGCTGGCGGTTCTGCGAGAAGGCATCGGTAGCGTGATCCAGCAGAATTTGCGCCTGCCGTTGCGCTGTGCTGGCCGGTCCCATCGCCAGCGACAAGATCAGTCGGGCTGATGGTGGCCCAACGATGCCGGACAAAAACTGTTCGGCAAAATGTATGGTGTTAAAGTCCGCCGGTTCATCATCGCCCAGCGTGATGTTCGACTGTTTGTAGAAATTGTTGAAAGCAAATTCCGTCTGCGCGCTGCCAATATATTTTGCCAGCGTAGCCTTCAATTGCCTGACCGTGAGGTTCGATTCCACACTATTGAGTGGTTTTTTTGAATGAACCTTATCTGCAATGAATATCGATGCCTGGATGCGTTCGCTTGGAGTAGCGGTTCTGGAAACCGATCCGATGATGAAGAGCGCAACATTCACCACCAGCGTCCAGAAGAGACTATTGACCAGTTCGGATGTCTCGAAGCCAAACAAGGCCTGTGGTCGTAGCGTTACAATGCCGAATGGGCCATTGGTGAGAAGACTGGAATCCATCGGCACGAGACTTGGCAGGGCCATTGTGTAGAACCAGATGGAAATGCCTCCGAATATGCCAAGAAAAACGCCGCGCGCATTGGCACGGCTCCACAGCATTCCGCCCAAAAAGGCAGGAGCAAGCTGGATCATGGCCGTGGCGGAGATAAGTATCAGTGATGCAAAGCTCACATGCACCGAAAGGACGAATTGATAGCCGAATGCGGCCAGAAGAATCGCGAAAACAACGACGCGGCGGAGCCCAAGAATGATTTTTGAATAATCCTTGGCTGCATTTGTGCCCACCGATGTCCGTTTCAGAAAAAGCGGCAAAAGCAGGTCATTTGAAATCATGACGGACAATAATATCGATGGAAACAGCATCATCGTCGCGGCTGCTGCCAACCCGCCCGCAACCCCGATTATTGCCAGCCAGAATTGTCCTGCGGCCACGGGCAGTGCCAGGAAATAGAAGTCGACGGAAGCATTGGCCGGAAGAACGATCGAGCCAACAGTCGCTATGAGAAAGATGAAAACTCCGAGGACCAGCATGGTTGCCGAAATGAACCAGCGGGCCGTGCGCAGCTCGCTATCATTCCTGTTTTGAACGATGATGAGATGAAATTGACTGGGGAGAAGAAATACCGAAGACACTCCGAATATAACAAGACTGATGAAGTCCCCAACGGAAAATTCATGCTTGAGAGCGGTTATGTGGCTTGGATTGGTCGAAATCATAGCAAGAATTTCTGACGGCGAGCCGAAGAGCCAAGTGGCAGTGGCTATTCCAATGGATAAAATCGCCGCATATTTGATCACAGTGTCCAAGGCCAAGCTATGAACGATTCCATTGTAGCGCTCTGCTGAAGGATTGGACCGGCCGCTGTAAAAGACAATGAACACGGCGATCAGTGCGATAAACAAAAATGGAACGACAAGGTGGTCGGTGTGGTCATGGCCGGTTTGCGGCGTATAAGCGCCTGCCAGCACGTCGAAGAGGTAGTGAATCGAACTCATCAACAGGGCGAAATAGGGGATTAAACCCACGGTCGTGATGGACGTTACGACGGCGGCCACCAGGAAGCTTTTACCGTATCGCGCACCAATCATGTCGGAAATCGAAGTGATACCTTCTGCCCGCGCCAACTGTCGCAATTTGAGCAGGAAGGGGAAGCCGACAGTAAAGATCAGTAGAATTCCCACATACAGACCAACAAATTCTATGCCATGCAGTACAGCGTAGCCCGTCGACCCGTAATAGAGCCAACTACTGCCACTCGCGGCAATTGCGAGTGAATATAGCAATGGGCGTGATCGGTTTATTGTGGCTTCGCTCTGATGATCCGTAATGTAGATCGTACAGAATTGTATCGAGAAGTAGAGAATCGCGACGATTATCGCGGTCCAGCTTGCCATTCGCTATGTCCCCGTATTGGGCCGAAAACGTTGAGTGATTTACGCTGAAGCAAGCGAGTCAGCCGGCAAATCAGCTGTAGAAACATTCAACCGGTCTATTAATTAATACGCAAATTCTGGTAGTGTGGCGCTTGGAATAAAGACTATCTGGGGCGGATGATTCGCTTTATCACACAATACTGGAGAGTGGTATATCATGCTAAAGGAATTCAAAGAATTTGCCTTGAAAGGTAACATGGTTGATCTTGCAATCGGTGTGATCATCGGTGGCGCTTTTGGCAAGCTGGTAGAATCCATCGTAGCTGATCTGTTGATGCCAATTATCGGCCTCTTGACCGGCGGTATTGATTTTACAAATCTCTACATCCAATTGTCGGGTGCTCCGGCCCCAACCCTTGCAGCTGCGCGCGAAGCCGGTGCAACCATTGCTTACGGCAATTTCATCACTCTCCTTATCAACTTCCTGATCATTGCCTGGGTGTTGTTCATGGTGGTTAAAGCCATGAACAGATTCAAGAAAAAGGAAGTGGCGGCCGATCCCACTCCAGCCAGAGAAGAAGTTCTACTTACGGAAATTCGCGATCTGCTTGCGAAGAAATAAGTTTTCCCCAAACCCCAGCCGGCAAGCTGGGGTTTTTCTTTTGTCATCTTCTGTCAGCAGCACATCATTTCGGCTGATGGAAACATCACAAATATCCGCGTGATAAAAGACCTGCGTTGCGTTAGGCCTTCTGCTCAATGGGTCTCTACGGAATGATCCTTGGGGACCTGCAAAATATTGAGTGGGAAGCGCCATGAGTTTAATTCAACATCTCCGGCACGAAGCGGCAGTGGCACCGGAAAGCGGCATCGTCGCGGTTATGAACCACGGCAGAAAGCAGGAGGGAGTTATTCCTCTCTGGGCCGGTGAGGGCGATCTTCCAACCCCGGAATTCATTCGGGCCGCAGCGGGCGAAGGTCTTGACAATGGCGAAACATTTTACACCTGGCAGCGCGGCATTCCCGAGTTGAGGCAGGCTCTATCCAACTATTATAAGCGTCATTTCTCTGTCGATCTTCCTGTCGAGCATTTCTATGTGACAGGCTCAGGCATGCAGTCCATTCAACTCGCCGTACAAGCCACCGCCGGGACGGGCGATGAAGTCATTTATCTTTCTCCCGCATGGCCAAATTTTGCTGCCGCCGCCGCCATTGGCGGAGCAACGCCCGTTGCGGTGACGCAGGATTTTACCGGCAATGGCTGGACCTTCGATCCGCAAAAGATTCGCGATGCAATCACGCCAAAAACCAAAGCTTTGTTTATCAACACGCCATCCAACCCATCCGGCTGGACTGCGGATGTGGAGACATTGCAGGAGATACTGGCAATAGCACGCCAACACGGCCTATGGATAATTGCCGATGAGATTTATGCGCATTTTTATTATGGCGCGCGCAGGGCTCCGTCATTCCTTGATGTCATGGATCCGGAAGATCGCATCATCTTCGTCAATAGTTTTTCGAAGAACTGGGCCATGACTGGATGGCGGGTGGGGTGGCTCGTTGCCCACCCTTCGCTCGGCCAGACCATTGAAAACCTGATTCAGTATTCCACGTCAGGTGTTGCGCAATTCATGCAGCGTGGGGCCGTAGTCGCGCTGAATCAGGGTGATGATTTCATCCGTTCGCAGGTAGAACGCGCCCACAAGGCTCGCGATATCCTGTGTGCCCGCCTGGCTGCCACGGGACGTGTGCACCTATCGCCACCTGCCGGCGCATTCTATCTCATGTTCGGAATTGAAGGCATCAGTGATTCTTATCGGGCTGCCTTCGATATTGTCGACCAGGCGAAGGTTGGCCTCGCGCCCGGAACAGCTTTTGGCGATGGAGGAGGGGCCTTTTTGAGGCTTTGCTTCGCCCGTAGGCTCGATGAGATTGAGACCGCTGCCGATCGACTGGCCGAATGGATCAGGTCCCGGTAGCGGACGGCCTTATCAGCCGCCTGCCTTGGATACGGCCAGCGTTACCACCCGGTCACTGGCTTCCACAGGTGTCGCTTCTCCGGTGGAGAATGGAATGCCGAGCGCGGTCCAGACTTCCACGAGGGCATCCTTCAGCTCAACAATCAGCTCATTGCTGTGGAACGGTGTTGGCGTAATGCGCAGCCGTTCGGTGCCGCGAGGAACTGTCGGATAGTTGATCGG
This sequence comes from Phyllobacterium sp. CCNWLW183, assembly GCF_037203775.1. Classification (NCBI taxonomy): domain Bacteria; kingdom Pseudomonadati; phylum Pseudomonadota; class Alphaproteobacteria; order Hyphomicrobiales; family Phyllobacteriaceae; genus Phyllobacterium; species Phyllobacterium sp. CCNWLW183. The sequence continues at coordinate 203,332 of NZ_JBBCBN010000003.1, read as the reverse complement.
CTGGATATAGATGCCATGCTTTTCAAGCAGGCGATCACTGGCCTTCTTGCACAACTCCGGATCGCCCACGTGAACCGGCACAATATGGGTTTCTGAGGGCATGACCGGAAGATTGGCCTGTGCAAGAACATGTTTGGTCAATTGCGCCTGTTGCTGGTGCAATCGGCGCTCTTCCTGAGACACCTTCAGGTGCCGGATGGATTCTGTCGCGGCAGCGGCGATCACCGGCGGCAAGGCCGTTGTGAAGATAAAGCCCGGTGCATAGGAACGAACTGCATCGATGACACTTTTGGGCCCGGTTATATAGCCGCCCAAGGTGCCGAATGCCTTTGCCAGCGTTCCCTCAATAATGTCGATTCGATGCGAAAGGCCTTCGCGATCGGTGATTCCACCGCCCCGCTCGCCATACATGCCGACCGCATGAACCTCATCAATATAGGTCATGGCATTGTATTTTTCGGCAAGATCGGCAATGGCAGCAATGGGGGCGATATCGCCATCCATCGAATAGACAGATTCGAATACAATCAGCTTGGCGCGTTCGCGTCCGGCAGCCTTCAGGAGTTCTTCCAGATGCGCCAGATCATTGTGACGGAAAATGCGCTTCTCTGCACCCGAACGCTTGACGCCCTCGATCATGGAAGCGTGGTTCAACTCATCGGAAAAAATCAGGCAGTTGGGCAGAAGCCGGGCAATGGTTGAAATCGAAGCTTCGTTGGAAACAAAGCCCGACGTGAAAACAAGCCCGGCCTCCTTGTCGTGAAGATCGGCAAGTTCAGCTTCAAGCTCGACAAGCGGGTGATTGTTGCCTGAAATATTGCGGGTGCCGCCAGCGCCCGAACCCATGCGGCTCGACGCGTCATGCATCGCTGCAATAACCTTAGGATGCTGGCCCATGCCGAGATAATCATTGGAGCACCAGACAGTAATCTCGCGCGTGTCCTCCACCGAGCGCCAGAGCGCGCGCGGGAACTTTCCCACAATCCGTTCCAGATTGGCGAAGACTCTATAGCGCTTTTCAGCATGCAGCTGGTCAATAGCGTCTTCGAAAAAACGACGATAGTCCATGAAGTGCTCCTGTATACTTCATTTACTACCGTTTTTGCCCGCCAAAATCCACGACTGCGGGGTGGGCAATTTGCCACGCTTCGCATAATGCGCGATGGACAGTGGAAACCTTATGGAAATGCTGACCTATCAGCAGCCTGCGCTTGATAATTACGCAGGACAATGCCGGGGGGCATCCCCCCGGCGATTGCTATTACGTCAGAAACGCACGGCGATATCGGCGTTGACACCATTGGCATGGCCCGATTGCGAGAATTGGCCTGTATAAGTTACACCCAGTGTCGTCCGTTGGCTGACATTAAAGTCCATTCCTGCCTCGATGAAGGCGGCATCGCGCGCCGTGGGCAGCCCTTCAACCGTGAAGGGAGATGCTCCTGCAAACGACAATCTTTGTTGCGGTGTCAGGTCACCGAAGCCATGATTCCAGCCTATCGTACCGCGCAACATGGTTGAAATATCGCCACTAAAGACCATTTGGTAGGAAGCGCGCAGACCGAGTGTCGAGCTTGTACTGTCCGTTCTGTTTGCGAGCGCCGCAAGCTGACTGACCGCACCACTTTCCTCAAATGCCTCAGTTTTGACCGAAGCATGCCTGATACCGGCAAATGGTTCGACCACAAGCCCCTGCGCAGGTTTGAACTCATAGCCGAGTTCGCCGAAAACCTGAACCGAGTTCGCGCCATAATCCGCATGGTGGTTGCCGTTAATATTACCGAAATGCACTTCGCGCTCGGTTTCGATCTCGTGATGAGCTAGATTGACGCCGAGGCGCAAGCCAAGCGCATCCCAGTTTGCCCCGCCATAGACGCCCATCTGGTAGCTGTCGATGCTGGCTTGTCCATAGCCGGTGTTGACGGAACTGCTGCCATAGCCTCCCAGCAGACCGGCACGCCACTGTGCACCGAGAAAATCATCCTCGATGATACCGTCAAAGCCGGTGACCAGACCGCCCGTCTTGCTGCTGACGCCGCTTGCATTGCCATTGCCATCAAGCCGCGCCCAGGAGCCGTAGCCCTGTCCCCAAAGCTGCGTTGTCGCTTCTGGTTCGGTGAGGGCGAAAGCTTCAGGGATTTTCGTCCGGTCCGGTCCGTAGGCAAGAGGTGCCACGCTGACAGACTGCGCCGACTGCCCCTTGGTAGCAATGCCGTCAAATGCACTGCGGATACGGCTTGCGGCAGCATCGCCTATCATCTGATTGTTCTGCACAAGGGTATTGCTCAAGGAGGCATGAACCTCACCGGTCAACGTGTCATAATCCAGAGGCCTGTCCTTTGTGGAGAACAGAACAGTATTGAAAAGCGGGCTTTTTGTGCCAAAGGACTTGAACCCGCCCCAGACGCTGCGGTGGTTACTGGAACTCGCGTAAATGGGGTCCTCCAGCGCCAGCATCCTGTTCAAAACCGATTTGGTCGGATCAAAAAGGACATTGACGTTTTTCGCATCCTGAATGAGAGACGGGCTAATAAAGTTGAACTGTGGAGAAACCGCTTCAAATTGGCCCTCTACTCCACCATTCGCATGTAAAATCTCATATTGTTTGAGAAATAGCTGATCGACCTGCTCCGAGGTGAGTAACTCGGGGTGACTAAGCATGCGGAGCTGAACATGGCCGCCGCGCAACATGGCCTTGCCACCTATGTCGATTCGATCGGCAGAGGATAGATCATCAGCAATCTCAATATCGAGCAGAGCCCCTTTTTCCATGATTGCGTCACGGGCGATGCGAAGATCACCTATACGATCCCTCGTTCCAGGAGCAATCTTGGAGCCCGTTTCCGCATGAAGCGAACCGACGCTCCCATTTCCGTCTATGAACGTATTACCTTGGGCGGTAACGTCCGAAATCAGTGAACCGGTAACACTCAATCCGCCATGCGAAATTGTTGTTGGACCGGTATAGGTGCTGTTACCCGTTAAAATGGTCACGCCCGTTCCCAATTGCACCACAGTGCCTTCGCCGCTGATCGAGCCGGCAAAAGTATAACTATTAGATCGGTTGAAACCGAGCTCGGCTCCTTTGGATACCGCAACATCCCCGACGATAGAGCCGCTCAGTCCGCCATTTCCAAGCTGAAGCTTTCCTCCCTCGATGAAGGTTCCGCCCGTATAATTATTGGCATCGGTCAGCGTGAGGGTCGCATCATTCAATTTGTATAGAGCATTGTTGCCGTTCAGCTGATCGCCGAAGGTGAGGTCGTTTGTCGGAAAGAAATAGTGGCGCCTCGTGTCGTAAAAGCCTTCAGGTGATGAGAAGTAGGATCCGGCAAGGTCAGGGTGCTGCCAATGGGTGGCGAAATAATTCGCGATATATCCATGCGCACGCGTGGTCGCATGAACGCCGTCCCAGAAGAGATAGCCAGTTTCCAATGGCGTTGGATTTAGCCGACAGGTTTCATCGTCAATGCATTTATCGGTTGTATTTGAGAAGCCGAAGGCGCTCGGGTACCGCGTAACAACACCCATAAGCTTCAGCATGTCAGGCTTATAGATCGTCACCTCGCCGGAGTGCTTTGCCTCGAAATTGGCTGCAACCGATGCGATCGTATCGTTTATTACCTTTGTCAGGGCGCGAGCTGTATCACCATTGTTTTTGAACTCGGGAGTCAGGGAGGCATCCGGCACATTTGGCAGCAGGAAAATGCGCCCATTGGCAGAATAGAGCGTCTCCAGCCCTTGCTCCAGATTGTCTTTCACTTCCTTCACCAAGGGGGCAGGATTTGCACCAGACGCGAGGAGCTTGCTCAGCGCAAACAAATCATTGCCGCCGAACCAGCTGACAATAAGCGTATCCTTTTCGATGTGAGCGTAATCCAATTCTTCCAGCTGATCGAGTAAGCCGGGGATGAGCAGTGTTGAAATAAGGTCATCACCCTTACGCCCCACGCGCGCGCCCCCGACGGCATAATTCATCGACGAGCTGTCAGAAGCAGGCTGCGCTGGATATTCCCAAAGGTGTCCCGTAGCCTGTGCAACGGTGCTCAGGAGGTATTTAAGTCCAACATCATTTTGTTGGTAAACAGCCTCAATGAGCGCTCTTGATATAAGCTTGTCGACATTGTCGGGATAGCTTGTTGCTTGGACCTGATCACCCGCAAGATACTGGTTCCAGACCGGGCCGTTGCTAAACCTGCCAAACGGCATATTAGCGCCATACTCTGCCATGTCTTTGATTTTGTTCTCAACGTCTTTCAGGGTAGCAACAATCGCTTTCTTGGTCTCAGAAGACAGAGACTTGCCGAGCGTAGCTAAAGTTTGCCTGGGAACAGAGTATGGAGGCTCGGAAAATGCACGAAGAGCATTAGAATACTCATGTGATTTCCACCAGTCGAAATCTGGAGTGTCCGCAGGAGGAGACTCAATCAAACCAGAAATATCTCTGAGCGTCTGCGTTATTTTTTGCTGGTTTTGCCTAATGAGGTCCAGTGGTGGTTTGAGCGCCCCTATATCCGAAAGGCTGTCGCCAAATGTAACCATTCGCTTAAAGGGAAAGGGCTTGCTTACAAATTCTTCTGCCTTGGCCTGCGTAATGCACAAAGCCGCCGCAACAATTGCCAGAGTGCTTACCCTGTTGAACTTCCGTAAAATGCTCAATTTAAATCCTCCCAGTATAAAAAATACGCAATGAAACTCGAGCTGTGCGCAGACACGCGGACGGCATGTCAGTATGAAGCAAGAATCGCAGATGATTTCTTTGGCTGGATAACACTCCGGCCTAAATCAATTGTTCTTTAGTATATATCGGTGACAACGTCAGAAATTTTCAACTGATCGCATTATAAGCTTAGAATAATACAAAAAAATATTTTTGTAGAAACGCGATTCATAATAAATCATCCCAAATTTATATGAAGTAATATCCTTCATATAAACGTTATTTGGCAAATGACGTCAAGCTACTGTAAGTTGCGGATGGTTGATCTTCACTCTAGTTTTTCGGCGAGCATTCAGCAGCAAGGTTCGGTTGAAGGAATGGGCCGGTAAGTATCTCAGCAATTGGACGTATAAATGACCGGAAACCGGATAGAAATGCGTTCCGAGGCAGTCACAAGGCTTTTCCGTTGCGCCAGATGCTGCAATATAGGTTGGAGTGAGGACATAAAGGATAGGCGATCGCAATGACTGTACTTGTGACGGGTGGTGCTGGATATATAGGCAGTCACATGGTTTGGGACCTGCTTGAGGCTGGCGAATCTGTCGTCGTCGTTGATGCTCTTTCCACCGGTTTCAAATGGGCGGTGCCGCCTGAGGCAAAGCTGGTCGTCGGGGACATTGCCGATCAGGCACTGATGCGTCAGACCATTGAGCGCAATTATGTCGACGCCATCATCCATTTTGCGGGTTCCGTCGTTGTGCCCGACTCTGTCCGCGACCCGCTCGCCTATTATGAAAACAACACGTCAAAATCCCGCACGCTTATTGACGCCGCAGTTAAGTCTGAGGTCAAGAATTTCATCTTTTCGTCAACCGCCGCTGTATATGGCGATGCTGGTCTGCTGCCGGTAGATGAGGAACATCCCCCCCGTCCGGAATCGCCCTATGGCCTGTCGAAGCTGATGACCGAATGGATGTTACGCGATACCGCCGCAGCCCATAATTTTCACTACACGGCCCTGCGTTATTTCAACGTCGCGGGTGCTGATCCAAAGGGCCGCACGGGCCAGTCAACCCGTGGCGCAACACATTTGATAAAGATCGCCTGTGAAACCGCGCTTGGCAAACGCCGTTTCATGGAAGTCTTTGGCAATAATTATTCCACGCCCGACGGCACCTGCGTAAGAGATTACATACATGTCTCTGACCTGGTTGCAGCGCACCGTCTCGCGCTGGAGCGGTTGCGTTCGGGGGGCAGCAGCATGGTAGCCAATTGCGGCTATGGCCGTGGTTATTCTGTCAAGGAGGTCATTGCCAGTGTTGAGCGCGTACACGGTGCGCCGATCGATGCCCGCCCCACCAGTGCGCGACCGGGCGATGCCGCCTCGGTTGTGGCCGACAGCAGCAAGGCCCGCAATGAGCTGGGCTGGGTGCCGCAGCTGGATGATCTGGACAAGATCGTTGAGTCCGCGCTGAAGTGGGAGGCGGCGCTGCAATTCCGCAATCAACGATAGGTCAGGCGGATTAGCCTATTCCTTTGGCTCTTTTTTGAAGGGCAGCATCAGCCGCAGCGTCAGGAATGTGAACAGTGAAATGATGATCGCGACATCATAGCTTGCCAGCCCAGCCGAAATGCCAATGGCGCCTGTTGCCCATATGCTTGCCGCCGTAGCCGTCCCGCGCACGGAATTCTTCAATTGGAGGATGGCGCCGCCGCCAATGAAACCGACACCGGTAATCAGGCCCTCAACAATGCGGGCCATTGCCTCGGGATTATCAGTGGTCAAATGCTCCGTCCCTTGGATGACACCGCAACTGGCAAGCGCCACCAGCGGGAAAGTCCGCACGCCGGCGCTACGCTCTTCCGCCTCGCGCTCAATGCCAATCGGGACGGCAAGCGCATAGGCTATAAAGAGGGCAATCACGTGCGGAACGACAGGCAAGGAATTGAGATAATGGAACGTCTCGATCAATGAATTTTCCCCTGAAATGATTTGGCGGTTAACGTTTGGCACGACCAGACGTTCCACCAAGCTGTTGAAAACCGGGGAGAGACTTTAGGCTGCGGCGCAGCGACACATTGCGTTAAGACCTTGCAATGTAGGAAAAGGGGAACCTTCGTCGTAGCGAACGGGTTTAAAGGACAAGAAAGTTGGAGTCTAAAACAATGGACGGCAGCAACCGGACCTACGAAAAACAACTCTCTCAAATATTGCGACGACATATATCGCAGTCTTGTTACCGGTCGGCAATTAGAGCTGCCGGAATATATAAAATAGAAGAAACCGTGCCTGAAAGCCTGCTGGATCAATTGAAGCGGCTTGATGATGCAGAACGGAATCGCCAAGGATAGACTATCAATTTTATTGCAGACCAAACAAAAAGCGGGCCGTTAAGCCCGCTTTTGTTTTTCATGCCGCTCAATTCAGGCCGCGAGTGCAAGACCGTTGGTCAGTTCGATGGCCGATGAAACGGCTTTCGCTTCTGCATCCGCACCCATGGCAACGCCTTCGATGCGAATAAATTCCACGTCAGTCATGCCAATGAAACCAAGCGCTGTCTTCAGATAGGGTGTGGCATGGTCAAATGATGCGCCCGGACCATTGGAGTAAACGCCGCCGGAGGCGAGAACGACATAAACCTTTTTGCCGGTTACAAGACCTTTGGGACCCTCTGCACCGTAGCTGAAGGTTTTGCCAGAACGCATAACATGGTCGAGCCACGACTTAAGCGTCGACGAGATGTTGAAATTGATCATGCCGGTTGCCAGAACGATGGTGTCGGCCGCCATAAGCTCATCGACAACCACATCAGAGACACCCACCACCTTTGCTTGTGGGGCTGTACGTGTTTCCTCGGGTGTGTAGATGCCTGCCGCAAAATCGGAATCGATATGGGGAAGGGGAGTGGTGGCGAGGTCACGTGTGACGAGTGTATTGCCAAGCTTTGCCGAAGCCAGCTTTTTTGCAAATTCGGTTGCAACACGGGTTGAGTGAGATGCTTCACCGCGTGGGCTCGAAGTAACGAGAAGAATGGATGACATCGTATTGTCCTTTCAGGAACGAAACTGATAGGCAATATTTGGCACTGGACATCTATCTATAAAACTGGGAAAATATCTATTGAACCCATCGATAAGATAGATATTTAAATGCTGCCCAATCCTACACTTGATCAGTTGCAAGTCTTTGTAGCAGTTGCCGAAACCGGGAGTTTCTCGTCCGCCGCAAGACGGCTCAATCGTTCGCAGTCAGTAATCAGCTATACAATCGCCAATCTGGAAGCACAGCTCGAATTGCAGCTTTTCGAGCGCGGCGGAGTACGGGAACCGCGATTGACTGATGCTGGCACAGCCATGCTTGAGGATGCGCGGCGCATGATTTCGGTGCTTCAAAACCTGCGCTCGCGGGCCGAGGGTTTAAAACAGGGGCTGGAAGCGGAAATTGCAGTGGCGGTGGATGTCACTCTGCCGTCGCCTGTCCTCATTGCTGTGTTGACTGCATTTCAAACGCAGTTTCCCACGGTCAGCCTGCGTTTGCACGTCGGCGCACTGGGTGTTGTCTGGGATCTGGTTCTCAAGAAGCAGGCGGATATCGGATTTGGCGGGCAGCCATTGGAGCCTTACGACGAGTTGGCCATTGGCCGCTTGGGGCAAACAACGATGATGCCTGTGGCAGCGCCTGATCACCCGCTGGCACTATATGAAGGGCCGGTGCCATTGGCTGTTATCCGCAACCACATCCAATTGGTGGTGACAGATTTGAGCGAACATACAAAGGGTAAGGACTTTGGCGTGTTTGCCTATAAGACATGGCGCCTGACTGATGTCGCGACAAAGCATTCGCTCATGTTGGCTGGCCTTGGCTGGGGTGGTTTGCCTAAATGGATGGTCAAGGATGATATTGCCGAAGGCAGGCTTGTTCCCCTTGATCTGGAGCCCTATCCGGAACTGCCTTATAATTTAGTTGTTCTTCATCCTGTTGATGCAGCAATGGGCCCCGCAACGACGTGGATGGTTGAACGATTCAAACAAGAGCTGGCAAAGTTCGATTAAAGCGAGATGACCAATACAAGCCACTCAATATCGCCTTGTACTGCGATCAGAACTGTCTTCGGCAATATAGGAATGGGAATTGTCATAGGCATCGCAATTGGCCTTGTTCCGGGCAAAACCGACGATAAGGAATAGCCATATTGTCTGCTTGGAAAACTGGTGCTGCGAGAGAGGATTGAACTCTCGACCTCTCCATTACCAATGGAGTGCTCTACCACTGAGCTACCGCAGCCGATTTGCGAACGCGGCGGACTTCTGGCATATCATTGCTGAAATCGCAAGCAAGCAATCGTAATCTCTTGGGTAAAATATCCATAGAGAGCAAAAAACATAGGCTGGCTACCGGCAGATTGCTGTCGGCACTGGTCAAAATACCGGATAAAACCAATGTCCTTATTGCCCAAAAACCCGAGCCGCGAACAAGAGGAGCGGGAAAAACGCCGCTCGGAACAACTGCGCGCAAATCTTGCGCGGCGCAAACAGCAGACGAGATCGCGCCGCTCAGGCGCTGAAGATGGGCGCGATGAAGGTTTGAAAGCCGCGGCGTCGCAAAATGAATCAGCCGATAGCGAAAAATAGAGCATTATTTTTCTGCCTCTCCTTCTTTGACGCAGAAACGACGCACTCACAATCAAGATCGAAAGATCTGTGTAAAGCCGATTCGAAGATCAGCGTTATGCACAGGAATGACAAGCCTTTCTTGAACCAGCACACGTGATGGTTTAAATGAACCCGCTCTGCAAAGGGCCTTTAACGACAGGACGGGTATTTCCCCCGCGAAAGTGACAAATTATGGATCGCATCAAGATTGTTGGCGGTAACAAGCTCAACGGCATCATTCCTATTTCGGGCGCCAAGAATGCGGCCCTGCCGTTGATGATTGCTTCTCTTTTGACCGATGACACGCTGACGCTGGAAAACGTGCCGCATCTGGCGGATGTCGAGCAGCTTATCCGCATCCTTGGCAATCACGGGGTTGATTATTCCGTCAATGGACGCCGCGAGCGTCAGGACGGCGCTTATTCACGCACGATCCATTTTACTGCACGCAATATCGTCGATACCGTAGCGCCCTATGAACTTGTCTCCAAGATGCGGGCAAGTTTCTGGGTTATCGGGCCGCTTCTCGCCCGTATGGGCGTTGCAACCGTTTCTTTGCCCGGCGGTTGTGCAATCGGTACCAGGCCGGTTGATCTGTTCATTGATGGCCTGCGCGCTCTCGGTGCCGATATCGAGATTGAAAACGGCTATGTCAAAGCCAGCGCGAAGGGCGGTCTTGTGGGCGCGCGCTACGTGTTCCCGAAAGTATCGGTCGGTGCAACCCATGTTTTGATGATGGCAGCAACGCTCGCCAAGGGCGAAACAATCATTGAGAATGCCGCACAGGAGCCCGAAGTCGTGAATCTGGCTGACTGCCTGAATGCCATGGGTGCAAAGGTCAGCGGGGCTGGCACGGCGACGATCACAATCGAGGGCGTAACAAGTCTTTCCGGCGCGCGCGTCCGCGTCATTCCTGATCGTATCGAGACAGGAACCTATGCCATGGCTGTCGCCATGACGGGTGGCGATGTCATCCTGGAAGGCGCCGATGCCAATCTTTTGACTGCTGCCCTCGCAACGCTCGGCCAGGTCGGCGTTGAAATTTCAGAAACCAATTCTGGCTTGCGCGTTGTGCGTAATGGCCACGGCATCATGCCCGTCGATGTGACGACGCAGCCATTCCCGGGCTTCCCGACCGACTTGCAGGCGCAGTTCATGGGCCTGATGACCAAGGCCAAGGGCACGTCCCATATTACCGAGACCATCTTTGAAAACCGCTTCATGCATGTGCAGGAATTGGCTCGGCTCGGTGCCAAAATTTCGCTGTCAGGTCAGACCGCGAAGATCGAGGGTGTCGAGCGCCTGCACGGTGCGCCGGTCATGGCGACAGATCTGCGTGCATCTGTTTCGCTGGTTATTGCCGGTCTTGCGGCCGAAGGGGAGACGACGGTCAATCGCGTCTATCATCTCGACCGCGGTTTTGAGCGTCTCGAAGAAAAGCTGACACGTTGCGGTGCGGTGGTTGAGCGCATCAGCGACTGATCATCCGGAATTTCCACGTCGATTATGCATCTTGCATAATTCCCTTTGCCTTCGCTTTCCTCTAACAGGGAAGAGAGCAGGCTTCCTCACCGGAAGCCCTGATCCCGCAAATTAAGGCAAAGGGTAGACATGGACACTCTCAAACTCATCGCGCTTGATGAGGAAGATCTGCAAATCCTATCTGCGCATCTGCAGGATTCCGTGCTTAAAGTCAGCGATATCGACTATCTGGCAGCGGAAAAGAAGCTGGTACTTGGCGTCAATCGCTTCGTCTGGGAACTAGCCGATGATGGCAAGCGCCATCGTAGTTTCGAGCGTCGGCGTACAGCACTCCATTTTGGTCAGGTCTTGAGTCTCAAAGCCACGGGCATCGACCGCCATTATCCGGATGACGTTCTTTCCGTATTGGCAATTCGTTTCATCGTTACCGAGGCTCCATCCGGGTTTATCGAGCTGGTTTTTGCCGCCAATAAAGCCTTGCGTCTCGAAGTTGAAGCTATTGAAGCCCAAATGGCGGATTTGGGCCCGGCCTGGGAAACACAATCGCGTCCAGAGCACGAAGTCTAGCTTCTGACCCTAAGGAATATGTATCGTGGCAATTGTGCTGAAACAGTCTGACTCTGACTTTAACGAGAGTTTTTCCGCATTTCTTTCGACTAAACGCGAGGTCTCCGAAGATGTTGACCGCGTGGTCGAGACGATTATCAAGAATGTTCGCACCAATGGTGATGCGGCGCTGATTGACTACTCGAAGCAATTCGACCGTATAGATTTGGCGCAACATGGTATCGCCATTTCTGCGGACGAGGTTAATGCCGCTATGGAATCGGCGCCGCAAGCAACGGTCGAGGCACTCAAGCTTGCGCGCGATCGCATCCATTCCCACCACGCAAGGCAAATGCCCAAGGATGACCGTTATACGGATGCATTGGGCGTTGAACTTGGCTCGCGCTGGACCGCAATTGATTCAGTCGGGCTCTATGTTCCAGGCGGTACTGCGAGCTATCCAAGTTCTGTCTTGATGAATGCTGTTCCGGCACAAGTGGCGGGTGTTGAGCGCATTGTCATGGTGGTTCCCTCACCAGACGGCAAGCTCAACCCGCTGGTTCTGGTTGCAGCGCGTCTTGCTGGCGTCTCCGAGATTTACCGTGTGGGCGGCGCGCAGGCGGTTGCGGCGCTTGCCTACGGCACGGAAACCATTGCGCCGGTCGCCAAGATTGTCGGCCCCGGAAACGCCTATGTGGCTGCTGCCAAACGCCGAGTTTTCGGCACTGTCGGTATCGACATGATTGCCGGCCCATCCGAAGTTCTCATTTTAGCCGATGCTGATAACAATCCGGATTGGATCGCTGCTGACTTGCTGGCTCAGGCCGAGCATGACAGCGCCGCGCAATCAATTCTCATAACGGATGATGAGACTTTCGGTGAGGCGGTCATGGCCGCTGTCGAGCATCAACTCAAGACATTGCCGCGCGGCCAGACCGCGAGCGAGAGCTGGCGGGATTATGGCGCGGTCATTTTGGTCAATGATTTGCCGTCAGCTTTGCCTCTGGTCAACCGCATCGCGCCGGAGCATCTGGAGATTGCAGCCGCCGATACAGAAGAGCTTTTGGCCGGCGTCCGCAATGCAGGCGCGATCTTTCTTGGCCGTTATACCCCGGAAGTCATCGGTGACTATGTTGGTGGTTCCAACCATGTTTTGCCCACAGCCCGTTCAGCCCGTTTTTCTTCGGGGCTTTCCGTGCTTGACTATGTCAAGCGAACCTCCATTCTGAGGCTTGGCGTTGAGCAACTGCGTGCCTTGGGACCGGCAGCGATTGAACTGGCGCGTGCGGAGGGGCTTGATGCGCATGGCAATTCGGTTGCAATCCGGTTGAACCTTTAGGAATCTGATGACGGCAAGTGATGCGAGATTGATCGATGTGGAACTGGACGACACGATCGGCCGTTCAACACCCGACGTCGAGCATGAACGAGCGGTCGCAATTTTTGACCTTATCGAAGAGAATAGTTTCCGTCCTGTCAGCGATGAGGGGACAGGGCCCTACAAGCTGAAGATTTCTTTGGTCGAATCACGTCTAATTTTTGCGATTTCACGGGAAAGCGGCGACGATGTTGTCACGCACATCCTTTCGCTCACGCCTTTACGCAAGGTCATCAAGGACTACTTCCTTATCTGCGAAAGCTATTATGATGCCATTCGCGCATCCAGCCCGAGCAAGATCGAAGCCATCGATATGGGTCGGCGAGGGCTGCACAACGAGGGATCGCAGGCTCTGATGGATCGACTTGGCGGCAAGATAGATGTCGATTTCGACACTGCCCGCCGACTTTTTACACTGGTATGTGTGCTCCATTGGCGGGGATAGGCGCACCCGTGCCGGGAATGCCCGACCATCTGCCGGATGATGCGGCAGGTGGCAAACCGAGGATTCCGGGCGCCGTTCTTTTCATATGCGGCATGAATGCCATTCGCTCTCCCATGGCCGAGGCACTGGCTCGAAAAATACTGCCGTCAAAGGTCTATGTGGCATCAGCGGGCGTTGAAAAGGGCGATCCCGATCCCTTTGTGGATGCCGTGCTCGAAGAAATCGGATTGAAGCGGCTGTCCGTAGCGCCGCGCACCTTCAAGGAGCTTGAAGACGATTATTTCGATCTGATTATTACATTATCACCCAAGGCGCACCATATGGCTCTGGAGCTGACCCGGACGACGTCGGTGCATGTGGAATATTGGCCCACGCCTGACCCGACATTGGTGCGCGGTCGCAGGGATCAGATTCTGGACGCTTATCGTGATGTTCGGGATCATCTGAAACAACATATTGAGGATCGTTTCGGTCCATTGACTTGATACTCTTGTGCGTCCGTACAATTGGATCGAACTCCCTTGTTCACAAATGCTACGCAATACTATAGGTTCCGCGCAAAATTGCGGTCGAACACGGCCGCAAATTCAATTTCTGGAGATAGAACTACGCATGGCGAAAGAAGAAGTACTGGAGTTTCCTGGCCTCGTGACGGAGCTGTTGCCCAACGCGATGTTCCGGGTAAAGCTCGAAAACGATCATGAAATCATTGCTCACACGGCTGGGCGCATGCGCAAGAACCGTATTCGTGTTCTGGCAGGCGACAAGGTTCTGGTTGAAATGACCCCCTATGACCTCACCAAGGGTCGCATCACCTACCGTTTCAAGTAAACGTCCTTCAGCCTGTCCGCAGGAATTCTCTTTATGAGCGATCAGCACAAATTCGTTCTTGCCTCCGGTTCGCCGCGCCGCCTGTCGCTGCTTGGTCAGATCGGTATTGAGCCGGATAGTCTGCTGCCCGCCGACGTGGACGAGACGCCGCTACGGGCGGAGCACCCGCGTTCGCTGGCGCGTCGGCTTTCCCGTTTGAAGGCGGAAAAAGTTGCCGCAGAACTGAAGGGAAGTGCCGAGCTTGGCAAGGCCTATATCCTTAGCGCTGACACGGTTGTCGCTGTCGGGCGGCGCATTTTGCCGAAGGCGGAAATACTTGATGATGCGACCGCATGCCTACGTCTGCTGTCCGGTCGCTCCCACCGTGTTTATACGGGCCTTTGCCTGATAACGCCGGCAGGAAAATTGCGTCAGGACCTCATTGAAACCCGCGTTCGCTTCAAAAGGCTTTCGCGGGAGGAGCTGGAAAGCTATCTTGCGTCAGGCGAATGGCGCGGCAAGGCAGGCGGCTATGCAATTCAGGGTTTGGCGGGCAGCTTCGTTATCAAGCTGGTCGGCTCATACACCAATGTTGTTGGCTTGCCGCTTTATGAAACCTTGAACCTTTTGCAGGGTGAAGGGTTTCCCGTTTATGCCAATTGGCAGGCCTCGGGCCACTAGCAACTATGTGTTTCCAATGGACTGCAATAGTGACTGACAACAAAAACAGTATGGCAAATGTTACGCCCCTGCGACCGACACGTCCTTGCCCCGAATGCAAGCGGCCATCCCAACGTGAACACTATCCATTCTGCTCGTCACGTTGCCGCAATGTAGACCTTAATCGTTGGCTGACGGGCGCCTATGTATTACCCGCCGTCGAAAGCTCGGAAGACAGCGACGGCGAAGAAGACATGTAGCTGTCGGCCCGGAGGGCTGACGAGCTCTAAAGTCTTATCACCCGCTGCGTTGCAGGCTGCGACAATACAATATTGATAGCCCGCAATGAGCTTATGCTATCTGCTATCGGCATGATAGCAGAGCCGGTTTTGCCCTGCCTCATAGCATCCATCAATGCAATTGCTTCAAATTGGCGGCCATTGCCGTCAAAATCGTATTCCTCAACAGTCCGGCCCGGCACAGGAAGGCGATCCAGTATTTTTCCGATAGTTCCGCCTGGGCCTGATAGAGGGCTAAACAGCGCTTGTCGGGAAAACCCCTGGTAGATCGTCAGTTCCCTTGCCTCGGTGAACGGAGCATTCAGCCGAATCGTGCCGGTTGAGCCCTCGATGATAAAATGATTCTTGCCATTTCGGTCGAAGCCGCAGGAAAGTTCTGCTTTCACATGATCATAATGCAGCACGATTTCAGAACTCATGTCGATGCCGTTTGGGGCCGCATGCCACAGCCCCGAAACCTTTTGTGGTTGACCAAGGAAAAACATTGCCAAGGAAACACACGAGATCCCGAGATCCCGACCGGCACCGCCGCCCAATGATCTGCTGAAATAGCGCGTCTTGGGATCATATGGATGTTCATATGATAACTCGGCGGTTATTTTGCGGATTGCTCCGATTTCTCCGGCATCCACTTTGGCTTTCGCGGCCGCGATTGCTGGCAGGAATCTTGTCCCCATCGCTTCCATGGCGAATACATCGGCGCGGGTGGCTTCCCGTTCGATGACGGAGGCTTCCGTATGGGAAGGTGCGAGCGGCTTTTCCGTCAGAATCGCTTTGCCTGAGCGGATGGATTTGAGAGCCTGCGCCACGTGGACCGAATTTGGCGTTGCAATGTAAACCGCATCAATCTCGGGATCGGCTACAAATGCATCAATGTCGGAATAGGCACGCTTGCTGCCAAAGTTTTCTTGAAACCGTTTTGCATTGGCTGTTGTCCGCGAAAAATTACCCACAAGCGACGCGCCGGGCACCAGCGCCAGATCAGCGGCAAATTGTCCAGCAGTTTGGCCGCTGCCAAGAATGCCCCAGCCAAAAGGCGTCGCTTTGGCGGTTTTATCCCCCGTATCAATCATATAAAACGAATCCTGTCTGTAACCCCATCAAGAACGCATCGATCTATGCCCTTTGCAAGAGGCAGAAAAACGGCGAAAAAATCCTTAGTTGATGCTGGACAGCAGGATTTTTAGTGTTATAACCCACCCGCTTCCAACGAAAACCAACGCGTCGGAATGGCCTGCCAACTTTGGCAGCCAAAAGTGCCCAGATAGCTCAGTTGGTAGAGCAGCGGATTGAAAATCCGCGTGTCCGTGGTTCGAATCCGCGTCTGGGCACCACTTCTCATTTTACCCATTGTTGTTGATGATTATTTTCGCCCAAGTGGCCTTAAAACGCACACCACTGGGAAAAGCTGGACACTTTTATTCCTTTTTTAGTTCGTTTGCGGCGGCTCGATCACGTGCCACTCAAAGTCCGTCAGATCATTGCGACTCCAGTGACCCACAATCGAACCAATGGCGTGCGAATTGTGGTGAAGCTCTCGTGGACAGATGATTGCAAATATTTTTAAGCGCAAGTTAAAAAATAGTATAGAATGGTTATAAAAGAATGGAGGGCCATTTCAACTTTGATAAAATTGTAACTAATGCTTGAGTAGTGTGTTGTTTGTTTTCGCATCCCGTTGGATGAGTTAGAGTTTTGTTTGAATTTTTAATAGTATTATGAATAGTAATTAGCTTAGTATTAGATTTACTTGTAATTTTGAAATAAATAATGAATACTATTCTCCAACCCAAGCTGCCATTGTATTTCACATTGGTTTGAAAATTGGGATAAGGGAGGACATAATGACTAGAATTATAACCAATGTTACCAAGTTACTCTCATATTCTGTCATCATAACAGCACTTACTGTTCCAGCATTTGCAGGCGGTATCTCCGTCGGTGGCTCGCGCAATGGCGGCCTCGGTGCGAGCGTCGGTGCAGATCTCGGCGGCATCAAGGCTGGAGTGGACGCTTCAATCGGCGGATCCAGAGGAACGACGGTCGGCGCTGGAGCAAATGTCGGCGGCACGAGCGGTATTTCGACCGGAGTGGGAGCTTCTGTCAATAACGGGGTCAATGCAGGTGCAGGCTTAAACGTTGGCGGGGCAAGCGGCGTAAATGCAGGCGCGGGTGCTTCGATCGGCGGATCCGGAGGAACGGCGGTCGGCGCGGGAGCGAATGTTGGCGGCACCAGTGGTGTTACGGCCGGAGTGGGCGCCAGTGTCACTGGCGGGGTTCGTGCAGGGGCGGGCTTAAGCGTTGGTGGGGCAGGTGGCATAAATGCCGGCGTCGGCGTCGGCATTGGTAACACCATCACTAATCCTGGCAGTGGCATAAATCCCGGCACCAGGACCACTGCTGGAGTGACTCCCAGGGGAACTTCTGTCAGTCCCGGTACGCGCCTGAATTCCCGTGTGGTATCCGCCCGGTTCGCCAGCTTGAGTGCAACCGAGCGCACGAAGTTGAAGGTGCGTTGCCGCGATATTTCCGCTAATGCAATGAACTATGACGGCGGGCTTGTCGCTCTTTGCAAGATGCTGCGCGGTATCTGATCCACGTCAAATTAATGTTAGGTGGCCCCAAATGGGGGCCACCTTTCTTGTAACGATCTGAAGTCTACGCAGCGCCCATGATCGCGCCAGCAATGGCAAGAGCGACTACGACAATCCAAGGCGGCATCTTCCATATTGTCAGAAACAGGAATCCGGCTGTCACCAGCAGGAAGTCCGATGGCTTGAAAACTGCGCTCGTCCAAACAGGATTATAGAATGCAGCTGCGAGAATCCCCACCACAGCGGCATTGGCGCCTCTCATGGCTGCTTGCGCTAAGGGGAGGCGTCTGAGGTCGTCCCAGAACGGCAAGGTTCCATAGGCAAGAAGCAATCCCGGCAGAGATAATGCAATCACTGCAATAAGCGAGCCGAGCAGCCCGTTGGGCGGTGAACTCACAATTGCGCCAAGATAGGCACCAAACGTAAAAAGCGGCCCGGGAACCGCCTGTGCTGCCCCATAACCTGCAAGGAACGCCTCGTGGCTCACCCAGCCGGGAGCCACGACCGCTGTTTCGAGCAGTGGCAAAACCACATGGCCGCCACCAAAGACGAGCGCGCCAGAACGGTAGAACGCGTCAAACAGCGAGATCGCTTGGCTGTGCAAGCTATCTGGCAATATCACAGGAAGAGCAAACAAAGCCGCAAACAGAATGAGGGCCAGGATGGCGCTGCGCCTGGTAACGGAAAAGCCGAGACGATGTGTGTCTTGAGTATCGGTATTGCGGCAAAAGAACAGACCGGCCAATGCGCCACCTGCAATCGCGCCTATCTGTCCGAGTGTGCTACTAAGGAAAACTGCGGCAGCTATTGCGGCCAGCGCAATGGCGATTCTGGTTTTATCAGGTGTCAGCGTACGAGCCATGCCCCAGATTGCCTGTGCTACAACGGCGACGGCGACAAGTTTCAATCCATGGATAATGCCCTGACCGATTGGCCCCGCAAAATTTGCTGCTCCATAAGCAAATGCGATCAACAAAATCGCGGAAGGGAGCGTAAAAGCCGTCCAGGCTGCGATTCCTCCCAATACCCCGCCACCACGGAATGTTCCGATAGCGAAGCCAACCTGACTGGAAGCAGGGCCGGGCAGAAACTGACATAGGGCCACCACGTCGGCAAAGGCTCCATCGGTCAACCATTTGCGGCGATTTACAAATTCCTCTCGAAAATAGCCAAGATGGGCAATGGGCCCGCCAAAGGAGGTAAGGCCGAGTTTCAGGAACACAATGAATACTTCGACAATCCGGTTCATGGCGGAAGCGATGGGGGTGGGTTCGACCATGGTCACTCAGCAGTTCCTTATTGCGGATGGACGGGCGCTCTTTTCCAGAGCTCTAAGAAATCATTTCTCCAAAGAGTTCCTTTACTTTGAGACGGGCGATTTCCAATGCCTCGCGTCCCAAAGGGGTGGCACGGTAAAATTTACGGGCCGTACGTCCGTCGCGCCGATTTTCTGACACAAGATAGCCCTTCTTTTCCATGGTCTTGAGCATTGGATAAAGCGTGCCCGCACTCAGCCTATACCCATGATGGGCAAGCTCATCGATCATCCATTGGCCGTAAAGTTCCCCTTCGACTGCGTGATGCAAGACTTGGAGCCGGATGAGGCCGCTGAGTAAATCCTGATGTTCCATGTTTGCCCGGCTATAGTTATTCGGCTCACAATAGCGATTTTCGATATCGTCAATCTATAGGGAGAAGAAGCCGGTCGTCAATCGGGAATACTGGTCAACTCAGCCAAATCAGACAGAGGTCTGCGGGCTGATTTCTTGGCAAAAACGCCATGGCCCTGCCTGCCGAGAGCGGCGAACGAGATGACGGCCATTAATCCAAATACCGCAAAGGCTATCAAGCCGGCTCGAACACCAAAATGTTGCATGATAAATGCGAATGCGAAAGGCGCCGCGGCAGTCGCAACCAAGCGAATTGCGGTGGCCTTTCCGACGCGTTGTCCGTAACCGTGGCTGCCAAAGAGAGCGAGTGGCAGCGTTCCCTGTACGATGCTGGCAAGCCCAGCTCCCAAACCAAAAATGATAGCAAATGCAAGGGACCCGGGAACCCATGAGCCGCTCAACAGCAGGATGAAAACCGACACAGGCACGAGCAGTGCTGAGATCAGCGCCAGACCCAATGGTGGGATATGATTGCCGCTGAACATGCTGAATAGTCGACTGGCAACTTGAGCGGGGCCAAACAATGTTCCGATCAGGACGCTTGTGCTTCCAATTCCCAATGAGGTCAACATCGGCAACATGTGGATAAGAATTGCTGCGTCAACGAAACTTACAAGGGCGAGTCCCATGGACATCAGGATAAAGCCTGATCGTCTCCGGTCTTGAGCAAGGCTGCCCTCGACGGAGGGCGTTGCCGGTGCCTCACCAGACATATCTGCCCTCGATCTGGCGGGTAGACAGGACAGCCAGACATGTATTGGAAGGCAGAGAGTTATATGGAGCGCGGCAAAGACGATATAGACCTCTCGCCACGACAAAGACGCGTGGAGCGCTGAGGTCAAGGGCCAGAATATTGTCGAAGCGAAGCCTGCGATAAGCGTGAGATAAGTGATCGCCCGTGGTGCGGTGACAGGGTTGATCTGTACCAATACAGCAAAGGCGGCATTGTAGAGAACAAAGGTGGAGGCAAGCTCTATCGTTATCAATCCAGCAGTAAAGGTCATGGGGCTTGGGGCAATCGCGCAGGCGATCAATGCCGTCACTGCGCCAATGGTGCCCCAGCTCATGACTTTGCCTGCTCCGTGGCGATCTATCCAGCCGCCCGCCACTGGAGCGGCCAATCCACCTGCAAGAAGCGAAATTGAGAAAACGCCAAAAACCCATTCCGGTGGCCAGCCAAAATCTTCCGCCATAGCTTGGGCAAGTACACTGAAACTATAATACAGCGTGCCATAGCCGATAATTTGCGTTAGGCCGAGAACGGCAACGACGAGGTAGTCCCGATGGGAGGAAGCGGACATTCTGGACCTCTTGGATCAAACGGGTACCCGGCTCAGTCGGTGCAGGTATCAGCGCAATTTTTCTCGACTGGGTCGCACCGTCCTTGACAGCAATCTTTCATCAGGAATTCAATTAACCCGGAGAGCGCGGGATAGACGGCACTGTAAATGATGGAACGCGCCTCGCGCCGTGACTGGATCAGGCCAGAGCGCTCCAGATGGCTCAAGTGAAACGAGATCTTGGACGATGATGCTCCCATAGCGTCGCCTACCGCTCCGGCAGGCATTCCCTCCGGGCCAGCCTTGACCAGCAGGCGCACAATCCTCAACCGGGTTTCTTGTGAGAGCGACGCAAAAGCGTCAAGGGCTTGCAATTCATTCATAATTACCTCAATATCTCAAAAGATGTTGAAATGAGGTTATATGATCATGAACTCCGTTACCAGCCCTATACTCATAGATTTTCATGGCGATGCTTCACTTCATGCATTGCTGTCAGCGCTCGAACCCTATCACGAACGCCCTCTTGTTATTGAATATGCAGGGAGGACCATCCAGCCCGGATATCATGTTACAGAGGTGAAGGCAGGTTCGTTTGTAACGCTGGACTGCGGTGGCAATCCCGATAGCTGGCATGAATCGGTCCTGCAGGTCGAAGACTTGCCGTCGGAACAGGGTAGAGACTTTATGACCGTGGAAAAATTCAGCAGCATCCTCAGCCTGGTGGGAAAGAAGGTTGAGCTTCGTGCCGATGCTCGCCTGACGTTCGAAGTAGGGCTGCCAGATATGCCCATGCAAATATTCGACGCGAGCACGTTGATCCTTGAGGCTGAACGGCTTGTGTTGAACCTGGTTGCTCGTCCGGCGATCTGCAAGCCGAGACATCGTGCGGCGCAAGCCGCTGCCACCAGCTGTTGTGGCTCGAGCAGTGCATCGTCCACATGCTGCAACTAGAGCAAGTTTGCTCTCGTTGATCAGCAAAATCAATTGACTGCAAGCAATTATATCCGTATATCTCGATATATGGAAAAAGAAAGCACAATCGATGCCTTCGCCGCCTTGGCCCAGACCACGCGGATGGATGCGTTCAAGCTTATCGTTATGCATGAGCCTGACGGCATTCCTGCGGGTGAAATTTCACGGATACTCAATGTGCCGCAAAACACCATGTCCACTCATCTTGGCATTCTTTCCCGGGCCGGCTTGATTTCCTCCGAACGGCAAAGTCGATCCATCATCTATCGTGCGGACTTCGAAAGCCTGCGCGGAGCGATCAATTATCTTCTGAAAGATTGCTGTGCCGGACATCCGGACATTTGTGCGCCACTGCTTGCGGATATCGTTCCCTGTTGCCCGCCCAAGGAGACCTTCAATGGCTGACCGTATCTCCAATGTCTCGATCCAGTGCACTGGAAACTCCGCCCGCTCCGTCATTGCCCAATCGATTCTGTCGTCCGATGAGGAATTGGCAAAAGCGCTGCAGGAAGCCTCGCTGCCGATTGACGATCTGTTGCAGTCCGGAGGCATATTCTTTCGCTTCACGGATGATAAGGGTGAGCCTGCCGGGTTTGGTGGAATCGAATTGCATGGCAAGAGTGCTCTGTTACGTTCAATAACAGTCCCGCAAGGCATGCAGAAGTCCGGTTACGGCACTGCCATTACTCGCTCGCTGTTGCGCTACGCCGAGATGGCGGGTGCAGAATCTGGATATTTGCTGACAATGGGAGCCGCGCCATTTTTCAACAAGCTCGGTTTCAAGACCATCGCCAAAAGCGAAGCGCCCCCCGAGATTCTGGCGACACCGCAAGCCTCTGGTCTTTGCCCTTCAACCGCTACCTTGATGGTGCGCTCGGTCTCTCTTTAAGGAAAAGCAGAATGTCTATCTTCGAGCGCTACCTCACCGTGTGGGTTGCCCTGTGCATTGTCGTCGGCATTGCGCTTGGTCATTTCATTCCAGTCGTTTTCCAGGCCATAGGTTCGGCGGAATATGCCAAGGTCAATATTCCGATGGCGGTACTGATCTGGTTGATGGTCATCCCCATGCTGCTGCGCATTGATTTTGCTTCGCTTGGCCATGTAGGACAGTTCTGGCGTGGTATCGGCGTCACGCTATTTATCAACTGGGCGGTCAAGCCGTTTTCCATGGCATTGCTCGGTTGGCTGTTCATCGGCTGGCTGTTTCGGCCATATTTGCCTGAAATGCAGATCGACTCGTATATTGCCGGTCTGATCATTCTGGCAGCGGCTCCATGCACAGCAATGGTATTCGTCTGGTCTAACCTTACAAAAGGCGAGCCGCATTTCACCCTGTCGCAGGTTGCCTTGAACGACGCGATCATGATCGTGGCTTTTGCTCCCATTGTCGGCCTCCTGCTCGGCCTTTCGGCAATTACCGTGCCTTGGGATACGCTTGTCCTGTCCGTGGTGCTTTATATTGTTATTCCGGTGATTATTGCGCAGTTTGCCCGCCGCCAGTTGCTGGGACGGGGCAATGCTGCGTTTGAACGCCTTCTTGGTATCTTGCAACCAATTTCGTTGGTCTCGCTTTTAGCAACCCTCATCATGCTCTTCGGCTTTCAAGGTGAGCAGATCATAGCCCAGCCGTTGATCATTGCCTTGCTGGCAGTGCCGATCCTCATTCAGGTCTATTTCAATTCGGGACTTGCCTATCTGCTCAATCGCATAAGCGGGGAACAGCATTGCGTTGCAGGGCCATCCGCGCTGATCGGCGCCAGCAATTTCTTCGAACTCGCCGTTGCAGCCGCCATTAGTTTGTTTGGCTTTAATTCCGGTGCGGCCCTTGCCACAGTTGTGGGCGTGTTGATCGAAGTGCCCGTCATGCTGTCTGTCGTGTGGATCGTAAATCGCAGCAAGGGCTGGTACGAAAGCGGTGCCGCCGTTCAAAATCTCAAGAAAATTGAAAGGACAGTCGGATGACCGTCACCATCTACCACAATCCATCCTGCGGCACGTCGCGCAATACGCTGGCACTCATTCGCAATGCGGGCATTGAACCTGTCGTGATTGAATATTTGAAGTCACCGCCGAGCCGCAAAGAACTCAAAGACATGATCAAGCGAGCCGGTTTGACGGTGCGTGAGGCTATTCGCGAGAAGGGAACGCCTTACGCCGAGCTTGGTCTTGACGATCCATCCCTGACGGATGAGCAATTATTAGATGCAATGGAAGCACATCCGATCCTGATCAACCGCCCTTTCGTTGTAACGGATCTCGGCGTGCGTTTGGCGCGGCCATCTGAACGGGTGCTGGATATTTTACCTGCTGCACAACAAGGCCCCTTCACCAAGGAAGACGGTGAAGTCGTTATAGATGCGGAAGGAAATCGCCTTGTCTGATCTGCCGAACACAAATCCGGAGGCTCTGCGTCTGCCAGAGTCCGCAAAGCTCAGTGCTCCGATGTCGACGCATCGTCCACGCATTCTTCTGCTGTATGGCTCATTGCGCAAAGTCGCCTATAGTCGTCTCCTGACGCAGGAAGCAGCCCGGTTGCTTGAGTATTTTGGTGCCGAAACGCGGATCTATGATCCTTCCGGTCTGCCACTGCCGGACGACGCACCGGTCGATCATCCAAAAGTTCAGGAATTGCGGGAATTATCACTCTGGTCCGAAGGCCAGGTCTGGACCAGTCCGGAACGCCACGGCGCAATGACAGGCGTCATGAAATCGCAGATTGATTGGATACCGCTCGCAATGGGAGCAATCCGTCCGACGCAGGGCCGCACGCTTGCCCTCATGCAGGTCTCGGGCGGCTCCCAGTCTTTCAACGCGGTCAATCAGATGCGGGTGCTTGGACGCTGGATGCGAATGATCACTATCCCCAATCAGTCCTCTGTGGCGAAGGCCTATCAGGAGTTTGATGAAAACGGTCGCATGAAACCCTCCGCCTACTATGATCGGGTGGTGGATGTGATGGAGGAGCTGGTCAAATTCACACTGCTGACTCGCGATGTTTCCGGTTATTTGACAGATCGCTATAGCGAGCGAAAAGAGAGCATCGCGATGCTGGAAAAGCGTGTGAAACTGAACGAAGCGGTTTAACAACACTTTGGGGCTTCCATGAGATGGCGCGTGTAGCGGCCGTCCTGTTCAAACTTATGCAGACTGAGGATGGGCAGAACCCTGCAAATAGCCTATGTACCATTCGGTCTCTTGCATCGGGTTTGAAAATTGAAAGCTTATAAATCACTCATTCGCCGGGTCGGTTATTATGCGCTTCGCCCGCAACCGCCTCACTATCCTTCGCCCTTTCGCAATCCTGTTTTGATTGTGGGATCTGCGCCTGTTTCAAATCTGCCGGAAGGTCATCAATCCAATTACCACCTTCTTACGATCAACGGGTCGCAATCGGTGTCGACCGGTTGGGGGCTGGCCGATCCCGATGTGACTTTCCTTCAATACAGGCAGGTCTATGGCACCAATGACAATGCCGTGGCGGTACGCAAGGCATTGAAAGACCAGTCGACAGGGCATCTTTACGTGATGCGCTGGACCCAGAGCAGGAAAGAGCTTGAAGACGGGCTGGCTGCGTTCAATTACAGCTATCGCCACCTGCATATCGTGAACAGGCTGCAACGCATGGCATTGTTCAAGCGCATTATGGGCTATCTGAACACTGAAGACGATCTTGAAACAAGATTCTCAAATGGTGTGACTGCCGTGCTTTACGCGCTGGCCAGTGGGGCTCGCGCCGTTATCATCACCGGCATCAATCCTGCGTCCCAAGGGCACATTTACAACAATCTCAATCTGGGTCGTCAGCATAGCCAGACTGATCATGATGTGCTGGTTGCACTTCTTCGGGCTGGCCATCCTGTTTACACCGCTGATCCGGACGTTGCGCAATCAACGGGATTGCCGCTCTGGAAAGCGGATAACTGGACTCTGGGTTCTTAGCGCAGCAGGCACTTTGCGACGAAGTGTAACCAGGTATCATCGCGGCGGATTGTCAGCCTTGGCAGGTTCATCAGATCGTCATTGCCGGTCGAGCGGCGCCGTTCTGTGCCTGCTGCCACTATATAGCCTGCCTGCCTTACGAGCTCGCGCACCCTGTCATTGTGGTCGCCATAGGGATAGGCAAAAGTCTCGACCCTGTCGCCGACGATCTCCTGCAGCTTTTCCTTACAAAGGGAGAGCTGCTCGAAAGCCTGCGTCTCGGGAATCTGACTGAGATGCACATGATCCATTGTATGCGCACCAACTTCGTGACCGGAAGAAAGCCATTGTTTTATCTGGCTGATATCCATGCAGGTTGCTGGTAAAACACCGAGCGGACGATCCCATTCATTCGAGCCGCCAATCTGGTTGCTGACGAAAAAATTGGTCGCGGTGAAACCAAATTCCTGCAGGATCGGCATGGCATTTTGATAAACATTGGTAAAGCCATCATCGAAGGTGATAGCGGCCACTTTTCCGGTTTTCTGACCGGAAATGTAAGGCAAGCTTTCGCGCAGCGAGAGCCCTTGATAACCCAATCGCTTGAGCCAGCCCATCTGCCGCCGAAAGGATTCCGGGCTTACAATCATGCTTCTAAAGGGCGTCTTGCGAAACGGTGGCGTGGCGATCTGATGATATAGGAGAATTGGTACAGGCACGGTCAGCTCTCCTTGCCGCGAGAATAGGCGTTGACCCGCATTCGGTAAATCGGCCGTAATATTTCGCGCCTTAATTTTTCCAGCAAAGGTTTCTTCTGTTGAATTGTGCTGCCGCCAAGTTGCGAAGAAACTTCCCTGACGCCGCCAGGAACGACTGCGAGCGGCGACAGTCCTGTTATCCAGTTCATCTGCAACATCGTATCAACCGGACGGTCAAAGGTTTCGGTGACAGCCAGTAATCGTTTGGCCGCTTCGTAGCCGATGAGTTGGGTTACCATTCCCAGCCCGACCGGTTTGGCGCGCAGAATGCGGGCGTTGTCAGCGGCAAAAACCTCCGGCCCCTGTTCGCGATGAGGCCGGAATGGAAAGCGGATAAAATCCGTCGGGCCTGCAAATCGGGCAGCTGCGGAATATGCCGCGGCAAATTCGGGCGTCAGGGCAACATCATCCTCAAGCACCAGCCCCGCTGTGAGATTTTGGTCGACGATCGCTTGCCATGCTTTCCGGTGCGACAGGAAACAGGCGACTTCCCTGATATTGAGATCAAAGGGATAGCGCGGAGCATGCAGTCCGGCTTTGTAGACCCGGCGGACATCTTCATCGGTCAGGTTTCTGGCATCGACAGCGTCGACGACATCGGTCGAAACAGGGAGCGTTTGGCTAAGCAAATCTACCTGTTTCTGTCTGTCTGTAGACCGTGCCAGATGTATGATGAATGCTTTGATCACTGTAGAATGCTCACCCCGGGCTCCGATCATCGGATATTGTCCCACGAGCTTCTTAGTACCGGTTTGATGTGCGCCGT
The DNA here is from genome assembly GCF_037203775.1 of Phyllobacterium sp. CCNWLW183. NCBI lineage: Bacteria > Pseudomonadati > Pseudomonadota > Alphaproteobacteria > Hyphomicrobiales > Phyllobacteriaceae > Phyllobacterium > Phyllobacterium sp. CCNWLW183. The sequence continues at coordinate 176,438 of NZ_JBBCBN010000003.1, read as the reverse complement.
GCAATGCGATGCATCGGATGTCGTGCCACCAAACACTCAACAAAAAGCGCCGGAGCAAAGCCCACGGCGCCTTTTAAAACTTTACGGGTTTGATTAGTTGCACGCCATCCAGGCAACCTGGCGGATGTCGGCGCGGGAAATTCCAAGATCAGCAAGATTGCGATCGCTGCACAGGCGCAGCTCATGGAGATTCTGGCGATATTGACGATATTTCTGAATGCGATTGCGAAGGCTCATGGCTCTTACCCCTTTTATTGTTGCCCTCCCTGTTGCGTAGATTGCTTCAAATAATATCGATTTAAAACTGTGAATGTTGCAACGCACCCTTGCACTCGGTGCATGGCAAGTTACCGGACTTTAACCCGCAAGGTCTTCGCGCTATAGAAAGCGTGACGCAACATTTCCAGCGGGATATTTTCTTGCCAAATCCAAATCCGTCGGCCTCCCAAAGGCTTGAACATATTCTTGCGCGCTTGATGGAGCGTGAGGCAGACGAGCGGGTTTTTACCCGCCTCTATGCCGGTTCAGCGCGCCAGGAGGCGCAGGCCTCGGACAGTCGCTTCCGCAAGAACGAAACGCTTGGGCCGCTCGATGGGCGAATAGTCTCCATCAAGGATCTGTTCGACGTTGCCGGGGAGGTCACCTTGGCTGGCTCGGTGATACGGAAAACGGCTGCGGCAGCGACCAATGATGCGCTCATCGTGCAGCGATTGCGCGCAGCGGGTGCGGTCATCATCGGCAAAACACTCATGACCGAGTTTGCATTCACCGCAGTAGGCTTGAATCCGCACTATCCGACAGCAGGCAATGCCATGGATTCTTCGCGCGTGGCTGGCGGCTCATCTATCGGAGCTGGAATTTCGATAGCGGAAGGCACGAGCGAAATTTCAATCGGCTCGGACACGGGCGGTTCGATACGAATTCCAGCGGCGTTGAATGGCGTGACCGGTTTTAAACCAACCGCCAGGCGCGTTCCTCTGCAAGGCGCATTTCCCCTTTCGCCCAGTCTGGATTCCATTGGGCCTTTGGCGCGAAACGTAGCAGATTGCGCATCTACCGACTCGGTCTTGGCGGGTGAGCGTCCGCAGCCCCTCGATCAGTTCTCATTGTCCGGCCTGCATATTGGCGTGCCGCGCGGTATATTATTCAGCAATATCGAATCGGAAATTGAAAAGGCATTCGATTTAAGTCTTCAAGCCTGCGAAAAAGCCGGTGCGACGATTGTCGACTGTTCGATAGATGACCTGATTGAGGCCATGGCGCGAGCAACCTTGGCCGGATCGATTGCAGGTATCGAAGCCAGCAGGATTCACGCGGGATGGTTGCGAGATGAAAGCCTGGACGTAGACCAGCGTGTGCAGCGTCCGCTCTTGCGTAGGTTGGAGACGTCCGAATCCGATTACATCGACCTCATGTTGAAACGTCAGTCTTTGATGCATGAAATGGATCAGCGATTGAGAGCCTATGACTTTCTGGCTTTGCCGACTGTGCCAATTATGGCTCCTTCGATCGAGGCGGTCAGCGATGAAAATTTCTACCGGGAAACAGAATCGCTGCTGCTGCGCAATACGCAGGTGGCCAACCAGTTTGATCTGACCGCGATCAGCCTGCCGATGCCGGATATGGCACTGCCAGCGGGGCTAATGCTCATGGCGCAGCACGGTACCGACCGCAGGTTGCTTGCTATGGCAATGGCCGTAGAGCGCATTTTGACCTGACGTTTTGTTGAGGGGGTGAAATATTGCTCGCAATTTTCAGCAATCCCGTCAGGATGCGCATCCAATATTCAGAAGGAAGGTTTTCATGATCCGTCACTGTGTTTTTATCCGTTTTCGTGATGGGGTTCCCACGTCGGATAGACAGGCTTGTTATGATGATCTCGCCATACTCTGCGCGAAACTGCCGGGCGCCCTGACCTTCCGGTCCGGTGTCAATGTCAGCCCGGAGGTGGGCATGGATAAAGGATTTACCGAAGGCTTTCTGATTGATTTCGCTGACGCCGCGGCGCGGGATGCCTATCTTATCCATCCGGAACATCAAGCCATTGGCGGGCGCATCGTCTCTTCAGCCATTGGCGGTCCGGACGGCGTCTTTGTGTTCGATCTGGAAGTTTGACACCCATGCGAGACAAGGAGTTTTTCACCAAACTGTTCCGCGCTGCTGTGGACGCCGCCAATCCTGAGCTCGTGATTGCATCTCACCTGCCACCAAGGCCAAAAGGCCGGACGATTGTAATCGGCGCAGGCAAGGGTTCGGCGCAAATGGCGAGCGCGTTTGAAAAAGCATGGACGGCCAAATATCCAGATTCATCCATCGAAGGACTGGTCGTGACCCGTTATGGTTTTGGCGTGGCCTGCGAGCACATAGAAATTATCGAAGCGTCCCATCCAGTGCCCGATGCGGCGGGTCTCGTCGCCTCGAAACGTCTTCTGGAAACCGTGTCTGGTTTGACGGCGGATGATCTTGTCATCGCCCTTGTGTCGGGTGGGGGCTCTGCATTGCTGCCATCGCCGCCGGACGGCATGACCATTGAGGACGAGATTGCAGTGAACAAGGTTCTTCTGGCTTCAGGAGCACCAATTTCGGCAATGAATGCGGTTCGCAAGCACTTATCCACCATCAAGGGCGGACGTCTTGCTGCAGCGGCATTTCCGGCCCGGGTATATTCGCTTGTCGTGTCGGATATTCCCGGAGACAATCCTGCATTTGTCGCTTCCGGGCCTACGGTTCCGGACGAAACAACGCGGGAAGAGGCGCTGGCAATTGTGGACCGCTACAGTCTCGACTTGCCGGCCGCAGCTCTTGCGCATCTTCAATCACATGCTGCGGATGCTCCAAAACCAGGTGATGCTGTTTTCAAGGGTCACGAACACCATGTCATAGCATCGGCTGGCGTTTCCCTCGAAGCTGCTGCCAAAGTTGCGCGGGAAAATGGCATCGAGGCCGTCATTCTCTCTGACGCAATAGAAGGCGAGGCGAGGGAGGTTGCTCATGTGCATGCGGCTCTTGCAAAACACGTGCTTGCAAAAGGACAGCCTTTTACGAAACCCGTTGTGATCCTCTCCGGCGGCGAAACCACAGTCACAGTGCGCGGAAAGGGCAAAGGGGGTCGCAATACCGAATTCCTGTTGTCGCTCGCCATGGATATTGATGGCGCCAATGGCATCAGTGCTTTTGCCGCCGATACGGACGGCATTGATGGTTCCGAAGACAATGCAGGTGCATTTGCCGATAGCACAACGGTGGCGCGTTTGCTGGCAAAGGGACAGGACGCATCGGCCTATCTCAATGGCAATAATGCGTGGACGGCATTCGATGCCATTGGGGATCTTTTTGTACCCGGACCCACTGGAACAAATGTAAACGATTTGCGGGCAATTCTTGTTCGTTGACGCGCTATCGCCATTATTCGATGGTCAACCGTGGTCCGCGTTTACGGGTTTGACATTTGCATAAGAGTTTGCGACCGGATGGGACGCAAATGTCAAATTCGCAGCGCTTGAGGCCTGCGCCACTCAATGGCGTTTTATGCAAAAGGAAAGTTGAATGCGAGTTGCACCTACCTTAATTATTCTTTCGGCAATCGTCGTTGCTGGTTGCACAACCGGTTCGACTGGTGGCGTTCCCGCCAACTCGCCGGTCAAGGACGTCTCGTTTGTCCCACCGCCGAAGTCTCTTACCGAACGTGCAAAGCCTGAAAAGAAATTGACCCTCGAAGAGAGCGTCGCAAGGCGCAAACTGGAGACGGGCAAGCAATAAGCCCTGATACGTTTTATGGCCTGATTACAATGCCGTTTCGTTTCGCAAGAACTGAAACGGCATTTTTATTTGAATGAGAGCCAGGCGAGCATCCGAGAATGAAGTTTCGATTGTGGCCGCTATCCCGCAATGACCTGACTGGCACAATCCACTGTGGAAGCAAGGTTTTGAACAATTCCATGGGAAGCTAGCAGTTGGATGGCCGTTCTGCGCCCGCTGAGCCTGAGGCCTAGAAACAACAAAACCCACCGCGGGAGGAGGTGCGGTGGGTTTCGTTGGTTATGGAGGGTCTTCTGGGAGGAGAAGAGACCGTCCGTTTCGACAGGGTCGGGAGGAGGTGACGCTGTCGAAAATTCCTGATCTGAAAATAACTCAATCACCGTGATTTAATACAGACAATATTGCATAGCAGCATTGCAGTTGGTGCAATGCAACATTTTTGCTTGGTTTTAAGCGAGACATCACAGCCAGTTGAAGAGGCTCGGGGAACGCAAACGGCTCCGCATCGTTTATAATAGGTTAACGAGGTTGAAAACGGCAAACTGCCGCGCTTTGGAATATGGCTGGAAAGGGCGAATCATGCACCTTTTAAGATCATCAATGATATTGCTTACGACAGGGTTTCTAGCATTTGCCCCTGTTATGACAAGTCATGCTTTCAGCATCAAGGGGTCTCTGGAAACCGAAGGTGAGGGCGGCGATATTAGTAATAAGAAGTTCCAAAGGGCGGCTGTATTGGAAGCCAAGGCCTATATTTGCGGTACTGGTACTGAAGCAAGTGAGGCTGCTATGCGGGCCGGCATGGCGGAGACCGGTTTGCCGGAAGATATCGCTGTTGAAGTCGTTTCCGACCTCGCCTCTGGTATTATTGATAATGCCACCAAGACCGGATCAAAAAAGATGTGTGAAACTCCTGAAGTGCAAATGTCTAGCTTTTAATTGAGCAAGTACGTTACTGAATGATCTCATAGGGTTGCATGCAACATGATAAAATTTGAAATTAATTTTACTGTAAATTACTAACGAAACCTGTGGTCCGTGCAAGATTTAGTCTTTTCAAAATGCCAAATGTGGTATTAGGGTCCCGCAACTTTGGGTTGTGGGAGCGGCAGGCATGAATAAGAGGACCGAGACATTGGAAGTTCTGAAAGCAGAGCTTTCCCGGTTATGCGCTCTTGCAGATGATGAGGGTTTTGAAATGATTGCCTATTTCATTGAAACCGCCATTCGCGAATCCGATGAACAGCTTTCACAGGAAAGACGCCCCGTTGTTGGCATGGAGTTGCGCTTGGCTTCCTCTCGCAGCGGCACAGTCGGATAAGAACAGGATTTAACAAGATCCCGATTTAATCGACGTTCAATTTTTGTGAATCATGAAATCGCGTGGCCTCATTGTGTAGCGTTTGCCGCGGCCTATATTCAGCTCATGATCCCATTATCAGTCCTCGACCTTTCACCGATTGCAGCAGGCAGCACTGCCGCGCAGTCTCTTCGTAACTCACTGGATCTCGCGCAGAATGCCGAGCGCCTTGGCTATCATCGTCTTTGGCTTGCCGAGCATCACAGTATGCGCGGCATTGCCAGTGCGGCGACAGCCGTTGTGATCGCGCATGTTGCAGCGGGGACCTCCAAAATTCGCCTTGGTGCGGGCGGTATCATGCTGCCCAACCACTCGCCTTTGATGGTCGCCGAAGCTTTTGGCACGCTTGCCTCTCTTCACCCTGGCCGCATTGACCTTGGCGTTGGCCGCGCTCCGGGTACGGATCAGATCACGGCTCAGGCGCTTCGCCGTAATCTCAATCAGGATATTAATGGGTTCCCGCAAGATGTCGTCGAATTGCTGAGTTATTTTGGCGAGCCTCAACCCGGCCAGCACGTCATAGCCGTTCCTGGTGCGGGACTTGATGTTCCCGTGTGGATTTTGGGCTCCAGCCTTTTCGGCGCTCAGCTCGCTGCCGCATTGGGGCTGCCTTATGCTTTTGCATCCCATTTCGCGCCAGCGGAAATGGAGCGCGCAATCGAAATTTATCGCGCGCGTTTTGAGCCATCTCGCTATCTCGACAAGCCCTATGTGATGCTTGGTCTCAACGTATTTGCCGCTGAGAGCGATGAAGAAGCCCAACTTTTGCAAACATCCCAGCAACAGGCCTTTGTAAATTTGCGTACCGGAAATCCCGGACCGCTTCCAGCGCCTGTTCAGGGCTATGAAGAAACGCTTGATCTGCATGCAAAGGCGATTCTGCGCCAAGCTCTATCCTGTTCTGTCGTCGGTGCCGCGCCTGCCATCAAGACCGGTGTCGAAGAGTTTATCCATCGTACCGGCGCCGATGAGATCATGGTTACGGGCCATATTTTCGAGCATAAGGCGCGGGTGCGGTCATATGAAATTCTGGCCAAAACAATGATTGGACATGATAGGACGCCCGCGCCAGTTGGTCTGTTGGCATAAATGGCGGACACATTTTTGCCGCAATATTGCCTTAAAAAAACCCGGCCATCGACTGGTTGAGATCGAATTTCGCAGGTGAAGTGGCGGGCATCATCAATAGATGATCGTTCGCCAATCATCTGAAAGGAAAAACGATGCGAAAGATGATAGTGCTCGCGCTCTGCGCGGCATTCCCCTTGGCCACTTCGGCCGCTTATGCCCAGACAGCTACGCAGACCGCTCCAAACGCTGCTGCTCCATCACCTGAAGCGCCAGCTCAAACAGGGGCACCGCAGATCACGACCATCAATATTGTCGATATCAATGAATTGCCGGATGCCACCAAAACGCACGTCAACGATGCCGTTGCTCAGCGCAGCGACGAAGACGTAAAGAAACTGCGTTCTTCCATCGATAAATCGCCGGAAGTAACATCCGCGTTGAAGGAAAAAGGCCTCACATCCGAAGCAGTTGTGATAGCCAGCCTCGATTCAAAAGGGCTGCTGACGCTCGTCACCAAAAAGCCGAGCTGATCCAAATTTCTTTGCCTCCAGCAAAGTCAGTGAATACGACCGGAAACTTCCGGTCGTATTTCTATGCCTGATTACCCAATTCGACAGCACGCTTATGTGCAGCGGAAACCGCTTCGATCACGAGGTTTTTAAGCCTGTCTGCACCCATCAAGACATCGAGGGCGGCGGCCGTTGTTCCCTTCGGGCTGGTTACCTGTTCCCGAAGCTTTGTCGGCGTATCCTCGCTTGAAGCGGCCAATGCGCCTGCTCCGAACACTGTCTGCATGGCCAGTATTTCTGCGGTCTTCCGTTCAAGCCCTGCATGGACACCAGCCTCTGTCAGCGCTTCTATGAAATGAAATACATAAGCCGGTCCCGATCCTGAAACGGCTGTTGCAACATCAATCAGACTTTCATCATCCACTGCGGCCACGGCGCCGCTGGTTTCAAGCAGCCGGTCAACAAATGCTGCATTATCATCTGCGACATGGGCATTGCGAAATGTCACGATCATGCCCTTGCCGATTGCTGCCGGCGTATTGGGAATGGTGCGGATGATCGCTGCGCTTGCACCGAGATGTTCTTCAAAGAATGCTACTTTTATTCCCGCTGCCACACTGACAAATGTCGATGTTCCTGCAAATCGCGCATAGGCAGGAAGCACGTCGCGCATCACCTGAGGCTTCACCGCGACAAGTATGACACGCGGTGCGAGATCGTCCTCAACCTTTGATGCGTCATCAACAGCATTCACGCCCAAACTTGCAGCGCGTTCGAGAAGGGCAGGGGTTGGCTCGACAACAGTGACTTGGTCAGGCTGCAATATCCCGGCGTCCAGCCAGCCTTTAAGCATGGCAAAACCCATATTGCCGCATCCAACCAGAACCACATTATCGGACATTTTTTCTCTCCATTTGAATGGGCGGCACTTTGATCCGGTCCGGGTGCTTCGGTCAACTGGCTTCCGTCAAAATCAGGAACGCGATTGCAATGGAACCCGGGCCGTCATGCGCAATCCGAAACAGGCCATGACGACAATCAACCAGACAGGATCCGCCCGGCGAAAGAAAAAGCTCTCAAGAAAGGCATTCATAAGCGAGAAGGTCAGGCACATCATAAGAAAATCGGAGAGAAATATATTCTCGCGTTTCCTCAAAGTTCGCACATAGTCCACAAGCGGAAGCACGACCAGAACGACCATCGCGCAAATCAACGCGGGAACGCCCATAGCAATGGCAATATCCAGATAGCCATTATGCGCATGAACTATGCCTCGGACATCCCAGTCCAGATAATATGGGTTTTCCGCTTGCCGGACAACTGCCGCCTCCCAAAAGCTTTCCAGTCCATAGCCTCGCCATGGCGTTTCGCGGAGCTTTTCAAGACCAAACTGCCATATTGATGTTCGGCCCGTAAAGGTCGCATCGGCTCCCATTTGAACCAGTAGATCGTGTAGGGGAGGAAAGAAAAGCGTGCCAATGGTGAAACAGAAAAAGCCTGCAAGCGCAGCCACGATGAGCAACGCAGTCAGTATTCGTAATCCGAATAGACCTGGAACCATGACAAGCAGGATCACCATGGGGACCAGCGCAGTGGATGTTTTGGAGCCAGTATGCGCAACAAAGACCAGCGCAAATACCAAAATTGCTGCCCCGCTTTTTCGCCAGTCACGGCGAATGAGATAAATGCCTGCAAAGGCGAAGGAGGCCATGACGGGCCCGGCAACATTCTTATGGGCAAAAATACCGCGCCAAAGTCCGGCATGTTCAGACTCTATTTCACCCGCTGTATGCTTGGCGAGATCGGGTACGACGACCAATCCGACATAGGACAGAACAAGTACTGCCGTTGCAGCAATAATCAGAGCAAGCGAGAAGCCGTCCATGTCGGGTGGAAGCGCCAGAACAGCCACGACGCATAATACCCCGATAATGGTGAAGATGACCGCACGTTGTGCCGCACCGGGATCGACAGCAACAAGCGTTGAAAGGAAAACAAACCCGAACATGACGATCCACAGCGGGCTTGCAAGAGAAAGCAGACGGCGTGGATCAGCCAACACAATCATCGCAAGAATTGAAACGCCGCCAAGGGCGCCAAAACCCAGCTGGTTGACCAGATCACCGCCGCCCCCGGCAATGGCAGTGCTCGCCGGTTGAAATGGCCGGAATGACACAAGCAGAACACACAAAATCAGCCCGGCAAGAAGGCTGGCGACAAGCCGCATCGGTATCGCCATAGGCGCGTCAGTTCTTTTCAGGTTGCCGATATTGCTCATTCGAATATCCGAATTCTGCCAAGACGCGGCCAAGCCCAATATAAATTTGATAGACACCGATAGATAGCGAGCCGGTTTGCGCTGTTTTCAGCGCGGCGCGAAAAGGCGAAATTGCAAGCAGCGCAAGGCTTTTCAAAACGGTCTTTACCTTGCCCAAAGGTTCGTCAGCGCGTTTGCGTTTTTCGATGAGGCTTGAGATAACGCCATTGCGCAAAGCGCGTGCTCTGATCCAGCCGGCTTCTACGCGCCGGGCAGGCACGGTTTCATAGACGGGCGCTTCTGCACACCACGCAATGGTAAAGCCTTTGACCACGCTCCTGCTGATAAAATCAGAATCTCCGCCACCCATAAAATTGAAGGTGAGGTCGAGAAACGGGAAAGGCATCGCCTCAAGCACATTTCGCCCAATCAGCAGATTGCCCGAGGAGTAAATAATCGGCACGCGTCCGGTTGTATCATAATGCGGGCTGAATACAGGATGCTTTGCCCATATTTGGTGTTCCGGCTTTGCAAATATCGGGATTTGAGGGCCGCCGACAAAATCGACATTATAGGCTTCGCGCGTTCTGCAAAGATTTTCGAGCCAATCGGGGGCCGCGATCTCATCATCGTCGATCACCACCAGGGATGTGAAGTTCGGGAAGATTTCCAGCGCTGTCTGCCAACCGGCATTATAGGCATTACAATTGCCGCGATCATGCGCGACGATTACCAAGCCACTATAGTCGCCGCTTTCGAACAGCGGTGAAGCGACAGCCGCGCCCTCGCGTTTCTCCGCCTCATTCTCCATGACAATAATTGCAAATGACCGGTCTGTCGCCTGTTCCTTGAGCGAGGCGAGGGTTCTCAGCAGGTGATCGGGCCGCTTGAAGGTTGGCAGAGTAACAACAACGTCAATCGTTTCCGGCGAAAGGCCGGGCGACTGCATGACGATACTTATATTGTCGTGGCCGTTCAGTTTCATCACGGGGCTATTTATCCGTTATTTATCTATATGAGGATATAGAAGACACTTGTTCAATATTTCATTACGTTCGAGCCGCAATGCATGTAGTTTTCGTCACATCTATCGTCCCGGACGGTAAACCGGCCACCGGCTATGAAATAGCCAATAAGGCAATTATCGATGGGCTGAAGCGCGCTGGCATAAAGGTCACGGTAATCGGCTTTGTCTGGCCGGGCAGCACGCCGCTTGATCCGGAAAATACAATATTGCTCGGCGAGGTGGATGTTAGAAACGATACGGCGAGCTTTAGCCGCAAATTGCGTTGGCTGGGCAAGGCCGTGCTCACAGGACTAACCGTATCCTCAGTAAAACTGCGCATCATTACCAGGGCAAAGTTTCGAGCCGCACTTGCTTCTGCGGAACCATTCGACGCCTATATATTGAATGGTGTGGCGCTTGCGGGTGCTTTCGAAGATTGTTTTACCGGCAAGCCGCAAATATTCATCGCCCATAATGTCGAGCACCGCTCCGCTCGCGAAAACGCAGAGGCCGCGACGAGCCCGATACAAAAATATCTGTTCGATCGCGAATCCCGGCTGTTGGCAGGATTGGAAAAGCGCCTTTGCGATAGTGCTGCATTCGTCTTTACATTGGCTGATGAAGACATAGCCGCATTGCAACTTAATACAACTGATCGGGCCGCCGCCTTGCCTTTGGTAACTGAAGCGGACCCGGCGAAAATGTCCAGCCGCACGATTGAACATGATTTGGGCCTGATAGGCACGTGGACATGGCAGCCCAATCGTATTGGCCTTGAATGGTTTCTGCGCGAAGTAGCGCCCCATCTGGACAATGATATTGGTATTACAGTTGCTGGCAGCATCCCGGCTGATCTCAAAGCGGCATGGCCAAAGGTGAATTTTGCTGGGCGCGTGCCGGACGCAACGGATTTTGTTCGCAGCTGCGCGGTGATTCCATTGATCAGCCGGGCGGGAACAGGCGTTCAGCTGAAAACGATCGAAACGTTTGAGCTGGGCTTACCGAGTGTCGCTACAGCGCTGTCTATACGGGGCATTGCCGATATACCGGACAACTGCGTGGTGGCGGACGATCCGGTAGTGTTCGCCAAGGCTGTCAGCCAAATGGTTCGCAAGGTACGGTCCGGCGAAGATATGATCCGCTCCGGTAAAGTTTTCCGGCAAGCGCAACAGGCCCGCTTTGATCGCCAGCTAAAGCTCGGCCTTGGCCGAATTGAAGCGGTGAAATGAGCATGAGCGCTTTACCCAGCCGCTCTATTCTCGGCGTGTCTGTTATTGCTTTGCCATGGCAGGAAGCGATTGATCTGCTGCGCCAGTGCATTGCCACGCATGATTTTACGCTCATCACTTGGCTCAATGCTCACAATGCCAATGTTGCACAAACAGACGCCGGATTTCGCGCAGCGCTGGATAATTTTCTGGTTCTACCCGATGGCATCGGCGTAGATATCGCCGCAAAGATTCTGCATGGCTCACCGTTTCCCGCCAATTTGAATGGAACAGACTTTACGCCTGCTCTGTTGCAAGCCGAAATCAATCCGCTGCGCATCGGCCTGATTGGCGCAAGGCCGGATGTCGTTGAAAAAGCGGCGGGCAAGTTCCGGCAGATCGCTCCTCAGCACGAGATTCGCGTGATCAGCGACGGGTTTTTTAACGCGGCAGATGAACCGCGTATCCTGGAATCACTGAACGACTTCTCGCCGCATATTCTTCTTGTCGCGATGGGCGTTCCGCGCCAGGAAATATTCATGGCGCAAAAATTGACGGCACAGCATTGCACCGTGGCATTAGGCGTCGGCGCATTGTTCGATTTCATGGCGGGCGCCGTGCCTCGCGCTCCGCTGCTCATACAAAAAATGCGTTTTGAGTGGCTTTATCGTCTAGCCCAGGAACCGGGACGTTTGTGGCGCCGCTATGTTGTCGGCAACCCGCTTTTTCTGCTACGCGTCGTGCGAGCAAAATTAAGGGGTCGCAATTGAAGAACGCACTGGTTACCGCGAGTTACGCGCCGGATTTCCGGCGTTGCCAACTTCTGTGCGAGACCATTGACCGTTTTGTGACGGGCTATACCAAGCATTATATCCTAGTAGAGCACCGCGATATTGCTTTGTTCAAGCAGCTCGAAACGCCCAACCGCATCATCATCGATGAAAACGATCTTTTACCCGGCTGGATAAGGCCTTTTCCTGATCCCACGAATTTTGGCAGGCGCCGTATCTGGCTGTCGCCAAAAACCATGCCGTTGCGTGGCTGGCATATGCAGCAGTTGCGGCGCATCGCTATTGCCAAATATACAGATGATGATGCGCTGATCTACATTGATTCAGACGTGACTTTTCTCAAGCCATTTGACTGTGCTTCGTTCTGGCGCGGTAACACTATGCGGCTGTTCCGGCGCGATGGTGATCTGTTGCGGCCAGTCCCGGGCGATCAGCTCATCTGGTCGGAAAATGCGGGAAATCTGCTCGGCGTGACGCCGGTTAGTATTGCGGGGCATGATTACATTGGAACCCTCATTGCATGGCGGCGCGATGCGGTGATCGGCATGTGCAATCTCATAGAGAAGCGCAGCGGCAAGCACTGGGTGGCAGCTATTGGCCGCACACGCAAGTTTTCAGAATGCATGATCTATGGCCGCTATGTCGATGAAGTTTTGAACGCCAGGGGCCATTACCATGATGGCCGCGAATTCTGCCGGATTCATTGGTCGGCACCCGCGCCAACTGATGCCGAACTGGTGAAATTCGTTGAGGAAATGGCACCTTATCAGGTGGCAATCGGCATTCAGTCATTTCTTGGTGATGGCACCGATCGCATTCGCAAACTGTTCTTTTAGACGCGCCGCGCCGGTTTCTTGATCGCGCTGTAGGTGAGCGCGGTAGAAGCGATATAGATCACTACGAACATTGCGTTGAGCCAGACAAGCCAGTCATTGACCTCAAGGAATGTTACCAAAAGCCAGGACAGCAGCCCCGCTTTGATAATACCGAGCACGGCAAGATTGACGGCCCTCAAACCCGATTGGCCGCGGGCATAGAGTATTTCCGCTTGGTATTCAACGAGATTGCGCAGACCCGGTACGAGGATGACCAAGGGCAGCAGGGCAACCACTGACGCAACATTGTCGCCCAGGGCCCGTGGAAAAATATGCAGGAAAAGCGCTAGCGCGGCCAAGCCCAGAGTCGAGACCAGAAACACGCCCAGTTCCAACCCGCCACGGATTTTCATCGACTTGAGCATATCGGGCGTGCGCATCAGCTTTTGAACCAGCATCATATTGAAAGAGCGCACGGGCAGCGCGGTCAAATCAACGAGACGCATGATGATCGTGTACACACCGGCTGTCTGCGGTCCGCCAACAGCCAGAACCAGCAATTTATCCAGTTCTGACTGAACATAGAACAATACTTCCGCGCCGGTGACCGCAAATGAGTCACTTAGCCTGCGGCGATAAAGTTTCGGCACCAGCCGCAACCGCACTCTTGGATAGAAAAACAGGATGGCAATGATCAGGGCAATGCCATTGGCGCCTGCATACCACCAGCTCCAGATGGCAAGATTGGCAATGCTGGAAAATGCAAATAATACCGCTGCACCGGCTCGTAATGCCGTGCCGATAATGACAAGCAGCGCTGCCCGGCCAAATCGGTTGAGGCCATTATTGACAATGACCACAACTTCCATGGAGCGCCAGAGCAGGGCCTCAGTGCCGACAATGACGGCAAAAGTTCCAAGCGCAAGATCGGCACCGAAAAATACCAGATGAGCCAGATAGGCGGCGAGTATGAAGATCGGTAGAGATATGATGACGGCCGCCAGAAACCCGCCCGTATATGCACCGATTAACTGCGGTTTCACCGTCGAGATACGGTAAAGCGGCGAGACAAAACCGAAAGAGACAAGGCGTGAAAGTACCACGCCGGTCGCCGATGCTGTGGCAAACAGTCCAAACTCTGCAATTGTCAGCGTGTTCGCCAGCGCGACAAAATAGGCCAGCGATATAATTAGCCGCCCCGCCGATCCGCTGATCACCGAGAAATAGTCGCGGATGAGCCCCGCATTGGCTTTCACGTGCCGAACGACCAATTTCATATCCTGCATAACAATGTTTCAATGATTTAGCGTAAAAGGCTTAACGGCTCGTATTGCGTTGCCTTCCCTAGTGGATCATATGGTTGAACCGTCTTGCACGACCTATCATTAACGTTTTATTTTCCATAGAACTTTAGTGTGGATTAACCGTGGATCTCAGCATCCGCGATTGATCGCATTTGGGTTGAGATGTTGGAGTTCAGTTGCGGATGACTAGTCGTGAAAACGAGACGGTAAAGCGGCGCTCGCTGCTCTCGTTTGCCAGCGAGGAGGGCTTGGAGGCACAGTCATTGCCAGCTGGGCCTGCATCATCCGTGCGCAACGAGACCAATCTCGATCATTATCACAGAATGCGCAATTTGCGCCTTGCCGCTGAGTCCGAATCTATCCAGCCGCCGCTCAATGATATCCCTGAAAATCTCAGTGATGAGGCAGCCGAGCAGGATGCCATAAACCGTATGCGCGCCGATATGGCGGCGATCAAGGCCGAGCTCAATCGCCGTGTTGATGCTGCCGAAAGCGAAGTTCGCATGCCCGAGGCGACCTATGACGACCTGCTGCCGAACAACAAGCCTGCGGACGTGCCTCAAGTCCCCATTCCCCCAATTACCGAGCCGGCAATTGAAGAGCCGGCGCCGTTTGAGAAGCCGGTATTTTCTCCTTTGCGGCGGCCGGAACCAGCCCGGTCAGAACCTCAAAATACCAGTTATCAGGATGATGAATGGCGGCCTCTGGTCGATCCGCGTATTGTCATAAACAGAGTTGGCCGGTCTAAATCATTAATTGTGGCGACGACGCTCATTGGGACTTTGCTGGGCGTCGGTTACGCCATGACCCTGCCCAAGCTGTATTCCTCCACGGTTGAATTGCTTGTTGACCCTCGTGACCTCAAAATCGTCGACAAGGAGATTTCGTCAACCCAACTTCCTCTCGACGCCTCGCTTGCCGTTGCTGAAAGTCAATTGCGTGTCATCCAGTCGAGCAGCGTGTTGACGAAAGTGATAGACCGGGCCGGTCTTGCCAAAGATCCGGAGTTTAATGGTGATCTGAAAGAGCGCGGGCTGGTTGCTACGATAAGGGAATTGTTTTCCACTGACAGCACGCCTGATGCCACGACACGAGAGACTCTGCTCCTTCGCAATCTTTATGAGCATTTGAACGTCGAGCGCAGCACCAAGAACTACATTTTCAACATCACGGTCGATTCACGCGATCCGGAAAAATCCGCACTCATCGCCAATACCGTGTCGGATGTCTTCCGTGAAGAGCAGGGCAATATTCAGTCCGATACGGCAAGACAGGCCACAGAGGCACTGACAGCCCGGCTGAATGACCTGCGGGCAGGGGTCGAAGAGGCTGAAAACGCCGTTCAAAAGTTCAAGGCTGAAAATGATCTCGTTGATGTTCAGGGACGGCTGATCAGCGACGACGAAATCACGCGCACCAATGATGAATTGACAGCCGCGCGCAACCAGACAATCCGGCTGAACGCGCAGGCAGCATCTATTCGCAGTACCTCTGTTGATGGTGTGCTTGGCAATACTCTGCCGGAAGAATTTCGCTCAGGCGTCATTGTCGCCCTGCGCTCGCAATATGGTGCGTTAAAGCAGCAGGCCGATGGCCTTGCCACCAAGCTTGGACCGCGCCACCCGCAACTCATTCAGGCGCAATCGCAAGTTAGTGGTATCCGCAGTGAAATCCGCAATGAATTGCAGCGCATCGCCTCATCGGTGCAAACGGAACTCAAGCGCTCTCAACAGCAGGAACAGGAGTTGATGACACGCCTGAACCAGTTAAAGGCGCGCACCGCCTCCAACAATGAGGAGATGGTCAAACTACGTGAACTCGAGCGCGAAGTTGCGGCCAAGCGTGCAGTCTATGAAGCGTTTCTCCTGCGTGCCAAGGAAACCGGTGAGCTTGAAGGCGTCAACACCACCAATATACGCGTGATTTCTCCTGCACGGCCTGCACTCGAAAGTACGGGCGGGTCGCGCAAGCTCGTGGCTGTCGCAGGTTTGCTCGGGGGGCTTTTCGCAGGCCTTGGTATCGCGATCCTGCTTGGCATGATTGAAAGTTTTCGTGCGGGAAATTCGCCAACGGAGCCTCGCCCAACAGGAAATGGCAGGCGGACCAAACCTTTGCCCAGCGATGAGGCTACCTCGCCGGAGAAGTCGCGATTGGGTGCTGCCATTGAACGTGTGCATAGCAGCGGAACCTCATCCGAGCTTGAGGATGAAGTGGCAATCGCCGAGTTCCTTTATGCCTATGCCGACGCCCATATTGCCCCCCGTGAACACGACAATTCCAATATCGAAGAGATGCTGGACGAGATTGCAGCATTGCGCGAGATATTGCGTGAAGAAGCCGAGCGGCAGGCTTCTTAGGTAGTTCCAGCGTTTTCCGATCAGCTCTAATGCAGCCTTGGCGTGGGGCCTTGCCCCTTATCGTCTACAACATAGCCACGATAGAAACGATCCAGCGTAAAGGGCGCGGAGAGAGGGTGCGGCTCATCCCGGGCAATTGTCCAGGCAAAACATTTGCCGGAAATCGGCGTTGCCTTGAAGCCGCCATAGCACCAGCCGGTGTTCAGATACATGCCAGGAAGTGGTCCCGTGGTAATGATAGGTGAGCCGTCCATGCTCATATCCATGATACCGCCCCACGAACGCAGCAACTTGACCCGCGCCAGAGCCGGGATAAGCGCGACGAATTCGCTCATGACATCTTCAACAACCGGAAGATTGCCACGCTGCGCATAGGAATTGTAACCGTCAATGTCGCCGCCAAAAACCAGCCCGCCCTTGTCGGACTGACTGAAATAAAGATGCCCCCCGCCAAAAGTTGCAACCGTATCGACGACGGGCTTCAGCGCTTCCGAAACAAACGCTTGCAGCACATGTGATTCAAGCGGCAAACGATCAATGCCTGCACGGCGCATGAGTTCACTCGTATTGCCCGCCACCGCACAGCCAACCTTTTTGGCATTGATCGGTCCGCGGGTTGTCATGACGCCGGTAACCTGATCGCCGTCTTTCAGAAAACTGGTCACTTCGCAGTTCTCGATAATATCGACGCCAAGTTGATCGGCAGCCCGCGCATAGCCCCAAACCACGGCATCGTGCCGCGCCGTACCCGCGCTGCGCTGCATCAAGCCGCCAATAATGGGAAAGCGCGCCGAACTGCTGATATCGAGGCCCGGTATCAATTTCTTGATCTGGACCGGAGTCACCAGTTCTGCGTCTATACCGTTCAGCCGCATCTGGTTGCCGCGCCTTGCATAGACGTCGAGCTGCGGCAGGGAGTGAGCGAGATTAACAACGCCGCGCTGCGAAAACATCACATTATAGTTGAGGTCATGGGACATGGTTTCCCACAACTTCATCGACGCTTCATAGAAATGCTGATTTTCGGAAAGGAGGTAATTGGAGCGGATAGCGGTGGTGTTGCGGCCGATATTGCCCGATCCGAGCCAGCCTTTTTCCACCACGGCTATGTTGCGGATGCCATGTTCCTTTGCAAGATAATAGGCCGTCGCAAGTCCGTGGCCGCCCCCGATTATAACCACATCATAGGCAGGTTTCGGATCAGGTTTACGCCATGCAGGCTTCCAGTCCTTGTTGCCGTTAAGGGCATTTTTAAGCAGGCTGAAGGCTGAATAGCGCATTTGAATTCCCGGAATCGGTAAGGTGTTCACAATCATGCTTGGATTTGCTGCGTTAGCCAAGCCCTGCAACGTATCATCGCATTGCGGTTCTGTATCGCTTTCGCTATTGCGTCAGGGAACGCCGTTCTGACGGTATTGTTTGGGCGTAAAATCAAGAGAATGACGCTCAATCCGCGAAGTAAGAGTTTCAGGAGCAGCACATGGCAGTGACAATCAATGGCAAGGAGATTGCCGAGGATGTGGTTTCGAAGGTCAAGCTATCTGCCGCCGAGCTGATTGAGGGCACGGGCATTACACCGGGGATCGCCGTTGTCATCGTTGGCGAAGATCCTGCCAGTCAGGTTTATGTTGCATCCAAGGGCAAAAAAGCGCGCGAATGCGGGTTTCATTCCGAGCAACATACCTTGCCTGCGGAAACCTCCGAGGAAGACCTTGTTACGCTGGTAGAGAAGCTCAATGCTGATCCGCTGATCCACGGCATTCTGGTACAGCTCCCTTTGCCCAAGCACATTGATTCGGGCCGCATTATCCAGACGATATCGCCGGACAAGGATGTCGATGGTTTCCATTTTATCAATGTCGGAAAATTGGGCACCGGCGAACTCGACACTGCATTTGTTCCCTGCACGCCTGCTGGCTCGATGCTGTTGATCGATCGGGTTCTCGGGCGCGATCTTTCCGGCTTGAATGCTGTGGTGGTTGGTCGTTCCAATATTGTTGGCAAGCCCATGTTCAATTTGCTTCTTGCACATAATGCGACAGTCACTATCGCCCATAGCAAAACGAAAGATCTGGCAGCTCTCTGCCGCACTGCCGATATTCTTGTGGCCGCTGTCGGCAGGCCGCAAATGATCAAGGCCGATTGGGTAAAGCCCGGAGCGACGGTCATTGACGTTGGCATCAATCGTATTCCAGCTCCTGAGCGAGGCGAAGGAAAGACACGGCTTGTGGGCGATGTGGATTTTGCCGATGCTGCGACGGTTGCTGCGGCGGTCACCCCGGTGCCCGGTGGCGTTGGTCCCATGACAATCGCCATGCTTATGGCAAATACGCTTGTCGCCGCCTATCGCTCCGCTGGAAAAACGCCGCCGCGCTTCTGATCCATTTGCTCAAATAGGGAATCTCGTTACAACACCGTATGGCCGAAACAATCAAGGTCGGCAGAACCTTCGCCTTTCTGCTCGTCGACAAATTTCCGATGTTCAGCCTTGCGGCTGCTATCGATACAATGCGCACGGCCAATCGCATGTCCGAAGAGACCTTTTATTCGTGGATCACTGTATCGGCGACCGGAGCAGCTGTAACTGCATCCAATGGTCTTCAGATCAATGTGGAATATGCGCTTGCTGATCTGCCCTCGGCGGATATATTTTTCATCTGTGCCGGATTGACGACCGAATTTGAAGACAAGCCGAAAGTCATCGCGACATTACGCAATCTTGGACGACGCGGCGCCTCATTGGGCGGTTTGAATATTGGCAGCTATATCCTTGCTGAGGCGGGCCAATTGGAAGGGCATCGTTGCACCATTCACTGGGAAAACCGGGCTGGTTTTCAGGAGCGTTTTCCGCAGATTGAATGCACGGGAAATGTCTTCGAGATTGACCGCAAGCGCTATACATGTGCAGGCGGCACAACATCGATCGATCTGATGCTGGAAATCATCAAGCAGGATTTCAGCCCGGCCCTTGCCAATGAGGTGGCCAACCAGTTTCATCATGAGCGTATTCGCTCTCAAACAGACCGACAGCGCATCGGCCCTGAGCGCGATCTCACCGGCAAATCGGAGAAATTGCGCAAGATCGTCGAGATTATGGCCGATAATCTGGAGCAGCCGAAATCTGCCGTGCGGTTGGCCAAGGCCGTTGGATTGTCCGTTCGTCAGGTAGAGCGGCTCTTCCTGCGTCATCTGAATATGACGCCCGGACGCTACTATATGAGCCTGCGCCT
Organism: Phyllobacterium sp. CCNWLW183; assembly: GCF_037203775.1. Lineage (NCBI taxonomy): Bacteria > Pseudomonadati > Pseudomonadota > Alphaproteobacteria > Hyphomicrobiales > Phyllobacteriaceae > Phyllobacterium > Phyllobacterium sp. CCNWLW183. The sequence continues at coordinate 156,771 of NZ_JBBCBN010000003.1, read as the reverse complement.
TGAGCGCGCGCGCGAGCTTTTGCGGCAAACCCACTCGCCCATTCTGGATGTAGCGCTGGCCACCGGCTTCACATCACATTCTTATTTTGCCCAAAGCTATCGCGCGCAATTCGGGCGCTCACCTTCCGACGAGCGCCGTACCAATTACTGATTTTTCGCCGGCCCGATTGTTTCGATATCGGTAAGTGCGAAACCAGCATCCTTGGTCAGGATAGGCACGTGCTGACCTTAAAGTCCAAACACCGATGCGCCTGCATCCGCGCGGCCTACGACATTGCGGAAGGAAGCAAAGAGTTCCCGTCCCATTCCATAGCTGTTATGGCTGATATCGACGACCGGCTCCGGACGCGCTGCCAGCACTGCCGGGTCTTCCAACACGTCAAGCGTGCCGATCTCAGCATCCAGCCGCACAATGTCGCCATCGCGTATTTTGCCGATGATGCCGCCGTCCAGAGCCTCTGGCGTGACATGAATAGCGGCTGGCACCTTGCCCGATGCACCGGACATACGGCCATCAGTAACAAGCGCAACCATGTGACCGCGATCTTGCAATACGCCAAGGGCAGGGGTCAATTTATGCAGTTCCGGCATGCCATTGGCACGCGGACCCTGAAAACGCACAATCGCTACGAAATCGCGATTGAGTTTTCCGGCCTTGAAGGCGTCTTGCAGCGCCGCCTGGCTATCAAAGACCAAAGCCGGTGCTTCAATAATATGGCGGTCGGCTTTGACTGCGGAAGTTTTGATAACGGCAGTGCCAAGATTGCCCTTGAGCATCTTCAGTCCGCCAGTCACCTGAAACGGTTCCACGCAGGTCGAGAGCACTTTTTTGTCGGCGCTTTCGGCTGGCGTAGGATTGCGAACCACAGTACCGTTTTCGCCAAGCGCGGGTTCGATTGTATAAGCGCGCAAGCCATCGCTGCCGCCCCAGACCGTCTTGACATCCTCATGCAGCAATCCGCCATCAAGCAATTCCCGGATGATGTAGCCCATGCCGCCCGCCGCGTGGAAATGGTTTACATCGGCAAGACCATTCGGATAGACGCGTGCCAAGAGTGGCACGACATCGGAAAGGTCGGAAATGTCCTGCCATGTGAGTTTGATGCCAGCGGCGGCAGCCATTGCAACCAGATGCATCGTGTGATTGGTTGAGCCGCCGGTTGCATGCAGACCGACAACGCCATTGACGATAGTACGCTCGTCGATCATTTCGCCGACAGGCGTGAATTCATTGCCGAGCGCGGTGATTGCAAGTGCGCGCTTGGCGGCTTCACGCGTCAGCGCATCACGCAAGGGTGTGCCCGGATTGATGAAAGATGAGCCGGGCATATGCAGGCCCATGATCTCCATCAGCATCTGGTTGGAATTTGCAGTGCCATAGAAGGTGCAGGTGCCGGGACCATGATAAGATTTTGACTCCGATTCAAGCAATTCGTCGCGCCCGACCTTGCCTTCCGCGTAGAGCTGGCGTGTTTTGGCCTTCTCATCATTCGGCAGTCCAGTGGTCATGGGGCCCGCAGGTATGAACACGGCTGGCAAATGACCGAAGGTCAGCGCGCCGATAACGAGACCTGGAACAATCTTGTCGCAAACGCCAAGATAGACCGCCGCATCGAACATGTCGTGTGAAAGACCGATAGCGGTTGCCATGGCGATGACATCGCGCGAAAACAGCGACAATTCCATGCCGGGCTGGCCCTGCGTCACGCCATCGCACATGGCAGGCACGCCGCCCGCAACCTGCGCCACGCCGCCTGCTTCCTTTGCTGCCTGCTTGATCAGGTTCGGATAAGTCTCGAATGGCTGATGCGCGGAAAGCATATCATTATAGGAAGTGATAATGCCTAAGTTCGGCACCACATCGCCCGCAAGCGCCGCCTTGTCGGAAGGGCTGCATGCGGCAAAACCATGGGCGAGATTGGCGCAGGCAAGAGCGGAGCGTTTTGGCTTGCGCGATGCGGCCTCGCGCAAATGATCGAGATACACATCACGCGTTGGCTTTGACTGTTCGCGGATGCGATTTGTAATGCTTTTCACCCGTTGCATGACGGTCATGTGTTCTCTCCTTGTAGCGTCTGCCGGTGAGTTTGGGAGCCTCCCGGCGATCACGCATCCGGGCGTTTACGGCGCCCAGAAAATCTCAAGATCAATCGGCTGAGAGGATAGCACGGCGCGGATAGGCATGTCCTCGACCTCACCCTCGCCAAGTGCTGCTTCCAGCGTGGTCATCTTGCCGGCACCTTCAATGTGCAACGCGATGAAACGCGCGGCTATGATGACAGGCAGTGTCAGCGTTAATCTCGGCTCGCCTGCATTTTCTGCGGACATTGGCAAAACCAAAGCTTTCTCATCTTTGGAAATTGCTGCTTTCAAATTGTCGCCGCCGGGAAAAAATGACGCCGTATGGCCATCACCGCCCATGCCAAGCACCACCACATCGAAAGGTTGTCCGAGCCTGGCAATTTCAGCGGCCGCCATTTTCGCGCCTTGATCCGCGTCAACAGCTTCGTGATACAGCCCGACAAAATTTGCGCCAGCTGCCGCATTTTGCAAAAGCGCTTCGCGCACCAGACGTTCGTTCGAGCGCTCGCTGGTGGGCGGCACAAAGCGCTCGTCCACCAACGTTATCGTGATCGTGTTCCACGGCAAATCCTTGAGCGATAAAGCCTTGAAAAAGCGGGCAGGTGTCGTCCCGCCAGAGACAGCCAGCACTGCCTTGCCATTTGCCTCGCAGCCCGCCCGCAGGTGGCCCGCAACGGTCGTTGCCAAAGCCTCGGCCAGAGCGTCGCCATTCTCAAAACTGTTCAATCGTTCGTCTGTCGCCATGGAATTGCGCCCTATTCCGGCTCGTGCCATGTGCGGCCATCACGCTCAATAAGTGCAATAGCGGATGAGGGGCCCCATGTTCCGGCGGTATAGCCAGAAGGCACCTGCTCGGTCTCGGCCCAGGCTTTGAGAATAGGGTCGATCCAGCGCCATGCCGCAACCACTTCGTCGCGGCGCATGAACAATGTCTGATTGCCGCGAACAACATCCATCAGCAGCCGCTCATAGGCGTCAGGGCTGCGAACCTTGAACGATTCGGCAAAACTCATATCCAGCGGAACGTGACGCAGGCGCATGCCGCCCGGACCCGGATCCTTGATCATCATCCACTGCTTCACGCCTTCATCCGGCTGCAGGCGGATGACGAGCTGGTTGGCAACAATGCGTCCGGCTGTCTCGCCAAAAATGGAATGAGGAATTGGCTTGAACGAAACGACGATCTCCGATGCGCGCGCGCCGAGACGCTTGCCGGTGCGAAGGTAGAACGGCACACCAGCCCAGCGCCAATTGGCAATTTCCGCTTTGATGGCGACAAATGTTTCCGTGCTGCTTGGAGAGCCAAGTTCGTCGAGATAGCCTTTGACGGCGCCGCCCGATGAAGCACCGGCACGGTATTGGCCGCGTACGGTCAGTTCTTCGGCGTTTTTCGAGGTGATGGGGCTCAGCGAGCGCAGCACTTTCAGCTTTTCATCGCGAACGGCATCGGCATCCATGGATGCGGGCGGTTCCATTGCGACAAGACACAGGAGCTGCATGATGTGGTTCTGCACCATGTCGCGCAGCGCACCGGCCTTGTCATAGTAACCGGCACGGCCTTCAAGACCCACCTGCTCGGCAACAGTGATCTGAACGTGATCAATATGGGCGGAATTCCATAGCGGCTCGTAAAACGCATTGGCAAAGCGCAGCGCCATGAGGTTCTGCACGGTTTCCTTGCCGAGATAATGATCTATACGGAAGATTTGCTGTTCGCTGAACACATGGCCGATTGTGTCATTGAGCGCGATGGCGCTATCGAGGTCGCGGCCGATAGGCTTTTCAACGATGATGCGCGTGTGGTCGGTAACGAGCTTGTAGCTCTTTAAACGGCTGGCGATATCACCGAAAAGCGAAGGGCTGACCGCGAGGTAGAAAGCGCGGATGCGCTTGGAGTCATTGCCGATTTCGTTCTTCAGCTCTTCCCATCCGGCATCCGAGGTCGCGTCAACCGCGACATAGCTGATGCGCTGGAGAAATTGCTCCACCTGCGCTTTGTCATATTCATCAGCCTTGACGAATTCCTTGATCGCAGCCTGGGCAAACTTGCGATAATCCTCAGTCGACATGGCTGAACGTGACGCACCGATAATACGGGTTGGTTCGGAAAGCTGGCCATCCCGCTGGCGCTGATAAAGCGCCGGGATCAGCTTGCGTTCGGCAAGATCGCCGGTTCCGCCAAAAACAATGCAATCAAATGGTTCAACCGGGATAATCTGACTTGTCATGAATAGAGTCTCGCTATGCCTGAATTGCGCAACACAAAGTGTAGCTCCGAAGCGCATGGTTTCTATAATCTAATCGATTTAAAATGACCAGTCCTTTAGCGCAAACTGCGTCAAATTGCATTTCCAATCCGCTGAAGTTCCGGTACGACTATCACGAACGGGAAACAGCCATGTTACAGAATCTCTCGCGAATTATCGCACAGGATAAGAATTTCCTGAACATCATCAATGGCAGACGTGTCGGCGCAGTCACGGGAAAAACCATAGCTGTGGCATGCCCTTCGGACGGGTCGGATTTCGCCACTATCCCCGCTTGCGACGCAACCGATGTGGATCGCGCTGTCAGCGCGGCCCGGCTGGCTTTTGAAGAGGGAGCCTGGTCGCATATGCCTGCCTTTGAGCGCGGGCGCTTGCTGACGCGTCTTGGGCAGCTCGTAGAAGAACATGGTGATGAACTCGCTGCCCTTGAGGCGCGCGATACCGGAAAACCGATAAGACAGGGCAAGGCTGACGTTGCTGCAACGATACGCTATTACGAGTTTTATGGCGGTGCAGCCGACAAGATTCACGGCGATACGATACCTTTTTTGGATGGCTACACGGCCCTGACATTACGCGAGCCGCACGGCGTTGTTGCCGGTATCACCCCATGGAACTATCCGATGCAAATCATGGCGCGCGTTGTTGGCGCAGCGCTTGCCATGGGCAATACTTTGGTCATCAAACCCGCCGAAGATGCCTCGCTATCCACCATCCGCATCGGCGAACTCGCCATTGAAGCGGGGTTTCCAGATGGCGTGCTCAATATCATCACCGGGTTTGGGGGTGAAGCAGGAGCGGCATTGTCTGCGCATCCCGGCGTTGATTACGTCACTTTCACCGGCTCACCCGTCACTGGCACTGCGATCCAGCAAGCAGCAGCAACCAATAATCGCGGCGTAACAATGGAGCTTGGTGGTAAATCACCGCAAATTGTTTTCGCCGATGCCGATATTGGCAAGGCTCTTCCGGTCCTCGTCAATGCCATCATTCAGAATGGCGGCCAGACGTGCTCGGCAGGAAGCCGCATTCTCATTGAGCATTCTATATATAACGAAGTTGCGGGAGAGTTGGCGGCAAGGTTCAACAATCTTGTCGCCGGGCCACATGACGCGGATCTCGACCTTGGACCCATGATCAATGCAGCGCAAAAGCGCCGCGTGGAAAATTATATAACAGCCGCTGCCGAAGCCGGGATTGAGGTCGTGGCGCGCGGCTCAATCCATGTGGATGCGCCTCTCTCCGGTTTCTACGTCGCGCCGGTTCTGTTCGGTGCGGTCGATCCGGCGGCAGTTCTGGCGCAAGAAGAGGTATTCGGCCCCGTACTTTCGCTTTTTTCCTTCAATGATGAGGAGGAAGCAATTCGCCTCGCCAACAGCACTGAATATGGGCTTGTCGCGGGGGTCTGGACCAGTGACGGTGCGCGTCAGCATCGTGTGGCCAAGCGCGTGCGTGCAGGGCAAGTCTACGTCAATTCCTATGGCGCTGGCGGTGGCGTGGAGCTGCCTTTCGGCGGTTTCAAGCGTTCCGGCCATGGCCGCGAAAAGGGGTTTGAGGCGCTTTACGATATGTCTGCAACCAAGACGATCGTTTTCCGCCACGATTGAATCCCATAAAACAAATCACAGTAGATGGAGGATAGAACATGGCCCGATTGGCAGGCAAAACAGCGATCATTACCGGTGCGGCATCAGGATTTGGCGAGGCAATGGCGCGCCGTTTTGCCGAGGAGGGCGCCAATGTCGTTGTTGCTGATTTAAATCTTGTCGGAGCGGAGGCCGTCGCTCAATCCATCGGTGAAAACGCTCTTGCCGTGCATACGGATGTGACGCGCAAGGAAGAAATTGACGCCATGGTGCAGACCACCATGGACAAGTTCGGTCGCATTGACATCATGGTCAACAATGCCGGTTATTCCCACCGAAACGGGTCCATGCTTGGCGTAGATGAAGATACATATGATCTCATCGCCGCGATCAACATGAAGGCCATTTATTATACCGCTCTTGCTGTTGTGCCGATCATGGAGCGACAGGGCAGTGGATCGATCATCACGACAGCTTCGACTGCTGGCTTGCGCCCGCGTCCGGGTCTAACCTGGTACAATGCCTCAAAAGGCTGGGCCATCAGCGTTACAAAATCCATGGCCGTCGAGCTTGGCCCGAAGAATATTCGCGTCAATTGCCTCTGCCCTGCGGCAGGCGAAACACCCATGCTCGGGCTGTTTCTCGGTGAGGATACGCCAGAACGCCGGGCGCAATTCAAGGCCACCATTCCTCTCGGCCGTCTGTCTGTACCTCTCGATGTTGCCAATGCAGCGCTCTATCTGGCTTCCGACGAAGCCCAGTTCATCACAGGCGTTGCGCTCGAGGTCGATGGCGGGCGTTGCATATAAAAGTGGGGTTTACCCTTGAATCAATGAGATAGGGGTCTACATCTTTGATGTATTCCCCCTTTAATAAGCGCTGCCCGGCCAAGCTGCCGCTCTGGCGTTATGCTTTTTCAAGGATATCATCATGACATCGAAACCTGTCTGGTTCATCACTGGTTGTTCAACCGGCTTTGGCCGCGAGCTCGCCCAATATACATTGTCGCTCGGTTATCCGACTGTTGTCACCGCCCGCAACCCCGCGCAGGTCGAAGATATCGCCAAGGGTCACGAAGACAATGCTCTTGTCCTGAAGCTTGATGTCACCAAGCCGGAAGAAGTCGCCGCTGCGGTCAAGGCTGCCGAAGCGCGCTTCGGACGCATAGATGTGTTGGTGAACAATGCGGGCATCGGCTATTTTGGCTCTCTCGAAGAAAGCGATCTGGCCGAAGCGCGCAAGATGTTCGACATCAATATCTGGGGTCTTATGGACATGACCCGCGCTGCTCTGCCGGGCATGCGCAAGCAACGCTCCGGCACCGTGGTCAATATCTCCTCGATTGGCGGATTAAGGGGCTTTCCGGCTGTCGGTTTTTATAATGCGACAAAGTTTGCTGTCGAGGGATTGTCGGAGGCGCTCTCCAAGGAAGTCGCGCATCTTGGCATCAAGGTGCTGATCGTAGAGCCGAGCGGATTCCGCACCGATTGGGCCGGTCGTTCTGCCAATGAAGCGTCGGAAACCATCGAAGATTATCGCCCCTCTGCCGGGGAGCGTATGCGCCAGATCAGGGAAGCGAGCGGCAATCAGCCGGGCGATCCGGTGAAAGCCGTGCAGGCAATCGTCAAGGCGGTTGAGGCGAACGATCCGCCGCTGCGTCTGTTGCTTGGCAAGATCGCCCTTGATGGCGCTCGCGAAAAAATCACGGAAATGCAACGCGATTTCGATGCTTGGGCTGAAGTGAGCATAGGCGCGGACGCGCCAAAGCAATAGTTAGAAGGGCCACGCGCGCATTTCGGACAAGATATTCGCGTGGCCGCATCCTTCACGAGTTTGCTAAAACAATTTTCGGGCCCAGCCTCCCATCGGCCTGTTTTATGCGCTATCATCCTGTCACCGAAACTAATCCTGGTGATTGATGCCTTCCGAAACTCCCGAAAAGAAATCCGCGCGAACCTCAGCGAAGCGGCCGCGTACGCCTGCCTATGTCAAAGCCACACGCGGAGTAAAAAACTGGCGTGAAGCTGCCGAATGGCTGGCCTGGCGGGATATCGAAGACATAGAATGCATCACGCCCGATCAAGCTGGCGTGGCGCGGGGCAAGATGATGCCCTCGAAGAAATTCACTTCAAACACATCGCTTGCACTGCCATCGGCTGTTTTCATGGCGACGATTTCCGGTTCTTATCCGGAAGATGGCCATGGGTTCGCCTATCCTGAAGATGATGGCGATCTCAAACTGATGCCAGACCTTTCCACCCTGTCGGAGGTGCCATGGGAAAGCGACCCTACTGCTCAGGTCATTTGTGATCTGGTAAACAAGGATGGGCATGCGGTCGAGTTTACGCCGCGCAACGTATTGAAGCGCGTGGTGGCGGCATATCACAAGAAGGGGCTGAAGCCCGTCGTTGCGCCTGAAATCGAATTTTATCTCGTCAAGAAAAACCCCGATCCTGACTATCCGCTGACACCGCCAGTTGGCAGGTCGGGCCGCGCTATCGGCGGCGGACAGGGCTATTCAATTGCGGGCGTCAACGAATTCGACGAACTGATCGATGACATCTACCATTTCTCCGAGAGTCAGGGCCTTGAGATCGATACATTGATCCATGAAGAAGGTGCAGCGCAGCTGGAAATCAACCTGCGTCATGGCGATCCGGTCGAACTTGCCGATCAGGTTTTCCTGTTCAAGCGCACGATCAGAGAAGCGGCGCTGAAGCACGATATGTATGCGACTTTCATGGCCAAGCCCATTCAGGGACAGCCGGGGTCTGCCATGCATATCCACCAGTCCATCGTCGACAAGAAGACCGGACGCAATGTCTTCTCCAATCCGGATGGTACGGAAAGCGAAGCGTTCAGGCATTTCATCGGTGGTATGCAGAAGCACGTTCCGGCTTCGCTGGTCATGTTTGCGCCCTATGTGAATTCTTATCGCCGCCTGACGCCGGCTGCTTCGGCACCGGTCAACGTCAAATGGGGCTATGATAATCGCACCACGGCATTCCGTGTGCCGCGCTCCGACCCGGCGGCGCGTCGCGTGGAAAATCGTATTCCGTCCTCGGATGCCAATCCCTATCTGGCGCTGGCAGCATCGCTTGCCTGCGGGTTGCTTGGTATGAATAATCGGATTGAGCCCGATGCACCCGCTTCCACGACGGTTAATGACAATTTGATCGAGCTGCCTCGCGGATTGATCGAGGCCACCTTGCTGTTCGAGCAGGACAAGGATTTGATTGCCATGCTGGGTGAGTCTTTCGCGATCACCTATGCCGCCATCAAACGTGCAGAGTTCGAAACCTTCATGGAGGTTATCAGTCCTTGGGAACGTGAATTTCTGCTGCTGAACGTTTGAGTTTGGCAGCAGCATCTTCGTGCGTGGTCCGCCATTCGACAAGCTCGGGAGGGGCCACCATGAGGGAAGTGATTGATTGCGGTGCTGAAACTGTTCGGCAATTAACTTGCAGGGCAATACCTTCCTCATGGTGAGTCCCGTCGAACCACGCACGGCGTTTTTGCCTCAAGAGTGAACAAGATTGCATCAATATATGGCTTACCAGTCTCCCATCTCGCCCGGCATATCGTGGTACGAAACGACGATTTCTGATCGTACGGAATATCCACCTCTGGATGGCTCTCGCACGGCTGACGTTGTGATTATTGGCGGCGGATTCACCGGCCTGTCGGCAGCCGTGCATCTGGCGTCTTCAGGTGTTGATGTTGTACTGCTGGAAGCGTTCCGGTTTGGCGACGGGGCGTCGGGGCGTAATGGCGGCCAGCTTGGTACGGGTCAGCGCGCATGGGCGGAAGAGCTCGAGGCTCAATATGGCTTTGAACGCGCCAAAGCCCTGTTCGAGCTTGCCGAAGAGGCAAAGAGCCATTTGCTGGAATTTGCTGAAACCCATCAGATCGATATTGAATATGTGCCCGGCCAGATGTCCGTTGTGCACAAGAAGCGTTACCTCAAGAGCTACCGCGAACATGCGGAGCTTATGACGACGCGATTCAATTATCCGCATATTCACTATATGGAAGCCGATGAGACTGCCGAACGGCTGGGCTCCAACCGCTATTTCGGCGGCCTTTACGACAAAGGAACGGGGCATATCCAGCCGATGAAACTTGTTGTCGGCACCGCCAGCGCAGCGGCAAGGGCAGGCGCTCATCTCTATGAGAACACCAAGGTTACCGGCATTAAATCCGAGAACGGCAAGGTGCGTGTCACCACTGCGACCGGTACCGTCACTGCGGCAAAGGCCTTGATCGCGGTCAATGCCTATGGCGGTAACCTTGAACCCATCAGCGCGTCGCATGTCATGCCGATACGCTCCTTCATAGGCGCAACAGTGCCATTGGGTGACGATAGCCCGGTGCTGCCGGGTGGCGAAAGCGTGGACGATTCGCGTTTCGTAGTGCGCTACTTTCGCCGCTCAAAGGATGGCCGCCTGCTGTTCGGCGGTCGTGAGGCCTATACTGCCGACAATCCGCTGGATATAAGCACCCATATTCGCCGCCAGATCGCCGAGATTTATCCAGCCCTTGCCAATGTGGAGATGACTCAAGCCTGGGGCGGATCGGTTGGAATCACCATGCCACGCCAGCCTTTTGTGCGGGAGGTCATGCCCAATGTGATTTCAGCCGGCGGTTATTCGGGCCATGGCGTCATGCTGTCCAATTTCGTCGGCAAGCTCTATGCGGAAACTGTTGCTGGCAATCGCGACCGGCTGAAGCTTCTGGAAGACCTCAAAGTCCCGGCATTTCCGGGTGGGCGAACATTCCGTTCGCCCATGCTGTTTCTGGCGCTCAGCTGGTACGCTCTGGTGGACCGGATTTAACGTGCTTTTGCAACAAGAGTAGCCTAAATCTTCCGCACAATCACGCTGCCCACGGAATAGCCCGCTCCAAATGAGCAGATAACGCCAAGGCTTCCCGGCGCAAGGTCATCGGAATATTTCGAAAATGCGATGATCGAGCCTGCCGATGATGTATTGGCGTAATCCTGCAAGATATTGGGCTGTTCGCCAGGTTCCGGTTCACGGCCAAGCACTTTCACCCCGATCAAATCGTTCATTCCCTTATTTGCCTGATGCAACCACAAGCGTGAAAGATGCGCAGGCGCGATATTCTCATCGGCGAGATGTGTCAGGATAAGATCGGAAACAATAGGCACGACCTGTTTGAAAACCTTGCGGCCCTCCTGCTTGAAAAGCATATCGCGGCGATCGCTCATGTGACCTTCGCGTGTACGGCGCAGAAAGCCATTATTGTTGCGGATATTGTTGGAGAACTGCGTCAGACAGCGCGTTGAGACGATCTCAAAACGATCTTCTGCGGTGGCCAGATCGTCGCGTTCGAGCAATACTGCCGTACAAACATCGCCAAAGATAAAATGGCAGTCACGATCGCGCCATTCTAGATGCGCCGAGCAAATTTCCGGATTGACCATGAGAATTGCGCGAGCGGAGCCGGAGCGGATCATGTCGGCGGCCGCCTGAATACCGAATGTTGCCGATGAGCAAGCCACATTCATATCGAAACCGAAGCCTTCAATACCAAGGGCCTGCTGCACTTCGATGGCGATCGCCGGATAGGCGCGTTCATGGTTCGACGCCGCGCAAATGACGGCGTCAATTTCCGATGCTTCACGCCCGGCCTTTTTTAAAGCCAGAGTGGCGGCATGGACGGCCATTTGCGCCATGACGGAAAGATCTTCATCGCTGCGTTCGGGCAAGACGGGATGCATGATGTCGGGATCCAGAATGCCCGATTTATTGAGCACATACCGATTTTCAATGCCCGAGGCGCGGAAAATGAAATCTTCGTTTGACATAGTCATCGCATCGCGCGTGCCAGCAGCGATTTCGCCCGCATACAGCTCGTTTTGCCGCGTTGCATAAGTGTTGAACGCCTCAACAAGTTCGGCATTGCTGATGGACTGGTCCGGCGTGAAAACGCCTGTACCGCTGATGACGACTTTATGCATGGGCGTTTCCAGAGTTTTTCTTCTTCAAAAAGCGATAGAGCAAATGAGACCCATTGTCATTAAAGCTTCATGCCATTGTCCTAGTGATTTGTCATTTCGATGAGGAATTTTCATGATGACAATGACCCGATACAACCAACATGGGAGTGGGTGTTGATCACCCATTGGCAAAGCCCGGAAAGCTCGGAAATTTGCCCAATTATGCCGTGGTTGCCATTTTCATTGGCGGCATGTTCTATGTGGGCTGGTCGCTGACGCAGGATCTGACGAGCTCTGTCGCTCTGCCATGGATACTTTTGGGGCTGGCGCTGGTCACAGCATTGGGCTTTGAGTTCGTCAACGGCTTCCACGACACTGCCAATGCCGTCGCGACAGTCATCTATACAAACTCGCTTCCCGCCGAGATTGCCGTTATCTGGTCCGGCTTCTTCAATTTTCTCGGCGTTCTCACGGCAAGTGGCGCGGAGATCCGAGGATCCACACATTGATAGCGCCTCCCTGTTCTTAGGGTTCGCAGGTCAAGCCAGAGAATGACGGGCGAGGTGATGCGTTTTGGAAACTGTTAAAACAAAACCGCCCGCAATTTCTCGCGGGCGGTTCTGCGCTGCCGTGCTGGTCCCCAGACCGAAACCAGAGAAGGCCACAGCAGAGCAATTCCAGGAAAAGTGGGAACCGGTTTTCCGTCCGGAATTGCGTAGACAAAGCTTATTTCCAGGAAAAGTGGGAACCGGTTTACCGATCAGAATTACGGTCCTGATCTTACTGCCGGGTTACAACGACGGGGATCAAAAGGTCTCCCCAGTTTCCATCACCGCCATGATGACGGGCAGAGCGGACCAGCTCGACCGAAACCCCAGCATCAACCGCCTTCATGACAGACTGGTTGAGGCGATGGAGATCATTGGCAACCATACGAATAACAGCCTGCTGGTCTGTATTCATGAAGGAAGCCTGTTCCTCAGCCCGTTCTTTTACGCGTGAAATGGAAGCCATGATCGTTCTCCTCTTGTTATCTCTATTCGGCAGCCGGGCGGAATTGCGCGGTTTCCGTTGATTCCTTCATTGCGGTTGTTGAAGACTGGCCACCTGTGATCGCCAGTGAAACCGCATCAAAATAGCCTGTGCCAACTTCGCGTTGGTGTTTGGTGGCGGTGTAGCCATTTGCCTCAGCGGCAAACTCAGCCTCTTGCAGTTCCGAATAGGCGGACATCTGCCGGTCCTTGTAGCCACGTGCCAGTTCAAACATGCCGAAGTTCAGCTGATGGAAGCCGGCCAGCGTAATAAACTGGAATTTATAGCCCATCGCACCGAGTTCGCGCTGGAATTTGGCAATTGTTGCTTCATCCAGATGCTTCTTCCAGTTGAAGGAAGGCGAACAATTATAGGCCAGTAGCTTGCCCGGATGTTCCTTGTGCACGCCTTCGGCAAAGCGTCGTGCTTGTTCCAGATCAGGCTTGGATGTCTCGCACCAGATAAGATCCGCATGTGGTGCATAGGCGACAGCACGAGCAATGCAGGAGTCGAGGCCATTCTTGACCTGATAGAAGCCTTCTGTTGTCCGCCCCGCATCATAATCAACGAAAGGCTGATCGCGCTCGTCAATATCTGAAGTCAGCAGCTTTGCAGCTTCCGCATCCGTGCGGGCAATAACCAGTGTTGGCGTACCCATCACGTCCGCAGCCAGACGCGCTGCATTGAGATTGCGAATATGCGCTGCTGTCGGGATCAGAACCTTGCCGCCAAGATGGCCACACTTCTTTTCCGAAGCGAGCTGGTCTTCATAGTGAACGCCCGCCGCGCCTGCCTCGATAAAGGCTTTCATAATCTCGAAAGCGTTCAGAGGCCCACCAAAACCTGCTTCAGCATCGGCGATGATCGGTGCAAACCATGTATCGACCGAAAGACCTTTACCCTCGGCGGTTTCGATTTGATCGGCACGCTGCAACGTCTTGTTGATGCGCTTTGCCAGTTCGGGAGCCGCATTCGCCGGATAAAGTGACTGGTCCGGATACATGGATGAGGCTGTATTTGCATCTGCGGCAACCTGCCAGCCCGAGAGATAGATCGCCTTCAGTCCGGCGCGAACCATCTGCATGGCCTGATTGCCGGAGAGCGCGCCAAGCGCATTGACGAAATCCTCCTCGTGAATGAGTTTCCACAACCGGTTCGCGCCGTTTTCCGCCAGCGTGTGCTTTATCTGAACCGAACCGCGCAGCCGCTTGACGTCTTCAGCAGTGTATGGTCGCTCAATATTGTCAAAGCGGCCAGCGGGCGCATTCGGTACAAGGTTGTAAAAATCAGTCATTGTTGTCTCCAAAAATAGATGTAAACACTCACGGCGACCAAATCAGGAAGCAAGATAGCCGCTTCTGTTTGACTAAATTTACATTGCACTGCGATGAAAGCGAGAAATATCGCCATTTTATGCCGATATATCGAGTTATCTTGTAATGGTATTTACAGATCGCGATTGTAAATCTGTAAATGTTGTAATAGGCTGCAAAGAGCGCTTTAATGTAAATATTGTCACAGAATGCGGGAGTTGTGATGGCTGAGGGAAAAATCTTCGCAGGTCCGCGCATCAGGCGCATCCGCAATGAGCAGGGTTTAACGCAGACCTCCATGGCCGAGGCGCTCGGCATTTCGCCTTCCTATCTCAATCTGATCGAGCGCAATCAACGTCCGCTCACCGTGCAGCTCCTGCTCAAGCTATCCTCCACCTATAAGATCGAGCTGGATACGCTGCAGCTTGAAACCGGATCATCCATGGCGTCGCTTAAAGAGGTATTTTCTGATCCGCTGTTGAATGGAGAACTGCCGGGTGATCAGGAACTGATCGAGATTTCCAACGCTGCGCCCAATGCTGCCACCGGCATGATCAAGCTCTACCGCGCTTATCGCGAACAGCAAGAGCGCCTGTCGGATCTTTCGGCGCTTCTGGCCAAGGACGGGCAGGCGCCATCGCTTTCCGGCACGCGCCTGCCGCTCAATGAAGTGCGCGAGGTGATGGAGCGCCGCGCCAATTATTTCCCGCGCATTGAAGGAGAGGTAGATAGCTTCCTCAGTCTGATAAAGCCCGGGGATGATCTTTCAGGAGCGCTGAAGGCGTGGCTGAAAAGCGAATATGGCACCACAGTTCGCATCCTGCCGGTCGCGACCATGCCCAACTGGCGCCGCCGTTATGATCGTCACTCGCAGCGCCTGTTTCTGTCAGAGCGCCTGTCGCCTTTCGACCAATTGCGTGAACTGGCCATGGAAGCGGCGCTGATCCGCATGCAGGTGGTCATTGCCGCCGAAATTCAGGATCTCAAATTCTCATCCGACGAAGCCCGCCGTATCGCCCGCTTTGAATTTGGCCGCTACGCCGCCCATGCGCTGATGATGCCCTATCAGGCGTTCCAGACCGCCGCTGCCCGCGCCAGATATGACATTGATGTGCTGCGCTCTCGTTTCTCCGTTTCCTTCGAACAAGCGGCAAACCGGCTCACCACGCTTGCCGCACCTGGTAACAGCATTCCCTTTTTCATGCTCGAAGTCGATCATGCGGGAAACCGTTTCCGCAGGGCGGGCGCGCAGGGTTTTCCACAATCGCGCTTTGGCGGCGACTGTCCCAAACTTGCCATTCATTCGGCCTTTGCGCAGCCCGGTCAAATATTGGTTGAGGCGGTGGAAATGCCGGATGGTGCAGAGTTTTTGACCATCGCGCGCACGCTCGAAGGTCCGCAAGGCGCTTTCAATGAGCGTCCGCGTCGTACTGCACTTCTGCTGGGATGTGACATCAGCTTTGCCGATGAGACAGTCTATGGTAGCGCGCTGGGAAATCGCAGCATTAGTGCCGCGCCTCTTGGCAAGTTTGTTGGTCTCACGCCTGTCGGGCCCGCCTGCCGCCTGTGCGAGCGCTCGGCCTGCCTTTCCCGTGCCGAGCCACCGGTTACACGCCCGCTCGGCCTTGATGAAATGGTCACAGGGTTGAGCGCGTTTGATTTTCAGTAATCATCCTCTCGGCCTTTGGCCACGAAACAGCGGCTGCTGTTTTTCGATCAGTTGCGCAAGCCGCTCGACCAAGGTGCGGATTTCCGGGCGCCGCCTGTCATCATCATGCATCACCAGCCATTGTCGGTGATAAAGCGGCTTGATCTCCTCGCCGGCCCGCACCAGCGAAGGGTCAGTATCGCCAACAAAGCACGGCAGCACTCCCCGTCCGGCTCCGCTACGCAGAAGATCATGCAGCATGCGCGGATTATTTGCCCAGATCGTCACCCATAGGTCTGTCTGAGCAAGCAGCCAGCGCGCAGAAGGTGCGACCGCGTCATCAGCCCCGATCCCCACCCAGTTGCAGTCACGCACCATGTTGAAATGGCTGGCGCAGTAGGGTGCATAGGCAACATCGCCAATCGGCCGCGCCGCCAGATTGCTGCTTTCCGGAAAGCTGTTGCGAATGCCGATTTCCGCTTCGCGATGCGCCAGATCAAGACGGATTTCCGCCGTCTTGAAACAAAGACGGAATGGGTCGTCAGGCGTCCATAGCTGCGCCAGATTGACCGCCATGAAATGCGACATCCAGCTGCCAGCTGAAATACGCACCGTCGGAAGCTCATTGACGCCTTCATTCCAGGCGCCGATAGACCGGGCGGCTTCGTTCATCGCCAGAACATGTGTGAGCAGCGCTTGTCCGTCCTTGGTCAGCGAATAACCGGTTTGCCGCCGTATGAAAAAGTTGCGCCCCATCTGGCGCTCCAAAGCCAATAGCCGCCGTCCTATTGTCGCCGGGCTTGCACCGGTTTTTTCCGATGCACCGGTTAAGCCACCCTCGCGCGCAACATGCAGGAAAAGTTTCAGGTCATCCCAATTCTCGTTTTTCATTTTTGAAAAATCTGTTTCATCGTTGCTCGTAGAAAACAGCCATTAATCTGCCCATTCTTCTCTCATGTGCAAACGGTTTTTTACTGGAGATAAATATGAGTGGCGATTTTTACCTGTTGTGGGGCACGGCCCATCAGCTAATAAGCCGGAATCAAAGGTGCCGGATGTCGGAGGATGAGTTTTATGAAAAGTACGGTGGACCACCAAGCCGGCTTTCCCTGTTGCTCAATCGCTTTTTTACATTGATACGTTCCGTGTTTTTCCGGGGCAAAGGTGCGTAACACCACTGAGTTTGATGCAAAAAAATTCATGCCCAAACAACTTTCTGCATAAGACCTGCGCGATCCCAGTTGACGAAGTCATCGCAATCTAAAAAGGTAGGGGAAACTTACCTGTGCGGTGCACCTTCGCGGATGCACAAAGATACAGTAAAGCGTCGATCTGGGAACGAGCGGCATTGTAGAAGGTGCTGGCAGCATGGAGAAAATAATGGGTATCAAAACAATATTGTTAACCGCAACGCTTGCGCTGGGGCTGACCACATCCGTGTGGGCGCAGGAACGCGTCGTTAATGTCTACAACTGGTCAGACTATATTGACCCGACCACTCTTGAAGATTTTACCAAGGAAACAGGGATCAAGGTCGTCTATGACACCTTCGACTCCAACGAAATTCTGGAAACCAAGCTTCTGGCAGGCGGAACTGGCTATGATGTTGTTGTTCCGACAGCCTCCTTTCTCCAGCGCCAGATTGCTGCCGGGGTATTCCAGAAGCTCGACAAGTCAAAGCTGCCAAACCTCTCCAATATGTGGGACGTCATCTCCGAGCGCGTCCAGAAATACGATCCCGGCAATGAATATGCGGTTGACTGGATGTGGGGAACCACGGGCCTTGGTTATAACGTAGCCAAAGCCAAGGAAATCCTGGGCAATGATGAGCCGCCGACATGGGATGCATTGTTCAAGCCGGAACTGGCTGCCAAGTTCAAGGATTGCGGCATTCATGTTCTCGACTCGGCAACCGATGTCCTGCCATCCGTTCTTGCCTATCTTGGTCTTGATCCTGACAGCAAGAACCCAGACGACCTGGCAAAGGCCGGTGAGTTGCTGGAAAAGACCCGCCCCAATATCCGCAAGTTCCATTCGTCAGAATATATCAATGGACTGGCCAACGGCGATATTTGCCTTGCGCTCGGCTATTCGGGCGATATTTTCCAGGCCCGCGACCGCGCAGCGGAAGCCAAGGCCGGTGTTGAAGTCGGCTATTCCATTCCGGGTGCTGCGCAAATGTGGTTCGACGTGCTGGCCATTCCTGCCGATGCGCCGCATGTGGCCGAAGCACACGAACTCATCAATTATCTGATGCGTCCGGATGTAGCCGCCAAGGCTTCCAACGTGGTCTTCTATGCCAATGGCAACAAGGCCTCGCAGGAATTCGTCAGCAAGGAAATCATGGATGATCCGGCGATTTATCCAACGCCTGAAGTTCTGTCGAAACTGTTTACCGTCACACCCTACGATACCAAAATTCAGCGTGTGGTGACGCGCCTGTGGACCAAAGTCGTCACAGGCCAATAATCAACAAAGACCCCGGCAGCAATTGCCGGGGTCTTTTAACAAAAGCGACAGAATATCGGGGCATATTATGAAGTCATTGGGAAGTTTTCGCCGCAAATTTGCACCCTGGAATGATCCGGAAGCAAAGCCCTTCATCGCTGTCGAGAACGTTACCAAGAGATTCGGCGATTTCACCGCGGTCGACGATCTTTCCCTGAATATCTACAATCGTGAGTTCTTTGCGCTGCTCGGCGCGTCGGGTTGCGGCAAGTCAACGCTGCTGCGCATGCTGGCTGGCTTTGAAACACCGACATCGGGCCGTATTTTGATTGATGGCCAGGATATGAGCGGCATTCCGCCGTATAAGCGTCCGGTCAATATGATGTTCCAGTCCTATGCGCTGTTTCCGCATATGACAGTCGAGGGCAATATCGCCTTTGGCCTCAAGCAGGATGGCATGCCCAAAAACGAGATCGAAGCCCGCGTTGCCGAGATGCTCAAACTGGTCAAGCTCGAACAATTTGCCAAGCGCAAGCCGCACCAGCTTTCTGGCGGGCAGCGCCAGCGCGTTGCCTTGGCGCGTTGTGTCGCCAAGCGGCCAAAGGTTTTGCTTCTGGATGAGCCTCTGGGCGCACTCGACAAGAAGCTGCGCGAGGAAACCCAGTTCGAACTCATGGACCTGCAGATGAAGCTTGGTCTGACATTCGTCGTGGTAACGCATGATCAGGAAGAGGCAATGACCATGTCAGATCGCATCGCGGTCATGGACAAGGGCAAGGTCAAGCAAGTGGCGACCCCTGCAGAAGTTTACGAAGCACCTAATTCGAAATTTGTCGCAGACTTTATCGGCAATGTGAATATGTTCGAGGGTACGGCGGCGGCGGTCGAAAAGGGCAAGATCGATATTGACGTTGCGACCGATAAAATGACGATCCGAACGGAGGCGACGCGCGACTGTTCTGTCGGGCAAACGGTCGGTTTCGCAATCCGGCCGGAGAAAATCAGAATCAGCCGTAAGGAGCCTGCAAACTCCTCAGTTAACACCGCTTATGGCGAGCTTTACGACATTGCCTATTTCGGTGACATGACAGTTTTCCATGTGCGGCTTGAAAATGGCCGTATCATCAAGGCGGCAAGCCTGAATGCAGTGCGCACGGTGGAAGACCCGCTTGGATATGAGGATATGGTCTGGGTCAATTTCGATACCGATGCCGGTATTCTTTTAACCGCGTGAGGAGGGCTATCCGATGCAAAAATTGATAGCATCTGTCACAAGCCGGTTGGTCATCAGCGTCCCTTATCTGTGGCTGCTGGTCTTCTTTCTTGTTCCATTCTTCATCGTATTCAAGATTTCCCTGTCCGAAGTGGCGATGGCCATTCCGCCCTATACGCCCGTGCTTGATATTACGGCGGGTATCAGGTCTGTCTTCAACAGCATATCGCAGTTCTCCTGGGATAATTATATCTGGCTGGTCGAGGATCCGCTTTACTATAAGGCTTATATTTCCAGCCTGCTCATAGCGGCGGTTTCAACCCTTCTGACACTCATCATAGGCTATCCAATCGCCTATGGCATGGCGCGCGCGCCTGCAAGCGTTCGCCCGACTCTGCTTATGCTTGTCATTCTTCCATTCTGGACCAGTTTTCTTATTCGCGTTTATGCGTGGATAGGCATTTTGAAGCCCGAGGGATTGCTCAATCAGTTTCTGATGTGGGCCAATGTCATCGATACCCCGCTGAATATTCTCAACACCAATACGGCGATTTTCATCGGTATCGTCTATTCTTATCTGCCGTTCCTCGTCCTGCCGATTTATTCGGCTTTGGAAAAGATGGATTATTCGTTGGTTGAAGCTGCCGAAGATCTTGGATGCCCGCCGCTCATGGCGTTCTGGAAGATCACATTTCCACTCTCAATGCCCGGTGTCATTGCCGGTTGCTTCCTTGTTTTCATTCCGGCTACCGGCGAGTTTGTCATTCCTGATCTCTTGGGCGGCTCGTCTACGCTGATGATCGGCAAGACATTGTGGAGCGAATTCTTCTCAAACCGCGATTGGCCTGTCTCGTCGGCGGTTGCGGTTGTCCTGCTTTTGCTGCTGGTCGTGCCCATTGTGCTGTTCCAGCGGTCCGAAGCCAAAGCCCAGGAAAGCGGGAAATAAAATGAACACAACCTGGTCCCGCTTTAACATTGCTTCGCTGGTTTTGGGCTTTGCCTTTCTTTATCTGCCCATCGTTCTGCTGGTGATCTATTCGTTCAACGAGTCCCGTCTCGTCACCGTTTGGGCCGGTTTCTCCACCAAATGGTATGTATCGCTTTTCCACAACCAAGCCTTTATCGATGCGGCTTGGGTTACCATCCGTGTCGGCCTGATTTCGGCGACCTTTGCTACCATTCTTGGCACGCTCGGTGCGTTGGCGATGACCCGCTACACGCGCTTTCGCGGGCGCATGCTCTTTTCCGCGATGATCTATGCGCCGCTGGTCATGCCTGAAGTCATCACAGGTCTGTCACTGCTGTTGCTCTTTGTCGCCATCGGTCTCGACAGGGGCATTTTGACAGTCACGCTCGCGCATATCACTTTTTCCATGTGCTTCGTGGCCGTGGTGGTTCAGTCGCGCCTTGTCACCTTTGATCGTTCGCTGGAAGAAGCGGCGATGGACCTTGGCGCAACGCCCGTCACGACGTTCTTCAAGGTGACATTGCCGGTTATCCTTCCTGCTGTCGTCTCTGGCTGGATGCTTGCTTTCACCCTCTCGCTTGATGATCTGGTTATTTCCAGCTTCACTTCTGGACCAGGGGCAACCACCTTGCCGATGCGCATTTATTCGCAGGTGCGTCTTGGCGTGACACCGGAGATCAATGCTGCCTGCACGATCCTTATCGCCATTGTTGCTGTGGGAGTAATCATCGCTTCGATTGCCAATAAGCGCCGTGAGGTCAACCGCGCCCGCGATGAACAGGCCGCCGCACGGAATTGATGCAGGAAATGCTGTTGTTTGCAGCGTAAGTAAACAGCAAAAAAGCGCGAACCTTTCTCGCTCCACCAGAGGGGATAGGCGAATTATTGTGAAATGATTGGCGAGATGAATGGATTGTCCCACGAGCCGCCGATGAAGAACCGCGTATGATTGAACATAGGTTCCGGCTTTGGCGCATCAGCCGGCGCGCCTTCCGCAGGCGCGGGCGTAGCGATCGGTGCTGCGAAGTCACCGGTGAGTGCCAGGCTCTTGCTCACAAGCGTTACAATGCCTGCAAAGGTAAAGGTGCCAAGCTTGTTCTGGATTTGCGCCGTTTCGAGCGCCGCGACACCGTCCATGATATTTGCCTTAAGCTCCAGCCTGTCGAGACTAAGCCATGCATCGGTCTTTTCGTTCAGGCTGAAAAATCGATCTGTCTTTGCTTTGCTAAGCAAGCGATTGAGATCGAGACTACGGATTTGACCATTGCCGAAGCGCATGGATAGCGTGCCCTTGGCGCTGCTCAAGGCTGTGGACCAGCGTGTTATCGGCCCCTTCAGCACCAGTGACACGGTGCCCTTGCCAAGCTCAAAGCGATTTCCAAGTCCGAGCAGCGAGGCAATGGAAGCGCTGTTTACATCGGTTCCATTCAAGCGCAACTCCCCGGTTGTCCCGGCTTCAGGTTCGTCGGCAAGTTGGAAGCTTCCGGCAACCGAGCCGTCAAAAGCAGTGGCATCGCCAATGTCAAATATGGCGCGGCCATTCCGCACTTGTGCAGTCGCCGCCACCTTTGTCAGGCTGACATTGCCCGCCGTTGCCTTTTGCGCCGAAACCCGCAGATCAAGATTGAGCTGTTTAAGAAAGGCCGTGTTTATCTCAGCGTCGGAATTGGCTGAGCCATCCGGCAGCGGCATGATGCCGGAGAAAACCGAGCGAAGGTCCAACGTCTCGAATGCCAGCGTTCCATTGATACCAAGCGGAGTGCCCGTTGCCGCGTTATTCAGCGTGATTTCGATCACACCCTTTGCCGGATTGTCGTTCAGCGTGGCCGTCAGATTATCCAGTTTCACACGGGAAGAGGAGCCGGTAACGGAAGCATCAAGCGTAAAGCTGCCAATTGGCGCCGTCGGGATTTCCGCCATTCGGGACCATTCGAGCGTGCGTCGCAGCGATGGTGAGGTGAGGGATAGTGTCCCTTCAAAAAAACGGTCCTTGGCAATATTGGCGGAGCCATTGAAAGAAAGGGTCAATGGCGTCGAACTCAGATTGATCTGCATCGGGCTTGACCCGCCCGCCAGAAGCAGCAGCGCCTTGCTGGCAGAGCTGTCGATTTCAGTCTCTTCGCCATGCCAGATTGCTTTGCCCTGAAAGCTGGCAATGCCAGATGTCTGCGGCCAGTCAAAAACACCGCTTATGCTTGAAATCTGTTCTTCAGCGCCGTTGATAGGCCTTTTGAACGTGACCATTGCATCTTCCAGCCGTACACGCCCGAATGGCTGCGACGACACTGTGCTCATATCCGGCTTGGCAGGGTTCGCCACGATAGCGGCCTTTGCCTCGCGCACGACATCGCCGATGCGCCCATCGCTCCTGGCAAGCGCTTCACCAATATCTGCAAGGCTTTTAATTGGCTCATCGAGGACAAACCGTGGCCTGATGATTTTGGTCTCGGTGAATTCGGTTTTTCCCATCAACGCCGAGAGCAGGGAAAGATCAACCTCGATCCGCTCTGCCTGCATGAAGGGTTGGCCTTCCGTAGCCCATGGGTTGCGGATGGTCACATTGCCCATTGACGCGGTGAATGTTGGAAAGAAGGAAATGTGAGGCTCTTGACTTGCTTCGACGCTGTAGCCAGTCCAGTTGCTGATTTCTTGAGCCAAACGCTCGCGAATGAGATCCGTGCTGACAAGGCTGGGCAAAGCAACGAGTATCCCACCGGCGATAAATGCCAATAGCAGGATTGTCGCCAAAAGGTTTCTCGGTCTCAGCCAGAACATGAGTATTCCGATTTACAGCCAGTGAGCCAAAGCTCATGGTGCTATTGCACTATCTATCAACGGTTTAGCCATCATGGGCAGCAATTCAAGTCGATAAAACGGCTTTGGCGCAATTTTATTGCCTAAGCTCCTGTTTAATCCCGTGCGCGCGCATTTTCAAATTGACAGGCGCGCGTCTGGTCGGAGAACGTAAGGACGGTAAGACCGTGATCTATTTAATTGCCGACGATCACGTCCTGAAGCTTATCGAGAATGCGATCGAGCAACATTAACCACCAAGTTTTTTTGAAAGGAATGAATTATGAGCAACTGCACTTTTCCGCATCACCACGATCATGATCACAAGCATGAGCCTAATTGCGGCCACACCGCCATTCGTCACGGCGATCATGTGGACTACCTTCACGATGGCCATTTGCATCACCCTCATGGCGACCATATTGATGAGCACGTGCTTGAGGTAAGCGCCAAAAATCCTGATCGCTGCACACCGGAACATCATTGCTCGGGCCACGATGCTGACCATGTGCATGGTCCTGGCTGCGGCCACGAGGCTGTACCCCACGGGGATCATATTGATTATCTCGTGGATGGGCATTTGCATCATCCACATGGCGATCATTGCGATGATCATGGCCCCGTTGAAATCGTCGCTTGATCAATAAGGACCATACCCCTGCATATCAGCAGGGGTATCTTTATTCGAAGATGGAAGATTACTCGGCCAGCACCCGCGTTGAAGGGAACGTAATTTCGACCATCGTTCCGCGGCCCGGGCTGGAATTAATATTGAAACTCGCCCGGTTTGCTTCCGCCATCGCTTTGGTGAGCGGCAGACCGAGACCTGTTCCGTCGCTGCGAACATTCCCCGGTGTTGTAATCTGCTTGTAGGGGCGCAGAGCCTGCTCGACCTCCTGCCGGGTCATGCCGATGCCTGTATCGCGTACCCGCAGCAAAACATCGCCGCTGGCTTCATAGCTTGTCGAAACGATGACCTGCCCGCCAGGGCCGGTAAAACGCACGGCATTTGACAATAAATTCAGCGCGATCTGCGTGATGGAGCGGTTGTCCGCCACGATGTCCGGCAAGCGCGAGGTCAGGCTTGACCGGATAATGACGCGCTCGCGATTGGCTTGTGGCTGCATGATCGCGACAGCTTCCGTCAGGGCGTCGTTCAAGGAGACTGCCTCGAAATTCATCTCGACAGCGCCAGCCTCGATCTTGGAAATATCCAGAAGATCATTGACCAGCGAAAGCACGTGATTACCCGAGCGGCTGATATCGTGCAGATAGTCGCGGTAACGCTCGCTGCCGATGGGACCGAATTTTTCATCCGCCATCAATTCGGAAAAACCGATTATGGCGTTCAGCGGCGTGCGGATCTCATGGCTGATGCGAGCCAGAAATTCGCTTTTCTGAGTGGACGTGCGTTCAGCCTCGCGCTTGGCGCTTAGCAGTTCCTCTTCCGCGCGTTTCCAGTGGGTTATGTCGCGCAGCACGACACAATATCCTTTGGAAGCGTCCAGCTTGCCGATTGTCATGAACAGCGGAATAAAACGCCCCTGACTTTCGCGGCCAATCACTTCGCGCCCATCATTCAGCAGGCTGGCAACACCATTATTGGAAAGGCTGTTGAGATAATCCATCGCCGCTCTTTGGCTTTCGATAGCGAACAGGAGCGAGAATGCTTTGCCGTTGACCTCTTCCGGTTCATAGCCAAACAGCGCGGAAGCAGAGTGATTGATCGAGCGGATGGAACCTGCGGAGTCAAGCAGGATCACACCATCGGTAGCCGTATCGAGAATGGCGTTGAGCTCATCGATCCGCGTCTGCAGCAGCAGTCGTTCGCTTTCGTCGAAATGATTGGCCTTTGTTTGGGGCGACAAAGCCAGAAGCAGGGCGCGTGACCCATCGCCGTTTTCATCATTCCAGCGCACTGCCTGTAAATGTGCTTCAACACGGAGCGTCGAAGCGTCATTGCGGCGCAAATTCATGCCGCCTTCATCCTCGTCTTCGCCTTTAGGGCCGTCGGCGAAAAGGGTGCTTAATCCGCCAGCGACATTGATTTCTTCTGCACTCTCATAAGCCGTCGCATCAAGCATGGCTTTGTTGGCATAAAGAATCTGGCCTTCACGATGGATCAAAACAGCAAGCGGCAAGGCTGCCAGAATCGATGTGTCGACGCCCTGGCGCACCTGCTCGCGAATGTCGCTGGCAAAACTCTTCGACGGCGCGTCAGCGGCAAATCCGGGCCCAACAATCTCGGCTTCAGGCACCTTGGCTTTCGCGGCTACAGGCTTCGCTTTTTCTTCCCGATCAGTAACGGCTTCTTCTGCGTTAACAGAAGCGGGCTCTGCAAGAACCTCCCGGCGCAGCCTCTCGGCGATCTCGCGAAATGCATTGCGTTCTGCATCATTCAAGCGGCCATCATTCTGCAAGGGCCGCTGGGTTTTCAGCGCTACAACATTGCTGGGCTCTGATGATGCGGTGGCAAGAGCCGGCGGTTCACCCCCAAATGAATCGGTCTCGCTGGCAGCTATAGGATCGACCGAAGTTTCCAGCCCGCTCGAGTCCAATGGCGTGTCGATGACGGTCAAGTCCTCAACGACCTCTGCCATTTTGGCTACACCAAAGCCGCGAAAACCCAAAAAGACCCGCTCACGCGAATAGATGGGCAATGCTGCAAGTTCAATTGGCACACGCAGATTGGTGCCCTCGATTGGCCAAAGCACGGCCCGCCCTGACCATGTATCGCGCCGTTCAAGAAGCCCGGCTATTTCACCATCCGCATCAAAACCATATTGGGCGGACACGTTGCGAAAAGATTTGCCGATAATATCGGCTGAAACCGGCCCGACTGCTGCCGCGAATTCCGGCGAAATCTCGCTGAAATTGGCCTGCGCATCCACTTTCCAGACAAAACGGGCGGATGTGTCACTGGGCCTATATTGAAACGTCTCGGAAACTGGTTCACTCTCGCTTGGTCTTACTGCCGCCTGTTTATCTTCGGCAGTTGTGACGGGCGCAATCGGTTCGAATGACAGACTTGCCTGCGGCACGTCCTTCACTTCGGCATCTGGAACAGGTGCAGCGGGAATTACATTCTCGGCAGGCGCCACCAGCCCGACATTCTCAGGTTCGATAGCCAGCAATAAATGCAGGGCAGGGCTATCAGTCAGCCGGGCTATGCCTGTCGGCACAATACCCTTTATCGTCGTGACAGCGCGCTTCACCAGCCGATTACGCTCGTGGCGGACTTCGCGCACCAGGTCGCCAAGGCTCTTGTCATTAAAGCCAAGCGCTGAAAATTGTTGCGATGCTGCGATGACAACGCCTGATCCATCGACCATGGCGGCATGGGTTGTTTCGTCACCAAAGCCTTTTATCGCCAGAGCTGCGATCTGCTCCTCGGAACTCACGCGGTCATTATTGGCGATTGAAAGCACGATGGCCTGTTCGCCTCGCGGCAGGATAATATCGCTGGCCTGAAAGGTTAGAATGCGGCTGGTCAGCCCGAATGCAATGCGAAGCGAGACACTGCGCCCATGCCCGATGGAAGGAAAGCCGTCCAGCGCCTTCAACTGCCGCTGTGCCTGAACGCCCAGCACCGTGCCAGCAGTCAATATATCATCGACTGTCGCATAGCCAAGCATGGAGGCGCCCTGGCCATTGGCCCAGATGACATTTGCAAGATCGGGTGAAATGACCACAAGCGCATCGCCATTGGCAAAGTGCTCGCGAATTTCATCGAGAACGGCAATGTCGATGAACGGGTATGTTCCAGACGCCATTATTGTTTAGCAGCTCCGTAGCGGACCACCGCATCCATGCGACGTCCTTAATACTTTATTAATAATAGCCACAACGGCGCGCGTCCACTGGCTGCCTCTTGTCTGCCAGCTCTTTCTCTTGGTTTAGTTAACTTCGATCAGCGCCTTTTAATGGTCCCCAGAATAATTTCCTTGGAAAATCAACGGGAAATGGTGCGCTGCAAGAAAAATGTTGCAATGCACAATAAATGTATTATATTCGGCCTATCAAATCACTTGCAGAGACAAACATCTGCACCAAGGAAGGGCTTTATTATGAGCAAGACTGCTAAACAGACTGCCGACGCATTTGCAATGCCTGCCTTCGATGCTACCGCTGTAACCGATCAGGTTCGTGAGTTCACTGAAAAGGGTGTTGCCCAGTCCAAGGAAGCCTATGCCAAGATCAAGGATCAGGCTGAAGCTGCACAGAAGACTCTTGAAACAACTTTCGAAACTGCCCAGTCCAATGGCACTGCTCTTTCGTTGAAGGCGCTTGCTGCCCTGCGCACCAACACAGAAGCTGGCTTTGCACATATCGAAGCTCTGTTCGGCGTAAAGTCGTTCGGCGAAGTTATCGAACTGCAGACTGCATTTGTTCGCAAGCAGGCTGAAGCAATCTCCGGCCAGGCCAAAGAGCTTCAGGCTGTTGCTTCCAAGGCAGTTGAAGAAATCTCCGCACCGGTCAAGTCGGCTGTAGAGAAGGCGATCAAGGACGTAAAGGTAGCCTGATCAGGCACCTGCGGATCGCAATTTTGCCTGCAAAGGCGTTAGGCGATCCAGATATTCTCCAGCGGCATTCCTCCTCCCAGCCGCCGGAGACGCGAGAACCGGCATCTCCTCCCAGCCATTCTCGCATTTATGGAAAAGGCCGGGTCCTCCCCCCGGCCTTTTTTCTTTTCTGGAGGTAGCTTGGCGTTTTTTTGGGAATGTCCCTGCCTTTTGTTGCATCAAGCGCTTGCAAAAAGCATCAATTCTCCGTATGTGACGCCAAGTCAAAAACTTGACGGTGTGCGGTCGTAGCTCAGTTGGTTAGAGCGCAGGATTGTGGCTCCTGAGGTCGGTGGTTCGAATCCACCCGTCCGTACCATTTTTCCCACATTATCAAAGATCATTCCTGCCGGTCAGCCCCGTGCGCTTTGCCCAGGTCGTGTGGCACATAAAAGTGTTCCGTTGAAATCACTCAAAAGCATTTGATGCCCTTCCAACAAATGGTGGAGTGACCCAACAATACCGTTAAGTATGTTGCAAGTTTCGCCTATCTGTTCATGCCGCCTAAAGTCAGGCCGCCGAAACTCTCAAGTTCAGGATAGGATTATCGTGTTCCGTCCACCTGATCACGGCGTACCAGAATGAATAATACGCATTCATGAGGGCGACGGCATCCTCATTCTTGACCCTTTGTCTAACTGCGATCGTCATACACGAAGCCGTTGCTGCAGCCATGTGCCTCGCTATGTCATAACTTATCGCGATGATGCGCGGCTCGTCTGGGAAGGGACCTACGATTGTCAGGTCATTTGGGGAAATTGAATGATGACGACCCGGGTCGACGTGTGTTCCATGACCTGAATATAGGTTGTAAGCTGCTCGCCTGTAATCGACCGTCGAACTGTCTCGTTCTTCAAGCATTTGACGCACTTTGATAGGCTTGAATTGAGATTTTCTCTCTTTTTCCGAGGATTCTATCCAACGGATAAATTGTGTATTGTCTCGTTGAAACAAATCCAGCAGCAACGCCACTTCAAGAATATCCCGCAAACCCGCGATCGCCGGTTGGTAATACCCAGCTAGTGCAGAATCCCCCGCTGCACCTGCGGAGTTGATCAGGCGCACCGCCAAGCGGCACAGATTAATCTGCAGATCAGTCGTAAAAGATGCTGTGTATGAGCATGCCTTTAGGGCGTCGACGGCCAGTTGCACCATCATGATGTTCGCTTGCGCAGGATTGCTTGCCGCAATGTGCTTCAAATTCTCCTTCACGACATCAGAAGTATCTAGGAACATGCGTTTACTCTGCCTAGCTTAATCGCCGTGACCATATGCGCTTAATCTGTTGCTAACTCAATGTGGGATGAAAGCAGACAGTACCGTGGGCCACATAGCGCGCCGCATCAATTGTTGGGGTATCGAAACAAGCCAGTAAGTTTGGCATCACGAAGTACGGTAAAGCGATCGGTCCGTACCATTTTTCCCACATTATCAAAGATCATTCCTGCCGGTCAGCCCCGTGCGCTTTGCTATGAAGCGGGCGATGGCCGGGCCCGTTACCAGCACGATGAGAAAACGCGCTGTTTGCATTGCCATGACGAATGGCAGATCCACATCGCTTGAGGCGGCAATAATAGCGATGGAATCGGCACCGCCCGGGCTGGTGGCAAGATAGGCTGTTAGCGGGTCAATATCGGCGAAATAAACCAGCAAGGCTGCAATGCCGCCGCATATGGTGATGAGTGTAAGGATGGATGCAACCACGCGGGGCAGGGCGCGCGCTGCATGAACGAGGATCGGCCGCGTAAAGCGTGAGCCGATGTTCCAGCCGATCAGCGCATAGCTGGCTGCAAGCATCCAGGGCGGCAGTACGATGGTCATCAGGCCGGTATTGTGAAGAATAATGCCGAGAATCATCGGCACCAGCATTGGTCCAGCCGGGATACGCAACCTGACCGCGAGCCAACTTCCTCCTATGATCAGAATCAAGGTCTGGCCAAAGCCTAACCAGTCGAGTGGTGGGAACCAGATGAATTCAGGTGCTGCGGCGGCCGGACCTGTTATCCAGATGCGGGAAACGAGCGAGGCGACCACTGCTACGAAAACAACGCGCAGATATTGCATGAAGGCGACGAGGCGGATATCCGCGCCATAGGCTTCGGCCATCAGGGTCATCGCGGCAGCTGCACCCGGCGACGAACCCCAGACTGCCGTCGTACCTGGCAGTACCTGCCAACGTGCGAGAAACCAGCCGAGCGTGTTGCTGGCAAAAATTACAGATGCAATGACCATCAGGAAAGTCGGCCAGTCATGCACCATTTCTTTCAGCGTCGAGGGTTCAATACTATGGGCAATAAGACAACCGATTACACCTTGAGATAGGATGAAAGGACGTACCGGAACACGAATGGCGCCTTCAGCCGCCGCAATCGCAATCGCCGCTGCCATGGGACCAAGAAGCAGCGCTGCGGGGAGGCGCATGGCCTGAAAAATTACAAAAAAGAGCAGGGATAGGGCAAGCAGACCCAGCCATTGCAACCCTGGCGAGCGGCTGCTCAAATTCATGCGCATTGTCTGTGAGTCCTAGCCTGTTTTGAAATTGCAGAATAATACTCTGAGTGCCGCCGTCCAGCCCTGAAGAGTTTCGCATTAGACGAATTGACACTTTAGCAATGGTCGATGAGATGCTATATTTGTTCTTGGAAAGGGGCGAACTTTCGTCCGCCCCTTTCCTCATTTCGTAAAGTGAACCCGGATCGTGAGTGACCAGCTCGTCCGGGTTCTTTTTACGATGAGGGTAATGCTAAGCGGTTTTGGCCACATAGCTTACCTCCAAGTTTGAGAGCAAGGCTGATGCCGCAGTCAAGGAAGCCCATCTTCCTTGATGCACTGGCTGGCTCAATGCTGCTGCTTCTGCGCTCAAAATCGAATAAGCGTCTGACCCATCGCCTGAATTCACACGCGCTGCAACGAATGCAGGGTTGCAATCATCTATGCTGGCTG
The DNA here is from genome assembly GCF_037203775.1 of Phyllobacterium sp. CCNWLW183. NCBI lineage: Bacteria > Pseudomonadati > Pseudomonadota > Alphaproteobacteria > Hyphomicrobiales > Phyllobacteriaceae > Phyllobacterium > Phyllobacterium sp. CCNWLW183. The sequence goes on along the minus strand of NZ_JBBCBN010000003.1, from coordinate 125,955 downwards.
GGTTGAGCAGTTGCGCGGGCGGCAATCGATACTGTTTGCGGGCTTTTCTGTTTCGTGCCAATGAAACACCATGCGCATATTGCTGGTAGAAGACACGCACGATGTGGGAGAAGCGATCGTCAAGCGCTTTGAAGCGACTGGCCATGCCGTCGATTGGGAAACCAACGGGCGCAATGCGGCGGAAATAATTGATTTTACCGAATACGCGCTCATCATTCTTGACGTCATGCTGCCGGGCATGGACGGTTTTGAAATTCTCAAATCAATCCGCAAGTCGGGAAATGCCGTTCCCGTGCTGATCCTCACGGCCAGATCGGAAATTGACGACCGCGTGAGCGCACTTGATCTTGGCGCGGACGACTACCTGGTCAAGCCATTCGACTTCCGCGAATTGGAGGCCCGTGCCCGCGTTTTAATGCGTCGCCATGGTGGCGGGGAAGCGACCAACCTTATCAAATGCGGCGATATTGCCGTGGATCGCGCCACGCGTTCTGTCCATGTGGGCAAGCGTGAAATACAGTTGAAGCGGCGCGAGCTGACTTTGCTGGAGGTATTGGTCGCCAGGCCGGGCCGCGTTTTCAGCAAGGATGAATTGCTCGACCAGATTTTCGGATTCGATGAGGCGGCCAATGCCAATGCCATCGAACTCTATATTGGCCGTTTGCGCAAAAAACTTGATGGAGCAAAAGCCCGCATCGTCACTGTTCGCGGCTTGGGTTATCAATTGGTGTCCGGCGATGCTGCCTGAAATGCGCGCAACCCAACCTTCGCTGTTCGCGCGCCTTGCAAGGCGCATTTCGCTTGTTCTTGGTGTTGGAGCAGCTCTGCTGGTCAGCGCCGCCTGGTATTATGCCGACACCGCCGCGGACAAGGCCTATGACCGTCTGCTTGTGGGCGCTGCGCTGCAAATGGCGGAAAGCCTGGCAGTTGAAGATGGAAAGCTCAGTGTTCGCCTTCCGGCCTCGGCTTTCGAGCTCCTCGGTCTTGCCGATCGTGACCGGATTTTCTACCGCGTCATCGATACCAATGGCGAAACGCTTACCGGCTATGACGACCTTGAGAGTCCGCGCGCTCCGGAGGGCAATGATGATGCGATGCGTGTCGAAGAGGGCACTTATAAGGGAGAGGATGTTCGCATTACCCGCGCCACCCGCGTTCTCGCTGATCCAGCCGTTACGGGCCGCGCCTATGTCATCGTCGCACAGACAAATGAAGCGCGATCGGCATTGACCCGCGAACTCACTTTGCGCGCGACTATATTGGTGATCGTCATGAGCCTTCTGGCATTTGTCGGGGCCATGCTTGCCATTCGTTATGCGCTCAAGCCTGTCGAACATTTGGGGACGGAAGTCCGCGGCCGCGATCCCCATGATTTGACACCAGTTTCTGTCGATGTGCCGCGCGAACTTGATCCATTTGTCGGTTCAATCAATCATTTTATGGGTCGTCTTGGTGAGCGGGTCGACCTGCTGCAGCGCTTCATCGCCGATGCCGCTCATCAGATACGCACCCCGCTTACCGCACTTAATGCCCAGATTGATCTGCTTGGTTCAGGGAAAATGAGTAAAGCCGACCGCCAGCATTTTGATCGCGTCAAGGAACGCACGGACGAGTTATCCCGCTTGACCAATCAATTGCTCAGTCATGCCATGGTTGTTCACCGCGCCGATTCTGTGCAACTGGAACCCATCAGTCTCGTTGATGTGGCTCGGCGCGCTTGGCGTGCGGCTGTGCCCATTACTGTTGATCCGGATATTGTCGTTTCCTTCGAGGCGCCGGAGGATCGCCCCTTTGTCCTGGGCGATGCGGTCAGCCTTCGCGAGGCGATTGTCAACGTCATTGATAATGCGCTGCGTCATGGCACTCGTAATCGTCTGGAAGTGCGGGTCAATGCGGACCAAACGCACGCCTTTGTCGAGGTCGAAGATGATGGGCCAGGCATCCCACCGGAAGGGTGGGAAAAGGCGATGCAGCGTTTCTCTACATCGAAATCCCACGAAGGCGGCTCCGGACTCGGCTTCGCGATCGCACAGGAAGTTGCCAAGGCCCATGGCGGAAGCCTGAGTTTCCGTCCACGCAATGAACGCGGTTTCGTTGTGGTTTTAACACTGCCGCTCCACCAGAAAGAGCAAGCCGCAGATTAGTCCTCACCATTGCTGATAAAAAAGACAGGCCCCGAAGGGCCTCCAAGTTGCCGCAGCGGGGACCAGGTTGCGGGGGAGTTGAGATGGGATCATACAGCCACCTTCAAATCTGCCATTGGCTCCAACTTTGTGCGTGGTTCGACGGGGCTCACCATGAGGAAGGTTGAGGACTGCAAAAACCGTATTCAATGCGGAATTAAAGTTCTCGCCAAACTGATGAGCGAGATTGGGATTGTACTATGCGCTAACAGTACGAGTTCCTTGCCAATCTCCACTTTCCTCATGGTGAGCCCTCCTGAGCCTGTCGAAGGGCGAACCACGCATAACGCCCTTGCCATCCTGAGCTTGTCTTGCGCTTTTGAACAGCAACCTCGTATATGCCTATATTGGCAACTTGGCTGGGAGCCGGAAGATGATCAAACGCCTATGTGTTGCGCTAGCCGCAGCATTCATTGCGGCGCCCGCCTTTGCCGCAGATAACACAATCCGCTTTCCTGCCTTGCAGACAGAAACCGGTCGCTTGACCATTTATTCGGCCACAGACCTTGTTGTCATGAAGCCGTTGATTGATGACTTTCAAACCATTTGGCCGGACGTAACTGTCGACGTTATCGATTACCTGACCAATGAACTCAGCGTGCGTGCTGCCGAGGCCTGCCGCAAACAGCAACCGCTCGGCGATCTTCTGCTGTCATCATCCGTGGATCAACTTGTGAAACTGGCCAATGATGGCTGTGCAACGGCCCATACCTCACCCGAAACCGCTCGCGTTGCCGACTGGGCAAATTGGAGGGATGAGGTTTTTGGGTTCACTTACGAACCGGCCGTCTTTGTATATAATAATGTCAAGGTGCCGCCGGGCGACGTGCCGCGCACCCATGTCGAGCTTGCAGATCTGCTGCGCGAGAAACTCGATACCTATCGTGGACGTGTCGGAACCTATGATATCCGCCTGTCCGGCATTGGATATTTGTTGGCATTTAATGATGCCCGTCAGACAACAGCCGTGTTTGGCCGGTTGCTGGAAGGCATGGCGCGCGCCTCTGCCGTGGCTCGTTGCTGCACGGGCGAAATTCTTGAGGAAGTTGCCAAGGGCAATCTCTATATCGGCTATAATATGCTCGGTTCCTATGCCTATGAGGCGGCACGCCGCTATCCGCAATTAAAAGTTGTCGTTCCTCGTGATTACACTTTGGTGTTGAGTCGTGGTGCCCTGATTCCGAAAGGCGCGAAACGTGCCGATCTTGCCGCAAGATTTCTGGATTATCTCCTCTCGCAGCAGGGGCAATCGGTTGCAAAAAACAATGCGTTTTACTTTACCGAAACCGGCAGCCTGCCGCCCGGTGTTGATGGCCCGCAAAACTTGAAGGAGTCGGGTATTGCGCAGCCGATCCGCATTGGACCTGCCTTGCTGGCGGTGCAGGACAGAGCGCAACGTCAGCGTTTCATTGATGATTGGTCGCAATCACTGATTGAACTGAACAGCCCGTCATGGAATCGGGAATAGATAAAACGGTTTTGGAAAATCAATGTTTGCTTTTAGCTAACTGTAAGCCCTGTCTCAGACAGGTTTTGCGCCAAACAACTACATTTCAGACAAAGTTCGAAGCTTTTTGCCGAAGAATGGCTGATTTTTGCTGAAAAATTTCCATCATGGCGAGTAAAATAGTTGTGGCGACGCGAGTAGAGCTAGAAAAGTGATCCCTGCGAACCGCCCGGAACAGGTGTTTTCTTGATGGCTGCAGGCTTCTCGATTTTTGGCTGTGCGGGCTTTGCATCGCCGTCTTTTGCCAATGCCTGAATGTCTCCATCCTGAAACCGGAGCGTCAAATCATCGCCAGCAGCGATACCCGAGGCGCGCTTGATCGGCGTTCCGGAAGGATCGAGAACGATAGCAAAACCACGCTCCAGAATGCTTGTATGAGACAAGCCGTTCAGCAGCCGCCATTGTTCGTCCCTGCGGCGTTTGGCGCGGTCAAGCAGAAGCTTTACAGCTTGGATCTGGCGTCGGTCGAGCTGCTGCAAATGTTGCCTGCCGCGCTCGGCCAGACGTGACGTCTGTTCTATGGAAAGCCTGACTGAGGGGCGCGCGAAATTGGCACGCCTGTCCCGCACAAGAATCTCGACGGCACGCGGCAGGCGAGCGGATAAAGCACTGATTTCACGACGCTTTTCACGAAATTTCTGTTCGAGAAGGCGCGGGGACAATTGGCGTGCAGCCCCATCAAACTCACCGCGTTTTTTCTGCGTATTGGCTTGCAAGGCACGGCCCAGCCTCGCCGCGGTTTCGTCAAAACGACGTCTTGGCAATGCCAGTAACTGGTCTGCCGAGGGCAGGGCTCTCGCCAAGGCTCTTTGAGCCTGCCGCCGCCGGTCGAGATAGCGCGACATGCCTGAGGAAAGCCTTGCGCCAAGCGTTGCAAGATGGGCAACCAGATCGGCTTTTACAGGCACTGCCATCTCTGCGGCCCCAGTGGGTGTCGGGGCGCGAACATCGGCGGCCAGGTCAATCAATGTCCAATCGGTCTCATGACCAACAGCGGAAATGACAGGTATATGCGAGGCAGCGACGGCTCTCACCACCACCTCATCATTGAAGCCCCAAAGGTCTTCAAGGCTTCCTCCTCCGCGCGCCACGATCAGGACGTCCGGCTGCGGGAAAACAGCGCTATTGGCTAAGCTATTGAAACCATTGACAGCATTGGCAACCTCATTGCCGGAAGTCTCACCTTGTACGCGCACCGGCCAGACCAGAACGTGCAGCGGAAAGCGGTCTGTTATGCGGTGAATAATATCGCGAATGACTGCACCTGTAGGTGACGTCACGACGCCGATAATCCGTGGCATATAAGGCAAAAGCTGCTTGGCGGAACTGTCGAAAAGTCCTTCTGCACCAAGCTTGCGTTTCCGCTCTTCAAGAAGCGCCATCAGAGCCCCGGCACCGGCTGGCTCCATTTGTTCGACGACAATCTGATATTTTGAAGAACCAGGGTAAGTGGTCAATTTGCCGGTAGCGATTACTTCCATGCCTTCTTCAGGCTGAAAGCGCATACGGCTCATGGAGCCGCGCCAAACAACAGCTTCAATACGCGCCTTGTCATCCTTCAGTGAAAAATAGGCATGCCCCGAAGAATGCGGTCCCCGATAACCGGAAATCTCACCCCGAACCCGAACATGGCCGAATGTATCCTCGACGGTACGCTTCAACGCCCCCGAAATTTCAGACACGGTATATTCGGCAACATTGGATGTGGTTTCGAGTTTTTCAGTCATATTCCATTCCTATCGGGACGATGGCGGAAATCAACCTTCCATAATCTCCGATTGCATTCTCAGTGGCAGACGAATAACGCCTATGGGAGAATGTATAGGGGAAAGAGGGAACACCATATGCCTGCAGTTGCATATATACAGAAAAAAAGCCCGAATTTGCGTTACTATTTGCTGTTAGGTGCGCTTATGATCGCTGTTGCGGCGGTGATTTTGCTGCTCATGGGCCGCAACCCAATCTGTACTTGCGGGACGGTAAAATTATGGGTGAGTGACACAAATTCTTCGGACAATTCGCAGCATATCGCCGATTGGTATACGCTTTCCCATATCATTCACGGCTTTTTGTTTTACGGGATTCTCTGGCTTGCAGCCCGCAAAAGGCCAGTCGGTCAGCGTCTTCTCGGAGCCATTTTCATAGAGGCAGCCTGGGAAATATTTGAAAATACCGAGATGGTCATAAGCCGCTATCGCGAAGCGACCATTGCGCTTGGCTATGTTGGGGACAGCGTGCTGAACTCCGTCAGCGATATTCTGTTTATGGTGCTCGGCTTTTTCTTTGCCGCGCGTGCGCCAATCTGGCTGACAATCGTTCTGGCAATCATATTTGAGTTGCTGGCTGGGTGGGTTATCCGCGACAACCTCACCCTTAATATTGTCATGTTGCTCTATCCGCTTGATGCAATCAAAGCTTGGCAGGGCGGATTATAATTACCAACCCGGGACAAGTTCGGTCGAGCGGACTTGTCTCATGCGCTGATTGACCGGCACTGGAACTGCCGCTTGTGTCATGCTGACCGGCGTTGGCATGGACAGATTATCAAGACTTTCAACAATGTGCTGCACCAACGCATCAACAATGGCGGAAGGCTTTGTGTGACCGCGCATGATGCCGATTCCAAACTCTGGAAGACGGCCAAATCCATCGGCCTCCGTTAGAACCCGCATACCCGGTCGCAACGCACATTCCGGTAGAATTGACACGGCAAGCCCGGCGAGAACAGCCGCGGCAAGAACTGTGGCAGACCAGCTGGTAAAGAGAATGCGATAGTCGTGATGCATCGAGTCGAGCACATCGACAGCTGCTGCGCGCCATATGCAGGTGGGTCGACCCACTGCCAGCGGCAGAACCACCTCCTCATGCACATTATGATTTGCGGACGTCACCCATAGGAGCTGTTCGCTACGCACGACCTCAGAGCGGCGCTGTTCGTCGCATTGAGTAACCAGCGCAATATCCAACTGGCCCTTGCGGATCATCTCATCAAGATTGACCGTTGGCTCACAGACAACGGATAGTTCGACACGCGGATTCGAGCGCGAGAAACGCGCCATGATTTCGGGCAGAAAACGATCTGCATAGTCGTCTGGAGTGCCGATGCGGATATGACCCTGCAACTGCGTATCATCAAAAGCTGCAATGGTTTCATTGTTTAGCTGCAGCATGCGCCGTGCATATGCAAGAAGCCGCTCGCCATCCTCGGTCAGACGGTTCGTGCGGCCATCGCGTTCGAAAAGCGCCTTCGAAACACGTTCTTCCAAGCGCCTCATCTGCATCGATACAGCCGATTGAGTCTTGTTGACCTTATCGGCTGCCTTGGTGAAGCTTCCCAAGTCGGCTATGGCTGTGAATGTCTGCAACTGGTCGAGATCAAGCGGTGCGCTCATGACAGGTTCCCAAGGCTGTTGACTCATCATTATTATTGAACGTTTACATTAAAAACATTCGTTTGAATAATCAATCCTTCTGTATCATTCTAAAGATGTTCAGGAAACGCTGGTGTCTAACGGACATTGAGCGTGCTGCGCGGAAAATGGTTTTTCGCGTGATTTAACTTCTGATCGCTGCCGTTCAAAGGAGTACGGGCGATGACAACAACAACGAGAATGACTGAAGTAACTGGTTTCACCGGCACGATCGCATCGCTTGCGTCGCTGGCTGTCAGCTTTGTCAACCGAATGATTGTTGCCCGCCGGAACCGTAAAACGATTTTGAGTCTTGGCGAATGGAACGATTCAATGCTGCATGACATTGGTGTCACGCGTGCGGATCTCCATTCCGCCATTGGAACATCGCTGCTGGATGATCCGAGCGAAAGGCTGGGAGCGCTTGCAGACGTGCGCTCACGCGTTCGTAGTGCAACCAGATAGTATGATTTGACTGTTTAGCAGGCGCCCATTCACGCCGGAATCCCCTCCCGGCGCTCCGCCTGCCTCCTGCCCGGCCCATTTTGCATATGCAATTTGGCCGGGCTTTTTCTTATCGCGCCTGACCTATTTGTGGCGGTCCATTCCCCGCATATATTGGTCGAAAATGGATTCCATGCCCTTCTGATATTGCTCGTTGGTCTTACGGCCCGTATCGAACATCTGGCCTAGGATATCTTTCAAAGGATTATCGGAAGGAGGCGCAGACGCAGTTTCCGGCTCTGGCGCGGGTTCTGGCTGCGGAGTCGATCGCTTTTGCGTCGCGCCACCAAGCATTTCTTCAAAGATTTTGCCGAAAGGATTATCGCCAAAGGGATTTTGGCCTGCGCCCGGCTGCTGTTGGTTTTGCTGTGAGGTTTTTGGAGCTGCACTGCCAGGAATTCCCCCACGCATCATTTCCTCAAAGATCTTTCCGAGCGGGTTATTACCGGTGGTACCACCTTGCCCTTGTGGTTGCTGCGTTGCGCCACCGAGCATTCCTTCGAGAATCTGCCCCCAAGGATTGGCGCTGGGTGCATTTTGTTGCGTGCTGGCAGTCTGGCCTCCGCCCCCTTGCCGCATCATCTGCTCGATCAGATCGCCGATTACATTTCCGCCGCCAAGACCGGAGGCGGCAAATTGGCCCGTAGACTTCTTATAGAGCCCGCCCATCAGCATGGAAGCGATAACGGGAAGCATCTCCTTTAGCGTCGTAGTCGCTAGGCCGGTCGTGGCAGCGGCATGGTCAGCTACAGCCCGTGACAAATCCTTGGAGCCAAACAAATGGCCCAGAATATTATTGCCGTCAGCTATACCAGACGAATTGAATGCCGCAGAAGGATCATCAAAATAATTGGCGTGCTGACCCGATGAAAGTGCCTGCACGAAAGCGCCCATGCCCATGGGATCGGCAGTGTTGCGCTGCAGCCCTTGCGAAAATGCGGGCATCAACGCTTCGATAGCGGCAAGCGTTTGCTGTTGGGAAAGATTGAATTGCCGGGAAAGCGCTTCAATATTTTTCCCCCCATCACCCTTTAGAAACATGTCCACGAGATTCATAACGCTGTCCTCCCTCACACTTGGTGTTGAGGAAGACTACCGCCGTAATAATGCGAACATCAACTGATTTGTGAGTCTAGAAAAAGCGCTTCAAGTTTTCCCTGATGCGTTGCAATGGATCTGTTGCAGCATCACCGGCTTCAAATTTACGGTCAGTGATTTTCTCATAGGCCTGAATATAGACCTTGGTTGTCGCATCAATGACGTCTTCAGGAATTTCCGGAATATCATCCTTGTATGGATCGCAACGCTCAACGACCCAATTTCGCACGAAATCCTTGTCAAAACTGACAGGGCGCTTGCCCGCTTCGTAGCTATCGGCAAACCAGTAACGGCTGGAATCGGGCGTATGGATTTCATCGGCAAGAACGATATTTCCTGCTTCATCCGTACCGAATTCATATTTGGTGTCGGCAAGGATCAGACCCCGGCTTGTCGCAATTTCCTGGCCGCGTGCAAAGAGCTTCAAAGCGTAGGATGAGATTGTCTCCCATTGTTCTTTGGTTAGCAGCTTTTGCTCGATTATATCTTCAGCAGTCAAAGGCTCGTCGTGACCGCCATCAAATGCTTTGGAAGTTGGCGTGATGATTGGCTCCGGCAGCTTTTCATTGTCCAGCATGCCGTCCGGAAGGGTGAAGCCGTACATTTCACGTCGGCCGGACTTGTATAGTGTCAGGATTGACGTGCCCGTTGTTCCGGCGAGATAGCCACGCACAATGATTTCGACCGGCAAGATAGTAAGCTTGCGGCAGAGCAAAACATTTGGGTCGGGATATTCAATAACGTGGTTGGGACAAATATCCTGCGTTTGCTCAAACTGGAAACGCGCCGTTTGCGTCAAAACCTGCCCTTTGAGCGGTATCGAGGCCAATATACGGTCAAACGCACTGATGCGATCCGTAGCGATAATGATGCGCGTGCCATCCGCAAGATCGTAATTCTCGCGAACTTTGCCTTTATAGTAATTTGGAAGCTCGGGGATAAAGGCTTCGGACAGCGCTTTGTGTTTTGCCATGGTTCGTCAATCCGCGTGAATGAGATTGCTCCGCATAACACATATAGCGCGCAACGGGAGTCCTAATTGTCGATATGAACGTTTAACGTCCACCCGTCACGTCGAGCAATGCGCCCGTGACATAGGATGATGCATCGCTTAGTAGCCAGACGATCGATTCCCCAACTTCCTCTGCGGTTCCAGCCCTGCCGAGTGGGGCTGTGGCTCCAAGCCGTTGCGCACGGTCGGGTTGCCCTCCACTGGCGTGAAGGTCGGTCTCGATCAATCCCGGACGCACTGCATTGACGCGAATATTTTCAGAGCCAGCCTCTTTTGCAAGACCAAGTGTCAGGCTGTCCATTGCGCCTTTTGATCCGGCATAATCCACATATTCGAAAGGGCCACCGATGCGGGCCGCTGCCGAAGATAAAAGCACTATGGAGCCACCATTGCCGCCGCGCGACGGTGCGAGATAGCGTATAGCCTCGCGGGCACACAAATAGGCTCCAAATACATTCACGTCGAAGACACGCCGCATGCGGTCGCTGTCCATATCCATGAGTTTGGAAGCCGGGGCTACGATACCCGCATTGACCACAACGCCATCAAGTCTGCCGAGCTGCTTGGTCTGCTCGAACATTGAAATGACATCAGCCTCAACGGCTACGTCTCCCTGAATGGCTAATGCCTTGCCGCCAGCTGCGATGACGGCCTCCACCACTTCGTCAGCAGCAGCTTTGTTGCTTGCGTAGTTTACGCCAACGGACCAGCCCTTTTGACCAGCGAGAATTGCGGCTGAACGACCAATACCGCGGCTCCCGCCCGTGATCAGAATTGTCTTTGTCATCGGGCTTTTTCCTCTGCTCAGTAGGCATATTCCAGAAATGCGGGTTCGACGGAACTGCCCCAAACTGTGTTGTACTGGGATAACATCTGTTCGGCTGATGTTGTACCACGCGCAACGACTTCTTCCAGCGAAGAGAGATAGTGCGTCTCGTCGAAACCTTCACTATTGAGCATCGCTCTGTTTCGAAGGCCAAGCTTCGAAATAGCCAGCACGTCGCGCGCTATTTCGTGGACGGAACGATTGCGTAATTTGGCCTGAAGGCCCTTGGCGGGAACCTCATCGCGCAATGCCTGAACTTCTTCGTAGCTCCAGTCACGCGTCATGGCTTCCGCTGCATTGAGAGCCTCGGCATCATAGAGCAAACCTACCCAGAACGCGGGCAGGGCGCAGATACGCCGCCATGGTCCACCATCTGCGCCGCGCATTTCGAGGAAGCGTTTCAGCCGAACCTCGGGAAAAAGCGTTGAAAGATGATTGGCCCAATCACCCATATTGGGCGTGCTATCCGGTATCGAATCCTTAAGCGCACCATTCATGAATTGCCGGAACGTCACATGGGTACAGTCGTGATATCGTCCATGGCGCATGACAAAATACATCGGGACATCCAGCGCCCATTCAACATAGTCGGCAAAGCCGAAATTTTCATTGAAGATGAAGGGCAGGACGCCCGAGCGATTATTATCGGTATCCCGCCATATCTCCGAACGCCACGAAAGCAGGCCATTTGGCTTGCCTTCCGTGAAAGGCGACATGGCGAACAGTGCGGTAGCGATGGATTGCAGTTTGACCGAAACCTGCATCTTGCGCCGCATGTCGGTTTCCGATGAGAAGTCCAGATTTACCTGGATAGTACAGGTGCGGTACATCATGTTCAGTCCATCTTTGCCAACCTTTGGCATATAATTGGACATGATATTGTACCGGGATTTGGGCATGCGCGGTGTTTCGGCAAGCGTCCATTTCGGGCTGCCGCCAAGACCAAGAAAACGAATGCCGAGGGGTTCGGCAATCTCGCGGACTTGAGCCAGGTGAGCGTTGGATTCGCGGCAAGTCTGATGGATGGAAAGAAGCGGTGCGCCGGAAAGCTCGAACTGCCCGCCCGGTTCAAGCGAAATTGCCCCTTGTCCTGTTGGCTCAACCAGGCCGATAATATTACCTTCGTCAATGATCGGTTCCCAGCCGAGTTTAGACTGCATGCCTTCCAAAATCGCGCGAATGCCGCGTGGCCCGTCATAGGGAACCGGGCTGTTATGCTCGGTGTAGAAGGGAAATTTCTCGTGTTCCGTCCCGATCCGCCAGGCAGATTCCGGCTTTGATCCTTCCGCGAGATGCGCAGCCAATTCTTCTGTATTGGCGATCCGTGTTTCGTCTGTCGTGTCCCGCGCCATGACTGGTGTTTCCATTATTGAAATATTGTTGGGCGTGATTGGCCATTTTTTGCATGAGAGCGCAAGCAAATTTCATTGATAGATCGATCAACAGAAATTGCTTCTCACCAATCTCCGATTGTCGCCTGAATCAGGGCGAGTGCAGCTACCGCCGCAGTGTCTGCCCGCAAGATGCGCTGACCAAGCGGAATTGCCGTTACAAAAGGCAAGCTGCGTAATCTCTGCCGCTCTTGATCGGAGAAGCCGCCCTCTGGTCCAATGATCACGCCAAGAGGTGTTTTAGGCAATGATTCCAACAGAGGTAGGGGATTATGTGTGTAGTGTCCCTCGTCGCAGAAGATCAACCGCCGCGCGGGGTCCCATTCATCGAGCAATCTTTCCAGTTTCAAAGGTTCGCGCACTGCAGGAATCGCCAAAACTCCACATTGTTCAGCTGCTTCAATTGCATTTGCTTCAATACGCTCAATGCCGATACGCGCCACTTGCGTGTGTTGGGTTATCACTGGTTGCAGAATGCCGGCACCCATTTCAACGGCCTTCTGCACTAGATAATCGAGCCGCCCCTGCTTCAGTGGTGCGAAACAGTAGATCAAATCAGGGATTGCGGGCTGTTCACGGGTCAATTCTACGGGCTCAAAATACAGCTTTTTCTTGCTCTCGAACCGCAAGACGGCACGCCATTCCCCGTCGCGGCCGTTGAAGATAAGAATCTCATCGCCATCCTTCATCCGCAGAACATTGACTAGATAGTTGACTGCTTCCGGTGCAGCATCAGCCTTGCTTCCCGTTCTCAAGTCCGCAGCAACAAAAAGCCGTTGCATCTTATAGTTTGCGCGCATCATTGGCTCCGGGCGTCAGGCGAGGGGTGGCAAGCGGCGTTTTACCGGCGAGGATTTGACAATTGCAGTGTTTGTTTCAGCCTTTTCGGCCAAGCGGTCAAGGATGCTGTCCAATTGCTGCATTGTTCGGAACTGTAATTTGCCGATAAAGCAATCATCACCCGTGACCTTATCGCATTCGGTAATTTCCGGTGTTTCCTGGATCAGCTTTTCCACGATGTGGATCATGCCGGGGAGCGGCCGTACCCGCACAATTGCAGTCAGATTATAGCCTAATGTCTGTGGGTCAATATCGACAGTGAAGGCGCGGATGACCTTCTTTTCTTCCAGTCGTCGCAGTCGTTCTGAAACGCTCGGCGATGATAGACCCACTTTTTGGCTGAGCTCTTTCAAAGAGATACGCGCGTCGTCAACCAGAATTTCGATAATGGTCCTGTCGAGTTCATCAAGCATGTTTTTTCCGTAAGGCTCTTAGCTAAAATAGCCTTCATTAAAAAGGTTGAACGCCAATATTGCTGTCTCAAAATCATATCAAATCTCGAAGCCGCCGCATAGTCTGTTCCTTAACAGCTAAGGAGAACAGGCAATGGAAAGAGATATCGTCAGAGGCAGTTTGGAAATGACCGCAGCAATGGTCATTTCCGGTACGATTGGCTGGTTCGTATTGATGTCAGGTCAACCTGTTTTCTCCGTGGTGTTCTGGCGCTGCGCCATAGGCGCGTTGACATTGCTGCTTATTTGCGGCGCTTTGGGTTTGCTTCGCCCTAATGTGATCTCGTTGAAAATTCTGGGATTGGCCATGATAGGCGGTGTCGCAATTGTGCTTAATTGGGTTCTGCTGTTTGCTGCCTACCCGCGCGCATCCATCGCAATCGCCACCACAGTTTATAATGTACAGCCGTTCATGCTCGTCGGTTTGGGAGCCTTAATGTTCAAGGAAAAGCTCACAGTTACAAAGCTGGCGTGGCTGGCACTCGCATTTGCGGGCATGTTGTTGATCGTGCAGGCGAAGCCAGGCGGAATCTATAGCGGATCTGACTACATGGCCGGTATTGCTTTGGCGCTCGGCGCGGCATTTCTCTATGCCATAGCAGCGATCGTCGCCAAACGGTTGAGAGGCACCCCGCCGCATTTGATAGCGCTGATCCAAGTGAGCGTCGGCATTGTGATGCTCGCGCCCCTTGCCGATTTTACTACTCTGCCACAAAGTACGGGCGAGTGGGCGAGCATCATAACCATAGGCATCGTGCATACTGGGCTGATGTATATCCTGCTCTACAGCGCTATACAGAGACTACCCACTCACATTACTGGCTCGCTATCCTTCATTTATCCGGTGGCCGCCATTCTGGTTGATTATTTTGCCTTCGGTCATGCTTTGCAGGCAAGTCAGCTACTAGGCTCAGCGATAATTCTGATTGCCGCTGCCGGAACAAGTCTGGGCTGGAGCTTTCGCAGGCCGGTGATTGTCAATGCAAAATTTGAAGTCTTATCTCGTAAGTGGTGTGAAGCCTGCTCTGAGAGCCCGAACTGTGGAAGGCGGTGTAAGCAAGGTTGCCTTGGATAATTCGATTTCAGCCGATGAATAGCCTTCCCAAGACCAGAGCAGCGTCTCCCCCTTTCTGACCAGAAAAGCATTGGCTCCGCTGGCCAGCATGGTTCCATCGGGCAGGTCGCGAACTGCGCTTTTGAGTGGGTAGTGTCTTTTGCGGCCCTTTTGATCAAGCCTCTCGCCGTGGAGTATTGCATCCATCTGTGGTGCAGATGGCAGCTCGGTTGCGTTTCCATCAGCCCAGGCCGCTTGAAACTCTTTGGCTCTTTGCCGCTGGCAGTAGAAGCAGGGGCGATGCCCCGCGCTAAGAGCGGTAGCTTCATCGAGAAAGAACAGCTCAGTCCAGCTTCGGCGCGCCATCACATCGCGCCGTACATTCTTGAACTGGCAAACGCAGATGATCCAGGCGCGCGATGACCATCGCCTTTTTAAGAGCGTTTTAGTAGCGGGGTCATGGATAATGCCGCGGTTTCCCATCAGCGAGCCGCGTTGTGTTACAGCAATAATGTCGCCAAAGGGTGTGACACGATTTTGCAGGGGCATCTTGCGGCTTCCGGTCATTGAGTCCTCATGCTATCCGGGAACATAGTCAATACACATCAGGGTCGCCATGCACGTTCTTGTCGTTCAGAATTATCACAATACCGGACTTGGACAGGTTGGCACCGCGTTAAATGAGGCCAATGCCTCGATTGACCTTCGCAGCGCCTATCTTGGCGAAGCTTTGCCGAGCAGCCATGACGATCACGACGCGATTGTCGTCCTTGGCGGTGATCAAAATGCCCTGGCTGACGAAGAATATCCCTATCTCCCGCAACTCGCTGATCTCATCAAAAAATTTGGCGATGCGGACAAGGCGGTTCTTGGCATATGTCTTGGTAGCCAATTGGTGGCGCGGGGCTATGGCGCTACCAACATTCTTGGCCGTCCAGCGGAATTTGGCTGGCAAGACGTGATCTGCACGGCTGAGGCTGCGTCGGATCCGGTGCTCTCCGCCGTCGAAGAGCGATTTCCGATCTTTCATTGGCACAGCGATACTTTTACGCTGCCGGAGCAGGCAACACATCTCGCCCTAAGCCAGATGACAACCAATCAAGCCTTCCGGATCGGTCGGGCAGTCTACGGTATCCAATTTCACTTTGAGGCTGACACGCGCCTTGTCGACGAATGGAAACACGTGTTCCATGACCAGATAGTTGAAAGTTATCCGAATTGGCTTGCTAATTATGCCGGTAACGTTGCGAAGGATGGTGCTGCTGCAGACGCAGCAGGACTCGCTCTGGCTCGTGCGTGGGTAGCGCTGATCCGATAGCGGGCATCCGGCTTTAGTTGCAGCTATGCAACATGTGTATCCTGAATCGCTTCAACGCTGCTCAAATATGTGGAACGTGTCTTCAATTCACTAGTTGGTAACGAGTGTGTCCTTTAGTGGGCACACGCACAACTGGCATCAAGCCAGAACAAAGCTAGCAACGGAAACGCCTAAGATGACCACCAAAAGTGCCGCCCTTTTGACCGCCTTTATGCTGTCAGCTATTTTGTTCATGGGCGTTGGTTTGTTTTCCGTTGATGCTGGCGGGCATCCGGTATCAAGCGATGGATACGGGATCAGCACGTCGTTTCGCCGATAGGCTCGATTATACGGTCGCTTCAAGAAACGTCTTGTTCGGCCCATCGATCATAATCGCGCTAAGCCGTCCGCTGGCATAGGCACCAGTATCCAAATTAATTCGATTTGGCCTGATTTCGACCTCGGTCGCTGGCGTATGCCCGTGGATGATGATTTTGGAATGAGGCCGTTGATCATCCAAAAATTCGGACCTGATCCAGATCAAATCTTCCTGACTCTGTCGTTCAAGCGCAATGCCGGGGCGAATACCGGCGTGGCAGAAGAAAAAATCTCCAAAGATCATTGATCGGGGTAGTCGTCTGATAAAATCCAAGTGGCTGTTCGGCACAGCGCGCTTCAATGCTTCATGACCTGATGCGACCGACAGTTCATTGTTGAAATCAATATTCACACCATAGGACAACCCCGTCTGGCGACCGCCGCAGCGAGCAAAAACACCGTAAGCGTCGCCAGTATTGAGAAAATCAACAAAACCAACTTCGTGATTGCCGGCCAGGGCAAGTATTCGATGATTTTTGCGTTGTCCATTGATCAGGAAATCGATGACGCCGCAGGAGTGAAGTCCCCGATCAACATAATCGCCAAGATGCACAACCACCCAATCAAAGGGCGGTGACTTTTCATTCTCCATGTAGATACGTCGATGCATCTCTTGCAAAAGATCAAGCCTGCCATGCACGTCGCCTATGGCATAGATGCGCAATTTATCGGGACCCCGGGCATGTTTGAAATCGACTGTTTTCATGATCCGTCATTGAAAGCTGTTTCGAAATCAAATCTTGGCACGGTTTGATGCTTTAACAAATATGAATGTCTGAATTGACCACTGGAACAGCATGACGCAGTCTAAGCGGATCATTGGGATGTTATTAGCTCTTTCCGAATACTATGACTGGGAGGAACAATGCCGGGACTTGTTATGCCAAAGGCTGACGAAGCAACCATGTCGCGTCGTGCAGCTATTGTTGCAGCCCTGCAGGCAATTGTTCCGGGCGAAGGCGTCGTTGATGCCACGAACGAAATGCGCGTATTCGAATCGGATGCGCTGACTGCTTATCACCAGTTGCCGCTTGTTGTGGTACTTCCCCAGACCGTGGCGCAGGTCTCGCTCATTCTCAAATATTGCTATGAAAACAATGTGAAGGTTGTTCCGCGCGGCTCTGGTACATCATTGTCTGGTGGAGCTTTACCCTTGGAAGATGCGGTGCTTCTGGTCATGACCCGCTTCAACCGCATTCTTGAGATTGATTACCCCAACAGAGCCGCTGTTGTGCAGCCGGGCGTCACCAACCTGGGAATAACCAAGGCCGTAGAACATGAAGGTTTTTATTATGCGCCTGATCCTTCTTCGCAAATTGCCTGTTCGATTGGAGGCAATGTTGCAGAAAATTCCGGCGGCGTTCACTGTCTGAAATACGGGCTGACAGCAAACAATGTTCTGGGTCTGGAGATGGTGCTGATAACCGGCGAAGTCATTCGGCTTGGCGGTAAGCATCTCGATAGCGAAGGCTATGACTTCTTGGGACTCATGACCGGTTCGGAGGGTTTGCTTGGGGTTGTCACTGAAGTTACTGTTCGCATTTTGCAAAAGCCAACGACAGCACGTGCGCTTATGGTAGGCTTTCCTACAAGCGAGCAGGCCGGGCAATGCGTGGCAGAAATTATTGCAGCGGGGATAATTCCAGGTGGTATGGAAATGATGGATCGGCCGGCGATCCACGCGGCCGAAGATTTCGTTCATGCGGGCTACCCTCTTGACGTTGAAGCATTGCTCATTATCGAATTGGACGGGCCGGCCGTTGAGGTTGACCACCTCATCACTATGGTTGAAGCCATCGGTCGCAAGAATGGCGCGACGACTTGCGTCATATCGCAGAGCGAAGAGGAGCGCATGGCATTTTGGGCAGGGCGCAAGGCTGCCTTCCCGGCGGTTGGTCGTATTTCGCCCGACTACCTGTGCATGGATGGCACGATCCCGCGAAAAGAGCTGCCGAAAGTCCTTGCCGGGATGCGCGAGCTTTCCGAGAAATATGGCTTGCGCGTTGCCAATGTTTTCCATGCAGGTGATGGCAATCTGCACCCGCTCATCCTTTATGACGCCAATATCCCGGACGAATTGCACAAGGCAGAAAGCTTCGGTGCGGATATATTGCGGCTTTGCGTAAAAGTTGGGGGCGTATTGACCGGCGAACATGGGGTCGGTGTTGAGAAGCGTGACCTCATGCCGGAAATGTTTAACGAAATCGATCTCAATCAACAGATCCGCGTCAAGTGCGCTTTTGATGAACGGCACTTGTTAAATCCCGGCAAAGTCTTTCCGCAGTTGCATCGTTGTGCGGAGCTTGGCCGGATGCATGTGCATCGAGGTAAGGTGCCATTTCCAGATATACCGAGATTCTGAACTTGAGCACATTCAATCCCCACTCCGAAGATGAGATTGTCGAGATCGTGCAATGGGCGCTGTCTGAACAAGCCCCGATTGAGATCATCGGTCAGGGCTCCAAGCGCGAACTCGGACGTCCTTTGCAAACGGAACACACGATCGCCTTATCAACCTATTCGGGCGTGACACTCTACGAGCCCGACGAGCTCGTGCTGGCGGCAAAGGCCGGAACACCGGTGGCTGAACTGGAAGCACTGCTTGCTGCCAGCGGTCAGGCATTTCAGTTTGAGCCAATGGATTATGGGCCATTGCTTGGTAAAGCTGCGGGGCAGGGCAGTCTTGGCGGCCTGCTTGCGACAAATCTTTGCGGCCCCCGCCGCCTTAAGGCGGGCTCAGCGCGCGATCACGTCTTGGGTGTGCGGGTTGTCTCCGGGCGAGGCGAGTTGTTCAAGTCAGGTGGCCGTGTCGTCAAAAACGTGACGGGTTATGATCTTTCGAAAGGCATGGCACATTCGTGGGGAACCTTGGGTGTTGCAACAGAAATCACATTTAAAGTTCTGCCCAAGCCCGAAGCTGAGACCACTCTGGTACTGCGCGGATTAGCCGACGATGAAGCCGCCCGGGCGATGGCGATTGCAATGGGTTCAAGCGGAGAGGTGGCTTCCGCGGCGCATCTACCCGGCAATGTCGCCAGCCGTGTGATTGGCGGTACCCTTCAAGGTGAAGCCTCGACTTTGCTTCGTCTTGAAGGTTTTGCGCCTTCCGTCGCCGATCGCGCGGAAATGCTAAAAAAAATATTGGCGTCAGCGGGTGCGGTTGACACGTTGAGCGAAGATATATCCCGAAACCTGTGGCGCGAAATCCGCGATGTCATACCATTCGCGGATGGAACGGAGCGTCCGGTCTGGCGGGTGTCGATGGCGCCGATGGAGGCTTACAAACTGGTTGCCTCTCTTCGCATGGGCGCGGCGGTCGACGCGTTTTATGACTGGCAGGGCGGCTTGATCTGGCTGCGGATGGAAGGCGATCCGGAGGCAGAGGCTGTCCGTGCGCTTGTTGCAAAGTATGGCGGAGGTCACGCAACATTGGTGCGTGCTTCAGTGGCTCTGCGTGCCGCATTGCCCGTATTCGAACCGCAACCCGCGCCTTTGGCAGCCCTGTCGAAAAGGTTGAAACAACAGTTTGACCCCAGCGGCATATTTAATCCCGGTCGCATGGTTTCAGGAGTGTAGGATGCAAACCAACTTTACTCCCGAGCAATTGCTTGATCCCGGTGTCGCAGAGTCGGAAAAGATACTGCGCAAATGTGTGCATTGCGGATTTTGTACCGCGACCTGTCCTACCTATGTCACGCTAGGCAATGAACTCGATAGCCCGCGTGGGCGCATTTACCTGATCAAGGACATGCTTGAAAATGGGAGGGCGGCGGATGAGCAGATCGTCAAGCACGTGGACAGGTGTCTGTCCTGTCTTGCCTGCATGACAACCTGTCCTTCCGGTGTAAATTATATGCACTTGGTGGACAATGCCCGGGCGCATATCGAGAAAACCTATAAACGGCCATTCATCAATCGTCTGACGCGCGCCCTGCTTGCGCTGGTTCTGCCTTATCCGTCGCGTTTCCGCCTTGCAGTGACGGCAGCCAGATTTGGCAGGCCGTTGATCCCTCTGTTCAAATCTGTTGCGGCTTTGAAGCCCATGGCTGCAATGCTGGAACTTGCACCCAAATCGCTTGCTGCAAAATCGTCCTATGCAGAAGCGGGTACGCACAAGGCGAAAACAGCAAAAAGGGGACGAGTCGCCATTTTAACCGGCTGCGCGCAGCCAGTCCTTGCCCCCGAAATTAACGAGGCAACGATCCGGCTGCTCACCCGGCTTGGCATTGAGGTAACTGTACCAAAAGGCGAGGGCTGTTGTGGCGCGCTCGTGCACCATATGGGACGCGAGGAAGCTGCCTTGGAAAATGCCCGCCGGAATGTCGATATATGGACGCGCGAGCTTGAGAATGGTGGCCTTGATGCGATCGTCATCACGGCTTCAGGCTGCGGGACGACGATCAAGGATTATGGTTATATGCTGCGACTTGACGCTGCCTATAAAGAGAAAGCCGCACGCATCTCTGCCATGGCAAAAGATGTTACCGAGTATCTGACAATGCTGGATTTACCAGAGGCTGCGTATCAAACGGGGGTCACAGTCGCCTATCACTCCGCCTGTTCCATGCAGCATGGCCAAAAAATTACCCGTCAGCCAAAGGATTTGCTGAAGGCCGCCGGTTTTATTGTCAAGGAACCCGCTGAAGGTCATCTCTGTTGCGGTTCGGCTGGCACCTATAACATCATGCAGCCCGAAATCGCCCACACGCTTCGGAACCGCAAGGTCAAGAATATAGAGGCCACCGGAGCCAGCTTGATTGCAACGGGCAATATAGGTTGCATTACCCAGATTGCGAGTGGAACCAGATTGCCGATTGTCCATACGGTAGAGTTGCTGGATTGGGCTTATGGCGGTCCGCAACCTTCATGCGTCCCGCAAGCCAAGCCTGTGCTTAACATTGCTGAATAAAGGGCAGCGACGCATTTAAAAATGCGCCGCTGCCTTTTCCGGCACCACCCCTGATGCCGGCCCCCGTAACCTTATCTGACGATAACTTTTGTACCTACATTCACCCGCTCATAAAGATCGGTGACGTCTTCGTTGCGCATGCGAATACAGCCGCTCGACACGGACTGACCGATCGTCCATGGCGCATTTGTCCCGTGAATACGGTAAAGCGTGGATCCTAGATAAAGCGCTCGGGCGCCAAGAGGATTTTCAACGCCACCCTCCATATGCGCAGGTAGAATACGGCCCTTGCGTTTCTCACGTTTGATCATCTCGGCTGGCGGGTACCAAGACGGCCATTCTGCTTTGCGACTTATCGTGTTCGTACCGGACCAGCCAAAGCCTTCTTTGCCAACGCCGACGCCATATCGCTGCGCCGTTCCACCGGCTTCGACCAGGTAGAGAAAACGTTGCGCCGTATCGATGACAATTGTTCCGGGTTGCTCAGGACCATCATAAGCTACGCTCTGCGGCAGGAACTTCGCGTCCATTTCCCGTTTTTTTGGTTTAGCGTCAGTTGATGGAGCGGTGGGGCGCTGAAACGAAACTTCGCGCACAGCAGGATTGGAGCTAAGGTTTTTACGCGCTGCTCGGCGTTCGCGTTGCTTGGCACGTGGGCTGGGCTGCTCGTCAAAGACAACATATCCGCGCGGATTAACCGGTGTGCCGACAGGCCGCTGGCGTAGTTGCATAACCCATGGAGCCGATAAGTCAGGACTCATGACCACAGGTGGGCGAGTAGCATAACGTTCGCTGGCAAATGCGCCGGAGGCGATGGTAAGGCCAATGCAGGATAGCAAAAGCAGGCTCGCAGACTTCATGGAACTCAGTCTCGTAATATAACTCTGCTGACAGGTTTTGTCAGGTTTCGGATTGAGTTTGCCAGTGGCAGTGTAGAAAAAAGTGAACGAGAATCGATAAAGCGCAATTTTGGGCGGAAACCATTTGGTATGGTTACCGAAGCGTGTTGCAAGCTGGGTTAATCGCCGGTAAAAAGTAAAGAGGACTGGTTATGACTGAAGATGTTCCC
This sequence comes from Phyllobacterium sp. CCNWLW183, assembly GCF_037203775.1. Lineage (NCBI taxonomy): Bacteria > Pseudomonadati > Pseudomonadota > Alphaproteobacteria > Hyphomicrobiales > Phyllobacteriaceae > Phyllobacterium > Phyllobacterium sp. CCNWLW183. The sequence goes on along the minus strand of NZ_JBBCBN010000003.1, from coordinate 104,025 downwards.
GTGAAGACCGGCCTGATAAAAGGTGATGACGGCGCTACGCGCTGTTTCTGGCCTGGTGCTTTGCCTGAATATATTCGCTACCACGACAATGAATGGGGCAGGCCGGTATCGGACGACAAGCGACTGTTTGAAAAAATATGTCTCGAAGGTTTTCAATCCGGGCTTTCATGGCTGACAATTCTGCGCAAGCGCGCGAATTTTCGCGAAGCTTTTGATGGTTTCGACTATCACAAGATCGCCCGGTATACCGATAAGGATGTCGAACGGCTGCTTGGTAATGCTGGCATTATCCGCCATCGCGGCAAGATAAATTCTGCTATCAACAATGCCAATCGCGCTATCGAACTGGTTAAAGAAACCGGCTCGCTTGCCGCCTATTTCTGGTCGTTTGAGCCGCCCGCAGACGAGCGCCCCAAGATTGTCGATTATGCAACCCTCGTTGCCAATCCCACATCACCGACGTCAACGCGTCTTTCCAAGGACTTGAAGAAGCGCGGCTGGAGTTTCGTGGGGCCAACAACAATGTATGCGCATATGCAGGCGATGGGTCTCGTGAATGATCATATCGAGGGCTGCAAATGTCGTCAGAAAATTGAAACCATCCGTGCAAGTTTCAAAAGGCCCAAATAACGTTCAATCCTTGCCCTTGGGAGCCTGATAAGCTAGAGCAAACCCGCTTCGGCAATCAGCTTCATCTCAGGATATCGGATCATCATCATGGCAACCAAGGCAGACAGGGTAAAAGCGCGGCTGCCGCGCGGTTTCGTGGACCGGACACCGGATGATTTGCGCGCCGCCGAAAAAATGATGGCGGAAATCCGCAAAGTCTACGAGCTTTATGGTTTTGAGCCAGTTGAAACGCCATTGATTGAATATACCGATGCGCTTGGAAAATTCCTTCCTGATCAGGATCGCCCGAATGAAGGCGTGTTCTCGTTTCAGGACGATGATGAGCAATGGCTTTCGCTGCGCTATGACTTGACCGCGCCGTTGGCGCGCTATGTCGCCGAAAATTACGAAAGCATCCCGAAGCCATATCGCAGCTACCGGGCTGGATGGGTATTCCGCAACGAAAAGCCAGGCCCCGGCCGCTTCCGTCAGTTCATGCAGTTCGATGCGGATACGGTGGGTGCGCCCAATGTCTCGGCCGATGCCGAGATGTGCATGATGATGGCTGACGTCATGGAGGCGCTCGGCATTCAGCGCGGCGACTACGTAATCCGCGTCAATAATCGCAAGGTTCTTGATGGAGTGCTTGAGGCGATTGGGCTCGGCGGCGATGAGAATGCCGGCAGACGCCTGACTGTGCTGCGCGCCATCGACAAGCTTGATAAGTTCGGTGTCGAGGGCGTTCGTGAGTTACTCGGAAAAGGCCGCAAAGACGAAAGCGGCGATTTCACCAAAGGTGCAAACCTGGATGAGGCCGCTATCAAGCAGGTTCTTGATTTCACTGCGGCAGGCGCTGCGACGGGCAGTGCTACTATTGCCAATCTGGAAAAAGTTGTCACCGGCAATGATAAAGGCGCAGAGGGCGTCGCTGAACTGGGTACAATAGAAGCGCTTTGTTCTGCCGCTGGTTATGATGGCCGCGTCAAGATTGATCCATCCGTCGTGCGGGGTCTTGAATATTATACCGGCCCCGTTTTCGAAGCGGAGCTTCTTGCTGAAATTCCAAACGAAGATGGCCAGATTGTCCGTTTCGGCTCGGTGGGAGGCGGCGGACGCTATGATGGACTTGTTTCGCGTTTTCGCTCTGAACCCGTGCCGGCAACAGGTATTTCTATCGGTGTTTCCCGCCTGATGACCGCGCTCAAAAATCTCGGAAAGCTCGATATGTCCGACAATATCGGACCCGTTGTCGTAATGGTCATGGACCGCGATACGGAAAGCCTTGGCCGCTACCAGAAAATGGTATCCGATCTGCGGCAGGCCGGGATCCGTGCCGAAATGTATCTTGGTGGCTCAGGCATGAAGCCGCAGATGAAATATGCGGACCGTCGCGGCGCTCCCTGCGTCATCATTCAGGGTTCGCAGGAACGTGATCTTGGCGAGGTGCAGATCAAGGATTTGATCGAAGGTGCACGTTTATCGGCCGAAATCGAAGATAATATTACCTGGCGGGAAAGCCGCCCTGCACAGATCACGGCAAAGGAAGGCGATATTATCGCGGAGGTGCGTAAGATTCTCGATGCGCAGGCCCAAGATCGCGTCAACGCAGCAAAGGCCTCGTAAGCTCGAATGGTTGCTTCCCGTGCTCCTTTATTTAGCGATAGACTTGCCGCGTTGATCGCGAGCAGGGAAGCGGAACTTGTCGATATTCCTGTCATCCAGCCTGCGGACCAGTTTCTGGATATGGCTGGTGAAGATTTGCGCCGAAGGATTTTCCTCACGGAGAATGAAACAGGCCAAAGCCTGTGTCTGCGCCCTGAATTTACAATCCCGGTCTGTCGCAATCATATCGAACTCAATGCTGCGACGCCAAAACGGTATGCTTATCTAGGCGAGGTATTCCGCCAGCGGCGCGATGGTGGCAATGAGTTCTTCCAAGCGGGTATTGAAGATTTGGGCGATGCCAATCGCGCCCGAGCCGATGCACGCTCTCTAGCGGACGCTCTGGCTTCCATAAGGCTCGTTGCCCCCGATGCCCAGCTGGAAACCTTGCTTGGAGACCAAGCGATCTTTGAAGCGGTTCTGGCAGCTCTCGGCCTGCCACGCGGCTGGCAAAAAAAGCTTGTCCGGGCTTTCGGCAATCCTGATCAGCTCAAGGGCTTGTTGAAGGATTTGTCATCCGACAGACAAAATGGCGATCTGCCCGTCCATCTTGCAGCGCTGGTTGCCAAAGGTGACGAGGCCGCGCTCGCCGCCGAATTGGAAAAGGATATGGAGTCGGCTGGCCTGTCTCCAGGAGCCGGTCGTACACCTGTTGAAATTGCTCGCCGTCTCATCGATAAAGTGGCCCTTGCTTCCGTGCGCCTGCAGCCCAAGGCGATTTCGGCACTTCAGGACTTTCTGGCGATCCGCATTCCTTTGCAATCAGCAGCGGGGCATCTGTTGCGATATGCGCGGGCAAATGAATTCGATTTGGGTCCAGCTTTGGAACAATTCGAGGCGCGTTCTGTATCGATCGTGGAAGCGGGTATCGGAGATGAAACCATCATCTACGACGCTTCGTTTGGGCGTCCGCTCGATTATTATACGGGTCTGGTCTACGAAACCCGTGCAGTGAGCAATGTCGAACTTGGTGCTATCGTTGGCGGCGGCCGTTATGATCGGCTGCTGACGATGCTTGGTGCTGTCGGTTCGATCCCGGGTGTGGGCTTTTCCATCTGGCTTGACCGTCTCGAGCAGATAGCTGGAGATGCAAAATGACCATCACATTAGCACTTCCATCAAAGGGGCGGCTTAAGGAGCAGGCTCTTGAAGTACTCAGGAAAGCCGGTTTGGAAGTCCTCCTTCCGAGTGATCAGCGTAACTACAGGGCGCAGGTAGCGGGCGAGGGCCAAATTGACATTCTTTTCCTTTCTGCTTCCGAGATTGCCCGTGAACTGGGATATGGCAGCGTCGATCTTGGTGTAACCGGCGAAGACCTCATTCGTGAAACCCTGTCTTCCGCCGATGATCGGGTGCAAATCGAGGCACGGCTTGGCTTTGGCCATGCGGATGTGATCGTCGCTGTGCCAGAGGTTTGGTACGACGTATCTACCATGGCGGACCTTGATGACGTTGCTGCCGATTTCCGTCAGCGCCACGGTCGTCGTTTGCGTATTGCAACAAAATATTGGCGGTTAACCCAGCAATTTTTCTCACAGATGCACGGTATCCAGGTTTATCGCATCGTTGAGAGCCTTGGCGCAACCGAAGGTGCTCCTGCCTCCGGGTCGGCAGATATCATCGTCGATATTACATCGACAGGGTCTACGCTGCGTGCCAATCAGCTCAAAATTCTGGAAGATGGCGTCATCCTGAAGTCGCAGGCATGTTTGATTTCTTCGCGTGCGGCAGCAGACGCCAAGGCTGTATCAGAACTATCGCAGCGCATAACGGCAGCGCTCGGTTAGCTGTAGATCCATCAACTCTCTGTGATCCGTCCGGTTGAACGTAACCTTTTGGGTTCTTCCTTCGTATTTCCTGCATGAAGCCGAAATAATTCGGTATCATCATGCAGGGAGCTTATCCATGATGACACGTCGAACCCTGTTCGGAGGCGCTGTGGCCACATTTGGTGCAGTTGTTGCCGCGCGCTTTGCGACCATGCCCAAGGCTCACGCTACGGGTACATTCGAAATTGAACACACGGATGCTGAATGGAAGAAACTTCTGACGCCGGAGCAGTATGATGTGCTGCGTCAGGAAGGCACGGAAGCGCCCTTCACCAGCCCGTTAAATCATGAAAAACGTAAAGGCATATTTGCCTGCGCTGGCTGTGATCAGCAGCTTTTTGAATCCGAAAAGAAGTTTGACAGTGGTACTGGCTGGCCCAGCTTCTGGCAGCCGATAAAAGGTGCGGTGATCGAGAAATCCGACAACTCGTTCGGCATGGTGCGTACGGCGGTGGAGTGTCATCGCTGCGGTGGCCATCTAGGGCATGTCTTCGACGATGGCCCGCAACCCACCGGTCTTCGCTACTGCATGAACGGTGTTGCCATGAAATTCATGCCCGCTGCTGCCTAAGCTATTTCGAAGGAAAAACAAATGAAACTTCGTTACTTGTTACTTGCAACCACCTTGCTATTTGCCCCAGCTATGGCATTCGCGGAAAGCGTCACGATGGTGCCTCCGCCAGCGATGGATCAGTCAATAGCGGCCGGAACTGAAAAAATTGTGCTTGCCGGCGGATGTTTTTGGGGCGTTCAGGGTGTTTACCAGCACATGAAGGGCGTCACAAACGCTGTGTCAGGTTATTCGGGTGGAGAAAAGGGCACTGCGAATTATGATCTTGTGAGCGGCGGCGATACCGGCCATGCGGAAGCGGTTGAGGTCACGTTTGATCCAAAGACCGTCAGCCTGGGCAAGATTTTACAGGTCTATTTTTCTGTCGCTCACAACCCAACCGAACTGAACCGGCAAGGACCAGATACGGGCACGCAATATCGCTCTGCAGTGTTCACGACCAGTGTAGATCAAGAAAAAGTGGTGAAGGCCTATATAGACCAGCTCGACAAAGCCAAGGTCTATTCAGATCCGATAGTGACCAAGGTCGAGCCTCTCAAGGCTTTTTACACGGCAGAAGCCTATCATCAGGATTATGCGACCATTAATCCGACGCAGCCCTATATCGTTTACAATGATCTGCCCAAGATCAAAAACTTGAGCAAGCTCTTTCCGCAGGAATATCGGGAAAAGCCGGTGCTTGTGAGTGAAGTCCAGCCTACCAATTGACGCAACAATAAAAATAAAGGCCGCGTGAAGCGGCCTTTATAAGCGAATGATATTTTCGTTTAACCGCGCTTTGCGTCGATTGAAAGTGCACCAGCTCCATAAGCAGCCAGGACAAAGAAACCACCAGCTACGCCCAGGTTTTTCTGAAAGAACATGAATTGGGTCATGCCGGCATCGCCAGCCCAGTTCAGGTGAGCAGTCGCCGTGGCGGCCAAAGTGAAGAGGCCAAGCAAGAGAGCTGCAATACGGGTCTGGAAGCCAACGAGAACTGCAATGCCCCCGAAGAATTCAAGCAGACCGACAAGAACCGCAACAATTGTTGGCGCTGGCAAACCCATGCCGCCAAAATAGGCAGCAGTACCGCCGATAGCTGTTAGCTTACCCCAGCCAGCCATGATAAACATGACCGAAAGCAGAATGCGACCGATCAGAACCAGAATGCCATTGTTAGACATAGATTTTTTCTCCAAAAAAGTGACTGCGCGGTCAGTACGCGATGCATACTGTTTACTAAAGTCACTTTTTCGACAACAGATTGTTCATCAAATCCACTGCTTATTCCGGAGCGATCATCCGTTCCGGCCGCACAAGACGATCATAGTCCTCGGCTGACACATGTCCGCTGGCAAGCGCTTCCTCACGCAAAGTCGTCCCGTTCTTATGCGCTGTCTTGGCGATCTTGGCCGCATTGTCGTATCCGATGGCCGGAGCCAACGCAGTGACGAGCATGAGCGAACGTTCGAGCAGATCCTTGATGCGAACTTCGTCGGCTTCGATGCCCTCAACACAATTATCGGCAAATGACACCATCGAATCGGCAAGCAGGCGAATGGACTGGAGTACATTGAGCGCGATAACCGGCTTGAACACATTCAGTTCAAAGTGGCCTTGGCTCGCTGCCACTGTAACGGTAGTTTGATTACCGAAAACCTGTGCTGCAACCATCGTCAGTGCTTCCGCCTGGGTTGGGTTGACCTTGCCTGGCATAATCGAGGAACCAGGTTCGTTTTCTGGCAATTTCAACTCACCGAGACCCGAACGGGGCCCTGATCCCAGAAAGCGAATATCATTGGCAATCTTGAAAAGATCAGTAGCAAGCGCATTCAGGCTGCCATGGAAATTCGCCAACGCGCCATGGCTCGTCAGAGCCTCAAATTTGTTTGGAGCCGTCTTGAACGGCAATCCCGTTATGTCTGACACAGCTTCAGCAAAGCCCGAATCAAAGCCCACGGGTGCATTCAATCCTGTGCCGACGGCAGTACCGCCCTGCGCCAGCAAGAAAACGTCCGCCAAGCTCTGTTCGATGCGTTTGCGGGCGTATTCAAGCGCGGCGCGGTACCCCGAAAACTCCTGTCCAAGTGTTACAGGTGTCGCATCCTGAGTGTGCGTACGGCCAATCTTGATAATGTCGGCGAAGGCCTTTTCCTTTTTGGCAAGCGCTGCTGTCAGATGGGCCAGGGCAGGATAGAGACGCTCGGTCGCTTCGACCGCCGTCGCAATGTGAATGGCCGTCGGGAACGTGTCATTTGACGACTGGCTCATATTGACGTGATCGTTCGGATGGACCGGTTTCTTCGAGCCTTTCATTCCGCCGAGCATTTCAATAGCACGGTTAGAGATAACCTCGTTGGCATTCATATTGGACTGTGTTCCGGAACCAGTCTGCCATACGACGAGCGGGAAATGATCATCGAGGTTGCCTTCGATAACCTCTTCGGCGGCAACTGTAATTGCGCGGCCGGTGACTTCATCCAGTTTGCCCAGAGCCATATTGGTTTCTGCCGCAGCGCGTTTTACGATACCAAGTGCCCGAACCAATGGGATGGGCATACGTTCGACGCCAATCTTGAAATTATGCAAAGAGCGCTCGGTCTGTGCGCCCCAATATTTGTCGGCAGCTACTTCGATTGGACCAAACGTGTCTGTTTCGGTGCGTGTAGAAGTCATCGTCTATTTTTCCTGTGACAGTTGGCGCAATGACTACTGCGAAGCGGTCCGGGAGGCAAGGTTCCAGCACGGAATGTTGGTCTGGATTTCGTAAGGTGCTAAGATAAAATCGATTATAGCACTGGTGGGAGGTCAAGCTATGACAGCACTGGAAGCACGAACTCTTCAGATCGCCATTCAACGCGATTGGAAGGATGTTTACCGCTATGCAAGCTTACCTGAGCATTTGCCGGAGTGGGCATCGGGATTGACTTCGGGCCTGCAGAAGTCCGGAAATGAATGGGTGGCTGACGGTCCCGCCGGAAAGCTGCGTCTTCGGTTTGCGCCCGATAATGAGTTTGGCGTGTTAGACCATTGGGTAATAACGGAAACCGGAGAGAATGTTTATATTCCCCTGCGCGTCGTTGCCAATGGCAATGCTTCCGAAGTGATATTCACCTTGTTTCGATTGCCCGGCATTGACGATGAAAAGTTTACTGCGGACGCAGCATGGGTTATGCGCGACTTACAGAAACTGAGAGATTTGCTGGAAGCGCAATTGCTGGAGTAAGGGATGAGCAATAGTTCAGGTCAAGACAAACAGATCAACTATATCGAGTTCAACGTCCAGGATATTTCGCGCGCGAAGGATTTCTACGGCACCGCATTCGGCTGGACCTTCACCGATTATGGCCCGGCCTATTGCGAGTTTTCGGACGGCAATCTCAAGGGCGGTTTTGCTCATTCTGAGGGGGTGAGATCTAGCGGCCCATTGGTTATTCTTTTCGCCGATGATCTTGCGGATACGCTGGAACGTGTCAAAAAAGCGGGCGGAAAAATTTCAAAAGAGATATTTGAATTTCCCGGAGGGAAGCGCTTCCATTTTGTTGATCCGGAAGGCTACGAATTGGCGGTCTGGTCGGACAAGTAAGGAGGCGGCTGCACAAGCAGCCGCCGAATAGCATTAGGCGTCGCGTGCAGCTTTCAAGGCGTTGCCCCACCAGACAAGCTGATCAAGCTGGGCGCCTGCCGCCTCATTGAGGTGCGGATAATCGCTAAGCTTCTTTTCCCCTTTAACGACAGTCAAATATTCGGGGAAGGAAATATGGACGCCGGTCTTGACAGATGCCGCACCCATTTCAACGAATATAAGACGCAGATGTTCAACGGCGCGTGCACCGCCGACACCACCATATCCCACAAAAGCGACTGGCTTTTGAATGAACTCACCAAGATCTATCGCATTCTTCAGCACGGCAGTTGGCGCGTGGTTGTACTCTGCGACGGTGAAAATAAATCCGTCGAAAGAGCGCATCTTCTTCTTCCAGCGCTCGGCGGTTTCGCTTTCCGCCGTCGTGCTGCGTTCTTCACCAAAGAAATGCATAGGATAGTCCAGCAGGTCGACAATCTCGACCTCTAAATCATCGCGTTGGCTTGCAACGTCAGCGATCCATTTGGCAGGAAACTCGGCGAACCGGCCAATGCGCGTGCTGCCGACGATGACGCCGATTTTTAGTTTTGCCATTTTCAGAAATCCTTATCTTGGGATGGTAACTATTTGTGACCGGAGCTATATAGGTGACTGTTAAAAGTTCTAGCAAGGAGGCACTTTTTTGAAACCGAAGCACTTTGAGGTAACTCCTGCCTGTGGTGCGGTCCACCAGATTCTTTCCCGTGTCGGAGATAAGTGGACCGTGCTGGTCGTTAATTATTTGGGCGCTGGTTCAATGCGGTTCAACGAGTTGAAACGCTCGATTGATGGCATTTCTCAAAAGATGCTTACCAGCACTTTGCGTGGCTTGGAGCGCGACGGTTTTGTAACGAGAACGGTGTTTCCGACAATCCCGCCGCGTGTGGATTATGAGCTTACCGATCTTGGACGCGATCTGCTTGTGCCGGTGCGCAACCTTGCTGACTTCGCCATCCAAAATGAAACGCGTATCGCCAATGCGCGGGCCAGCTTCGATTCCGCGAACAAGGCTACGGAAATCACTCCGCCTTTCGCTCAAGCGGCCGAATAAAACGCTTACTCGTACAACAAAAAAGGCGGGTCGAAACCCGCCTTTTCCGTATTCTATAGGGAGAGGACTTCTTAGAAGTCCATGCCGCCCATGCCGCCCATTCCGCCGCCTGGCATCTGGGGAGCACCGCCATTGTCCTTCTTAGGAGCTTCGGCAATCATGGCTTCGGTGGTGACTAGAAGACCTGCAACCGATGCTGCGTCCTGCAGAGCAGTACGAACAACCTTGACTGGATCAACAATGCCCATGACGATCAGATCGCCATATTCACCATTGGCCGCATTGTAGCCGTAGGTTTCTTTCTTGCTTTCAAGAATCTTGCCAACAACGATGGAAGCTTCATCGCCAGCATTTGTTGCGATCTGACGAGCCGGAGCCTGCAGAGCACGACGAACGATGTTGATGCCTGCATCCTGATCGGAATTTGCGCCCTTAAGAGTAAGGTTCGCAGAGGCACGTAGAAGAGCAACACCACCGCCAGGAACAATGCCTTCTTCAACAGCAGCGCGCGTCGCGTTGAGAGCGTCGTCAACGCGGTCCTTCTTTTCCTTCACTTCAACTTCCGTTGCACCACCAACGCGGATAACTGCAACACCGCCAGCGAGCTTGGCAAGACGTTCCTGCAGCTTCTCACGGTCGTAGTCGGAAGTTGTTTCATCGATCTGCTGCTTGATCTGGCCGACGCGGGCGTTGATTTCACCCTTCTTGCCATGACCGTCAACGATCGTGGTGTTTTCCTTGGTGATCGACACCTTCTTGGCGCGGCCGAGCATGTCGAGCGTAACGCTTTCGAGCTTGATGCCGAGGTCTTCGGAAATAACCTGACCGCCAGTAAGGATAGCGATGTCTTCAAGCATTGCCTTGCGGCGATCGCCGAAGCCAGGAGCCTTTACAGCAGCAATCTTCAAACCGCCGCGCAGCTTGTTGACAACGAGCGTAGCAAGAGCTTCGCCTTCTACGTCTTCAGAAATGATGACGAGTGGCTTGGAAGTCTGAACAACAGCTTCGAGAACTGGCAAAAGAGCCTGAAGGTTCGAGAGCTTCTTTTCATGAAGAAGGATGTAAGCATCTTCAAGATCAGCAACCATCTTTTCAGGGTTGGTGACGAAGTATGGCGACAGGTAGCCGCGATCGAACTGCATGCCTTCAACGACTTCGAGTTCGGTTTCAGCGGTCTTGGCTTCTTCAACGGTGATGACACCCTCGTTGCCGACCTTCTGCATTGCCTTGGCAATCATTTCGCCGATTTCGGTCTCGCCATTGGCAGAGATCGTGCCAACCTGCGCAACTTCTTCCGAAGTCTTGATCTTCTTGGCGCTCTTGCCGAGCTGCTTGACGACTTCTGCAACAGCAAGATCGATGCCGCGCTTCAGATCCATCGGGTTCATGCCAGCAGCAACAGCCTTGCCGCCTTCCTGAACGATTGCCTGAGCAAGAACAGTAGCAGTCGTGGTGCCGTCGCCAGCGATGTCGTTCGTCTTCGAAGCGACTTCACGGACCATCTGTGCGCCCATGTTTTCGAACTTGTCTTCAAGTTCGATTTCCTTGGCAACAGTCACGCCGTCCTTGGTGATGCGTGGAGCGCCGAAGGACTTGTCGATGACAACGTTACGGCCTTTCGGGCCGAGCGTTACCTTGACTGCATCTGCAAGGATATTAACGCCGCGCAGCATGCGCTCACGCGCGTCGCGGCCGAATTTTACTTCTTTAGAAGCCATTTTATCTCTCCTGGGATTTAACCCGGTTTGATCGAAATATTATTGGGTGACGGTGATTAGCCGAGGATGCCGAGAATGTCGGATTCCTTCATGATCAGCAGATCTTCGCCGCCGATCTTGACTTCCGTGCCGGACCACTTGCCGAACAGGATGTGATCGCCTGCCTTGACATCGAGCGGTATGAGCTTGCCAGCTTCGTCACGAGCGCCTGTGCCTACGGAGACGATTTCGCCTTCCTGTGGCTTTTCCTTGGCAGTATCCGGAATGATGATGCCGCCTGCAGTCTTTGCTTCCGATTCAACGCGGCGTACTACGACGCGGTCGTGAAGCGGGCGGAACTTGGTCTTGGCCATGGTTAGAACCCTTGATGTTGGTGTCAAAACGGTTTCGCAAACAGTTGTGCCATTCGCGTTATTAGCACTCGTTGATAGTGAGTGCTAACTGGAGCCGGAGATAGTGGGAGGGGTCGAAAGAGTCAAGGGAAAGGCGATGAAATTTTCATGACATTGGTGGATTCGAAGTTCACGGTTGGACGCCGTCATACTCAGATAGCAGGGCACCGGTAGGCTCCATCGCTATTTCACCATCCAGCGCTCGAGCAATGTGCATGTGCTGTCTTTGATTGCGCGCCATTGCGGCAACTTGTCCTTTGAAAAAGAGCCCAGAACTTTGGTGAGCGCCTTACCTAAAGTATAAAACGATCCGATGAAGCAGTTTTAGTCGTCACTATCCTCGCATACGTGATGCGCCATATCGACAAGCATGTCGCTGACATGTTTATCAGCAAGTTCATAAAAAATCTGCTTTGCCTGTCGGTTGCCGCGCACCAGACGCGCCCCACGCAATAATCGCAAGTGGTGACTGACCAATGATTGCGACAAATCCAGGCTTGCCGCAATATCGCCGACGGAGCGTGGGTTTTCGAGACAAAAGAACAGGATTCGTAGTCGCGTCGGGTCGCCAAGCAGTTTGAATGTCTCGGCGAGGATGGTCGTATCAAGCTGGGATGGTATCGTTATTTTGCTCAATGTTTGTGACTTTCATGGCTATGGTCATGCGCTGCATGATCATGATCACCGTGGCCGCTATGGTCATCCTCCCCGTGATCGTGGTCATGTTCGCCGGAGGTGTCGATGCCAAGACAGCAGTCGCCGGTAGCATCGGCAAAATCGATGGCAATGGTCGAATGCTCGATCTCGAATTTTTTGATCAGCTCCGCCTCGACGGCTTTCACCAGCAGGCGCGGATCGCTGCCCTCTTTTGGCTTCACATGCAAGGTTGCCAGCGCCTTGCCGGATGTGATCATCCAGACGTGGACATGGCGTACGCCAGCCAGGTCGGGGACCGTTTTCATCAAGTGCTGTTCGATTTCTTCCGGCTTGGCATTTTCCGGGGCGCCTTCAAGCAGAATATGCAGGGAATTGCGCAGAAGTGCCCAAGCGCTGCGCAGGATCAACAAGCACACGAAGACCGAAAGGATCGGGTCGATTGGTGTCCAACCAGTATAATAGATAATGACCGATGCCGTAATGGCAGCTACGGAACCAAGCAGGTCGCCAAGAACGTGCAAGATCGCACCTTTGATGTTGACGTGATCCTTGTCGCCGCGGGTCAAAATCCAGAAGACGCCGATATTTACGAGCAGTCCTATCGTTGCGACGATAAACATTGGACCCGCGAGGACCTCGCCGGGATTACGAAACCGCTCAAAGGCTTCGATGGCGATCCAGACAAGAATGGCGAAAAGTGCGAGCGCATTAATAAGGCCGGCAATGACCTCAAAGCGCAGATATCCAAATGTGCGGCGTTCATCAGCCGCGCGTTTGCCAAAACGAAATGCTGCATAGGCCAGTGCGAGAGCCCCCGCATCCGTTAACATATGTCCGGCGTCGGCAATCAATGCCAAGGAACCCGATAAAAGGCCCCCAATGACTTCCACAATCATAAACGTGAATGTGATCAGGAAGGCGATCAGGACCTTGCGCTCATTGTCAGCCGTTATTTTGGGAGCATGATCATGTGCGTGATCGTGCCCGTGCGTGCCGTGGGAATGCGCCATTTGAACCTCGTTTGATAACAAACATATCAATATTTGTTCATGTGTTTACTGTCAACCGGTCGATGCAGCTTTTGATGATGATCCCGAGTGACAGTTTTCCTGCAATCAGGTAAGCGAGGTGCAACTCGATTACTGGCATGGAGAAGAGCGGCATGACCGACATGGTACATTTGGCAAGTCTGGACGACTTGATGGATCGTTATGACGTGCTTCTTTGCGATGTCTGGGGTGTTTTGCACAATGGTGTCGATTCGTTTGCCTCTGCTTCAAAAGCATTGGCTCGCGCCAGAGCCGCTGGTTTGACCGTGGTCCTGATAACCAACGCCCCGCGACGCTTCGATAGCGTGGCAGCGCAAATCCATGGCTTGGGTGTGCCCGAAGATGCCTATGACCGGATCGTTACATCAGGCGATGTTACGCGTGAATTGATCCGCAATTCGCCGCGTAAGGTCTTCCATCTTGGACCGGAGCGTGATGAAACGCTTTACGAAGGACTGGACGTTGAGCTTGTGGAAGAGCGGGAGGCTGATGTCGTCGTCTGTACTGGTTATTTTGATGACGAAACGGAGACACCGGCTGATTATACCGAAATGCTGACGCGTTTCCGTTCGCGCGATCTGCCATTTATCTGTGCCAATCCTGATATTGTCGTTGAGCGCGGAGATCGTCTGATCTGGTGTGCCGGTGCTTTGGCCCGCGATTATGGCCAGCTTGGTGGCCGGACCTTGATCGCCGGCAAGCCGCATCGACCGATTTATGAGGCTTCCATTGCCGCAGCTGAAGAGGTGCGTGGCAAACCTGTGGACCTTAACCGTGTCATTGCGATAGGCGATGGTATGCTGACGGATGTCAAAGGTGCTGATCTCTTTGGCATAGATGTCCTATATATATCCGGTGGCATTCACGCGGGTGATTATGTCCATGGTGGCGTTCACGATGTCGAAAAGCTGCTGGAATTCCTGAAGAAACACGGAAGCAATCCTGTTGCTACGATGCCTGCTCTGGCTTGAGGACAAGCAGCTATGCCAATTTTGCGCTTGACGGACCCCACGCAGCTGCCAGCTGATTTAAGAGACGCTGTTGTCGCGATTGGTAACTTTGACGGGGTGCATCGTGGGCATCAAGCAGTTCTCGAACGCGCTTTGGAAGCCGCTCAGGCTGCGGGCAGGCCCTCGCTGGTTTTAACGTTCGAGCCGCATCCACGCAGCGTCTTTGTGCCGGACCAACCGGTGGACCGGCTGACACCGGCAGCTGAAAAAGCTACTATTCTGGAGGCTTTGGGCTTCGACGCCGTGGTGGAATGCCCGTTCACGCGCGAATTCTCGCAATTGACTGCCGATGACTTCGTTGACCAGATTCTGGTCGGTGCCCTGCATGCAAGCCGCATCGTCACCGGCTTTGATTTTCATTTTGGCAAAAATCGCCAAGGCGGCCCCGCTTTTCTCATGGAGGCCGGTGACAAGCGCGGTTTCCATGTCACGCTGGTTGATGCGTTTCGCGATGAAGGCGGACAGGCCGTATCATCCAGCCGCATTCGCTCGCTGTTCGGGGAGGGCGACGTTGTAGAGGCGGCCGGCCTGTTGGGATATCGCCATCGCATTCGGGCAAAAGTGGTTCACGGCAAGCAGCTTGGTCGGACCATCGGTTATCCTACTGCCAATATGGTTCTGCCCCCGGAAACTCATTTGAAGCATGGCATCTATGCGGTTCGCTTTCGCCGGGCTGATGGCACCCTTTACGATGGCGTGGCCAGCTTCGGACGCAGGCCCACAGTTGACACGGATGGCGAGCCACTTTTGGAAACGTACGTTTTCGATTTTTCCGGCGATCTATACGGTGAGATTTGCGCTGTTTCCTTCTTTGCATACCTTCGTGGCGAAGAAAAATTCGATGGGCTGGAGCCTATGATGCTTCAGATCAGAAGGGATGAAGAAGAGGCACGGGGACTTTTACAGGGTGTGAAGCCGCTCTCGCCGCTGGATAACACGATTAATTTTGTCTGAAATGGCAAATCGTTTACCATAAGAATAAATCCAATTTTATCTATCCTTTCGTAGCTTGGCCCGGAATTGCCGTCTCCCAAGGCAAATTTCGGAGTCAAGATATGTCTGTTCGTTTGATTGGCGCCCTTGCTGGCGCAGTATTTTTCGCGTTCCCCGCCATAGTGCTTGCGGATGAATATTATAGTGACGCGGAAACACCGGCCAGCAGCTCAAGAGGCGATCATTGGTGGTCGGGCGACTGGTATCTGACATTGGGAGCAAAGGGATTTGTTGCGCCGCGCTATGATGGCGCAAGCGATTATCGCCTGCTGGCCGCTCCGGTTATTTCACTTGGACGCGCTGGCAAGTCTGAAAAATTCTCGTCTCTGAATGACAATGCTTCCATCGGCTTTATCGATACCGGCGTGTTTCGCGCCGGTCTGACGGGCAAGCTGGTTTCCGGGCGCGACGACGATGACTCACGCGATTTGAAGGGACTGCATGATACCGATTGGGGCGTAGAAGTTGGCGGGTTTGCCGAATTCTATCCGACAGATAATGTCCGCGGCCGCGTTGAAGTTCGCCGTGGCATTGGCGCGCATGATGGCGTGGTTGCAGATTTCGCTGTTGATGCCTTTACGGATATTACTCCAACGGTGCGTGTGTCCGCCGGTCCACGCGCTACTGTCGCGACGAAAGATTATTTCCGTGAATATTACGGTGTTAATCCAGCAGAGTCTGCTGCGTCTGGCCTTAAGGAATACCGGCCAGGAGGGGGGCTGAAGTCGCTCGGAATCGGCGGACAAATTACCTGGAAGACCACAGACAAGATCACGACAAGCGCCTATGCGGAGTATAACCGTTTGATGGGACCCGCGGCCGATTCAAGTCTGGTCAAAGAGCGTGGGTCAGCCAATCAGGCAACTTTTGGTTTGCAGGCAACCTACCGATTTGACTTCTCGCTGTAGCGGATGTGGCAGATACATACGAAGTTTATTGCATCTGCCCCTTTATTCTCGCGAGCGTGATTGCTAAAAGCGCGGTCATGAAAACCGTTTGCGGGGCTTTTCCCAAGTCCGTACCGATTCAGATACGAATTACTGGCCCGGCCTTCACCTGAACCTGAAGCTATTTGCTTCGTGGTGTTGAAGGTCCGGGCGGCGCCTTTGCGCCTTATTTCGATTTCTTCAAATCCTTGCTTGCAGCGATAACGCGCGGGCCCAAGAAAAGCCAAGAAAAATGAACGATACGCCTAAGCCAATCGACTATTCGAAAACTCTATATCTGCCGCAGACGGATTTTCCGATGCGTGCTGGTTTGCCAGCCAAGGAACCGGAATTCGTCCAGCGCTGGCAGGACATGGACCTTTATCGGAAGCTGCGTGAAGACGGCAAAGATCGTCCGCTTTATGTGCTGCATGACGGTCCTCCCTATGCCAATGGCAATATCCATATCGGCCATGCACTGAACAAAATTCTCAAGGACGTCATCACGCGCTCCTTCCAGATGCGCGGTTACAATTCCAATTATGTCCCGGGTTGGGATTGCCACGGTCTGCCAATCGAATGGAAGATCGAGGAACAGTACCGCGCCAAAGGCAAAGACAAGGATCAGGTGCCGATCAACGAGTTCCGCAAGGAATGCCGCGAATTTGCCGCCAACTGGATCAAGGTCCAATCTGCCGAGTTCAAACGGCTTGGTATCGAAGGCGATTTCGAAAATCCCTACACAACGATGGCATTTCATGCAGAAAGCCGCATTGCTGGGGAACTCCTGAAGTTCGCCATGTCGGATCAGCTCTATCGCGGTTCCAAGCCTGTCATGTGGTCGGTTGTCGAGCGTACTGCTTTGGCCGAGGCCGAAGTGGAATATGCCGACGTTGAAAGCGATACGATCTGGGTCAAGTTTCCGATCGTCAATGGCGAAGGTGATCTCGCATCGGCCTATGTCGTCATCTGGACGACGACCCCTTGGACCATTCCTGGAAATAGGGCGGTCAACTACTCACCTCGCGTAGCCTACGGACTTTACGAGGTTGAAACGGCAGAGAATGATTTCGGCCCGCGTCCGGGCGAGATGTTGATTTTTGCAGATGCGTTGGCGGAAGATTCGGCCACGAAAGCCAAGCTGACTTTCAAGCGTGTCAGAGCCATAACAGCCGATGAGTTTGCAGGCATCGCTCTCTCCCACCCGTTCAAAGGTTTTGGCGGTGGTTATGAATTTGCAGTGCCGATGCTTGGCGGGGATCACGTAACCGACGATGCAGGTACAGGCTTCGTCCATACAGCGCCCGGCCACGGTCGTGAGGATTTCGATGCGTGGATGGATGCGCGCAGCGATCTTGAAGCACGCGGTATTTCCTCGGCAATCCCCTTCACCGTTGATGATGCGGGTTACTACACCAAGGATGCACCGGGTTTTGGGCCGGACCGTGAAGGAGGTGCCGCGCGCGTCATCGACGATAATGGCAAGAAGGGCGATGCCAACAAGGCTGTTATTGAAGAGCTGATCAACCGTGGCATGCTGTTTGCACGCGGTCGTATCAAACATTCTTATCCGCATTCGTGGCGTTCGAAAAAGCCGGTCATTTTCCGCAATACGCCGCAATGGTTTGTCTATATGGACAAAGATCTTGGCGATCAGACAACATTGCGTTCGCGCTCTCTTGCCGCCATCGACGAGACACGTTTCGTCCCTGCTGGTGGGCAAAACCGCTTGCGTGCAATGATTGAGGACCGTCCCGATTGGGTGCTTTCGCGCCAACGCGCCTGGGGCGTGCCAATCTGCGTTTTTGCCGACGAAGATGGCAATGTCTTGAAGGATGAAGCGGTCAACGCCCGCATTCTTGAGGCCTTTGAGCAGGAAGGCGCTGACGCCTGGTTTGCCGAAGGTGCCCGTGAGCGGTTCCTTGGCGAAAAAGCCAATGAACCCTGGGTACAAGTACGCGATATTCTCGACGTCTGGTTTGATTCAGGCTCGACCCATGTCTTCACTCTCGAGGATCGCCCTGATCTGAAATGGCCAGCGGATGTTTACCTCGAAGGTTCCGATCAACATCGCGGCTGGTTCCATTCGTCTTTGCTTGAAAGCTGCGGCACACGCGGACGCGCTCCATATAATACTCTTGTCACCCATGGCTTCACCATGGATGAAGAGGGGCGCAAGATGTCGAAGTCGCTCGGCAATACTGTCACGCCGCAGGATGTCATCAAGGATTCTGGGGCAGACATCCTTCGCCTTTGGGTCATGACAACCGATTATTGGGAAGATCAACGTCTGGGTAAAAACATCATCCAGACAAATATCGACTCATACCGCAAGCTGCGTAATACGATCCGTTGGATGCTAGGGACTTTGGCTCATGACGAAGGCGATGAAGTTGCCTATGCGGATATGCCAGAACTCGAGCAGCTAATGCTGCATCGACTCGCGGAACTCGATGAACTTGTGCGTTCGGGCTATGATGCCTTCGAATTCAAGCGGATCACTCGCGCATTGCTCGATTTCCTCAATGTGGAATTGTCAGCATTCTATTTCGATATCCGCAAAGACGCACTCTATTGCGATGCGCCTTCCAGCATCAAGCGGAAAGCTGCACTGCAAGTTGTCAGGCATCTGTTCGACCGTATCGTGACTTGGCTGGCTCCCATGCTGCCATTTACAACGGAGGAAGCATGGCTTGATCTGCACAAGAATGCCGTTTCTGTTCATCTGGAGCAGTTCAGGGACACGCCAAAAGAGTGGAAGAACGAAGCGCTGGCCGCAAAGTGGCGCAAGGTGCGCGATGTTCGCCGCGTAGTTACGGGTGCGCTGGAGTTGGAGCGCGCCAAGAAGACGTTGGGTTCATCACTTGAGGCTGCCCCGCTGGTTTTCATCAACGATTCTGAATTGTTCGAAGCGGTGAAGGGTCTTGATATGGCCGAGATATGCATCACCAGTGCCATAACCATCACGGACGGAGCAGCGCCAGCAGATGCCTTTGTTGCTGATGACGTCAAAGGCGTTGCGGTCGTATCGCAACGGGCAACCGGCACAAAATGCGCACGGTCATGGCGATACACGCATGATGTTGGATCAGATCCGGCCTATCCTGATGTATCGGCGCGGGATGCAGCGGCGCTACATGAACTGGCGAAGTTGGGAAAACTTGATGCCTGAATCAAATCTGCGGATTATCCCTTGAGATAATCCGCAGATTTATTAACAAGAAAGAGCCTCGACTTGCTTAATGCTACAGGCCTCATGTAAAAGGCTTGCCATTGAGTTGCCTGAATTTAGAGGCAGGGCATAGATCAAGCGTATTTTTTGGCGGGCATCAGTGCTCAGGCTTGGGTGGAAGTGGCGAGTATGAATTTGAACGGACGCATCACGGTTCTAAGTGCATTGTTTGCATCGCTGGCAATAGCTGGCTGCAGCACATCGCCCACCTATGGCACCGACAAAACGTCCGGTGCGCAATTGCTTGACGACGTATCAAACATTGCTTCGTTCAGTAAAAAGAAAAATACGATCGCGTATAATCCAAGGCCGGAGCTTGTTCGTCCACCTGCTGGCGCTTCTGCAAACGCCCAGTTGCCGCAGCCGCAGGGCAATGTTGTATCTGAAAACAGTGCCAACTGGCCAGAATCGCCAGAACAACGGCGCAAGCGCATTCGCGATACCGCAACTGCCAACCAGAACAACCCGAACTTTGTTCCGGAAGTTGAAAACGATATTCCTGCCGCTGCCAAGTCGTCAAAATGGGATGAGTATGGCGTTTACAATGATAAGGCACCGAAGGTTGTGCCCGCTGGCTCGCCGCAAACCGATCAGAGCAGCGAGTTTCGTGCGCGCAAGCTCGCCTCAACGGCTGGTTCACCGACCACACGCAGATATTTGAGCGAACCACCGTTGGAATATAGGGCGCCCGCACCGACTGCGGCCACGGATGATCTTGGCAAAGACGAGGTCAAGAAAGAACGTGAGCGGAAAGCTGCAGCCCGGAAGGACAAGGGCTTCAGCTTCAAAAACTTGATTCCCTGGAACTGATCCAGAATTACTGCTCCTTACCTGTCGTAATGGTTGCCGCTTAAAGCGTGTTTCCGCAATCTGTTCCGAAAGTTTGGGAACAGATATGCTTGCGTTTCGTTAAGTTAACCTACGCCAGTCGAGGATTCTCCCAATTGTTCATTTTAAGATTGATCGGACGGATTATCCTCGTCCCTGTTTCGGTTCTGGTTTTTATATGGGGCGGATTTGCCCTTTGGTATCAGCTTCCCTTTGGCGTTTTCGGCACCATCGGCTGTCTTATAGTCTGGATAGCGATTGCCTTTTCCGTGCTTTGGCTGGAAATAAAGGGCCGGTCATTTAGGGCATTGATCGTTCTTGTGCCAATATTGCTTGGACTGCTCTATTGGTGGAGCACGATTACACCATCGCTCACGCGCATCTGGGCTGACGATGTTGCACAGACGGTCACCGGAACTTTGTCAGGCAATCAGGTCACCTTGTCCAATGTGCGCAACTTCGAATGGAGAACGCGCGAGGATTTCACGCCGCGCTGGGAAGTGCGCACGTATAATATGGAAGATCTGGCATCGGTCGATGTATTCCTTTCCTATTGGTCCAATCCCGCCATCGCGCATACGCTTGTCAGTTTTGGCTTTAAGAATGGCGAGCATGTTGTCTTTTCTGCTGAAATCCGGAAGGAGCGGCACGAAGCGTTTTCTGAGATCGGCGGTTTTTTCAAAGAATTTGAACTGGCAATGATCGCAGCCGACGAACGCGATATCGTTCGGTTGCGCACCAAT
Source organism: Phyllobacterium sp. CCNWLW183 (assembly GCF_037203775.1). Taxonomy (NCBI): domain Bacteria; kingdom Pseudomonadati; phylum Pseudomonadota; class Alphaproteobacteria; order Hyphomicrobiales; family Phyllobacteriaceae; genus Phyllobacterium; species Phyllobacterium sp. CCNWLW183. The sequence goes on along the minus strand of NZ_JBBCBN010000003.1, from coordinate 83,151 downwards.
ATACGTAAGGAAGATGTGTATCGTTATCGTATCAATATGAAGCCGGAGATGCGCCAGGCATTGTTCCTGTCCTATGTCGACAATGCCAATCGCCTGGCGGAAAAAGCCAGCTTCTATAACACCGTGACCGCGAATTGCACGACGGTTATTTTTGATATGATACGGGCCATCACGCCGGATATTCCCATTGATTATCGGGTCATTTTCTCCGGTTATCTGCCAAGCTATCTTTATGATCTTGGCGCGATAGATAATCAGAAGCCTTTAAGTGAGGTGGAAAAGTCTGCCTTGATCAATCAGCGCGCGATAAATGCAGACACGTCACCTGATTTTTCGGCAAGAATACGCAGCGATTAACGGCACTAGAGCCGCTTTGCCTTGAAAAACTCTTTTAGCAGAGCTTCTGACTCGGCTTCGCCAAAACCAGAATAGACTTCCGGGGCGTGATGGCAGGTTGGTTGCGTGAAGAAGCGAGCCCCGTTTTCGACGCCGCCACCTTTTATATCCTGTGCGCCATAATAAAGTCGGCGAATTCGAGCAAAGGAAACTGCGGCAGCGCACATGGTGCAAGGCTCAAGGGTAACGAAGAGATCGCATCCGGTCAGGCGCTCATCTGCAAGGATCTGGCAAGCTTCCCGAATAACCAGAATTTCAGCATGTGCAGTCGGGTCATTAAGCTCTCGGGTCCGGTTGCCAGCTGCCGAAATAATGGCTCCGTCTTTGACCAGGACAGCTCCAATTGGTACCTCTCCTCGGGCCGCTGCCGCGTGTGCTTGTGCCAAAGCCAGGCTCATAGGATCAGTTTTTTGGTTCACGGGCGGCTCATCATCCAGAATTTACTCGCAAGCACACTCCATAGCTGGTAGTGAGCCCTGCTGAAAGGCAAACATTCCATGACAAGCTCAAATGATGACGGCAAGGGCGGCAAACGCCCCTTTGAAAAGCGCAGTTTCGACAAGCGCGGTAATGATGGTCCCAAAGGACCCCGCAAGTTCGACAATGCTGCTCCGGCAAAGCGCGGTTTTGAACCGCGTAAAGAAGAAGCGCTGCCCGAAGAGGGCGAGCGCATAGCCAAGCGTTTGGCACGCGCGGGAATAGCATCCCGCCGCGAAGCCGAAACGATGATTGCGGCGGGCCGTGTTTCCGTCAATGGCAAGCGACTTTCCAGTCCCGCTACCAACGTCATGCGCAGTGATCGCATCGAGGTTGATGGAAAACCATTGCCTGAAAAAGAGCGGACGCGCTTGTGGCTTTACCACAAGCCAGCTGGTCTTGTGACGACCAATCGCGATCCCGAAGGCCGACAGACCGTTTTCGAATCCTTGCCGAAAGATATGCCGCGCGTTTTGTCCGTTGGCCGTCTCGACATCAACACCGAAGGGCTGCTTTTGCTCACGAATGACGGTGGCTTGTCGCGTGCTTTGGAATTGCCTTCTACGGGTTGGCTTCGCCGTTACCGCGTTCGGGCTCATGGCAGTGTCACCCAGGAAAAGCTTGATACATTGAAGGATGGCATTGCCGTTGACGGCGTCTTTTATGGTGCAATTGAGGCCCATCTGGAACGTGAGCAGGGCTCTAACGTCTGGATCATGATGGGGCTTCGTGAGGGTAAGAACCGCGAAGTCAAGAACGTCCTGGGTGCGTTGGGTCTGTCTGTTAATCGGCTCATTCGTATTTCCTATGGTCCATTCCAGTTGAGCGATTTGCCGGAAGGTTCTGTTCGCGAAATGAATGGCCGCACGCTTCGCGACCAGCTTGGCGAACGCCTGATCGAAGAATCCGGCGCTGATTTTGATGCGCCGATCATCAATGTATTCTCGAATGATGCCGTGAAAGGCGAAGCTGTTCAGCAGCCCGCCGAACGTCCGGCTCCGGCACGCCGCTCGGAGTGGATTTCCAGCGCACCGGTAGAAAAACGACGCGCGCCTCGTAAATCCAAGGATGAACAGCGCGAAGAAAACCTTTCCCGCTGGTCGACAGATCGTACTGACCGCCCAGCCACACCGCGAACCGGTCGTGACGAACGGCCTGCACGTGGACCACGCGAAGAGCGCCCAACTCGCGCGGCTCGTGACAACGATCAGAAGCCGCGCGGCATTAGCTCGAAAGCGGATCGGGAGCGCAAGGAAGACGAGGCTATGGCACCGCGCAGTTCGCGTTCCGCGAATGTGTGGATGGCTCCGGGTGCCCGTCCCATGGGCAGTGCGAGGGCAAAGGCGGTAGAATCGCGTGAAGCAAGAAATCGCGCGGAAAGCGCAAGGTCGGAAAGACCGGCGCGTGCTGGCGAAGGCGCGAGCCGGCCAGCTCGGGGCTCTGATCGTCCGGCCTCGGATCGTCCTCGGGAAGACCGGGAAAGGTCAGGTGCTCGTGCGCCGGGGGGATATTCCGGCGATAAGCCGCGCAGCTATTCTCCGCGCCCACCGCGTGAAGGCGGCGATAATGCCGAGCGTCCGAAGCGCTCATTCGGCTCAGATCGTCCAGAAGGTTCCCGCAATGCACCGCGTCCCCCACGGGTTGGTAAGCGCGAGCGTGCGGAACTCAAGGAACGTGAAGCACGCGGCGACGCGCCGGCACAAGGTGACCGTCCAAACCGCTCGGAACGCCCCTATGGTGCAAGCGGCAAGCCAACGCGCGCGCCCGGCAGGCAGGATGGCCGCAGCGGCGACCGCCCCTATGGTGGACCGAAAGCCGCACCCAGGGGTGCACCGCGTAGCGGCCCTGGTGGCGGAAGCAGGCCACCACGCGGCGGCAAGCCTAAAAGCTAAGGCCTCACATGCGGATTGTTGGCGGAAAATTTCGCGGACGCAGCTTGGCGACCCCAGAAACAAACGCGATCCGGCCGACAACGGACCGGACGCGTGAAAGCCTTTTCAATGTACTGGCGCATAACTACCCGGAAAAGTTCGAGTCCACGCGTGTGCTCGACCTATTTGCCGGCACAGGCGCTTTGGGACTGGAGGCTATGTCTCGCGGCGCACGCTATGGAATCTTCATTGAAGAATCTGCGCAAGGGCGTGGTTTGATTCGCACGAATATTGAGGCGTTTGGACTCAACGGAAACACCAAAGTGTTCAGCCGTGATGCAACCAAGCTTGGCGATGCAGGCAATGTCGAGCCCTTTGACCTGGTCTTTGCTGATCCGCCCTATGGCAAAGGTTTGGGCGAGCGTGCATTCAAGGCCGCTCTTGATGGCGGGTGGTTAAAGCCGGACGCATTGCTGATCCTCGAAGAAGAAGCTGAAGCTGTCATTGCTTTTGACGCCCGCTTTGAAATCATCGAAGAGCGTTCTTACGGCGGAACAATCATAAGGCTTGTCACATTGAAGTCGTAATAGCTTGGGAAGTCCATCATTGCAGTGTCTGCAAAACAGAATTGGATTGATCTGAATGCTTCTTGCTCAAGGCCGCCTTGTTGCGGCATTTGTCTTGTCGGGCGTCGTTTTCGCCTCGTTTTCAACCCTTCCAGTGCGAGCGGAAACAAAGACTGCAACATTGGTTGCAGCTAACGCCTCGATCAAGAATGATGTCAGCTCGTTCCATCTCGAAAATGGGCTGGAAGTTGTTGTTATTCCCGACCACCGTGCCCCCGTTGTCACGCACATGCTGTGGTATCATGTCGGATCTGCCGACGAGGAGCCCGGAAAATCTGGTATTGCCCACTTCTTCGAGCATTTGATGTTCAAGGCGACCAAGACCTATCCGGCCGGTGAGTTCTCGCGCAAGGTTGCCGAGATTGGCGGACAGGAAAACGCGTTCACATCCTACGATTATACGGCCTTCTACCAGCAGCTCGCTCCACAGGCGCTGGAAATGGCTATGACCTATGAAGCTGACCGGATGGAAAATCTCATCCTGAACGATGAAGTGGTCAAGACGGAACGGGATGTCGTTCTGGAAGAGCGCCGATCGCGCGTTGACAGCAATCCGTCTTCATTGCTCTCGGAAGAAGTGAATGCCACGCTTTATCAGAACCATCCATATCGGATGCCGGTAATCGGCTGGCTGCATGAGATGGAGAAGCTCAATCTGACAGATGCTCTGGCCTTCTATCAAAAATATTACACACCCAATAATGCGACGCTTGTTGTATCTGGTGACGTAGACAGCGCTACCGTTAAGGCACTTGCGGAAAAGACCTATGGCAAGGTTCCACGGCGGGCAGAGCCCGGCAAGCGCGAGCGTCCGCAGGAACCGGAACAGAATACCAAACGTACGGTTTCGCTGGCCGACCCGCGTGTTTCTCAACCCAGCTTCCAGAAGATGTGGCTTGCTCCATCCTATACCAATGCAAAGCCCGGCGAAGCAGAGGCACTTGATCTGCTCAGCGAAATTCTTGGTGGCTCTGCGCGCAGCCGTATCTACCAGACACTGGTGGTCAAGGATGGTTCAGCGGCGAGCGCTGGCGCATATTATCAGGGCTCTTCGCTCGATGATGGCAGTTTTGGCGTTTATGGATCGCCCCGTGGCGATGCCACACTAAAAGATGTCGAAAATGGCATCGATGCGCAGGTTGCCCGGATTATCAAGGATGGCGTTACTGAAGACGAACTGGAAAAAGCCAGAAACCGCTTTTTGAAAAGCGTTATTTTCGCGCGAGACAGTCAAACCGGCATGGCTCGCATTTACGGCTCGACACTATCTACGGGCCAAACCATCAAAGATATCGAAGAGTGGCCGGATCGCATAAAGGCGGTGAAAGTTCAGGATATCCAGGACGTGGCCAAGCGATATCTCGTCGATAGCCGTTCAGTCACGAGCTATCTGATGCCGGAAGCGGGCACGCCCGATAAAAAAACCGAAAACCAGACGCAGAATGCAGGCGAGGGTGAAGCACCAGCGCAGGGAGTTGTCCAATGAGTGCATCCATCATGAAGCGATTTGCCGCTGCGTTTGTGCTCGCCGCCATTACCATCGCGCCTGCCTATGCCGTCGAAATCAAGGAAGTAGTATCGCCCAAAGGCATTCGGGCATGGCTGGTGCAGGACGATTTCGTCCCGCTCATCTCCATGCGCTTTTCGTTCAAAGGCGGTTCTGCGCAAGACCCATCAGGTAAGGATGGGATAGCCAATCTGATGACCGGCCTTTTTGACGAAGGCGCGGGCGATCTGGATTCCGAAAAATTTCAACAGCAGCTCGATGATGTCGGTGCTGAAATGAGTTTCAGCGCCGATGATGATGCGATCTCCGGCACAGTACGTATGCTTTCGGACAGACGTGATGCTGCTGTGGACTTGCTTGCTCTCGCTGTCAATAAGCCACGCTTCGATCAAGCTCCTATTGACCGTATTCGCCAGCAGGTTGTGGCTGGAATAAAGGCGTCCGAGCGCGATCCCAACACGATAGCGGGGCGCAAATTTGCTGAAGCCCTCTACGGTTCGCATCCCTATGGCCGTCAGTCGGAAGGTAAAGTGGAGACGCTGGGCACTATCACGCATGATGATCTTGCCACGTTCCACAAACGTAATTTTGCCCGCGATAATCTGATTGTTGCAGCGGTCGGCTCCATCAGCCCTGAGGATTTCGCTGCTTTGCTGGACAAGGTATTTGGCGATCTTCCTGAGAAGGCACAGCTTGAACCCGTCAGCGACGCAAAGCTGGGCTTGGATCGAACCACGCGGGTGGATTATGTCTTGCCCCAGACGTCAATTTCAATGGTTTATCCGGGCGTCCGCCGTCAGGATCCGGACTTTTTTCCGGTTTTCATCATGAACCACATTCTGGGTGGCGGCACATTCTCTTCACGTATCTACAATGAAGTTCGTGAAAAGCGCGGCCTTGCCTACTCCGCGGGTTCGACCCTTGCGACCAAGGACCATATGTCCGCGCTGATAATCTCGACCGCGACACGTGCTGATCGGTCTAATGAGACTTTGCAAATTCTGAAAGATGAAGTTGCGCGCATGGCCAAGGATGGGCCGACAGAAGAAGAACTGGTTGAGGCGAAAAAGTATCTGGTTGGCTCTTATGCCGTAAATAATCTGGATTCATCGTCAGCGGTGGCCAGCACTCTTGTCGGTTTGCAGGATCAAAAGCTTGGTCGTGATTATATCGACAGACGCGCTGATCTTATCAACTCGGTAACGCTTGAGCAGGTCAAGGCTGCGGCACAAAAACTGCTTTTGACGAGCCCTGCCGTGTTGATCGTCGGGCCGCCGCAATCCTGAGTTTATTCAGCCGGCGTTGGCACAGGTTTGGCGTCGATCTCCTCGTCCGGAACAGTGTCTATACGTTGAGCCTCGCGTGTTGGCTTGACCAAAGGCTCGGGTGTTACCGGTCGCGTAAGAAGAAGATCATTACCGGCAGACAGGCCTTCTGCCGCCTGCAGGTGTAGCCTGTCCTCATCGCGTTGGCGAATGTCCTGCACTATTTCGTAGGCGAGATCTTCGCTAACGCCGAGTTCCTCGAGCGCTCGCCGCCCGAACACCAGGCCGGATTCAAAGGTTTCACGCAGCTCATAGTGGACGCCGCGAGCGCGTAGCTTCAGCGTATGTACGCGATCGTAAGATCGTACAAAAAGCTTTATATCCGGATACTCGGCCTGAATCATTTCAACAATCTGGTTTGTCGTTTCTTTCTTATGCGTGGTGACTGCCACAATCTTGGCCCGTCTTATACCGGCAGCTTCCAGCACTTCCTTTCGGGTTCCATCGCCGAAATAGATGCGGAATCCGAATTTGCTCGCCGCGCGTATACGGTCGGCTGAGGCATCGATAACAGTAACGTCGCTGCCGCCCGCCAGAAGAATCTGCGCTGCGATCTGCCCATAGCGCGAGAAGCCGATCATCATGACGTCGGCACCAGCCCCGTCAAAGTCCTCGTCAATCTCATCCTTCTTGTTGTGATCGACCAGAAAACGATTCCCAAGGGCAACCGATAAAGGCATTGCCGCCATTGAAAGCGTTGTTACCGCAACGAGTTCTGAGGCAGCCGAACCGGTCATAAGGCCTGCTGCAGCTGCTGCCGAAAACAAGACGAAACCAAACTCACCGCCTTGTGGCAGGAAAAACGCGACACGGATCGCATCATTGTGATTGTTGCGGAATATGCGGGCGAGCAGGTAAACTACCAAAGCTTTGATTGCCATGAAAACCGGTACAGCCAAGAGAATTGCCTGCCAATTTTGCAAAATGACATCAAGGTCGAGAGACAGGCCGACAGCCATGAAGAAAAGGCCGAGGAACACGCCGCGAAAGGGTTCGATATCGGCTTCAAGCTCATGGCGATAGGAAGATTCAGCCAAGAGTACACCGGCAATGAATGCACCCATAGCCATTGATAGACCGGCAAATTGCATCAGCGTCGCCGCCCCCAGAACCACGAACAAGGCTGCGGCGATCATGACTTCGCGTGCGCCGGTATTGGCAATAAACCGGAAAAGTGGATTAAGCAGATAGCGACCAACGGCAATGATCGCTCCAACGCAGATAACGGCGATGAGAAATTTGCCCAGCGGATCTGCCTCATGCGTTGCTGAGCCCGGTGCAAGGACAGGCACCATGGCCAAAAGCGGGACGATTGCCAGGTCCTGAAACAGCAAAATTGCAAATGATGTCTGTCCGTGAGGCATGGTCGTTTCGCCGCGCTCTTCCAGAATCTGCATGGCAAAGGCTGTCGATGAGAGGGCAAGGCCAAATCCCGTGATCAAGGCGGCCTGCCAATTCATAAGGGCAAGCGCAACGATCAAGCCGGTCAAAAGAGCGCCGGTAACGATTACCTGCGCTGCGCCGAGACCAAAAATTGCATGTCGCAATGTCCAAAGACGAGATGGCTTGAGTTCAAGGCCGATGACGAAAAGCAGGAAAACCACGCCGAGTTCTGAAAAGTGAAGGACCTGTTCGCCATCCGTGATCAGATTGGCAAGGGGGCCTATCAGCAGCCCGGCGGCAAGGTAGCCAAGCACGGTCCCCAGACCGAGACGCTTGAAAAGCGGGGCCGCAATAATCGCCCCTGCAAGAAGTGCAAGTGCCTGATAGTAGAGGTTGCCGCTCTGTGAAAGCATGTGCTCGTGATCCGGACCTTAAAAAATGTTGCGCGCGTTTGCCTTGATAGACCCTGATTTGCACCATATAGGGTGGAGTACATCGTCTGGCTTTGTCAGATAAGTCCTCGCATCCTCTCATGCAATCAACCTTAGAGATGAATATGGTCGAGCCGGTAAATTCCCGCGAATTTGTAGACAGTGCCACAGCGTTGGTAGAGGCCGCAAGGCGTGCTGGTGCTGATGCGGCAGATGCCGTTGTGGTGCGCTCCCGCTCGACTGGCGTTAACGTGCGGTTGGGCAAAGTGGAGTCGACCGAATCTTCGGAAAGTGACGAATTTTCGTTGCGGGTCTTTGTCGGCCGCAAGATCGCAAGCATCTCCGCAAATACGGGTTCTGATCCCAAGATCCTGGCTGAACGAGCTGTTGCAATGGCCAAGGTTTCACCGGATGATGCTTATGAAGGATTAGCGGCAACAGAACAGCTTGTACGCAATATTCGTGATCTTGAGCTCTACGATCCAACCAATGTCGATGCCGCACAATTGACTGAAGCTGCACTTGCGGCAGAGGAAGCAGCGCTCAGCGTCGAAGGCATTACCAATTCTGGCGGCGGCTCGGCATCTGCCGGCATGGGCGGGCTGGTTCTGGTCACTTCGGGAGGTTTTGCCGGGTATTATAATGGCTCACGTTTTTCACGTTCGGTGAGTGCTATCGCAGGCACTGGAACCGCGATGGAACGCGACTATGATTTCTCGTCGCGTATTTATTATGGTGAGCTGGAAGATGCTGCCGCTATCGGACGCTCCGCTGGCGCGCGCGCTGTCAAGCGGCTGAATGCACGTCAGGCGCAGACGGGACGCGTCAATGTCGTCTACGATCCGCGCGTGGCGCGTGGCATTGCCTCGCATTTGGCGAGCGCCATCAACGGAGCATCGGTTGCCCGCAAAACCAGCTTTCTAAAAGATCGCATGGGAGAGAAAATTCTCAGCGACGCTATTTATGTCTCTGATGATCCCTTGCGGGTGCGGGGCTCTGGATCTCGCCCTTTCGACGGCGAAGGCCTTGAGGGCGTTCCATTGAACATGGTTGAAAATGGGGTGCTGAAGCACTGGTTGCTCTCCACGTCTACAGCCAAGGAATTGGGTTTGACCACGAACGGGCGCGGCACACGCTCGGGCTCGACTGTCGTGCCGTCATCTACCAATTTTGCTATCGAGCCTGGCGAAAAAACGCCGGACGAATTAATCCGCGCCGTTGGCACAGGGTTTTATGTCACGGAACTGTTTGGGCAGGGTGTTGACATGATAACCGGCCAATATAGCCGTGGCGCTAGCGGATACTGGATTGAAAACGGTGAGCTGTCTTACCCGGTAAGCGAGGTAACACTGGCATCGAATTTGAAAGAAATGTTCCTTAATTTAACGGTAGCCAATGATATTGATCGCAATTTCAGTGTTGCCAGCCCAACGCTCCTTATAGAAGGCATGACTCTTGCCGGAAAATGACCAAAACAGAGCAGATCTTGACCTGATTCGTGAGGCAGCAATAGGCGCTGGCCGCGTAGCCCTGTCCTTTTATGGGCAATCGCCCCAGATATGGCTCAAGACCGGTAATTCCCCTGTTACCGAAGCGGATCTTGCCGCGGATAAATATCTCAAGGATGTGCTGCTGACCGCACGGCCTGATTATGGCTGGATATCTGAAGAGACGCTTGATGAGCGTATAGATTCACCCAGGCAACGCTTTTTCGTTGTCGATCCAATAGATGGAACCCGTGCTTTCATCGAAGGTGTTGATGTTTGGTGCGTCAGTGTCGCCGTCATTGAGAATGGCCGTCCGGTGGCGGGCGTTCTTGAGTGTCCGGCTCGTCATGAGACGATAAGTGCCTTGCCGGGTGAGGGCGCTGATCAGAACGGCAGTCCCATCCATGCCCAGGCGGAAAGCCGGCCATTCAAAGTTGCTGCGCCGGGAGGATTTCTCAATAAGCTGCCGGAATCATTTCTTGGCTCTATTGAACGCGCCCCTCATATAGCGTCGCTTGCCTATAGGCTGGCGATGGTAGCGCGGGGCGACCTTGCTGGGACCTTCGTAAGACCGAACTCCCATGATTGGGATCTGGCGGCTGCCGATCTCATTTTGTCTGAAGCGGGCGGCAATGTCTTGACAGCAAAAGGCAAAGCACTCACCTACGGTCTGCGCAATACTCAAAGAGGCGATTACCGGCACGGCGCTTTGGTTGCGGCAAGTGGTCTACTAATGGATAACATGCTGAACATTGTAGCGGACACTGCCTTCGGTTAAACAGACTGACATCTTCCAATCTGGCAAATCATCTGGATAATAATTATGAGCGAAGAAACCTCGGATACAAAACAACTGCTGCATCTGGTTTTCGGCGGGGAGCTTAAGAAGTTAGGCGGCGTCGAGTTCCGCGATCTCGACAATCTCGATATTGTCGGAATTTATCCGAACTTCGAAACCGCACAGCGCGCCTGGAAATCCAAGGCACAGCAAACAGTCGATAATGCGCATATGCGTTATTTCATCGTCCATATGCACAAGCTGCTTGATCCGGTAACGGGCAAATCAGGTTGATCGTGTGACACGACAAAACGATGAAATGCCGACCAGCGAAATTATGTTAGCTTCCAAATCTTCGCCTAAGAAGAAAAACGGGTTGCTGAAGCGGTTCTGGCGTTCTGTCCGTGGTCCTTTGGCAAATTCGCCGGTTGTGCGGACGATGATAGTTTGGCTTATTACCCAGTTTTTCCGGCTGGTGAATGCTACAAATCCTCGGCTCGCCGGTTCGTCTGATGTCGAAGATATGAAGCGTGGCGGCGAACCTTTTATTGCGGTTGCATGGCACGGCCAGCATTTGATGGCGCCGTTTCTCATGCCCCGCAATGTCCGGTTTGTTGCAATGTTTTCGCGTAGCAAGGATGCCGAATTGAACGCGCGCGTCGCTGAAAGTTTCGGTGTTGAGATCATTCGCGGTTCAGGCGGTAGGGACCGCGCAAAGGGGGCTGAAAAAGGCGGTGCACGTGCATTGCTTGCCCTAAAAAAGGCATTGAAGGATGGCAAGACTGCTGCAATGATTGCTGATATCCCCCATGGTACGCCTCGCCAATCAGGCATAGGCGTTATTCTGCTTGCAAAATTATCGGGCCGTCCAATTCTCCCAATTTGCTACCTGACCTCGCGACGGAAAGTTCTTGAAAAGAGTTGGGATAAGACAACTGTTCCATTGCCTTTCGGCAAGTCAGGACTGATTGTCGGAGATCCGATTTTCGTTCCCCAGGATGCTGATGATGCCATGCTTGAAGCTAAGCGCGTTGAACTGACGGACAGCCTGAATGCGAATACGCTTCGCGTTCACACACTGGTGGATGGCGCGATATGAGTGAGAAGTGGGCCAGATTGGCACTCAGCACCTACCGGTGGGCGGGTGCTATAATTTTCCCCGTAGTGGGAGCCTATGTTGCTTTCCGTGCGAGCAAGGGCAAGGAAGAGCGCGGTCGTCAAGGCGAGCGCTACGGTGTTGCCAGCGTGGCTCGACCCTCTGGACCATTGGTCTGGGTTCATGCCGCCAGCGTTGGCGAAACATCGGCTGTCACGCCATTGGTCGAAGCAATCGTCGAAATGGGCATCCATGTCGTCTTGACCACCGGCACGGTGACTTCGGCGAAAATGGTTCAGGATCGTCTTGGGGATCGTGTCATTCACCAGTATGTGCCACTTGATCTCAAGCCTGCGGTTGACCGTTTCCTGACCCACTGGCAGCCTGATCTTGCGGTAATATGCGAGTCTGAAATATGGCCGATGACGATCCTCGAGCTTGGAACAAGACGTGTGCCGCAGGTTCTCGTTAATGGACGCCTGTCGGACCGTTCCTTCGCGGCGTGGAACAAGCGTGCATCGATCGCAGAGGCGCTGTTTGAAAATCTCGCTCACGTTGTCGCGCAGTCAGATGTTGACGGTGAGCGGTTCCGTACGCTTGGCGCACGGCCGGTGACAGTATCAGGCAATTTGAAGGTTGATACGGCCGTTCCGCCGGTGGACAATTCGCAATTGGCCGCACTTCAAAAGATGATCGGCCCGCGCAAGACATGGGCTGCCATCTCTACGCATCAGGGCGAAGAGGAAATCGTCGCTCAGGTGCATCAGATGCTCAAGGCCCGGCATCGCGACTTACTGACGATCCTGGTGCCCCGGCATCCGGATCGCGCTGCTGAGGTAGCAGCTCTGATAGAAACGATGGGAATGAAGGTTGCATTGCGCAGCCGAAATGATCCGATCGATGCGGACACAGATATATTCATAGGCGATACAATCGGCGATATGGGTCTTTATCTGCGGATGGCAGAGATTGCCTTCGTTGGCCGCTCTCTGACTGCGCAAGGTGGCCAAAATCCTCTTGAACCGGCTATGCTGAAATCGGCCATTCTCTCGGGTCGCAATGTGCAGAATTTCCGTGACTCCTATCAACGCTTGATCAAAAATGGCGCTGCCAAACTTGTACGCGACAAGGATATGCTGGCAGGGGCGGTAAACTACCTGTTCAACAATCCGGCAGAACGGCAGATTATGATTGATGCGGGGCTGAAGACAGTCGAGGACATGCGCGGATCACTGTCGCGAACCATGACAGCCCTTGAACCCTATTTGCAGCCTTTGGTGCTGCAGGCTCGACTCTCCAATCGCGAAAGCGCTTGGAAATGACGTCAGAAGCACCTCCATTCTGGTGGGAAAAGCCGGATTGGCGCGCGCGAGCCTTGAGTCCTCTTGCCAACATATACGGCGCAGTTGCCGGTCGCCGTCTTCGGCGCGCCAAGCCGCCATCCGTCTCTGTTCCGGTGTTATGCGTCGGTAATTTTACTGTTGGCGGTGCGGGCAAGACACCAACATCGATTGCTCTGGCCAAAGCAGCGACCTCAATGGGCCTGAAGCCAGGAATTGTATCGCGTGGCTATGGCGGTGCATTTTCCGGCTTGCACAAAGTCGACCCGGATAAAGACAGCGCGCGCCATGTTGGCGATGAGCCGATTCTGCTGGCGCGTCATGCACCCGTTGTCGTGTGCGCCGACCGCGTGGCTGGCGCGAAAGCGCTTATTGCGTCGGGTTGTGATTTCATCATCATGGATGATGGTTTTCAGAGTGCCCGCCTGCATTTTGACTATGCGCTTATGGTGGTCGATGCGGGCCGGGGAATTGGCAACGGGAAAGTCCTGCCTGCCGGGCCGCTACGAGCACCGCTCACGGACCAATTGGTCCGAACCGATGCCTTGCTCAGAATAGGCACTGCCAGCGGTGCCGACCAGCTTGTTCGCAGCGCTGCGAGGGCGGCAAAACCGATTTATGAGTCTGTGCTTCAACCACAAAACATTGCGCAGATAAAGCAGGGGCGCTTATTGGCTTTTGCTGGCATCGGCGATCCGTCCAAGTTTTTCAGGACCTTGCACGAAGCCGGACTAGATGTGGCACAGACCAAATCCTTTCCAGATCACCATCCCTATACGGATGAGGACGCTGCTGATTTGATGAAGGACGCAGCCAACGAGCAACTTACCTTGATCACGACCGCAAAGGATCACGTGAGATTGTTTGACGGAAGTGCTGTGACCAAGGAATTGGCGACGCAAACGCTCGTTCTGGATGTGGAACTTGTTTTCAGCCATCCGCAAACCGCGCATAATATTGTTCGCGATACAAGGGAACGCGCTAAGGCGCGCATCCTTAAAACTCTATAGATAGTTGCGCGTTCTGACCCTTGGCGGTGCTTCTCTCACGGGTATGTCGAGATTACGTCCGGTCGTTTGACTATATTGTCGATCATTGGTGAATGTTACCCTGCCATATTGGCGCATTTCAACGGCAAGCGAAATGCGGGGAGCGGCATGACTCGCGGGAATCTCGATCTCATAGGCAATCGGGAAATAGCCATTGCGATTCAGGGTAAAGCTTGTCGCGCCGATCTTTGGCATGGAACCTGTAACGCCACCTGTCGCATCATAAGCCGTTATGAAAACAACGGTGCTTGCACCAAGCCGGGCATAAGGCGGTCCCTGCAAATAACCGCGAATAGTCTTGGTTGGTCCGCTATAGGTCGGCGGCTCCTTGCTGGTGGCACAACCGCTAATGGTAAGGCCAATGCCGATGAGCGAAAGCAGGAGGGTTCGACGATTATACACGCTCAAGCCTTGTTCCGCTGACGCAGGTCAGGATTTTCCTGCAACTCCCGATTGAAAGAAGTATGTGCGTCCACATAGGGCTCCTGCCGCGCGACGCTCCAGTACCTCAATTCATCAATAGCAATCTTTTCCCCAGTGACGGCGCACAGGACATAGGCCCCCGGAGACAGGACTTGAAAGTCACCGTCTAGATAGCGAATTTTGGCTTCGCGAGAGCCGGGGCCTTCAAATCGGTTCATTGCATTTGTTCCAGTTCGTTCATTTACCGCTATTTACGGCTTTGCGACTTTCGCGGTCAAGGTCTGCCTGAATGGTTCCATAGAATGGAAAACGCTTTAGCGCCGGCCAAACAGCCGTTCAATATCCGTCAACTTCAGTTCAATATAGGTCGGGCGTCCGTGGTTGCACGTACCTGAACCCGGCGTTGCCTCCATTTGACGGAGTAACGCATTCATCTCGTCGGGCTTAAGCCGCCGTCCAGCCCTGACTGAACCGTGACACGCCATGGTAGCAGCCACGTGGTCGAGTATGGCTTTCAAGCCATCCGACGTGTCGTGTTCTGCAATCTCATCTGCAAGGTCTCGCACCAGCTTTTGCGTATCGATCTCGCCCAGCATGGAGGGGGTTTCGCGAACGGCGACAGCACCAGGGCCGAAAGCTTCCAGACCAAGCCCGAAGCGTTGCAGCGTTTCAGCATGGGCAACAAGCCGCCCCACATCTTCCTCGGGAAGATCGACAATCTCCGGGATAAGCAGCATCTGCGCCGCCAAAGGACGTGAGTGCAGAGCGCTTTTTAAAGCCTCATAGACGAGACGTTCATGCGCTGCATGCTGGTCAACAATAACGAGGCTGTCGTCAGTTTGTGAGACGATATAATTTGCGTGAACCTGTGCCCGGGCAGCGCCGAGCGGCATGGCAAGCAATTCTGGCGGAGCACTGATCGTGCTGGCGCGGGCATCAGCGCTTAGAGCGGCAGCGCCATCATAGAGGAATTCCTGCACGGTTTCAGCAAACCCGTTGCCGTGACTCGAGGCGCTGGCGACACTCTCAAAAGGACGGAACGGCGATTGCTGCACCGAATAGTTCAGATTACCGGGAGAGACAGTTTCCTTGCCCCATATTGGCGCTGTTGAGCGAGGTTCGAATCCGCCGCCAGGTCGAAAAGAGTGCAGCATGGCTTCAGCACCCGTGGTCGCCGCCCGAATACCGGATTGCCCGAGCGCTTCCCGTATTGCTCCAACTATCAAGCCGCGAACAAGACCAGGATCGCGAAATCGCACATCGGCTTTTGCTGGGTGGACATTCACATCGACGAGTTCCGGATCGAGATTGAGGAAAAGAACGACAACGGGGTGACGGTCGCGCGACATAACATCCGCATAAGCTCCGCGAATTGCGCCCCATATCTGCTTGTCGCGAACCGGACGGCCATTCACATAGGCGAATTGATGAAGGCTATTTGCACGATTAAAAGCAGGAATACCGGCAAAACCGCTTAGCCGAACGCCATCGCGCATTGCATCAATGCCTATGGCATTTTCTGGAAACTCTTTGCCCAACACTTGCGAGATTCGCTCCAGCATCCCCTCTGAGCCAACCCCCGTTGCGGCCATTTCAAATGGTGTCCGGTCGCTCCCGGTCATGGAAAAGCGAATATGCGGAAAGGCGATGGCAACACGTTTGACCACATCGCTGATCGCAGAGGCTTCAGCGCGGTCCGTTTTCATGAATTTGAGGCGTGCGGGTGTGGAAAAGAAAAGATCCCGCACCTCCGCGATTGTTCCGCCGTTCATGCCCGTCGGGCGCGGGCCGTCCATGCGCCCGCCATTAACGGCGATCTCAAATCCAGAATCGGCATCGGCCACACGCGACTTTAGTGACAATCGCGAAATTGAACCAATAGAAGGAAGTGCTTCGCCGCGAAAACCAAGCGCTCTGATATCGTGCACATTATCGGTCAGTTTCGACGTGCAATGGCGGGAAACCGCCAATGAAAGTTCATCGGCGGGAATGCCAGAACCATTGTCAATTATGCGGATAAGGTTCTTTCCACCGCCCGCAGTGACAATATCAATGCGTGTTGCGCCGGCATCGATTGCATTCTCAACGAGTTCTTTCACCACGCTGGCTGGCCGCTCGATAACTTCGCCCGCCGCGATCTGATTGATGATTGTTTCGGTGAGATGTTTAATGGCCATTACACAGATATAGTGGATTCGGCTGCGTATCGAAATGCGCAAATCATGCGCGTCGCTCATCATCCAAGCAAATTTTAGCAATGCCGCGATCTGGTCACCGGTGCGGATTTGATGCTAGGTCTTGTCGCCTATTTGAGGAGAATACCTATGGCAAACTCCAAGCCATCCTTTGTCTGGACGGATCCTTTTTTGTTGGAAGACCAACTGACAGAAGACGAAAGGATGATTCGCGACAGCGCGCGTAGTTTTGCCCAAAGCGAACTTCAGCCGCGTATCGAGGAAGCCTATATGCAGGAAAAGACTGATCCTGAATTATTCCGTCTTATGGGACAATCAGGATTGCTCGGGGTCACTTTGCCAGAGGAATATGGCACGGCAGGTGCGTCATATGTTGCTTACGGACTTGTTGCCCGCGAGGTGGAGCGTGTGGACAGTGGTTATCGTTCGATGATGAGCGTGCAGTCCTCCTTGGTCATGTATCCTATTTATGCCTATGGTTCGGAAGAACAGCGCAAGAAATATCTGCCGAGATTGGCGTCCGGTGAATGGATTGGTTGCTTTGGATTGACAGAACCGGATGCAGGCTCCGACCCGGCGGGTATGAAGACCCGTGCAACCAAAGTTGCGGATGGCTATAGTATTTCCGGCTCGAAGATGTGGATTTCAAATTCCCCTATTGCCGACGTTTTTGTAGTTTGGGCCAAGTCCGACGCGCATGACGGCCAGATCAAGGGATTCGTGCTGGAGAAAGGCATGAAGGGGCTTTCCGCACCAAAGATTGACGGCAAGCTTTCCCTTCGCGCTTCGATCACCGGCGAGATTGTCATGGATGGCGTTATTGTTGGAGAAGAACAGTTGCTGCCGAATGTGGCTGGTCTGAAAGGTCCATTCGGATGCCTTAATCGCGCTCGCTACGGCATTTCCTGGGGTGTCATGGGTGCCGCTGAAGATTGTTGGCAGCGCACGGTACAATATGGCCTCGACCGTAAGCAGTTCGGTCGACCACTGGCTGCCACACAGCTTTTCCAGAAGAAGTTTGCCGATATGCAGACCGAAATTACGCTTGGTTTGCAGGCTTCATTGCGCGTTGGCCGTCTCATGGACGAGGACCGCATGGCGCCGGAAATGATCAGCCTGGTTAAACGCAATAATTGCGGCAAGGCCTTGGACATCGCGCGCATGGCTCGCGATATGCATGGCGGCAATGGAATCCAGATCGGCTACCATGTCATGCGGCACTCGCAAAATCTCGAAACGGTGAATACTTATGAAGGTACGCACGATGTGCATGCTCTCATTCTGGGTCGTGCACAGACCGGCATTCAGGCGTTTTTCTAGTCAGTGAAAACCGGCAATTACAGCGAAGACGGCTGAAAGTTAAGTATAATTGTTCGAAGGTTTTCATAAGAACCGGGATTATCTTTTACCGTTTTGAAGGGTGCGCAGCGCTTGATGGCGCGCACGGCGCTTAGAGCAAGCTGTTTGCCTATGGTGCCCTTTCCGGTCTTCAAAACTTTGGGGTCTTTGAGTAGCGTCCCGTCTTTCCCGACGCTAACAGCTACCTTTATTTCTGGCAGAGTATCACCCCGCTTGAAGATGGGCTGAACCCAGCACGCCTGAATCTCTTGCTTCAACCGATCTTCGACAGTGCCGCTCGCCAGCGGCATTTGAGCGCTGTTTTCCAGCATATTATCTATATCGTCGGCAGAAAATGGTTTCTCCTGTGCGCTGCCAGCAACAACGGGCAGCGTCATAAAGAAGACCACAGTCAGCGTGCCGAACAGGCGCACCAACTCTAACCCTTCTGCTGTTGCACAATCCCGTAAATATTGGTTGAGCGGGCGCCTGAGCGACAATAGGCGAGAACCGGGCCTTCAGCTTGTTCAAGCGCGGAAGCCATGGCATCGACATCATCTTGCGTTAGCTGTCCGGCTATAATCGGTACGTAATAAACGGGAATACCGGCCTTTTCTGCGACTTTGGCGATCTCTGCAAAATCTGGCTGGTCTGGCGACTCGCCATCCGGCCGATTGCAGATGAGCGCGCCGTAGCCAGCGGCAACGATATCGCGAACGTCGTCTGGTGAAATCTGACCCGTCACGGCGTAGCGATCGTCAATCTGACGAATATCCATTTTCATGTCCTTGGAAATCGTGGATGTTGAGCGCAACATACATCAAACAAAACTCTTTGCCAGACCAAAGCGGCCCAGCATTAGAAGGCTTGCTCATTTGCTCTAGAGTCTTTGTGGAGGAGAGTCTGGATGATCGACAAGTTGGAATTTTTTATCGCATTGGCTCGCCATAAGCATTTTGGCCGCGCTGCGGAAGAATGCGGTGTGACACAGCCGACGCTTTCAGCAGCAATTCGTCAGCTTGAAAATACGCTGGGCGCTGTTCTTGTTCAGCGCGGCTCGCGGTTCAATGGTTTGACATCCGAGGGCCAGCGCGTGCTCGAATGGGCGCGGCGAATTGTTGGCGACACGAAAACAATGCGTGAAGAAATCCGCGCAGCGCATTTTGGACTGGCCGGACACCTGAAGATTGCCGCCATTCCAACCGCATTGGCCATGGTGTCCAAGCTCACCACGCCTTTCAGAGAGAAGCACCCCGATGTCACCTTTTCCATTACGTCGCGAACATCATTGGAAGTCTTGACGCTGCTCAGTAATTTCGAGATCGATGCCGGTATTAGTTATCTTGATAATGAACCTCTCGGGCGTGTGACCTCGGTCCCGCTTTATTCCGAGCGCTATCAATTGATTACTGCGGCGGGCAATACCTATTCGGACAGGACGTCCGTCACATGGGCCGAGGTGGGTCAACTGCCCCTATGTTTGCTTACGAAAGATATGCAGAACCGCCGGCTTATCAACAAGCACTTGCAGGATGCTGGGGTGGAGGTTCACCCGACACTCGAATCCAATTCGATGATTGTCCTCTTTTCCCATATCCGCACCGGAAAATGGGTTAGCATCATGCCGCTGAATCTTTCTGAGACTCTGGGTTTTGCCGAGCCAATTCGTTCCATTCCGATTGTGGAGCCTGATGCGCGTCATTTGGTGGGATTGGTCACAGCAGATCGGGAGCCTTACACGCCGCTTGTATCAGCCCTCCTTCATGAGGCACGCGCTTTGGCACTCACAATGGAAGTTTTTTGATAGAAATATTCTATCGTTCAACGAGACAATGATATTGATTATATATCAGTTTTTTGATCTGTTCTAAGTCACGAGGAGAAATTAGGGAGGGCGCTGCACAAAATGCAGAGCGCAAGTACCAATATCGCAGCTAGAGCGATAGGCATTATCGATCAATTCAAGGGCAGAGACGGGCCGCTATTACCCATCTTGCACGAGTTGCAGGGTGAGTTTGGTTATGTGCCACAGGAAACGCTTCCTTTGATCGCACATGCCCTCAATATTTCCCGTGCCGAAGTTCACGGCGTATTTTCATTTTATCATGATTATCGCGATCATCCAGGTGGCCGACATGTCCTGAAGCTTTGCCGGGCTGAAGCCTGTCAATCAATGGGCGGCGATGCATTGGCGGACCGCGCGCGCCAGTTGCTTGGCATTGACTGGCATGGCACCACGACAGATGGCGCGGTAACGCTCGAACCGGTTTACTGCCTTGGCCTGTGCGCCTGTGCGCCTGCCGCGATGTTGGATGGCGAAGTTATTGGTCGCCTGGACGCTGAGCGCCTCGATGAAATTGCTGCGGAGGTGCGGCTATGAGCATCACCTTCTATGTCCCGCGTGATTCCGGTGCCTTGGCACTCGGCGCTGAAAAAGTCGCAAAGACGCTCGAAAACGAAATCACCGCACGCAAGCTGGATGCAAAAATCATACGCAATGGATCGCGTGGCATGTACTGGCTTGAGCCGATGGTCGAGGTCGAAACGCCCGGCGGCCGTGTAGCCTATGGGCCCGTCAAGGCCTCTGACGTTGCAGCCTTGCTCGATGGCGGGTTGGCCGAGGGCAGGGTGCATCCGCTTTGGCTTGGTCTTACAGAGCATCTCCCGTTCTTGTCCAAACAGACACGCCTGACATTTGCGCGTTGTGGCATCACTGATCCAGTCTCGCTTGATGATTATCGCGCCCATGACGGCTTGAAGGGGCTGCAGAACGCTCTGACCTTGTCGCGGGCCGAGATCGTGGCTCAGGTAACCGAATCCGGACTGCGCGGACGCGGAGGTGCTGGCTTTCCGACCGGCATCAAATGGAAAACGGTGCTCGATACTTTGGCGCCGCAAAAATATATTGTCTGCAATGCGGATGAGGGCGATAGCGGCACTTTTGCTGATCGTATGATCATGGAAGGCGATCCCTTTGTTCTCATCGAGGGCATGGCGATTGCCGGCATCGCCGTTGAGGCGACCAAGGGCTACATCTACATTCGTTCTGAGTATCCGCATGCCATTGCAGTAATGAATGAAGCCATCGAAGTTGCGCGGAAGGCTGGAGTACTGGGAGCCTCTGTGCTCGGTTCGTCATATGTTTTCGATATCGAGGTTCGCGTCGGCGCCGGGGCCTATGTCTGCGGCGAAGAAACGGCTTTGCTTGAAAGTCTTGAAGGGCGTCGCGGTATCGTACGCGCCAAGCCACCGCTTCCCGCGCATAAGGGCCTGTTTGGCAAACCTACCGTCATCAATAATGTGATTTCCTTGGCCTCGGTGCCTGTTATCATGGACAGGGGGGCGGCGTTCTACAAAGATTTCGGCATGGGCCGCTCACGTGGCACCATTCCGCTGCAAATAGCTGGCAACGTCAAATATGCCGGGCTTTTTGAGGCTGCCTTTGGTCTTACTCTTGGTGAGATCGTGGATGATATTGGCGGCGGCACTGCCACGGGCCGTCCGGTAAAAGCGGTGCAGGTCGGCGGTCCACTGGGTGCTTATTTCCCACGTTCGCTTTTCGACACGCCGTTTGACTACGAAGCCTTTGCAGCCAAGGACGGTCTTATCGGTCACGCCGGATTGGTCGTCTTTGACGACAGTGTCGATATGCTGAAACAGGCACGCTTTGCCATGGAATTCTGCGCTGTGGAATCCTGTGGCAAGTGTACGCCATGCCGTATCGGTTCTACCCGCGGCGTTGAGGTTGTGGATCGCCTTTCAGCCAATATCGAGCCGGAAAAGCAAATCGCGGTTCTCACTGATCTTTGCAATACGATGAAATTCGGCTCGCTCTGTGCCTTGGGCGGTTTCACACCTTATCCCGTTATGAGCGCTCTTAATCATTTTCCTGAAGATTTTCGCCCGGCACCAATTGCCGTTGCGGCGGAATAGGAGTTCACCATGTCACTGGTTCACGAGATCGACTACGGCACGCCAGCTTCCCTTTCGGAGAAGATGGTCACGCTCACCATCGACGGCAATGAGGTGACGGTTCCCGAAGGAACTTCCCTGATGCGTGCCGCGATGGAAGCAGGCATTCAGGTGCCGAAACTCTGCGCCACCGATATGGTTGATGCATTTGGTTCCTGCCGTCTTTGCCTGATTGAAATCGAAGGCCGCAACGGTACTCCGGCTTCCTGCACCACGCCTGCAATGGAAGGTCTGGTGGTCCATACGCAGACCAAGCGCCTGAAGGATATCCGTAAAGGCGTGATGGAGCTTTATATCTCCGATCATCCGCTCGATTGCCTGACTTGCGCTGCCAATGGCGATTGTGAGTTGCAGGATATGGCAGGTGCGGTGGGGTTGCGCGATGTTCGCTATGGTTATGAAGGCGACAACCATGTTTTCACCAAGGCAGAGGGCGTCGCCAATGATCGCTGGATGCCTAAGGATGAAAGCAACCCCTATTTCACCTATGATCCGGCGAAATGCATCGTTTGTTCGCGCTGTGTCCGTGCCTGTGAAGAAGTGCAGGGCACATTTGCACTGACGATTGAGGGCCGTGGTTTTTCCAGTCGCGTTTCTCCGGGCATGCACGAAAACTTTCTGGATAGTGAATGTGTTTCCTGCGGTGCCTGCGTGCAGGCATGCCCTACCGCGACACTGACGGAAAAATCGGTCATCCAGATAGGACAACCCGAGCACTCCAAAGTCACGACCTGCGCCTATTGTGGCGTTGGCTGCTCGTTCAAGGCAGAAATGCGTGGTGAGGAACTTGTTCGCATGGTTCCCTACAAGGATGGCAAAGCCAATCGTGGTCACTCCTGCGTCAAAGGCCGCTTTGCCTATGGTTATTCCACACACAAGGATCGCATTCTCAACCCAATGATCCGCGAGAAAATTACAGATCCTTGGCGCGAAGTGAGCTGGGACGAGGCATATAAGTACGTCGCTAATGAATTCCGCCGTCTGCAATATCAATATGGGCGCAATTCCGTTGGCGGCATCACTTCGTCCCGCTGCACCAATGAAGAAACATACCTCGTACAAAAGTTGGTCCGCGCCGGTTTCGGCAACAATAATGTCGATACCTGCGCCCGTGTCTGCCATTCGCCAACCGGCTATGGTCTCAAGACAACCTTTGGTACATCTGCCGGTACGCAGGATTTCGACAGCGTTGAGCATACGGATGTCGTTATGGTCATTGGTGCAAATCCGACCGATGGTCATCCTGTCTTCGCCTCGCGTCTGAAGAAGCGTTTGCGCAAGGGCGCAAAACTCATCGTCGTCGATCCACGCCGGATTGATCTGGTGCGCTCGCCCCACGTCTCTGCAGCCCAGCATCTGCAACTGCGCCCGGGCACGAATGTCGCTGTGGTCACATCGCTGGCTCATGTGGTTGTTACAGAGGGTCTTTTCGACGAAAAGTTCATTCGCGAGCGTTGCGACTGGGAAGAATTTCAGGATTGGGCTGCATTTGTTTCCAGCCCGGAACATAGCCCGGAAGCCATTGAAGAACTGACAGGTGTGAACCCGCAAACCCTGCGCGAAGCAGCACGCCTGTTCGCCACTGGTGGCAATGGAGCCATCTATTACGGCCTTGGCGTAACAGAACATAGCCAAGGTTCTACTACGGTCATGGCCATCGCCAATCTGGCAATGGCAACCGGTAATATCGGCCGCAAGGGCGTGGGTGTTAATCCTCTGCGCGGCCAGAATAATGTGCAGGGTTCCTGCGATATGGGTTCGTTCCCGCATGAACTTCCCGGCTATCGCCATGTTTCCGATGAATCGACACGAGATATTTTTGACAAGCTGTGGGGCGTCAAAATTCAGGACGAGCCGGGCTTGCGCATTCCAAACATGCTGGATGCAGCCGTCGACGGCACGTTCAAGGGCATTTACATTCAGGGTGAAGACATCCTGCAGTCAGATCCCGATACGAAACATGTTGCTGCCGGTCTGGAAGCAATGGAATGTGTAGTCGTCCATGACCTGTTTTTGAACGAAACCGCAAACTACGCCCATGTGTTTCTGCCGGGTTCTACATTCCTCGAAAAGGACGGCACTTTTACCAATGCCGAGCGCCGGATTAACCGGGTGCGTAAAGTGATGAGCCCGCTCAATGGCTATGCGGATTGGGAAGTTACACAAAATCTTGCCAAAGCGATGGGCCTCAATTGGAACTATACCCATCCGTCACAGGTCATGGATGAAATTGCCATGACCACACCCAGTTTTGCTGGTGTCAGTTATGAGCTGCTTGAAAAAGAAGGTTCGGTTCAGTGGCCGTGCAATGAAAAGGCCCCTCTTGGTACGCCAATCATGCACATTGATGGTTTTGCGCGCGGAAAGGGCAAGTTCATTCGTACGGAATATGTTGCGACTGATGAGCGGACGGGACCGCGTTTCCCGCTTTTGCTCACAACAGGCCGCATTCTGTCGCAATACAATGTCGGCGCACAAACACGCCGCACAGACAATGTCATGTGGCATGAAGAGGACCGTTTGGAAATTCATGCGCATGATGCGGAAAATCGCGGCATCCGTGATGGCGATTGGGTGAAGATCAGCAGCCGGTCCGGCGAAACCACCTTGCGCGCGCTTATTACGGATCGTGTCTCGCCCGGCGTGGTCTACACGACCTTCCACCATCCCACGACGCAGGCAAATGTGATCACGACCGACTTCTCCGACTGGGCAACAAACTGTCCGGAGTATAAGGTTACTGCGGTTCAGGTCGGTGCGTCCAACGGACCAAGCGATTGGCAGGTTCAATATGATGAACAGGCCCGCCAAAGTCGCCGGATCAAAATACTCGACGCGGCAGAATAAACGTGGAACAGCGCCCCGCACGCCAACTCGTACCGCGGATCACTCGCCGCTTGAATGGCGCAGTCGCCAGCTATGCCAGCGGCGACCGTGCCGTGCCGGAAGAGACACCGGTCGCCTTCAGCTATAATGGCACGACCCATGCGGTCATGATGGCAACCCCTTCTGACATGGAAGATTTTGCCGTTGGTTTCAGTCTTTCCGAAGGCATTATCTCGCGGCTTGAACAGATCGATGAAATCAACATTGAAGACCATGCTGAAGGCATTGATATCCAGATCAGGCTTGCAGGCGAGGCAGGACAGGATTTGAGTGATCGCCGCCGCCGCATGGCGGGGCCCGTTGGTTGCGGTCTTTGCGGAATTGAATCAATCGAGCAGGCATTGAAACCGGTCTCCTCCGTCGACAAGGTGAAATTGGAACTGGCACCAGATGACATTGCGCAAGCGGTAAGACTGCTTTCAGAAATACAGCCTCTTCACAAGGAAACGGGAGCTGTTCATGCCGCTGGTTTCTATCAACCGGGAAAAGGCATTGTAGCGGCGCGTGAAGATGTCGGAAGACACAATGCGCTCGACAAATTGGCTGGCAATCTGTGCCGCTCGCGCATTGAAGGCAGCAGCGGTGCTATTGTGGTAACCAGCCGGGTTTCCATTGAAATGGTCCAGAAGGCAGCGATCATTGGTGCTTCAGTATTGATTGCGGTTTCTGCCCCGACAGCGCTTGCTATTCGCACGGCCCATGCCGCCGGACTAACGCTCGTTGCCTTGGTTCGCGGCGATGAATTTGATGTGTTTACGCGCCCGGAACGTATCCCGGTCGCCGCAGCGCAAATCGGCTCCGACACAGATGAAAAGCCGCAGCGGCCGCATCTCAATCCCGATCCTGCTGCCTCGACCCTTATACAAAGTCCAACTGTTAGATTGGTGCAATATGGATAGTGAAAGCCATAAAACCACGGCGGAAAAACTGGTCTATATGGCCAATCAGATTGCAACCTTCTTTCACTCTCAACCGATGGATGAGGCAGCGGCGGGTGTTGCCGAGCATATCAACCACTTCTGGGAACCGCGCATGCGCCAGCAGCTTTTCGACATACTGGAACAGCCGGACAACGGTCTGGATCCCTTGGTCCTTGAAGCTGCAAAGCAGATACGCAAGCCGGGCACCGTTTCGGCCTGATCCAACTTAATCGCTTGTTTTCTAATGCAAACCTTGGGAGGGGCATTGTATGTCTGCAATTGACCAAACAGCAGGAGGTTCGGTAGGAACCGCTGGAATTCTCGACCGCGAGCGCATTGTCGCCAAGGCGGGTTTCAATCGATGGCTCGTCCCGCCAGCCGCTTTGGCAATTCATTTATGTATCGGCATGGCCTATGGGTTCAGTGTTTTCTGGCTGCCATTGTCCCGCTCGATCGGGATTGAACAATCCGTCGCCTGTGCTGATCTCAACCTTGTAACGGCTCTCTTTACGACCAGTTGTGACTGGCGTGTCAGCGATCTCGGCTGGATATACACGCTGTTCTTTGTGCTCCTAGGCTGTTCCGCAGCAATTTGGGGCGGTTGGCTGGAGCGCGCAGGCCCTCGCAAGGCGGGTCTTGTTTCAGCCCTCTGCTGGTGCGGCGGCATGGTCATAGCAGCCATCGGCATCATGACACATCAATTGTGGCTGATGTGGCTTGGCGCAGGCGTTATCGGCGGTATCGGCCTTGGGCTTGGCTATATTTCTCCGGTGTCGACCTTGATCAAATGGTTTCCGGATCGACGCGGCATGGCAACAGGCATGGCGATCATGGGCTTTGGTGGCGGTGCGATGATCGGAGCGCCACTGGCCAATCTTCTGATGAATTACTTCAAGACACCGGAATCTGTTGGCGTTTGGCAGACTTTGCTTGTCATGGCCGCCGGTTATTTTGTTTTCATGATGTGCGGCGCATTTGGCTATCGTATTCCTCCCGCAAATTGGCGCCCGGAGGGCTGGACCCCGCCCGTTAACGGCAAGGCCATGATTACCACGCGTCACGTCCATTTGCGGGATGCGCACAAGACCAAGCAATTCTGGCTCATTTGGGCCGTACTATGCCTCAACGTATCGGCTGGCATCGGCGTGATCGGCATGGCTTCGCCAATGCTTCAGGAGATATTTGCAGGCAAGCTGATTGGCTTTCCCGATGTCAGTTTTACGCAACTGGACGCATCGCAAAAAACTGCGGTCGCAGCTATTGCGGCTGGTTTTACCGGTTTGCTTTCACTGTTCAACATTGGCGGGCGCTTCTTCTGGGCGTCACTTTCCGACCGTCTCGGCCGTAAGGCAACCTACTACACCTTCTTTGCGCTGGGCATAGCGCTGTATGCCTTGGCACCAACCGCAGCACATATGGGTAGCCAGGCGCTGTTTGTTGCTATTTTCTGCGTGATCTTGTCGATGTATGGCGGTGGCTTTGCTACTATACCGGCCTACCTAGCCGATATATTTGGAACGCAGTTTGTTGGAGCTATTCATGGCCGCTTGCTGACCGCTTGGGCGACTGCCGGTATCGTGGGACCCGTCGTGGTCAATTACATCCGTGAATTCCAGATCAGTGCGGGTGTCCCGCGTGATCAGGTCTATGATCGAACAATGTATATCCTGGCTGGCATGTTGGCGCTCGGTTTGGTAGCCAATCTGTTCGTGCGGCCATTGGCAGACAAATGGTTCATGTCGGATGCGGAAGTTGCTGCGCTACAGGCCAAGACAAAGGTCGTGGAAGCGGGCACAAGCGGATCGTTCGGCATAGGTCATGGCGGTCTCGACGCAAAGGCGGCAATTGCCTGGGCAGCTGTTGGTATCCCGATCCTGTGGGGTGTTTGGGTTACCATCAAACAGGCCATCATTCTCTTCCAGTGAGCAATTGCTCCAGCGAAGTAAAAAGGCCCTTCGGGGCCTTTTTACTGTAACAATGTCATAGATTTCAGCCGTAAGTTGCATGGTCTGTTGACAAGTCACGACGAAGTTTAAAGAGTGCCCAACATCAGGATCAGTAGTGGCGTTGGGAGGACGATATGTCTGTGCGCGCAAGGTTTGGGCTTCTGGCTCTTCTCCTCACATTTTTTACCTCCATCTTACCGGCGGGGGCCGCGGAAATTAACCGCGATATCGTCACTACGAAGGACAGCGATTATTTCGGGTTTGATCTGCGCACGGAAGAAGATGTTACGCTGGATCAATGCGAAACCGTCTGTCTTGCAGATCAGGCGTGTAAAGCCTTCACCTACAATCCCAAGGTAAAGTGGTGCTTCCTGAAATCAGACTTCAAGGAGCTCAAGAGCTTCCCGGGTGTCTTTGCCGGAAAGGTCGTGGAGACCTCAGTCGAACCGGATATTGGCGCCGCTCCTAAAGTGCAGTTTGTTTCGGAGCAGTTCATCACCGATGCACGTGAGATCAAAGCCAATCTGTCGGCAACCGATGCTCAAAAAGCGATGGGTTTTGACAAGCTTATCGAGCTTGCAAGAAACAGCGCAGTTCCTACCTCTCTCGAGAATTATATGGCTGCTTTGTCGCTCGCACCCGGCAATGAAGACATATGGCTGGAGCTTGCAAAAGCTGGAAATGTTGGAGGCGATCGCTACAGGGGTGGTCAGTCTGCGTTAGCTGCTTTTAATGCCTATCAATTGTCACGCACCACACAAAGCCGCGCAGAAGCCCTTTCCGTCTTGGGAACGTCCCTGGAGATTGCGCAAAATTACCGGGCGGCAATCAATGCCTATAAGGCAAGCTTGGAACTGGTTGAAGCAAAGACAGTTCGGGCAGCACTCAATGATCTGCAGGCGCGTCAGGGCTTCCGTGTGGTCAATCACACGATTGATGCTGACAGTGCGACAGCACGTGCCTGCGTTCAGTTCTCAGAACCATTGGTAAAAATGGGGACGGATTACACGCCCTTCGTCACACTGAACGGCGTGCCGGCGAAAAGCGTTGAAGCCAAGGGTAGTGAGATCTGCGCCGAAGGTCTGACACATGGTGAACGCTACAAGCTCGCGCTGCGTGCCGGTCTTCCTTCATCGGTGGGTGAATCTTTGGAGCGGCAAGTCGACCTTGATATTTACGTCAAGGACCGCACAGCCATGGTTCGGTTTACGGGTGACAGTTTCGTTTTGCCCAGCACGGCCCGTCGCGGCATTCCTATTGTGTCTGTCAATACCAGCAGCGCCAAGCTGAAACTCTACCGCATCGGCGATCGCGGTATTGCGCCTTTGCTGACGAGTTCGCAATTCCTTACGCAATTGGAAGGTTACAGCGCTCAAAGACTGCAGGACGAGGCGGGTGAAGCCATTTGGGAAGGCACGATTGATATTCAGACCGATTTGAACAAGGACGTTGTCACCAGCTTCCCTGTCGACGAGGCCTTGCCGCAGCGCAAGCCCGGCGTTTATGTGTTGACCGCCGTATCACCTGAAGCAAAGCAGGATGATTGGGCAGCGCTGGCAACCCAATGGTTCGTCGTTTCAGACATTGGTTTGTCGACATATACAGGCACCGATGGCCTGAACGTATTTGTGCGCTCGCTTGCCAGTGCCCAGCCGCTTATCGGCGTTGAGTTGCAGCTGCTTGCCAAGAACAACGAAATTCTCGGCACCGCGACAACCGATACGGATGGTCGTGCGACGTTCAGTGCGGGGCTAATGCGCGGCACTGCAGCCATGGTTCCCGCCGTGATCACCGCCCGCAACGGTGATGCCGATTATGTCTTTCTGGACATGACCCGAGCCGGTTTCGACCTTTCGGATCGCGGTGTTACGGGCCGCGCGGCTCCTGGCGCTATCGATATTCTGGCTTGGACCGAGCGTGGCATCTACAGGGCAGGTGAAACGGTCCACGTTTCGGCTCTCGCGCGTGACAACGCTGCAAATGCTATCGAGAAACTGCCACTCACTTTCGTATTCAAGCGTCCAGATGGCGTAGAAGACCGCCGGATGGTTAGTGATGGAGAGAATTTGGGCGGCCACACGTTGGATCTGGCTTTGCAGGCCAATGCCATGCGCGGCACGTGGACGATGCAGATATTCACCGACCCAAAGGGGTCTTCAATTGCGGAAAAGCAATTCATGGTCGAGGATTTCGTGCCCGACCGTATCGAGTTCGATCTGACAAGCGACGCCAAATCATTGGAGATCGGCCAGCCCGCATCTGTCACTATTGACGGGCGCTATCTATACGGCGCTCCTGCTGCGGGTTTGTTTGCGGAAGGCGAGGTCATTCTCAAGCCCACGCGCGAAAGAGAGGATTTCAAAGGTTACTTCTTCGGGTTGGCCGACGAACAGGCAAGTGAACCAATAACCGTGCCGATCGAAGCTGCCGAAGCATTGGACGAAAACGGCAAGGCGACGTTTGAAGTGACCATTGCCGACGCCCCTTCGACAACACAATTATTGAATGCAAATGTGGTTGTACGATTGAAGGAAGCAGGCGGACGCGCTGTTGAGCGTTCATTGACGCTGCCAGTCAAATCCGAAAGCTCGATGATTGGGATCAAGCCGGAGTTTTCCGGCGATCTCAGCGAGAATTCCGTTGGCAAGTTTAACGTCATAGCGCTTGATGCAAATGGGCAGAAGCAGGCCATGCAAGGTCTGTCATGGAAGCTGCTGAGCGTCGAGCGGAACTATCAGTGGTATCGCGACGGCAGCTCGTGGAAGTACGAGCCTATTTTGTCGACCAAGCAGGTTGCCAATGGCACAGTTGATGCCACCACGGATGGCGGGGCGATTTCACTTCCCGTGACATGGGGACGTTTCCGGTTGGAAGTGGAAACAGCCGCTGCGGATGGTCCCACATCAAGCGTCGAATTCGACGCTGGTTACTATGTTGAAGCCGCATCGACGGAAACACCTGACGGCCTCGAAATTGCGCTGGACAAGGAGCAATATGCGCCTGGTGATATCGCTAAGCTGAAAGTTTCCTCGCGTTTCGCGGGCGAATTGCTGGTGACAGTCGGCGCTGAAAGCCTGCTGGCAACGACCAGAGCCAGCATTGGTGCGGAAGGCGGCGAAGTTGATATTCCTGTCACCGCCGATTGGGGTGCAGGAGCCTATGTCACGGCCACGTTGTTCCGTCCGGGCGATGCACAGGAAACGCATATGCCCATGCGAGCCATCGGTATTAAGTGGCTGAATGTGAATCCCGGCGATCGCAAGCTGGCAGTCAAGCTTGAAGCTCCGGAAAAAACCGAGCCACGCCAACCACTCAACATCGCATTGCAGGTTGCAGGCGCTGGCGCAAATGAGAACGCATTTGTTTCCGTGGCTGCAGTGGATGTCGGAATTCTTAATCTGACTCGTTACGAGGCTCCTGATCCTGATAACTGGTATTTTGGCCAGCGTCAGCTTGGGCTCGAAATCCGCGATCTCTATGGGCGTCTGATTGATAGTTCGCAGGGCGCAACAGGGAAACTGCGTACCGGCGGCGACGGCGCTCAAATGCCGATGCAGGGTAATCCTCCAACTGAAAAGCTCGTCGCATTCTTCTCCGGGCCCGTAAAGCTTGATGCGGAAGGTAAGGCGAACGTCACTTTTGATATCCCGCAGTTCAATGGCACGGCGCGGGTCATGGCTGTCGCCTGGTCCAAATCCGGCGTTGGGCATGCCACCTCTGACGTGATTATCCGTGACCCGGTGGTAGTGACAGCAAGCCTGCCAAAATTCCTGACGCCTGGCGACAAAGCATCCTTGCGGCTTGATATAGCCAATACCGACGCGCCTGCTGGTGAATATCAGGTGCAGGTCACCGGCAATCCTGCCGTCGAGGTAGAGCAGCCCGGCGCATCGCAGGCGATCAACCTGACCGCTGGCGGCAAATTCGACCTTACCTTGCCGCTTGTTGGCGTTCATCCCGGCGATGGCGTTGTCTCGGTGAAACTGTCAAATACCGCCGGCATGTCGCTTGAACAAACGCTGAATCTTCCGGTTCGTCCAGCAACATTGCCGATGACTGTGCGCAAGCCAATCAAGCTTGCACCCAATGCCAGTGTCAAAGTGGACAGTGAATTGCTTGCCGGGAGTATCCTGCAGGGCGCTTCGGTTAGCCTCAACGTTACACGATCAACGGCGTTCGACATTCCTGCTCTGCTGATGACGCTTGATCGCTACCCTTATGGCTGCGCCGAACAGACCACCAGCCGCGCCTTGCCTTTGCTATATATGAGCGAACTGGCAAAGAAATCGGGTATAGCTGATGATGGCGATGTTCAAAAACGCGTTCAGGAAGCCATATACCGCGTGCTTGCCTATCAGTCTTCGTCCGGCAGTTTCGGCCTGTGGAGCCCAGGTTCGGGCGATCTTTGGCTCGATGCCTATGTCACGGATTTCCTGACACGAGCACGCGAACAGAAATATGACGTGCCTGAACAGGCGTTGGTTCAGGCGCTGGATAATCTCCAGAATTCGTTGAGCTATGACGTGAATGTCAAGGATCAAGGAAATGAAATAGCCTATGCGCTCTACGTATTGGCCCGCAATCGCAAGGCCGCAATCAGCGATCTTCGCTACTATGCCGATACGATGCTTTCGGAGTTTCCGACGCCCCTTGCAAAAGCACACATAGCTGCTGCGCTTTCGCTTTATGGCGATGGTCAGCGCTCGCAAAGCATTTTTACCGATATTGTCGGTAAGACATCGTTGTTGAGCAATGTCAGCCTGGTGCGCTCCGATTATGGTTCATCATTGCGTGATGGCGCTGCCGTTCTTGCTCTGGCAGCCGAGAGCCGCCCGGTTCCGGCTATCATTCCGCAACTGTCAAAAATCGTTGCTGAACAATGGGAAAGCGCTCGGTACACCAGCACCCAGGAACAGACATGGATGCTCCTTGCTGCGCGTGCAATTCAAGACGGAGACAGCGATCTGAAGCTCGATATTAACGGTGTAGCCCATGCAGGTAGTTATGCGTCGCAGCTTACAGGCGAAGAACTGATTGCGTCGCCCGTGACAGTTACGAACACCAGCTCCGCTCCGCTTTCCGCAGTTGTCACTACGGTTGCTGCACCGTCGCAGCCCCTGCCGGCGGGCGGTGATGGGTTTAATATTGAACGCACCTATTACACGCTTGATGGTAGCGAGGCCAACGTCACAGAGGCCAAGCAGAATGAGCGCTATGTCGTTGTCTTGAAGATCACAGAGAACAATAGATGGCCCTCGCGTGTTCTGGTTACGGATCTGTTGCCCGCTGGTTTTGAGATCGACAATCCCGGCTTGGTCAATAGTGCCAGCTTGACCAATTTTGACTGGATAGGTGAGGTCGAGGCGGCTCACACGGAGTTCCGTAGTGATCGTTTCGTTGCTGCGTTTGATCGGGTCGCCAGCGATAATAGCGAAATTACGCTTGCTTACGTTGTTCGCGCCGTCACACCGGGCAATTACAGCCATCCTGCCGCTAGTGTCGAGGACATGTATCGCCCGCAATTTTCTGCCCGCACTGCCTCTGGCCGCATGGAGGTCGTCGAAGCACAATAATGCTTACGTGGCGGACATTCTGCATCGGCGTTTCTGCCAATCTTGTATTGGCGACCCTGTTGGCCTTTGGACTCGACGCGGCGGATCATGCGTTCCCGCCGCCTCTTGAAAAAGCGCGCGAGGTCTCAACTGAAGTGGTTGACGCGGATGGCCAGTTGTTGCGTGCCTTTGCAACTACTGAAGGCCGGTGGCGACTGGGTACAAAGACCAAGGATGTTGACCCGCAATTTGTGCGTATGCTGATCGCCTATGAGGATCAGCGCTTCATGAACCATCGGGGCGTTGATCCTCTGGCCTTGGGACGGGCTGCCTTCCAGCTGGTCACTAATGGACGCATCGTCTCTGGTGCGTCTACCTTATCAATGCAGGTTGCCCGGCTTATCGAGCCTCGGGAAGGCCGGTCGCTCACGGCAAAGTTTCAGCAAGTCGTGCGGGCGTTGCAGATCGAGCGCCGCTTAAGCAAATCGCAGATTCTCGATCTCTATCTGACGCGCGCTCCTTACGGAGGTAATCTTGAAGGCGTTCGCGCGGCAAGCTTGAGCTATTTCGGCAAGGAACCACGTCGCTTGAGCGTTTCGGAAGCAGCATTGCTGGTTGCTCTGCCGCAATTACCGGAAAAGCGAAGGCCAGACCGTAATGCTGGTGCGGCGACAAATGCGCGAGAACGCGTTCTCAAACGCATGGCGGTGGAAAAAATTGTCGGGGAGGGCGAGGCTGAACGCGCAGGCTTGATCCCCGTCTCCTCCCGCCGTCTGCAACTCCCCGCCCTTGCAGCTCACCTTGCAGAAGCTGCCGCAAAAAAAGAACCGCAAGTCAAACGTCATCAGACCACCCTGCGCCGTAAGGTTCAGGAAGGACTGGAAACTGTTGCGCGTGATGCAGCTGTGAAGCTCGGTCCGAAACTGTCTGTCGCCATGGTGATGGCTGATGCCCGCACTGGCGAAATCGTTGGAGAAGTTGGTTCCGCCGATTATTTTAATGCCAGCCGTTCGGGCTGGATAGATATGACGCGCATCAATCGTTCGCCGGGATCGACGCTGAAGCCCTTCATTTATGGGCTTGCCTTTGAAGATGGTCTGGTCAGCCAGGAAACGATGATTGAAGATCGTCCCACAGACTTTTTCGGCTATCGGCCGCGCAATTTCGATATGAGCTATCAAGGTGATGTCAGCGTCAGGCAGGCATTGCAATTGTCGCTGAATGTGCCAGCGGTGCGTCTGCTCGATGTGGTTGGGCCAACGCGTTTGATGGTTCGTTTCCGCCGCGCTGACGTGCGTCCGGTTCTGCCAGCCAATGAGGCCCCCGGATTAGCAATTGGACTTGGCGGCGTCGGTACGACGTTGAAAGATCTTGTCCAGCTCTATGCTGCTCTGGCCAATCAGGGCAGGCCAGTACAGTTAGGGGATGGTATCCGGGAAAAGCCCGCGGTCATTGAGGGTGAGCCTTTGCTTGAACCTGTCGCTGCCTGGCATATTGCCGATATCCTGTCCGGCGTCATGCCGCCTTTGGGCGCGGGCCAGCGTGGCATCGCGTACAAGACTGGTACAAGCTATGGTTATCGTGACGCTTGGTCAGTGGGCTTTGATGGGGCTTATGTACTTGGTGTTTGGGTAGGGCGGCCGGATAGTGGTGCTGTCCCGGGTATAACAGGGTTCGCCTCCGCGGCGCCTATCCTGTTTGAGGGTTTTGCCAAATCCGGCATTGCAATAACGCCTTTGGCCCGTGCACCGGCTGGAGCAGCGCGAGTTGCACAGGCGGAATTGCCCATAAGTCAACGCCGGTTTTCCATGACGCCAAGCGGGCTTCTCGCCTCATCAACACGGGAACCCGCGCCGCAGATAATTTATCCACCGGAAGGTGCGCGAGTCGATCTTGGCGCCAAGCAAGGAGGCCATATAAACCCGCTCATATTGAAGCTGCAAGGCGGCAGAGCGCCGTTCCGTTGGCTGGCCAATGGCAAGCCTTTGCCGGATATGTCGCGCAGACGAGTCAATCAATGGACGCCGGATGGTGGAGGATATTCGACTTTGACGGTTGTCGATTCGATGGGGCGGGCGGCTACTGTTCGCGTTTTCATAGACTGAAAAAGCGGCGCTGGAGGTCGCCGCTTTTCAGTCTTCTGTTTATCGGGCTTGAACCAGCGCCGAAATGATGCCGGATGTGATGCCGATCAGCACGTAATTATCGTCAGCTCTTACCCAGTGATAACCACGTGGCGGGGTCCGCAGGTGATAGCGATGATAGTCGCGCACCACGTTGCGACGATAGCTTGACGGTAATGCATGACCGCGCGACCAGCGTGTTTTCTTCACAACGACCTTCTTGGTAACGATGCGCTTTTTGACGACATGTTCGCGTTGCTGGTCGTAATGGCGACCTTGGTCGTGTCGCTGCTGGGCGAAAGCTGCGGGCGTGGCTAGAAGTGATATGGCAATTGCTGCCAGAGCGATTTTTTTCATTTTCGTTTCCTCGTGAGCTGCATGGTTTGGGAAAGACCATGATTATTCAGACACGCAATGGTTGTATCTCTGGCGAGATGAACGAAAACTGAATGTGAACCTAAACAATTTGTAATGTTTTAAAGCACTTAGTGCGGATTGAACGTGGTCTTAACATCAGCCGTAGCGGCTGATGTTAAGTGGCGATGGGTCGACATCCGGGGATTTGCCAGATACCAGATCGGCGAGAACGCGGCCCGACCCGCATGCCATGGTCCATCCTAGCGTCCCATGGCCGGTATTGAGATAAAGATTGGAATATTTTGTCCCGCCGCCGATGATTGGCGGGCCATCGGGCGTCATTGGGCGCAGGCCCGTCCAGAAACTTGCTTTTGAAATATCGCCGCCCTTGGGGAACAGATCGCCGACCGAATGAGCCAATGTTCCCCGGCGTGCTTCGCGCAATGTCAGGTCATAGCCGGAAATCTCAGCGGTGCCGCCGACGCGAATACGATCACCAAGGCGAGTAATTGCAACCTTGTAGCTTTCATCCATGACGGTCGAAACCGGCGCGCCAGCAGGATCGGTGATCGGAACGGTAATGGAATAGCCTTTCACCGGATAGACGGGAATATGCACCCCGATGCGACGTAGCAGGAAGGGAGAGTAGCTGCCAAACGCGATCACATAGGCATCAGCGGTCAGTTCTTCTGTTTCCGTCGAAACACTGGCGATCTTGTTCGTGCTCGTATTAATGGACGTGATCGTCGTGTTGAACCGGAAGGTCACACCTGCTTCGGCACAACGCGCCGCCAGCTTTTCGGTAAACATCTGGCAATCACCCGTTTCGTCGCCAGGCAATTGCAAGCCGCCGACAAACTTTCCGCGCACATTGGCCAATGCGGGCTCGGCTGCAATGCAGCCTTCTGGGTCAAGCAGATTATAAGGCACGCCAAACTGCTTCAGAACATCAATATCACCGCCGGTGCCATCATATTGGCTCTGGGTGCGGAAAAGCTGCAGCGTCCCTTGCGTGCGCTCATCATAGGTGATGCCGGTTTCTTCGCGAAGCGCCTTGAGACTATCGCGGCTATATTCTGCAACAGGCACCATCCGAGCCTTATTGCGCGCATAGCGTGCAGATGTGCAGTTGCGCAGCATTTTTGCCAGCCATAACGCCATGTAGGGATCGAATTTCGGCCGCACGACAAGCGGGCCAAAATGCATCAGCATCCATTTGATGGCTTTTACCGGGACACCGGGACCTGCCCAAGGTGATGAATATCCCGGTGAAATTTCTCCGGCATTGGCAAAGCTGGTTTCCTGTGCGGGTCCCGCTTGGCGATCCACCACCACAACTTCATGTCCTGCCTGCGCAAGATACCAGGCCGACGTGACACCGACGACGCCACTGCCAAGGACGAGAACTTTCATGAATGGGAACTCCTTCGAACCACACATCAGCCGCGAAAAGCAGGCTGTCAAACCGAATCGTACCTTGTGGGTTAGAACGCTGTCTTTCCAGTGTTTTCTTGGTGCTTGCGCTGAAATGTCATGGAGAATGCCGCCTTTTCCCAGGATGCCCAGAGTTTGCGGCGTCAAGCGTGTTGAAGCGGGGCGCCATGGTGCAAAGCTAGCGAGACGCTTGGGTTCATAAACCTGTCCATCGCGGATGTGACCGCAAATTCTGCGTGAGGCAATGACGGTTGAACAAAGTCTGCCGACCGTAGGTATAAGGCCGCCAGAAATCCAGGCAAAATAAAAGGCCGGGAAAACCCGACCCTCTCAAATTCATCTTTGCTATCAGTGCCAGTACATCCGTGGTCAAAGACCGCGAAGACGAATTATAATCAACCAGCCTGAAGCTGATCAGCAGTCATCTTGCCGGACTTGTTGTCACGGACCAATTCGAAGCTGATCTTCTGACCGTCATTGAGGCTGCGCATACCAGCGCGCTCAACTGCGGAGATGTGAACGAACACGTCTGCCGAACCGTCATCAGGTTGAATGAAGCCGAAGCCCTTTGTGGAATTGAACCACTTTACTGTTCCAGTGCTCATGATGAACCCTTTCAATGGAAATATCTTAATACAGGGCACGACGCGCCATGCAGTTTTTAGCTCGATTTTTGAAGAAGGATCTTTCAGAGCGCCTGAGACGCAATAAAACTGTTAACTAACTACCAAATACCGATATCACACATATAAGGCGAAGCACCTGTTTCGTCAATGCGGACCGCCAGAAATAAATATAAAGACTTTGCCAAGCCTAATATATCAATTAGCACATAAGAATTTTAACTGAAAACTATTTCTCGATTTCTGTGTGCAGAAAATCACAAATAGCTCCTTCAGTCTCGCCCTTGAGGTGCTCTGGCAGGCAGTAACTACTTGGCTTTTGTCGCCCGGGAGACTTTCGCCTTGGCTTTGGATTTAGGCGCTGCTTTTGGCGGTTGCGCCGCAAGTTCGGCTTCGTCGGCAGCTTCTTTCGCAAGACGAAGCGCTTTTAGCCGGGCTGTCTTGCTCTCCCACTTATTGGTCTCATCATTGATGATGGCGGAGGCGGCAGCTGTGGTAGCCAGACTTTTCTGCTCTGAGGGGCTGAGCACCCGCTTCGGGCGCACACCGACTTCGGGCAATTGTTTTGGACTATGTTTCATCGTGTCTCACATTGTTAGCTTACAATAATGACACGCGACGGCTGCCAAGTCTATCTTACAATCTTTTGACCGGACGGCCGCCATCCCCGGGCGAAACCATATGACATTGCCAAAGCTGCATATTCGATTTCGCGCAAAAGAAAGTCGCGTTCGGCTAAAAGAGCAGCCACGGTCGCCCTTGCATCACCCTGATGATAAGCGAGAGCTTCATCAATTTCATCTTCTGGTTGTCTCAAGATGGCGTTCATAGGAATCTCCTTTCCAAAAATACTGCCACAACCGAACATATTTGAAAAGGATTTTGTTCTCTTTTTGTTCCACAAAATGAGAACGTGCCGGAACATGGTTTGCCATGTTGGCCGGCACATATTGATTCAAGCTTTCGGCTTGCCCTTAGGCGTGGTTGCCTCTGCCTTTTTCATCATCGAGCTAAAAGGAACTTCTGCTTTCGCTGCGACCTTTTCCTTTTTTGGCTTGCGCGTTTCTTTGTTGCTGCGTTGCTGACCCTTGGCCATGGTGCCTCCTACCGGTTATACCAGGATACTTCACGGAATCAGTCGTTTGGAATGAATTGGCGGCCGAAACCTCTGACGCCGCGAAAAGCCAAGCCTGGCCAAAAGACGATTTTACAATACAGAAGCTTAGAGGTTTAATTCGGGCGTGTCACGGGCTCAGTTTTTGATTGCGGCAGCCCTGCCGCTCTTATTTGCTCAATTTAGGAATATTCTTACGGATTGAGCATAAGCAGCAGTGCAATAAACACAGCAAATATTGCAAAATTGAACCAAAAATTGGCTGTTCGTGAGTACATTTTCGATCTCCTGCCTAGCTGCGCCGGGAGCATTAACGAAGCGCTTAACCCGATGCGGAGCGTTCAGCCTATGATAACGCCCACTACGCCAGACTTGTTCCAGCTTTGCGGAGCCGGCGGGGTTTCAGGCCGAACAAAAGTCGAACCAATTAGCCATACAATGATTAAAAATATCACAGCGATTGCAGCCAAGAACAATAATCCAGTTAATTGTACTGGCTGCTGGTCATTATCGAGCATGGGATTCGTCTCAAAATTGTGACAATGGTCTAATACAACTTATGCGCGAATTATCAATCAGAACATCTGTCAATCTTCAGGATCAAAAGCACTGCCTTTTGATATTTGGCCTCGTACAACGTGATTGAAAATCATTTGTTCCGATGAGGTATTGGAACATGAGTTAAAATTACTGACTTCTATTGCTCGTTCTATTTTGCTCTTAATAGGAGTTCTTGAAAGGGATGAATCACATGGCTTCGGCTACTGTTCTTGTTACCGGGGCCACGGGCTTTGTCGGAACTGAGCTTGTTCCGCTTTTGCTGGCATCGGGATATCGGGTGGTTGCCGCTGTGAGAGACGGAGCAACGGGTGTCGTTGCCGGAGTAAAAACTGTTCGTTTGCCAGTTCATGATGAGCCCGACGCCGCTTTCGAGACTATTCTGGATGGCGTCGATCATGTGGTTCATCTGGCAGCCATTGCGCATACAAGGCTGGAAAATGGCGCTGAAATATACAATGCAGTAAACCATGTTCTTCCAGCCAGACTGGCGAAGGCCGCGGATAAAGCCATTACAGGCAAGTTCATTTTCATGTCATCAATAAGGGCGCAATGCGCCAATATTGCTCAGGGTGTCGTGCTTGAATCAGATGATCCACAGCCCACTGACGATTACGGGCGGGCGAAACGACACGCAGAAATCGACATAGCCAAATTCATGCCCCGGAGAAACTATACGATATTGCGGCCAGTCCTGGTTTACGGTGCCGGTGTAAAGGGCAATCTGGCGGCTTTGATAAAACTTGCGGCATTGCCGATCCCGCTTCCATTCAAATCCCTCGCCGGCAAAAGGTCTCTTGTTCATCGTTCGTCACTTTGTGACGCTGTAATTCATTGCCTCAATCAACCAAAAACCGATGGCGGAACCTTCATCGTCGCCGATAGTAGCCCGGTCACAGTTGCGCAGATACTTGTCGCCCTGCGTCGGGGTGTCAAAAGAAACCCCTCATTGTTCACATGTCCTGTCTGGATCATGGATATTGCGGCACGTATCACGGGGCAGCGCGATCGTTGGGCCACGTTGAACGGCGACCTTGTTGCCAGTTCAATGCTGTTGCAATCCACGGGGTGGAAGGCAGTAGAAAATACCGAGGGCGAGATTGAAAAACTGGCTGGCTGAACGAGCCAAAAGGTGCGATGCGAGCCTTCTCGACAGTTAGGCGGTAAAACGTCTCTTGGATATTCGCCAATCCGTGTTACATTATCTCCAACATTAATTGAAAAGCGCCTTGCTTTGCGTCCTTCGATGGTTCGCGCGGTGCTCAAAGGATAAAAGAGTGAAAGACCCCGAACTGGGTGCCTCATTGGCGCCGCATGGGGCGTCTGGTGGAATCAATGTGCCAAATGGTGCAAGTGATTCTGCCAAGAACGGGTCCGGACAACATGGTAATCCCGTGCAAGAGGTACAGGGTAGCCTTTCCGGTTCCGAAGAACGGCGCTTCGACCCGAACCCCAAGAAACGTGCGCGCCGCAGACGGCGTGGCAAGTCAAAGCAGGCTCCTGTTTTGGCGGAGAATGCCGTATCGACGGCTGCATCTGCGCCCGCCGCTGTCAGTCCAGCGGCCGCAGCCGCCAAACCAGCTAAAAAGCGACGGCCAAATCGCTTTCGCCGTCGTGGGCGCGCAGGCAATAAAGGCCCTGTGCAGAGCGCTGAAGCCAGCGTGGTCACCTTGCAAGTTCAGCCATCGGCAGCGGCACAGCCTGTAATTCAAGATGCGGTCCGTAAAGACAACCGGCACTCAGGAGCCGCGCTCTATGCCGCGCTGGATCTGGGTACGAATAATTGCCGGTTGCTCGTTGCTTCTCCCACGCGCCCCGGCCAGTTTCGGGTCGTGGATGCGTTTTCCCGCATCGTTCGTCTGGGCGAAGGGCTTGGCGCCACAGGCCGGCTGAACGAGAACGCAATGAATCGTGCCATTGAGGCATTGAAAGTTTGCCGGGACAAGCTTGATAGCCATGATGTGCGGCGTGCGCGCCTGATTGCAACCGAAGCCTGCCGACAAGCTTCAAATGGTGAAGAGTTCTTGGCGCGGGTAAAGGATGAAACGGGACTCGATCTCGAAATCATCAATCGCCAGACTGAAGCCCGGCTCGCTGTTTCCGGTTGCGGCACATTGGTCGAGCGGGAGACTGACGCGGTGGTCCTGTTCGACATTGGTGGCGGATCTTCCGAAATCGCATTGATTGACGTTTCCGAGCGTCGCTCACCCCGGTTGGCGGAGCACATCATAGCCTGGACCTCGCTGCCGGTTGGCGTGGTAACACTGGCTGAGCGCTTTGGCGGCCGCGACGTGACGACGGATAATTTCGCGGTCATGGTCGATCACGTTGCTGAACTCATCAATGAATTTACAGAGCGTCACAAGCTTGGCGATCTGGTAAAAAGCCAGAATTTCCATTTGCTTGGAACGTCCGGCACCGTAACGACGCTGGCCGGTATTCATCTCGGACTGGAGCGCTATGATCGCCGCCGTATTGATGGCATCTGGATGCAAAATGACGATGTGACTGAAATGACGAGCAGACTATTGTCGTGGAGTTTTGACGAGCGTGTCGCAAATCCTTGCATTGGTGCTGATCGTGCTGATCTTGTACTTGCCGGTTGCGCAATTCTGGATGCCATCCGCAATGTGTGGCCCAGCCAGAAATTACGCGTTGCGGATCGTGGCCTTCGCGAAGGTATTTTAACCGAACTCATGTCGCGCGATGGCGCGTGGCGCAATC
Organism: Phyllobacterium sp. CCNWLW183; assembly: GCF_037203775.1. Taxonomy (NCBI): domain Bacteria; kingdom Pseudomonadati; phylum Pseudomonadota; class Alphaproteobacteria; order Hyphomicrobiales; family Phyllobacteriaceae; genus Phyllobacterium; species Phyllobacterium sp. CCNWLW183. Next base: position 41,220 of record NZ_JBBCBN010000003.1, on the reverse strand, counting down.
GCTGGCTTCGTCCCAGCGCATAAGCAAGATTAGGCGCGATTGATATAGCGCGGAAAACAGGGGCCCAGATGGCTAAGACGACAACAGGCGGACGCGGCGGCACAGGCACGCGCGGGCTGCACACCAAGATCAAGAAGAAGGCCGGGACGATCAAGGAATCCTCGCGCCGTTGGCTTGAGCGCCACATTAATGATCCCTACGTCCAGCGATCAAAGGCGGATGGCTATCGGTCGCGCGCCGCCTATAAACTCATCGAAATCAATGATCGTTACAAGATCTTGAAAAAGGGCCAGCGCATTATCGATCTCGGCGCTGCTCCGGGCGGATGGAGCCAGATAGCTGCTTCCATCGTGGAATCGCCCGCACATCAGCCGACAGTCGTTGGCATTGACTATCTGCATATCGATCCGCTGCCGGGTGTTACCTTACTTGAGATGGATTTTCTCGACGACGCTGCACCGGAAAAACTGATTGAAGCTTTGGGTGGGGAGCCTGATATCGTGATGTCTGATATGGCAGCTCCAACAACGGGCCATCGCCGTACCGATCATATCCGTACAACGCACCTATGCGAAGTTGCCGCCGATTTTGCGGTGTCTGTTCTGCGCCCAGGTGGCCACTTCCTGACCAAGACCTTTCAGGGCGGCACGGAAAATGAGGTACTGACACTTCTCAAGAAGCACTTCAAATCCGTGCATCATGTCAAGCCGCCAGCTTCCCGTGCAGAGTCGGTCGAACTTTATCTTTTGGCCCGAGACTTTAAGGGCAGAGACGTCTGATTGCTATTCGGCAGGTGAAACAACCTTGATTCGTGGCCGATGGCCGGAAACCTCCGCCCCGGCGTCCGCTTTCAAGCCGCGAAATGACAGGCAAGCAAGTCCGGAAACCGCGGCAACGATAAAGAATGCCGTATGAAAGTCTGATAGTTGCAGCGGCCCTCCATGCAACTTTGTAGACACTTCAAGAATGCCGCCAGCGACAGCAACACCCAGGGCTATCGAAATTTGCTGTGCGACAGAACTGATTGGAGTGGCCTGACTGGTCTGTTCATTGGGAATATCCGCATAGGCCAGCGCATTTGTTCCGGTGAAAAACAGCGAACGGAAAAAACCGCCGGCGAGCAATAATAGGATCATCAGCCAATAGGGCGTTGCCGGCGTGAAAAGCCCGTTGACCGCGATAAAGACCGCCGCGACGACGGACCCATACATGAGCGAGTTGCGAAAACCGGTCTTGGCGTAGAACCATTTTGTCACAAGCTTCATGCTCATCGCTCCCAAAGCTGACACGAATGTAATCATGCCTGACTGGAAGGGCGTCATGCCGAAGCCGATCTGAAACATGAGCGGCAGCAGGAAAGGGACAGCGCCGACGCCAATACGAAACAGGCTGCCACCAACGATGGATGCCCGGAACACCTGGTTTTTGAAAAGATCGAGCGCCAGCAAAGGCTCTGGCTTGTTGCGCGCGTGAAAAAGATAAAGAACGGTAGATACAAGTCCAACGGCAAGTGTTGTCAGCCCTACCCATGAGGGCAGCGCAGGCAGGCTGACAACCGACAACCCAAATACGACACCGGAAGCGGCGATTCCGCTCAAAAAGAAACCGATAACATCAAGCGGCCGCCGTACCAGTGTTTCCACGGAAGGCAGGTAGCGTGTAGCAAACCAGATCCCGATTATTCCAATCGGCACGTTGATCAGGAAGATCCAGTGCCAGCTGAAATAGGTCGTGAGAAAACCTCCGACGGGCGGGCCCAATAGCGGTCCGATCAGCGCAGGCATGGTCAGCCACGCCATTGCCCCCACAAGCTCATTGCGCGGCGTTGATCGCACAAGAACGAGACGCCCCACCGGTGTCATCATTGCGCCGCCGACGCCTTGCAGAAAACGCGATACGACAAAGGCCAGCAGCGAATTTGATACCGCGCAGGCGATGGAACCGAGAACAAACACCACGATCGCGGCACGAAACACGTTTTTTGCACCGAACCTGTCTGCCATCCACCCGCTTACGGGGATGAAAACCGCAAGCGAGACGAGATAGGCCGTCAATGCCAGCTTCAGTGCAATGGGGCTCGTCCCAATGTCCGCCGCGATGGCTGGCAGGGATGTCGAAATAACAGTCGAGTCCATCTGCTCCATGAAGAGGGCGACGGCGAGGACGAGTGGAATGACACGGTTCAAAATCTAATCCAGTTCTCAAAGCATTGAGAAAGCGGGTCCGGCGCCGGACAACAGCTCATGAGCGATGCGATAGCACCGGCATTGCTGGTGCTCAAGCCGCGATCAAACAGAAGTGATCTACGCATGTCTTTGTTTTTGGTCTTTCCGCGTTACAACCTGAAAAGCATTCGCACCTCAAGGAGATTGATCCATGTCAACATTTGAGATTTCGCGCCGCGATCTGTTTCTGGCTTCCACTGCGATGGCTGGAGGATTGGAATCAGCCAATATTATGGGCACCGCTGAAGCTGCCGTGCCGCATTCGGATATACAATCCCCCGGCTTCAAGCGTTTCAAACTTGGTGACTTTGAAATAACCACCTTGCTTGACGGTTTGCGCCCGGGAGACGGGCCTCATCCGACTTTCGGAGCCAATCAAACCCAGGAAACAGTTGCAGAGCTTATGCGCAATAATTTTCTGCCGGAGACCAAGTTCGTCAATGGCTTCACCCCTGTCTTGATCAATACCGGTTCTGACGTCGTGTTGGTTGATACCGGTTTTGGCGTTGGCGGGCGTGAAAATGGTCTGGGCCAGTTGGAAAACAACATGAAAGCAGCCGGATATACGCCGGATGCGGTCACCGTCGTTCTCATCACCCATATGCACGGAGATCATATTGGTGGGCTGATGAATGGCGATAAACCGGCTTTTGCCAATGCGCGTTATGTAGGCGGCCAGATCGAATATGATTTCTGGACAGATGCCGCACGCACAGGAACGCCCGCTGAAAATAACGCGAAAGCGGTCAATGCCAAGGTCAAGCCGCTTGCCGACAAATTTACCTTTATCAAGGCTGGCGATGAGGTTGTGCCGGGTATTACCAGTGAAGCAGCCTATGGCCACACGCCGGGTCACATGATTTTTCATGTAGAGTCGGCAGGCAAACGCCTGGTTTTGACAGCCGATACCGCCAATCACTATGTGGCGTCGCTGCAACGTCCTGAATGGGAAGTGAGCTTTGACGGCGACAAGGCAATGGCCGCAGAGACCCGTAAGAAGGTTTTCGATAAGATTGCCGCTGATAAAGTACCATTTATCGGCTACCACATGCCTTTCCCGAGTGTTGGTTATGCGGAAAAGCTGGAAACAGGCTATCGCTTCGTGCCTGCGACCTATCAGTTCGACGTCGGGTGACGGGCATTTCTATTTTGGCAATTGCAATATTATGTGTCTGAACAGGGCGTAAAGGGCCAGCAGTTGCGTTTACGGCTTTTCAAACTGACATAAGCATGTTACCAGCCCGTGCCAATTCACTTGAATAGACCTTGATCGACGCTCCACCTCACGTGGCGCGTCCTTTAGTCGTATTAGCCGTATGTTAGGAATTGGTAATGGCAAAAATCGTTGAATCCGCAACAGGCGCACTTGCACTGACATTTGATGATGTCCTGCTGCAACCCGGTCATTCCGAAGTTATGCCTGGCCAGACGGATATCCGCACCCGTATCGCAGCTGACATTGAGCTGAACCTGCCTCTCTTGTCTGCCGCCATGGATACTGTCACCGAGTCGCGCCTTGCAATCGCTATGGCGCAGGCTGGGGGCATGGGTGTCATCCATCGCAATCTGACACCGGAATTGCAGGCTGAAGAAGTCCGGCAGGTCAAGAAGTTCGAATCCGGTATGGTCGTAAATCCGGTCACCATCGGCCCGGATGCAACGCTCGCCGATGCGCAGGCGTTGATGCGTGCCCATGGCATTTCCGGCATTCCGGTCGTCGAGAATGCGGGTGAGGGCAGTCGCAAGCCTGGCCGCCTCGTCGGTATCCTGACCAATCGCGATGTGCGTTTCGCATCGGATCCGGCGCAGAAAATCTATGAGCTTATGACGCGCGAGAACCTGATTACTGTTCGCGAGAACAATGTTCAGCACGAAGAAGCCAAGCGATTGCTTCATCAACACCGCATTGAGAAGCTGCTGGTCGTCGACAATAAAGGCCACTGCGTCGGCCTGATTACCGTCAAGGATATGGAAAAGTCGCAGCTTAACCCGAATGCAGCAAAAGATGCGCAGGGCCGTTTGCGCGTTGCCGCTGCTTCCAGTGTTGGCGAAGATGGTTTTGAACGCGCCGAACGCCTCATCGCCGCAGGTGTCGATATTCTTGTCATCGACACAGCGCACGGTCATTCCCAGCGTGTGCTTGACGCGGTTACCCGCGCCAAGAAAATGTCAAATGCCGTGCGGATCATTGCCGGTAACGTCGCCACCGCTGCCGGAACACAGGCTCTGATCGATGCGGGCGCCGATGCGGTCAAGGTTGGTATTGGACCCGGCTCAATCTGCACCACGCGTATCGTCGCCGGTGTTGGTGTGCCGCAGCTTTCCGCCATCATGTCGGCGGTGGAGGCTGCACAGAAAGCCGATATTCCAGTTATTGCCGATGGCGGTATCAAGTATTCGGGCGATTTCGCCAAGGCGCTGGCTGCCGGCGCATCTGCTGCCATGGCCGGCTCTGCGCTTGCTGGCACCGAAGAAAGCCCCGGTGAAGTCTATTTGTATCAGGGCCGTTCATTCAAAGCCTATCGCGGCATGGGCTCCGTCGGCGCAATGGCACGCGGCTCGGCAGATCGCTATTTCCAGGCGGAAGTTCGCGATGAGCTAAAGCTTGTTCCAGAAGGCATCGAAGGTCAGGTTGCCTATAAGGGCCCGGTTTCCGGCGTTCTGCATCAGCTTGCTGGTGGTCTGCGTGCTTCCATGGGTTATGTGGGTGCAAAAAATCTGGAAGAATTCCGTGAAAAGGCTACATTCGTCCGTATTACCAATGCTGGTCTGCGCGAGAGCCACACCCATGATGTCACCATCACCCGTGAAAGCCCGAACTATCCCGGCGGCAACTGATCATCTGAAAGGTGAGGGCGATGTCTGACATCTCCCTCCAAGCCCATTTTTCGGCCATGGCGCGCAACAGCGCCTGGTCAAATCATCGATTGCTGACTGCCTGTGAGCAGTTATCGCCTGCCGAATTTTCTCAAGAGCGCACCAGTTTCTTTCCCTCGATACAGCTGACCCTTAATCATAACCTGATCGTCGATCACATATATATGGCTGATATGATCGGCGTTGGTCGGGCGAATATTGGTTTGGAAGGCGACGTACCATTTCCTGCTGCCAGCGACTTGAAGAAGGCACAGGAGGAATTTGATAAGTCGCTTATCGATTTTTGTGACGGGTTGAGCGCTGCTGACCTTGCCCGGGTTATATCCATCACATGGAGAACCGGAGACACATCTCGCGAACCGATTTCTCTCGTCCTGTCGCATCTGTTCGTGCACCAGATTCACCACCGCGGGCAGGCCCATGCCATGCTGGCCGGGACAAACGTTCCGCCGCCGCAGCTTGATGAATTCTTTCTCAATTACGACGAGCCACGAAGAACAGGCGAGCCCTATACTTGAAATGCCGCAACCTTCTTTGTTGACAGACAAGACCTGCCGGATTGTGTTAGATAATTCATAATACTGCTGGGGTTGGCCATAACCAATCCATGCAGGCGTGTCACTCTTTGCGTTGATGGCAGCCCATGACCGTTTTACCTTCTTCATTGCTGAAAGTACTGATCAGTGTTTTTGCGGTGCTGTTCTTATTGACGTCACCAGTTTTTGCTCAGAGTGCACCAGCTGCCGAGCCGACCACACCGACGAAAGTTGACCAGTTTATCCAGCTGCTGTCCGACCCCGAAGTGAAGACATGGCTGGAAAAGGAGCTGGCAAAACCGACACCTCCTGTGGCTACCGGTACAGTGACATCAGAATCCGCGACCATGACAAAATCCATGGTCTCGTCTTCTCTCGACACGGTGAAACAGCATATTGAACGCACCGCCAGAACAATCCCGGACCTGCCGAGACAGTTCATGCAGGCGCGTTCCACAATTATGTCCGAGCTGAGCGACCGCGGTCTCTTGGGTGTATTCCTGCTGGTGGGTATTTTTATTGCTGCCGGTATCGCATTGCAGAGACTGGTTTATCGCCTGACAGTGCGATATCGTCGATGGCTCATCAGCTTATCGAAGGATACGCCGCAGGGCAGGGCGAAGAAAATCAGCGCCCGTTTTCTATACTCCGGCCTCATGATCCTCGCCTTCAGCGTCGGCAGCACAGGCGCTTTCATGATTTTCGAGTGGCCGCCATTATTGCGTGAGATCGTGCTTGCTTACTTGACCGCTGCAACCGGCACATGGGCTGTCAATGTGTTCTGCAAGGCAGGATTGATTACATCCAGCATGCAGGTCGCGCATTCGGAGGAAGTGCGGGCATTGCCAATATCAGACGAAACCGCCGATCACTGGAGCCATTGGCTTGTCATCATTGCCGGCTGGTTCCTGTTTGTGGATGCAACCTTCTCGCTGCTGCCGCTTTTGGGTCTGACCTCAGACGGGATTGTCGCACTGGCCATACCGGCAAGTTTTGTCCTGTTGTGTCTTGGGCTGGTTGCTATATGGCGCCGTCCGCGGGCTTCGGTTGCGGAGGGCAAAAAGCAGTTGGTCAGTCATGTTGCCGCGACATGGCTGATGACGGTCTATTTTATCGGACTTTGGTTGCTCCAGCTGACGGGAGCCTGGGTGCTTTTCTCGGTTCTCGCGCTTGCATTCGTGATCCCGCTGCTCGTCATCATAGCGCACAAGGCGGTCCATTTCATATTGCGGCCCGCAACATCCGAAGCAGGGGGCGCAACTGTTCCCGCCGTTACGCTTGCGGTCGTTGATCGCGGCATTCGCGTCGCGTTGATCTTGCTTGCCATATTCATTACGGCCCGCATGTGGGGCGTCGGCATGTCCAGCATGCAGAACCTCCAAAACCCGACAACGACGCTGATTGTTCGCGGTATTGTCAATACGCTGGTCATCGCTCTTGCTGCAGACTTCGGCTGGAGCATCATAAAGGCACTGATCGAGCGCAAGCTTGGTGTCCATCATCACGCACAGGAAGAACATGCCGAGATCGATCCGCAGCAGGCACGGTTGCGTACTCTGTTGCCGATCATTTCCAATATTCTGTTCGCTTCTCTTCTGATCATGGCAATCCTGATGATCCTCTCTTCGATTGGTATTCAGATCGGACCGTTGATTGCCGGTGCAGGCGTCGTCGGTGTTGCTATCGGCTTTGGTGCCCAGACGGTCGTGAAGGATGTTATTTCAGGTGTTTTCTACCTTCTGGATGATGCTTTTCGCATTGGGGAATACATCAGCAGTGGGAAATATATGGGCACGGTTGAAAGTTTCAGCCTCCGCTCGATCAAGCTTCGCCACCATCGTGGTCCGGTTTTCACCATACCCTTCGGAGAGTTGGGAGCAGTGCAGAACCAGAGCCGCGATTGGACGATGGACAAGTTCAATATCACCGTAGGCTTTGACACAGATATTGAAGCTGCGCGAAAGTTGATCAAACGTGTGGGAGCTGAGCTTGCAACTGATCCAGAATTTGCCCCTTGGGTCATTGAACCAATCAAAATGCAGGGTATTCAGGAATTTGGCGAGTACGGCATAGTGCTGCGTATGAAGATGACGACAAAACCTGGCGGAGCCTTCGCAATGAAGCGCAAATTCTTCATCGCCGTGCGCAAGGCTTTCAAGGAAAACAACATTGAACTGCCTGTCCCAACGGTCCACGTGCAGAAAGGCGAAGAAACCGCACCGGTCGTGGCACAGAACCATACTGCGCGCCGCAAGCGCGCAGCCGTATTAAAGGCAGCTGAAGACGCCGCCTGATCTTATGGGATAATTTTGCGTGCCTTCAGATCATCGAAGACACGCAGAAACATTTCCTCCGTATTGATATACTCATGAAAGCCGGCGCGCCGCAGTTTTGTCCCGTCGGCAAAGAAATCATAATCCCAGCCGAAAACGAAGTCGCCAAAGCCCCATGCGGAGACGTCGGAATAGGGCGTTGGCGCAAGACCGTGCTTTTCCACCATCTGCTCCCACAGTTTCGCTTTGTCAGCCATGATGACATTAAGTGACATGGGCAAAGGTGGGGCAATAACCAAGTCGAAATATTGCGCAATTCTGGGCCATAATTCGCTCCAACGGAATAAATCGCCATTATTGATGTTGAAGGCCTGATTGCCGCATTGCGGATTAGTCGCGATGAATACAGTCGCGCGTGCCAATAGACCAGCATCCGTCATTTCCAGGAGGCTGTGATATGCGCCGGGCTTTCCTGGAAAGCGCAGTGGAATACCAAGCTCCTTCGACATTGACGCATAGACAGCAATGACCGAGGCCAGATTCATGGGATTACCCAGAGCAAAGCCGATAACCACAGAAGGGCGCAATGCCGACCAGTTCCAGCTTTTGCCCCTTTGCAAGGCTTCAAGGAAATCCTGCTGGTCGATGTTGAATTCCGGCGGCATGTGATTGGCGTCGGTTTCGCGTGCCGGCGTTTTGAACGGGCCCAGATGTGCACCATAGACCTTATAGCCTTGCATGAGACTGATATGCTCAAGGCTAGGCGCAATCGGCTCGATTGCATTCACCACATTGACCAGCATTGCCAGATTGGGCGCGACCAGCTCGGCCCAGCTTGGACGATCCTGGTAGGCCGCATAAAATATGTGAGTGATATTGGTCAGATGGGAAAGCTTGGCTTTTGCCTCTGCCGCATTAAGAAGATCGACGGCGATATGACTGACTTTCCCTACCGTCTCACCGCCTCGCCGTGACAGACCAACAATATCCCAATCGCCAAGCTCGATCAGATGCGCAATAAGATTGCTACCGATAATGCCATTGGCACCGACAACAACTGCCTGCTTCGTTTTTTCCGTCATTTGAACCGCTCCATTTTGCTGGAGGGAATATCATCCATGCAGAATTGTTTGTGTAGGGCGTCAATAATGATATGATTCATAAGAGAAACTTTGAGGTTAGTGATGGATCGGTTATCGGCGATGAAAACTTTCGTGCGCGTCGCAGAGCTTGGAACTCTGTCCGCCGCTGCACGTGAGCTTGGCCTGACACAGCCCGCCGTCAGCCAGCAGATCGCTGCTCTTGAACGTCATCTGGGTATCAGCCTTTTTCATCGTTCGACGCGTCAGCTTGTCGTGACTGAGGGAGGTGAAATCTACTATCGGCGCGCCCTTGAAATTTTGCATGCGGTGGATGAAGCGGAAGAGGGCGCCACCGCCTATTCCACTGCGTTACGAGGTAGTTTGCGCATCCACGCGCCTGTCGGCTTTGGCCAAATGTACCTCGCTCGCTTTGTAACCAATTTCCAGCAGCAGCATCCGGATTTGCGGTCTGAACTGGTCCTCGACGACCGCATTGCCGATCTGATCACCGATAATGTCGACGTGGCTATCCGGTTCGGCGCAATGAAATCATCTGACTTGATTGCACGTAAACTCGGCTCATTTGACAGGGTTCTGGTCGCCTCTCCAGACTACATCACCACACATGGCAGCCCGGTCACGCCGGATGATCTCGTCAAGCACGGGTTTGTCCGTTTCATTTGGTCCCCGCCGGGAGAAATGGTGCCTTTGATAGGGCCAGATGGTTCGGTCGATGCGGCAATCAGGTCTGTTTTCCTCGCCAATAACGCATTTGTGCTCAATGACGCTCTCTGCGCAGGCCTTGGTATTGGTGCCGCACAGCTGCCGCTTGTTCAACCCTTGATCAATGGTGGAAAGTTGGTTCGCATATTGCCGGATTATGGATATGCGCCGATGGACATCCATGCCGTATATGCCAGCGGGCGTTTCCTGCCACGCAAGATCAAGCTGTTCGTCGAATATCTTTTGGCGGAAATGAGATCGATACCGGGCTTGCATATGGTCAATTCCCACACATAAGCACCGTCAGTAAATTATGCATAGGGACGATGGAGAATTTCCGCAGTCTCCTTTATTGGGAACATTCCGGACAGCAGGAGAACGCCATGTCACAGACACAAATTTTCTGGCCCATGATCACTTTGACCTTTCTGATCTATTGCGTTTATTTACTGCTTTTTCTTCGGCGCCGGCGGGCGGTCATGAGCGGTCAGGCCAAGATTCAAGAGTTCATCATTCCAACGAGCGAGCCGGAAATCAGCGCAACGACGATCCGCAACCTGGGCAATCTCTACGAAGTGCCACTGTTGTTCTATGTCGTTTGCCTGTCACTCTATGTGGTCAACGGCGTATCATATCTCGCTATGGTCATCGCCTGGCTCTTTGTCGGCGCGCGGCTGGCTCATACGTTTATTCACGTCACGACGAACCGGCTTCGTTATCGGCAGCCGATTTTCGTATTGGGCTTTATTCTCAATGGCGTTCTTTGGATCATGCTGGCAATGCACCTTCTGCTGCCACCAGTGGTTTAAGTTTAAGCCACCAAATCAGCCAATTCTTTTTCTGAAACGGTCAATTTGCGGCCGCAATCCATGATGACAGCCGCAAGCGCCTCAAAATCTTCGCGTCGTTTGCTCTGCTTTCGCCAGATTAACCCTATTTCACGGGCGGGTTCAGGAGCGGCAAAAGATGAAATCCTTACATTATTGCGGCCAGCCTCGGTCCGAACGGCTATTTCCGGAATCAATGTGAGACCCATGCCGTGGCTGACCATCTGCAATAATGTCGCCAGACTGGTCGCGCCATAATTGACGAGTTGTCTTTGCTTGACGCTGGTACATACAGCCAAGGCCTGATCGCGCAGGCAGTGGCCTTCTTCCAGCAGCAGCAGGCGCTCAACAGCAACATTCTCCTGCGTCATGGGCGATGAAAGAATATCCGTGTCGTTGCTCGATGTGGCGATCAGAAAACGATCACGGAAAAGCGGCATCGAGACTGTGCCCTCGCCATCGATAGGCAGCGCGGCGATCAGGACATCGAGATCACCAAGTCGCAAATCCTCCACCAGCTTCGAGGTTAAAGCTTCGCGCAGTTCAATGGAAAGATCCGGATAGTTGTCGTGCAGGTGCGGGATGAGTATCGGCAGCAGGTAGGGCGCTATGGTTGGAATGATTCCGAGACGCAGGCGACCCAGCAAAGTGCCGCGCTTTTCCAATGCCAGATCTTCCAATGAGCGGATTTCATCAAGAATGCTCTGGATTTTAGGCAGCAATTTGCGACCCATATCTGTCAAAACAACCGAGCGACGGGTCCGCTCAAACAATGTCGTACCAAGTCGCGTCTCCATTTCCGCTATTTGGGCTGAGAGAGCAGGCTGCGATATACGCGCCGCCTCTGCTGCCTTGCGAAAGTGCAGCGTGGTGGCGAGGATATCAAAATAGCGCATTTGCCGTACAGAGAACATGATAGGTAAATCCTATCAATAATAATTCTAAATACAATTGGAAACTATGATTGGAATAGTTCTATTCTGGAATCAGAGGTCAGCTGAAGCTGCGCCGATCATTTCAAAGCTCGAGACAATCAAGGGAGAAGCCCCATGGCTGACCGTCCAACATTGACGACAACCGCCGGTGCACCGGTATCGGACAATCAGAATTCCAGAACTGCAGGTGAGCGTGGTCCGGTACTGCTTGATGATTATCAGCTGCTTGAAAAGCTCGCGCATCAGAATCGCGAGCGCATTCCTGAGCGCGTGGTTCATGCCAAAGGTTGGGGCGCATTTGGTACATTGAAGATCACCGGCGATATTTCGCGTTACACCAAAGCCAAGGCTCTGCAGCCCGGTGCAGAAACTCCATTGCTTCTGCGTTTCTCGACTGTTGCCGGTGAGCTTGGTGCTGCCGATGCTGAGCGTGATGTGCGCGGTTTTGCGTTGAAGTTCTATACAAGCGAAGGCAATTGGGATCTCGTCGGCAATAATACGCCGGTATTCTTCGTTCGCGATCCACTGAAGTTCCCGGATTTCATTCACACGCAGAAGCGTCATCCACGCACCAATCTGCGTTCTGCCACTGCCATGTGGGACTTCTGGTCGCTTTCACCCGAAAGTCTGCATCAGGTAACAATTCTCATGTCGGATCGCGGCCTGCCAGTCGCGCCGATGTATATGAATGGCTACGGCTCCCATACCTATTCTTTCTGGAACGATGCCGGTGAACGTTTCTGGGTCAAGTTCCACTTCAAGACGCAGCAGGGTCACAAGTTCTACACAAACGCGGAAGCCGAAACCCTTATCGGCAAATCTCGTGAAACCTATCAGGAAGAACTCTTCGGCGGCATCGAGCGCGGTGAATTCCCGAAATGGACTGTTCAGGTTCAGGTCATGACCGAAGCTGAAGCCGAACGTACGAGCTATAATCCATTTGATCTGACCAAGGTCTGGCCGCATGGTGAATTCCCGCCGATTGAAATTGGTGTGATGGAACTCAACCGCAATGCGGACAATTATTTCGCCGAAATCGAACAGGCTGCTTTCTCGCCATCAAACGTTGTTCCGGGCATCGGCCACTCACCTGACAAGATGTTGCAGGCACGTGTTTTCTCCTATGCTGACGCCCATCGCTATCGTCTTGGCACGCATTATGAGGCGCTTCCGGTTAACCAGCCGAAATGCCCTGTTCATCACTATCACAAGGATGGCCAGATGAATTTCTTCGGCCAGAAAACCGGCAATGTGGATGCTTATTATGAGCCCAACAGCTTTTCCGGCGCAGTAGAACAGCCTTCGGCCAAAGAGCCGCCGCTCAAGCTTTCGGGCGATGCGGACCGCTTCAACCACCGCATCGGCAATGATGATTACGGTCAGGTAACCGCATTGTTCAACCTCTTCGATGCTGGTCAGCGCTCGCGACTCTTCTCTAACATTGCTGCGGCAATGGGCGGCGTTCCAAGCGAGATCATCGAGCGCCAGTTGGTGCATTTCGCCCGTGTTCACCCGGATTATGAAGCCGGTGTGCGTGCCGCTTTGAAAGAGGCACATGGCTATGAGGCCAATGCTATCTCCAACGAGGAAAAAGACGTCGCTGCCGAATAGGCCGACGCGAACAACGAACAAAAGAAAGCCGGGGCGCAAGCCCCGGCTTTCTTTTATTGTCGCAGCCATGTATGCGACAGTGAAAGAGTTGGAAAAGCTCTAAGGCTAACAAGGAATTCATATGCGACTTGGCGGACGCCTGCAGGCGGCAATCGAAGTTCTCGAAGATATTGAAAATCGCAAGCGTCCCGCCTCGGATGCTTTGAAGGATTGGGGGTTGTCGCATCGTTTCGCCGGAGCTGGTGACCGTGCTGTCATTGGTAATATTGTCTATGATGCGCTGCGCCGGAAATTGTCGCTCGGTTGGCGCATGGATAGCGATGCGGCACGCCATATTGCTTTTGGTGTTCTGCTGTCTGATGCCGAACTGAATATTGAAGATATCAATGCCGCGCTTGAAGGCGACAAATTTGCCCCCGAACCTCTCGATGCAGATCGTTTGTCCATTTGGGAATCGCGTGATTTGGCGTCTGCCCCCGATCATATTCGTGCCGATGTGCCGGAATGGTGCGTGGGGCATTTTCAGGCGATCTTCGGCGATAAATGGGTGGAAGAAGCCGCAGCATTGAGCGACCGGCCTCCTGTTGATCTTCGCGTCAATACGTTGAAGGCTGACCGCGAAAAGGTGCTGAAAGAACTGGCACGCGCTGGAGCTAATCCCGCGCCGCTGCTGGAAACGGCTATTCGTGTGCCGCCTTTACGCGCCATGGGTCGTCATCCAAACGTACAGGCTGAGCCAGCCTTCCAGCGCGGATTGTTCGAGGTGCAGGACTTGGGCTCGCAGATTGCAGCCAAGCTCAGCAATGCTAAGCCGGGCGAACAGGTGCTGGACTACTGCGCCGGTGCAGGCGGCAAGACGCTTGCCCTGGCTGCCGAGATGAATAATAAGGGACAGATCCACGCCTATGATGCGGAACGCGCGCGTTTGGCACCTATTTTTGACCGCCTCAAGCGGGCAGGGGTACGCAACGCACAGGCCCATGCCAATATAAGCGATCTCGTTCCGCTGGAAGGCCAGATGGATCTGGTTCTTGTTGACGCGCCATGCACCGGTTCAGGAACATGGCGGCGCAGGCCGGATGCAAAATGGCGATTGAGCGAGCAACAGCTGGAGCGGCGCGAAGTTGAGCAGCGCCAGGTGTTGGATGCCGCCAAGGCTTATGTGAAGCCGGGTGGACGTTTGGTCTACATTACCTGTTCGCTTTTCGCTCCCGAAAACGGCAATCAGGTTTCGGCATTTCTAGCGGCAAACCCCGAATACGGCGTCATCGACAGCCAGCCGATCTGGAGCCAGGCTGTGTCTGAAGACAAGGACCTCAAACCATTGTTTAAAGATGGAACCACGATTCTCTCTCCGTTTTCAACATCAACCGATGGCTTCTTCATTTCGGTTCTCAGGCGGGAAAAATAAGGCTACAACCGGCGCAAGTCATTCACAGGAATATTCCTATGTCTCGTTCCATGGTGCTTTTGCTGTTTTTGGTTTTAGTCGTTGGTGGTGGGCTTGCAATTGGTTACATAACCCTTCCGGGTGAATGGTATGCCAGTCTGGTCAAGCCATCATTCAATCCGCCGAACTGGCTTTTTGCCCCCGTCTGGACAGTTCTTTACGTCATTATCGCTCTTGCTGGCTGGCGTGTATGGGATCGTGGTCTGGCATCCCCCCAGCAATTCTGGTGGGCACAACTTCTATTCAATTTTCTTTGGTCGCCGAGTTTTTTCGGGCTCCAGCAAATGGGTCTTGCACTGGTCGTCATCGTGCTTCTGCTGATTTCGATTATAGGCTTCATCAAAGTGAGCTGGAGCACAGAGCGCACATCGGCAATTTTGTTTCTCCCTTATCTGGCATGGGTGGCCTTCGCGACCCTGCTTAACGCTTCCCTTTATTGGCTGAACCCGGCAGGCTGAAATGTTTGATTATGTGACCCCGATTGCTGGTAAACGCGTTCTGTTTGCCATGGCCGCAACTGCCGAATATGGCCATCACTTGCAAAAACTTTTTACGCCGCTGATCACTGGCGTCGGCCCCGTGGAATCGGCCGTCAGCGTTTCGTCCGTTCTCGCACATTTGGGGGCCACATCGTCCTTGCCGGATTTGGTCGTATCGTTGGGTTCTGCCGGATCCCGCATTCTTGAACAGACCGAAATCTATCAGGCGACCAGTGTGTCCTATCGGGACATGGATGCCTCGCCGCTAGGGTTTATCAAGGGTGCCACGCCATTTCTTGACCTGCCGGCGAAGCTCCCACTCGATTATCGCATTCCGGGTATAAAGGAAGCGACACTGTCCAGTGGTGCCAACATCGTCTCGGGCAAAGCCTATGATCTAGTTGACGCGGATATGGTGGAAATGGAGACGTTCTCCATCCTTCGTGCCTGCCATCGTTTCAATCTCCCTTTGATCGGTCTGCGTGGAATTTCCGATGGCGCAGAGGAGCTTCAGCATCTCGGGGATTGGACTGAGTATCTGCACGTAATCGATGAGAAACTGGCAGTGGCTGTTGAGACCATGGCTGATGCAATCGAAGATGGAACAATCAATTTATAATGCAACATTTAAAACAGGCTTCCCTTCTGAAACCCATTGCTTCATTGCATTGAGAAGTTCTTTGGTTGGGAAATCTAAAATATCTTCGTCGGAGAAACTGGCTTCTAGTTGCCTCTCGTAATGGATGCAAAAGAAACACCAGTGCTATTAATCCACCCTGTTAACAATCGGAATCAGTTTGTCAGTAAGCTTTGACAACCCATTGCGCCTAACCGACATTTGCTTTAAAGGCCCGCCATGAACACTCCCACTCATCCCGATACAGTCCTCATCGTCGATTTCGGCAGCCAGGTAACACAGCTGATTGCGCGTCGCGTTCGCGAAGCCGGTGTCTATTCCGAGATCGTTCCCTTCCAATCAGCTCAGGAAGCGTTCCACCGCATCAAGCCAAAAGCGGTCATTCTTTCCGGCAGCCCGCATTCAACTGTCGATATTGGCAGCCCGCGCGCGCCGCAGGATGTATTCGATTCCAATGTCCCGGTTCTTGGCATCTGCTACGGCGAACAGACCATGTGCGCACAGCTTGGCGGCAAGGTTGAAAGCGGGCATCATCGCGAATTCGGCCGCGCTTTTCTTGATATCCAAGAAGAATGCGCGCTATTCGACGGTATATGGGCCAAGGGCACGCGTCATCAGGTTTGGATGAGCCATGGCGATCGTGTCGTCTCGATTCCTGAAGGCTTCAAGGTTGTCGGCACCTCGACTGGCGCGCCTTTCGCCGCCATCGCAGACGAAGCCAGAAAATATTACGCCGTGCAGTTTCATCCTGAAGTCGTGCATACGCCTGATGGCGCAAAGCTCCTCCAGAACTTTGTCCATCGTATTGCAGGGATTGAGGGTGATTGGTCCATGTCGGCCTACCGCGAAAAGGCGGTCGATCTCATTCGCAAGCAGGTTGGTGACAAGAAAGTCATCTGCGCCCTATCAGGCGGGGTTGATTCGTCCGTAGCGGCTCTGCTCATCCACGAAGCGGTTGGCGATCAGCTTACATGCATCCTTGTGGACCATGGTCTGATGCGTAAGGGCGAGGCGGCAGATGTCGTCAGCATGTTCCGCGAGCACTATAATCTGCCGCTTATTCTTGTGAATGCACAAGATCGTTTCATTGACGCGCTCGAGGGCGAAAGTGATCCGGAAAAGAAACGCAAGACGATCGGCCGGCTCTTCATTGAAGTCTTCGAGGAAGAAGCCAAGAAACTTGGCGGCGCGGATTTCCTTGCTCAAGGCACGCTCTATCCAGATGTGATTGAAAGCGTTTCCTTCACCGGCGGTCCTTCAGTGACGATCAAGTCGCATCACAATGTTGGCGGCTTGCCTGAACGCATGAATATGAAGCTCGTCGAGCCTCTGCGCGAACTTTTCAAGGATGAAGTGCGTGTGCTCGGTAAGGAGCTTGGCCTGCCGGATCATTTCATTGGCCGTCATCCTTTCCCGGGTCCAGGTCTGGCAATCCGTTGCCCGGGCGGCATTACCCGCGAGAAGCTTGAAATCCTGCGTGAAGCAGATGCCGTCTATCTCGACGAAATCCGCAAGGCCGGACTCTATGATGTGATCTGGCAGGCTTTCGCTGTTCTCTTGCCCGTGCAAACTGTTGGCGTCATGGGTGATGGACGCACCTACGAATTTGTCTGCGCCCTGCGCGCGGTGACATCGGTCGATGGCATGACGGCGGATTTCTATCACTATGATATGAACTTCCTCGGTCAGGCGGCGACTCGGATTATCAATGAGGTTAAAGGCATTAACCGCGTCGTTTATGACGTGACATCGAAGCCCCCAGGCACAATCGAATGGGAGTGAAGGCGCGTACTGAAGAGTAGAGCGGGATCGAGCAGCGTGTTAACAGCGATGTTGTCCCAGCATAGGTGAAGCGAGCCGCAACATTGTCGCCTTCGGCGATCGTTTCCTCTAGAGTCCACTGGATGTCAGGAAAGCCGACGCGCATCATTTCGATGATCTCGAGATATCCGGTGGGTCCGACCACTGGCTCGGGACGTGTTAAACAATTGAGCGGCCTTTGTCTTGCCGATCTTTACAAGTTCGACCGGAGGATTAGACCTTCTCGGCATCCTATTAGGCAAGTCTCGTCTCAAGTGCCTGCGAACATGCGGACGGTTCTTGAGTATGTCCGACCGACCCGAATTTCGCTACCGTCGACCAAAACCGCAATCAATGCCGAGAAGGGCGCTTGCTTCAGTTTGGCAATGCAGTTCCGACGCACGATTGCGCCGCGATGAATGCGCATGAACTCGGAAGCGTCAAGCCGCCGTTCCATTGATGCAAGGCTTTCATGGTGTAGAAAATATCGATCCGTGGTGTGTATCCGTACATAGTCCCGGTCGGCTTCGATCCAATTTATCTTTTCCAGCGGCAGCCGAATGGCATCGCCTTGATGCTTGAGCCAAAGATCGGTCTGCCGCGCCTCGTCTTTGCGCAAGGCCAGGCGCAGGGCAAGAATTGTTTCCTGAAGTTCTTCGACACGTTCGACACTATTGCGTGCCTCGACGGCAAGGCGAGCGCGAACCATGGCAGAATGCAACCGGGATGGTTCTATGGGCTTGGTCACATAGTCGACCGCGCTTGCGTCGAAAGCGCGAAGAGCGTGATGATCAAATGCCGTCACGAAGATAATAACGGGCACATCTGTTCCCAGTTGTTCAAGCACATCGAACCCGCTGCCACCCGGCATCTGAATATCGAGTAGCATGATGTCGGGCATTAACTCACGGGCATGGTCATAGGCCTGACGGACGTCGCCTGCTTCTCCTATTGTCCGAAATCCCGGCAGGGCATCGAGCATGCGAACCAACCTCCGGCGCGCCAATGGTTCGTCGTCAACGATGAGTACCGAAAGGTCCTTCATGCGAGCCTCAAAGGCATGGTCAGGGAGGCCTTGAAGCGGCTCGGGGTGATATATCCCGCCACGCACGAGCCTGCACCCGGAAAGCGGGTTTCCATGCGATGGGCAACGTTTTTCAACCCTATTCCCATACCGTGCGTACGGCGCGGATTTGGTGCATCAGAAACATCATTCTCGACGGAAAGGTTCAGAACCTCGCCAACGCGACCGGCGCTGATCAAAATCTCGACCATTCCAGGCTTGTCGCTGACGCCATGCTTGACGGCATTTTCGATGAGCGGCTGCAGGATGAGGCTCGGGACGAGCGCATTCTCCAATTCCCGTGCCACATCGACACGCACCTTCATGCGATCCGAAAAGCGCTCCCCTTCAATATTTAAATAGCCGGTTTGCAATGTCAGCTCGTCCGCCAGTCTTACATCGTTGAGGGGATCAAGCTCCAGGGTGGTGCGCAAGAACGATGAGAGGGATAAAACCATGCGGCCTGCTCCCACGGTATTTCCTTCTTCAACCAGACCCGCAATCGAATTGAGCGTGTTGAAAAGGAAATGCGGGTTTACCTGGTATCGCAAGGCCCGCATCTGAGCTGACAGGGCTTCCTCACGCGATGCAGCCAGACGCCGCTCGTTTTCCCTTATCTCGAAGCTGTAGAGCAAGGCGACGAAGAGGCAGGACCAGCCCAGGAAAACAGACATGCCATAAACCAGGGTGTAACCGAAATTCGTCCAGTTGAATGTAACCGTTTGAGGCAACATGTAGACATAATATATCGCAAAATCGATGTAGGCGTTGATCACGGCGGCAACGAGGGACAACGTGAAACAGGTCATGATTTTGACCGCCAGATGCACATTGTGCAGCCGGTAAATGATGAAGGAAATCGCGAATGTCATTGCGATGCTGAACAGCATCAAAATGAGTTTTCCTATAGCAGATTCGAGGGGGTCGACGCCGAGAATTCCCCACAATATGCTGCTGATGATAAACTCGGTTGACCAGTAAAAAATGCCGAGCCAAACCGTGGCACTGCGCACCTTGGCACCATAGAACCCACCATCCGCCAATTTTGCTTCGCTCACTTGCCCCATATGCTCTTTATCTTCCAATGCGTCCCTCGTGTCGAGAACCGCTCGTCGATCAAAAGCAGCCGTTCATAGAAAAGCCAAGCGCTTCGTCCGATAGCGGCGTCGTTGGTAGAAAGGCGATTCTTCCCCGTTGGGTTTTGCGGTAGCCGTTTGCGTATGGTGCTTCCCCGCGCCGTTATTATCGGGGGCATTTCAATTCTTGATCGAAGCCCATAACGCCTGTGGAATAAATGTGACGGAACGACCAGAAAAAAGTCGAACGATTATAGCGGATGATCATCCACTGTTTCGCGAAGGGTTGCGCCGCATTGTCCAACGCCTTTATCCATTTGCTGAAGTGCAGGAAGCGGGCAGCCTGGGTGAAATGTTGGCCTTGGCCCGCACCGGACCAGCGCCAAGCACATTTATTCTTGAGTGGGTTTTTCCTGGTCTCGATCCTGCCAGATCAATCGCGGATTTACGGCAGGAATTCAGGGATTCTTCCATAATCCTTCTGTCAATGCTGGATGATGCAGCAATAATCGACCGAATTGCCGACATGGGCGCGAATGGCTTTATCAGCAAAGCCGTGATGCCTGACGAAGTAAGCGCCGCGATACGCAGCATCGAAGACGGAGAGTTTGTTATCAAACGATCATCGTCGGTAACATCATCTCCCAGCAGCCATCGATCTGACTTTTCTTTTCTCACAGCACGGCAACGCGAAGTCTTGCGGTTGATTGCAGAGGGAAAAACCAACAAAGAAATTGGCCGGAAACTGGACATTTCTCCCTACACCGTAAGCATTCATGTATCGGCGCTTTTGCGGGTTTTGAATGTAAGCTCTAGATCGGCAGCAGCCGCCAAGGCAGTTATTGGAGGTTTCGACAGTCGAGCATAGCCGCAAGTCCGGATAAACCTTGGACAAACCTGCTATTGCCGCTGAAGCTCGACTGTTCGTTTGAGGGCGGTTTCGAAGCCTTTGAGCGATACCGCGAAGGTGAGGTCCTTTTCTGTATCGCTGGCAAAAACGCCGAGGTTCAAAACCTTTCCTTTACGCAACACATTGGCGGTGGCGCCGGTGAATGTCAGCGGGACAATGCAGCCTCCCGGCATACAGGTGCGGAACCGCGATGGCTTTCCCGCTGGGCTATCATCAATACGGAACGAGACACCTTTCTCAAGATAAAGGCCGAAGGGCAGGGCGAGATTGCCCTTCAGCCCGGTTTCGCCTTCGGGCGTGAATTCGAGTGTCAGAACCCGTTGGCCGTTCTTGTGCATTTGTTGTTGAAACAGGATGCAATGGCGTTTGGCCTCCCGAACCTCGCAATTCACGCTCCAGTCTTCATAGGTTTCCGCAAGAGAGGAAGGGGCGGCTGCTGGCTTGGTTGCGTCTGTCTGGGCATGAAGCGGAGTGGCAGCGAGTATACTCGCCGCCACTCCGAAAGTCAGATGCTGCAGACGCATCAGAATTTTACGCCGAGCTTCGCATCGACGGCATTCTGGGTGAGGCCGGAGCCGAACTGGCCGGTATAGCTCACGCCCAGCGTGGCCCGGTGGCTGAGCTTGAAGTCAACGCCTGCCTCGACAAGAGCCGTATCCTCGGCAATCGGTACGCCTGCTGTCGAGAAGGCATTGCCGGTAGCAAAGGCAAGTGTCGAGGATGGTGTGATATCGCCGAAGGCGTGCTGCCAGCCGAGCGTGCCGCGTATCTCGACATCCGTTGCTCCCAGCGAAAAGGGAGCCGACGCCCGTAGACCCAATGTAGTGAAGGTCGTGTCGGTTGTCTCGCTGTGCGCCCTCAGTCCGGCAATGCCGCCTGTTTCGCTGAAGCCATCGGTCTTCACGCGGACATGTGCCAGATTGGCAAAGGGCTCAAACGCGACCCTTTTTGTGTCGATCCGGTAGCCCAGTTCACCAAAGGCCTGGAATGTAGCCGCATCATAATCAGCGCTCAGATGTTCTTCGAAGCCGGAGAAAGCTGCCGTGCGAGACGTTTCGATCGAGTGCCAGCTATAGCCAAGGCCGGACCGCAAGGACACGGCACCCCAATGACCACCGCCATAGACACCGACATGATAATTATCGCTGTCGCCGGACGAGCCTCGGTCGTCCATATCGAAGCTTGAGCGGCTGTATCCTGCCATCACACCCAGACGCCAGCTTTCAGCAAGAGCAGCATCAAAGCCGGTAACAAAACCGCCGGTCGACTGGTCGAGCTTTGACGCATTGCCATTTGACTTTGTCTCGCTCCATGCACCAAATGCCTGCCCCCACGCAGCCATTAGCGGCACATCTGCCGGTGCAAGCGCCTTGGCGTCCGGGCCATAACCCATGACGGGCACATCCACTGCAGCCACATCGCCAAAGGCTGCGCGGATACGGTCATTGATGGCATTGCGCAGTTGGTGGCTGTCATTGATCAACGCCGTCTTGGTTGAGGCATGCACCTCGCCAGACAATTGATTGTAAGCAACACGGGCGTTGTCGGCACTCAAAGACGCTATCCGATTGAATAGCGCTAGTGATGGACCGCTTTGGGCAAGGCTGCCCAAGGCTCCTGCCGTGTTGTACTGATTGTCTGTCTGCGCGACTGTCTGGAATATATGGTTGATCGGACCTGGCTGTGTTGGTTTTCCCGGTCCAGGTTCACCCGGCTTGGGTTCGGTGGGGCCTCCCGGGTCGCCTGGGCCACCTGGATTGCCCGGTTCACCCGGATTGCCTGGTCCCGGGCCGGTGCTCTTGACTGCGATCTTCAGATCAACCTGGTTTGCCTTTTGATCCAGTGACACGTCCAGAAATGCTGATTTCGACACGGCTTGAGCAAATTGCCCATCAATGCCTTTCTCTGCCGTCAGTATCGTATAGGTCTGGCCGTTCTGGTAACTCGTTGCAGAATCGAGGGCATTGACCTCGACATTCACATTATTTCCGATTTGAGCTACGCCGCTGGGCCGGAAAAGCCCGATAACCGCATTTGGACCAATATCCTTGACGACGATCTTATCGCTTGTGCCGTTGCCTGCGACGTCGGCCTCATAGACCGAGCCGTCCTGAAACTCCAGCGCACCCATGACAGTCAGTGTTCCAGCCGAGTTGTTGCCTGGAGCAATTCGTGCGTTCGTTTCCAGCGTGACGGAACCAACCGTACCCGAACCCCCAAGTCGTCCGAAAAGGGTAGGATCACGATCGGCATTTTCATTGTTGGACTGGGCACCCCAAACCTGAATGTCATTGCTGTAACGCGTGAATTCGTCCGCGCCAGAGGTCGTTTTATAGGTGCGCCCCGCAATGCCATCGACAATCAACGTGCCACTTTTAACAGCGAATTTTGATTGGCTTTGCTCTCCCACATCCTGGTCAAGATTGGTCGTGTCCATATTGCTCTTGATGACAAGTTTCGCGTCCTTGCCATCCACATTGATGGTGCCATCACCGCCATTTCCGGTATAAAACTGCGAAAGATCACCTGTCACAATTGTTTCGCCCGAATAGGCGTCAATCTGACCGCCACCGGTCAGCGTGTTGGAGAACATGTATCCGCTGTTTGTATGGTTGAAGACCAGCTTGTTATTGGAAAGCGGGTCATTCACGAATTTGATGGCCGTTTCTGAATCTATCCGGCCAGCGGTTTTTGCATCGGCCAGCACGGTATTTCCGTTTTGATCTTTTTTGACGCCGCCGCCGATAAAGAGAATGCTATTGAGGCTCATCCCGCTCGTGGTTTTTACGAGCCCTCCATCCGAAACAGTGACAAATCCCTCGGCTGTCAGTTTGCCGTCAATATCGAGCAACGAGCCGTCACCGGCGACAGACAGAGAGCCCAGATCGGTCACCCTCATCGACTTGGTGGTTACAAGACCACCGCTTTCGAGGCCGATTGATCCCACATCAACCAAGATGTTTGCAGCTTCAAGACGCCCGCCATCGGAAATGATTGTTCCACCTTCACCGAAATCTGCGTCTTGAACAAATGTCTCATCGACGTGGAGGAGAGACCCTTGTCCTGTCACCTTGCTCACTGACTCAAGGAGCAACGACTTGGTCTTGACCTCGCCGCCGTTTTCAACCCTTAGTCCGCTGCGGTTTGCCATGTGACCGCTGTTCAGCCATTGGGAGCCAGCACCACTGACGAGTGCGGCGCCACCTTGCCTGTTTAAAGAAACAGTGTTGGTGATGATCTTCCCCTTGTCCAGAACTGAGATCGGATCAGTAATCGCGTCAGATCCATCAAGGCCAGTAAATTCGTTGGCGTTGAGAATTGAACCTTCGCCCGTAACGACCAGAACGCCTTGCGAACCATCGAAAATAGCGCTGCTCAATTGTAAAGAATTGACATCAACCTTGCCGCCATTCTCAATAATCAACTTGCCCTTGCCGTAGGTATTTCCCAAGCCGCCAATATAGAGGAGGTCACCCGTAAGGTTCCATTCTGCACCGGGTCCCGAAACGGTCACAACGCCGGAGTATGGATTGTCCCGGCTGCCGCCTTGGCCGATATAGCCATTTCTGCTGTAAGCTTTGACGCCCGAAATCAGCAAGTCCGCTTGAACGCCGTTGACAGTGCCCACGCGCAAATCGCCGTTGATAGCGCCATTCGTTCCGTTTGCAGATGTCCAATTATCAGCACCCGAGGCCAAAGTGCAGTTGGTAATCGCGTTGCTGCCCGTGCCTGTCGTCACGCATTGTGTCTGCGCCTGCGCTGGAGTGAAACTTGCCCCCAATATAAGTGTCGAGAGGGTCAGTCCCGAAACGATGCCTGTGCGCATGTGCGCCAAAGTTGTTGTGCTCAGGAGATTGCGTTTCAATGTTTTCGGTCTGGTAGTGCTCAAGATGCTGCCCCTCGAAGTCTGTCGAATCTACATGTGTCAGCCGGGCAACGGCATTCAGAGCAAACAACTCTTATACCGCATCCCGGCTCACTGATTCAAAGTATAGGGAAGGGGCTTGGCGTTAAGCCATTAGTGCAAGTTCACTACTGTGGATGTTTGTATGCTTTTGAAGTACGCGCTTGCGGAGGCATCCATGTAAAAAAATGGCAGGCCGCAATTCAGCGGCGGCTTGTCGCGGAAATTGTTTTCTTGAAAATTGTAGCCTTAAAACTGGTCTGGTCGCCTGCGCATGATTGCTTATCAATCGCACGCAGGCTGAGTATCTCATTTCGTCAGCCGTGCAACTTGTCATTCAAACCAATTGGCTTGCGCAAGATGCACCGGCTTTCGATGTATTCTTAGTAATAGCAACCCCAGGGACCACAACGCCGATAATAGCCTGGGTAATGATTCCGCTCGGCTGCAACTCCGAGCGCTACGCCCCCGAGAACGCCCACTGCGGCCCCAAGAGCCGCGGCATTTCCGGCCTCGTTGGATTGCCGGCGGTTTTGCTCATAACTTGCGGATACGCAACGCCGATGCGCTTTCGAACCCGATTTCAATCCGGCGGAATCACATGTTTGCTTTGCTTCCACAGCGGATTCCTGCGCAGTCTGACACCCAGCCAACATCAGTGCGATGCAGCTGATAAATATAATATTTCGCATAAGTTCCCCCAATAGCGATGTATAATAATACTTTTAACTCCCTAGTTTATGGGGCAACTCAAGGTCAACGAAGTTCGTATAGTGAAGATTTGCTATTGATTTACTTGAAAATATTCTTGTCGAATAAATGAGACTTAAATTTAAGCATTTGAGATTAATAAAGAGGCTATGCTTTTGGAGAGTGGTGATTTGTAAAGGTCATCGCATCAATATGCCAGGCTGTTTTCCGCGCCACCGCGCATCCACCAACGCTCTTTCCAAAAATTTATGTTCCGGGTGAAAGGCGCCCCGATTGTTGCGTGCATTGCGGGAAGCCCCTGAAACGCTTCGCTATTCCTTTCTAAAACGCTCTTGCATGAAGGTTGCCCAGTCCGATCCCGACTATCGGAAGGTCCAAACTCAATTTCTCTCGCTTGACAAATTTTGCAGCAAGTGAAATTATTTTCACTAAGAGATAAAAATATCAAAATTGCTCAGGGTGGAGACATGGCAATGGTGAGTGGCAGTTCTCTTCGCGAAGAAGAGTCCAGCATGGCAGCGCGCGCTGCCTGGCTCCATTACGCCGGTGGTTTGACCCAGTCCGAGGTTGCAAAGCGTCTCGGCCTAACATCGCTCAAAGCCCATCGTCTAATCATGAAGGCCAATCAGGAAGGGTTGGTAAAAGTCTATATTGATGGCGAAGTTTCAGAATGCGTCGAGCTGGAGCAAAAGCTGTCCACCCGTTACGGGCTCGATTACTGCGAAGTAGTTCCAGATTTTGATCCTGAGGAACTGCCGCTAAAGGCTCTTGGCATTGCCGGAGCTCAATTTCTTAAGCGTGAAATCGAGCGTGATGGCGAACTTCTTATTGGCATGGGGCATGGGCGGACGCTTGCGGCCTGCGTTGATTATCTGCCGCGCATAGCCAGCAACAATGTGCGTTTCGTCTCGCTGCTTGGCGGCTTGACCCGAAAGTTTTCCGCCAATCCGCACGATGTTATCCATAGGCTGGCAGAGCGTATTGGTGCAGAGGCCTATGTCATGCCTGTTCCGTTCTTTGCCAATACGGTCGAAGACATGGATGTCTTGTTCAGTCAACGCGGCGTGCGCGAAATATTCGACATGGCAAAAAGCGCCAATCTCTCAATGGTCGGTATCGGCACTGCTGAGCGCGAAGCCTCGCTGGTTTCAACGGGCATGATCGAGAAAAGCGAGATTGAGGACATTAAGAATGCGGGAGGAGCGGGAGAGCTTCTCGGCCATTTCTTCGATGATGCCGGTCAGGCGATACAGACAACCTTGTCTGATCGCACATTCACATTGAGCCGGGAGGACCTGAAAAAGCAGCGATTGATTGCCGTTGCAGGTGGCAGGATGAAGGTGCGGGCCATTCGGGCAGTGCTCGAAAGCCGGTGCCTTAACGGACTGATAACAGACGAGAAAACGGCACAACAGCTTGTCGCCAACGTTATCTGACGTATGTCGGAAAGGGTGCGGGAAATCGCATCCAGGAGGAAATACCGGTGGGGTATCCGGTCCATAATACCCGATAAAAAGGAGGAGAAGACCAATGCATGACAAGGAAAAAGACCTTATCAGCGCTTTCCTGCGCGGATCGGTTGACCGTCGCGGCCTGTTAAAGGGGCTGGGCACAATGGGCATTACTGCGGCTAGCGCCGGCACATTGATGAATATGATGTCGACCAATGCGCAGGCAGCCGATTTTGACTGGAAGAAGCATTCCGGCAAGTCTCTGAAGCTGCTTTTGAACAAGCATCCCTATGCGGATGCGATGATCGCAAATCTTCAGAATTTCAAGGATCTGACGGGTATCGACGTCAAATATGATGTATTTCCGGAAGACGTCTATTTCGACAAGGTAACGGCAGCTCTGTCATCGGGTTCGACCGAATATGATGCGTTCATGACCGGTGCCTATATGACGTGGACCTATGGTCCTGCGGGCTGGATCACCGATCTGAAGGAATGGATTAACGATCCGGAGAAAACCAATCCGAACTATGCATGGAACGACTTCCTGCCCGGCGTGAAAAACTCCTGCGCATGGAACGGGATTCCAGGCGGCGCACTTGGTTCGGAAGACGCCAAACAATGGTGTATTCCATGGGCGTTCGAACAGAACAACATCACCTATAACCGCGATATGTTTAAGAAAGCCGGAGTCGAGGTTCCGGGCAATATTGATGAGATGATCGCAACTTCTGCCAAGCTTCAAAAGGATATTGGCGGCATTTACGGCATTGGTGTGCGCGGTTCACGCTCATGGGCAACGATTCATCCGGGCTTCCTGTCCGGCTATGCCAACTTCAACCAGAAGGACCTGAACGTTTCTGCTGATGGCAAGCTTTCAGCAGCCATGAACACGGCCGAGTCAAAAGCGTACCACACCAAGTGGGTGCAGATGATTCAGGAAAGTGGCCCGAAAGATTGGTCGACCTATACCTGGTATCAGGTAGGTACAGATCTTGGTGCCGGTGCGTCGGCTATGATTTTCGATGCTGACTGCCTCGGATACTTCATGAATGGCGGCGACAACAAGATGGCCGGGAAGCTTTCTTATGCGGCGTTCACAGCCAATCCGGAAGCCAAGGCATCGACACCGAATATCTGGATCTGGTCGCTGGCCATGTCCAATTTCTCCAAGGACAAGGACGCAACCTGGTACTTCCTGCAATGGGCTTCCGGTCCAGAGCATGCATTGTTCGGCGCAACCAAGATGGACTTTGTTGATCCGGTTCGCCAATCGATCTGGAAGGATGAAATGTTCCGCGAGAAGCTGAACAGCAAATATCCGGGCTATGTCGAAATGTTTGATGCTTCTGCTGCCGGCGCAAGCATCAAGTTCACGCCGCAACCGCTCTTCTTCGACGTTACCACCGAATGGGCCTCGACGCTCCAGAAGATGGTCGCCAAGGAAGTGCCGATTGATGAGGGTCTGGACCAGCTTGCTCAGAGCATTGATCGTCAGCTCAAGGAAGCAGGCCTCGGCTGATCTTCATCCCGCCAATACCCGGCACCCAAAGTGCCGGGTATTCCGGTGCGCGACAAGCGTAATTGCCCTAAATAATAAGGAGCTTTAAATTGGCTTCACCATCCATTCCCAGAAAGCCGGCTTCAAGGTTCAGAATCAGCAGGAAGATGCTTCCCTATGTGCTGAGTCTGCCAGCATTGCTTGTCTGCATCGGTATTCTGATTCCGTTCGTCACCGCCGTCATTTATTCATTTCAGCGCTACCGGTTGAGCCAGCCATGGAGCCGCCAGTTCAACTGGGGCGAGAACTATTATAACTTTCTGTTCAATGATCCGGGCTTCTGGAACACGCTGAAAATATCGCTGCTCTATGCCGGTATCACTGTAACGTTGGAGCTTTTGCTCGGACTTGGCATTGCCTTGCTTTTGCAAAAGCGCTCCCGCGTCAATAATTTCATTTCGATCATGCTTCTCCTGCCACTGATGATTGCGCCAGCGCTCGCGGCGCTGATGTGGAAGCTGATGACCAATCCGGGTTTCGGCATTCTCAGCTATCTGGCAAGTTGGGTCGGGCTGCATAATTTCCGTTGGGCCTCATCGCCCGATACGGCGCTCCTGACGGTCGTGCTGGTCGATATCTGGGTCTATACGCCCTTTATCATGATCCTGCTTTTGGCCGGTCTGCGCTCGCTGCCGACCCAACCCTTCGAAGCTGCCGCGCTTGATGGTGTGCCGCGCACCTTCGTGTTCTTCCGCATTACCTTGCCGATGCTGACGCCCTATATTTTGACCGCGACGCTATTCCGCCTGCTCGACTCCATTCAGCAGTTCGACATCATCTATGCCATGACGCAGGGCGGCCCCGGCAACGCGCTGACGGTGTTTCAGGTCGAAGCTTACCTGAACTTCTTCCAGTCGACGAATGTTGGACGGTCAGCGGCTCTGATGGTCATCCTTTGGGCGATCACCTACCTGCTCTCCAATATCTTCATCAAGAACTGGCTGCGGCTGCGCGAACGCGCTCGCGGCGAGGCGTGAGGAGTACATTATGGAAACCACATCCACACTCGAAAAATCCCTGCGCTTCCTTGCGCTGTCGCTGGTCGTTATCTTCTTCATGTTCCCGATCCTCTGGATATTCCTTATGTCGTTCCAGACGAACGAGACCATTTTGCAGATACCGCCATCCATTGTGTTCACGCCAACACTGTCCAATTATGCAGCGCTCATTACAGGCAAGCTGACGACCTCCGCTGGTACACTTGATATTGCCTTCATGCGCAATCTCGGCAATTCGGTCTTTCTCTCGGTCACCTCGGTTGCGCTGTCTCTGGTGCTTGGCGTCCCTGCGGCCTATGCCTTTGCCCGCCACAAGTTCCGTGGCTCGGAAGATATTGCTTTCACGCTGCTGTCTTTCCGCTTCGCGCCGCCGCTTCTGGTATTGCTGCCGCTAACGCAGTATTTCCAATGGCTTGGTCTGTCGGATACTTATTTCGGTCTCATCTGGGTTTATCAGTTGATCTGCCTGCCATTGATCCTGTGGATTGTGCGCGGTTATTTCGAAGATATCTCGGCTGATGTTGAATATGCCTATCGCATAGCGGGCCACTCCTGGTTTGCCACATTCCGCAAGATCGCCTTGCCTCTGGCTGGTCCCGGCATTGCGGCAGCAGGCCTGCTCGCCTTTATTTTCGCCTGGAATAATTTCGTCTTCGCGCTGGTCCTGGCATCTGCCGATAAACAGCCGGTCACAGTTGGCGCTCTCGCCTTTGTTACCTCATCCGGGATCCAGTACGGCCAGATCGCCGCGGCCATTGTGCTTTCCGTCACTCCGACGCTCGCGCTCGCTCTTTATGCACAGCGCTACCTCGTCGAGGGGCTCTCGCTTGGCGCGGTGAAGGGATAATCCTATGACCACTTTACAACTCAAGAACATCGTCAAGCGTTACAAGACCAATACGGTCCTCGATGACCTGTCGCTTGACGTAGCAGATGGCGAGACGCTGGTCCTGTTCGGCCCGTCCGGGGCCGGAAAGACCGTCCTCCTGCGTCTCGTCGCCGGTGTGATCGATCCAGATGAGGGAAAAATCCTGATTGGCGGCGAAGACATGACCGATGTCGATGCGGAGCATCGCGGCATTGGCATGGCGTTTCAAAATTTCGCGCTATTCCCCCATATGAGCGCTCACGACAATATCGCCAGTCCTCTGACGGCAACCCGCTCTTCCGCCGAAGCGATCAAGGCGGGTGTGGGCAAAGTGGCGAAACTACTCAAGATCGACCATGTGCTGTCGCATCATCCCAAGGCGCTTTCCAACGGGCAGAAGCAACGCACTGCACTGGCCCGAGCCTTAGCTGGTTCGCCGCCGCTGCTATTGCTGGATGACCCTTTGCGCAATGTCGATGCGAAGCTCCGCTTTGAGATGCGGCTGGAACTGCCGCGTCTTCTCGCTTCGCAAGGCGCGACAGTTGTCTATGTGACGCAGGACTATAAAGAAGCCATGGCACTTGGTGACCGCATTGCAGTCATGGCCAATGGCAAAATTCGCCAGATCGGAACGCCGGAGGAGATCTATAATGCGCCTGCCGATATCGGGATTGCCAGCCTGTTCGGCGACCCGACGATCAACCTCCTTGATGTCGTGCCGCAAAAAGATGCTGGTGGCATTTATGTTGAGATTTCCAAGGTGCGCGTCCCTCTGCCGGGTATGCCGGATAATGTTGTGGGACAAGCTTGCGTCATTGGCATCCGGCCAGAATCAATCACCTTTGCCAAGGACACGGTGAAGGGTGCCGTTCCCATTGAGGTCGAGGCTGAAACCCCGCTGAATGAAAAGACTGTCACGCTGGTCGTAACAGTGGGCAAGCGCGAGCTTTTGGTTTCCCGTCCTGCGGGAACACCAGGCCCCGTATCAGGGCCCGCTTTTATCCTTATCGACGGCAAAACCACATTTCTTTTCGACAAGGCCAGCGGCGCATTGATCCGCAAGGCAGGCACGACAGAGCAGGGAGTGGCAGCATGAGTGATACTGCTCTGTTGATCAAAAATGTCGACAAATTCTATGGTCCTATCGATCCTGGTGTGCATGCGGTTCGCAACATCAGCATGGATGTGAAGAAGGGAGAGATTATCGCTCTCCTTGGCTCATCCGGTTGCGGCAAGACATCGACATTGCGCATGGTTGCCGGTTTTGAAGCTGTATCGCGCGGTACCATTTCGCTGAAAGGCCGCGAGGTTCAAACCTTCGCCCCGGTCCGGCGCAATGTTGCCATGGCCTTTGAAGGCTATTCGCTCTATCCGCCTTTGACAGTGAAGGAAAATATCGCCTTCGCGTTGAAGTCTTCTAAGCTCTCGCAGTCTGTTGTCGAAGAGAAGGTCGCCTATATCGCCAAGCTTCTGGAGATCGAGGATATTCTTGGGCGTTATCCAAGTTCAATTTCCGGTGGTCAGCAGCAGCGCGCCTCCCTTGGTCGTGCCTTGATCCGTGATGCCGATCTGCATTTGCTTGATGAACCAATGGGACAGCTGGAGCCGCAATTGCGGGCGGTGCTGCGTGGCCGTATCAAGCACTATATCAAGGAGCGGGGACTAACCGCCATCCTCGTGACCCACGACCAGACCGAGGCGAATGCGCTTGCAGATCGTATTGCCGTCATGGAGGGCGGTGAGTTGCAGCAATTCGATACACCGCAAATGATCAAGGAGCGACCGGCCAATCTGTTCACCGGCACCTTTGTCGGTGAGCCGCCCATGAATGTCTTCGAGGCGACGGTCTCGAACAGTGACACCAGGATTACTTTCGGTCTTAATCAAGGTGTGAAGCTGGAATATGCCGCTTCTGACTTTTCGCCAGCCGTGCGCGAAGAGTTGAAAAAACACCAAAAAGTCGTTGTTGGCATTCGGCCCTATGCGGTTCGCCGTAGCGAAGGCGGCGTTCATGCACGTGTTTCGGTCAATCAATGGCTGGGCGACCAGACCCATATTGCGGCAGACTTTGCCGGTGGATCGTTGGTACTGGTCGAGCATGATCGGACGGATGTGGCAATCGGCGATACGATTGCGGTTCGTCTCGATCCGGCCAGCCTGCATGTATTCAACGGCGAAACCGGCGTCGCTATCAGTCACGGTCAGGAGCTTGCGTGATGACACGCGATATCCTCATAGGGATTGATGCGGGAACCTCCGTCATCAAATCCGTGGCCTTCGATCTTGCCGGTCGTCAGATCGCATTTGCCTCTACCCCCAATAGCTATGAGACTATCGGCAGGGCAGGCGTTGTGCAGGATCTGGCACGCACTTGGGCCGATGCAGCCAAGACGCTGCTTGAACTTGCTGGGAAGGTTGAAAATCTGGCCAGTCGCACTGTGGCTGTCTCGGTAACGGGACAGGGCGATGGGACATGGATGATCGACAAGAATGGCGAGGCTGTTGGCAAGGGCTGGTTGTGGCTTGATGCGCGTGCCGGTAATGTAGTTGACAATCTGCGCAAGGAACGCGGCGATCTTGGCCGCTTCACCCATACTGGCAGCGGGCTTGCCGCCTGCCAGCAGGGTTCGCAATTGCGCTGGATGATGAATGAGGCTCCGGAGCTTTATGCCGGTGCGACCACGGCGTTCCATTGCAAGGACTGGCTCTATTTCAAATTAACCGGCAAGCGCGCCACCGATCCGTCGGAGGCCGTGTTCACCTTTGGCGATTATCGCACGCGCGCCTATTCAGACAGCGTGATTGACTTTCTGGGGCTGGAGAACCTCAAATATCTTCTGCCGGAAATCGTCGATGGCTCTACAACCCATCATAAGCTTGAAGGCGAGGCAGCACGAAGCACGGGCTTGCTGGAAGGCACGCCTGTCGTTCTGGGCTATGTGGACGTGGCGTGCACCGCGCTTGGTGCTGGGCTTTATGAACCGGGGACAGATACGGGATGCTCGATCATCGGGTCGACCGGCATGCATATGCGCCTTGCGACCAGCCCCGACGATGTGCAGCTGAACCGTGATCTGACGGGGTATACAATGTGTATGCCGATCCCTGGAATATATGCGCAGATGCAGTCCAATATGGCGGCAACCCTTAATATTGATTGGGTATTGTCTGTCGCCGGCGACCTTTTCAAAAGTGTCGGGATTGAGAAGTCGAAAACGGAATTGCTCGCTTATGTGGAGACCTGGCTCGCCGATGCGACAGCCGCTTCGGTCATTTATCACCCCTATATTTCCGATGCGGGTGAGCGGGGTCCCTTTGTTGACGCGACAGCCCGTGCTTCCTTCATAGGTCTTTCTTCGAGCCATCGGTTCGGCGATCTTGTGCGCTCTGTGTTTGATGGTTTGGCGCTGGCTGCCCGCGATTGCTACTCGGCGATGGGACCTTTGCCAAAGCGGGTTCGAATAACGGGCGGCGCGGCGCGCAGTGCTTCGCTGCGCAAAATTTTGGGCGGGGCTCTCGGTGCTTCGGTACAGACCAGCGAGCGTGAGGAGGCAGGAGCCGCAGGTGCGGCCATGATCGCAGCCGTATCACTTGGTATTTATGGCTCAATGGCAGATTGCGTCAAAGATTGGGTAACGCCTTTCCAGCGCCAGCCGGAAGCTGCCGATGAAGAACTGTCCCTGATTTATGAAAAGGCTTTCCCGGCCTATCGCCAGTCAAGGCTGGCGCTGCAACCGACATGGCACATGCTAGCCAGCAGCAATTGACGAATAGGAAGACCGCAATGACCAAGAAAATAGCCATTATCGGCGACAGGTTCATGCTCCCGGAAGTGTTCCGGGAAAAGATCGTGGAGCTATGTGGTGACGAGCACGATATTCGCACGCTGCAACAGCCCTGGCCGGATGTTCCAATGGAACATGGCTACGCGGTCAAGGGCATGGACGGGCTGAAGGAATATCTGGGTGATCCTGATGAGGTTGTCGAGTTCATCGGCGATGCCGAGCTTTTCATCACCCAGCTCGCTCCCATGTCTGCGGGTATGCTGGAGCGTCTTCCGGATTTGAAGTTTGTCGCGGTTTCTCGCGGTGGTCCGGTTAATATCGATATGAAGGCGGCCCGCGATGCGGGTGTCCTTGTCGTCAATACGCCAGGTCGCAATGCCAGCGCCGTTGCCGAATTTACTCTTGGCGCAATATTAGCCGAAACACGGCTTATCCGCAGCGGCCATGAATCCCTGCGCAAGGGTGAGTGGCGCGGCGAGTTGTACCGCGCTGACAAGACTGGTCGTGAGCTTTCCGAAATGACTGTCGGCGTTATCGGTTATGGCAATATAGGCACAAAGGTCGTGCGGTTGTTGCGGGCTTTCGGCACCAAAGTTCTGGTGCACGATCCCTATGTCCAGCTATCGGCTGATGACCGCAATGCGGGCGTTGAGCATGTAGCACTGGATGATCTGCTCTCCCATTCTGATGTTGTAACCCTCCACCCGCGTGTGACGGAAGAAACTAAAGGCATCATGAATGCCGAGGCCTTTGCCAAGATGAAGCAGGGGGCGATTTTTGTGAATACTGCGCGCGGCCCGCTGGTTGATTATGATGCGCTGTATGAAGCGCTCACCAGTGGCCATCTTGGCAGTGCAATGCTCGAAACATTTGCCGTGGAGCCGGTTCCAGCCGATTGGCCACTGCTGCAACTGCCCAATGTAACGCTCACGCCGCATATTGCAGGCGCATCCGTGCGCACGGTCACCTATGCGGCTGAAATGGCCGCAGAGGAGGTGCGGCGCTATATAGCTGGCCTGCCTCCGGTCAATCCCTGCTGAGGCCGTCATGATGCAAGAATTGAAACTCAGACAATCGATTATCGACCATTGCCGCCAGATGAATGCAGCCGGCATAAATCAAGGCACGTCCGGCAATATCAGTGTGCGCTTTGAAAATCGCATGCTCATTACGCCATCTGCCGTTCCTTATGATG
Organism: Phyllobacterium sp. CCNWLW183; assembly: GCF_037203775.1. Lineage (NCBI taxonomy): Bacteria > Pseudomonadati > Pseudomonadota > Alphaproteobacteria > Hyphomicrobiales > Phyllobacteriaceae > Phyllobacterium > Phyllobacterium sp. CCNWLW183. Next base: position 6,243 of record NZ_JBBCBN010000003.1, on the reverse strand, counting down.
AGATGACGCCGGACATGATCGCCTCCATGCCGCTTGATGGCGAGTATGGCTCTTGGCAAGGCCCAAAGAAACCTTCCACCGAATGGCGCTTTCACCTTGATATTTTGCGCACACGGCCTGAAATCAATGCGGTCGTTCATACCCACGCGACGTTTTCGACGATCCTTGCCATCGCCCATAAATCAATTCCGGCATGCCACTATATGGTTGCGGCATTTGGCGGCGACGATATCAGGCTGTGTGACTATGCCCGCTATGGCACAAAAGAGCTGTCCGATAATGTGTTGAAGGCATTGAAAGATCGCACTGCCTGCCTGATGGCCAATCACGGTATGATTGCAACGGGTAGCAGCCTTGAAAAGGCTATGTGGGCGGCTGTCGAGCTGGAAACAATCGCCAAGCAATATTACCACGCGCTGCTTTTGGGCGGAGCCGTCATTCTGCCTCCAGAAGAGATCGAAGGTGTCCGTCGCGGCTTTGCGAGCTATGGACTTCAGGACAAGCCTTCACCGCAGGGGGCAGAACATTGAACAAAGGCACGGATATCTACGATCTGTTCATTATCGGCGGCGGTGTCAACGGTGCGGGTATTGCGCGCGACGCAGCAGGCCGTGGTCTATCAGTCATCCTTTGTGAAAAAGATGATCTCGCCCAAGGCACAAGTTCGCGCTCCGGCAAGCTTGTCCATGGTGGGCTGCGTTACCTCGAATATTACGAATTCCGGCTGGTGCGCGAGGCGCTGATCGAGCGCGAGGTCCTGCTCGAATCCGCTCCGCATATTATCTGGCCAATGCGCTTTGTCTTGCCGCATAATCCGGCGGATCGTCCAGCCTGGCTCGTGCGTCTCGGCCTGTTCCTTTACGATCATCTTGGCGGGCGCAAACGCTTGCCGGGAACGCGCACGCTAAATTTGAAGACTGCGCCGGAAGGTGCGCCGTTGAAAGACGAGTATGGCAAGGCGTTCGAATATTCCGATTGCTGGGTAGATGATGCGCGGCTGGTGCTTTTGAATGCGCTCGATGCCGCTAGCCGCGGCGCTGAAATCCATACCCGAACCGCATGCAGCTCGATCCGCCGCGAAGAGGGTATCTGGATCGTTGAAATGACCGACACGGCTTCGGGCACCAAAAGAACCGTGAAGGCGCGCTGCGTGGTGAATACCGCCGGTCCATGGGTCAATGACATTATCCGGCGCGTGGCAGGCTTGAACTCCAGCCGCAGTGTCCGGCTGGTCAAGGGCAGCCACATTATTGTACCGAAATTCTGGGAAGGACGGCAGGCCTATCTGGTCCAGAACCCGGACAAACGGGTTATCTTCATCAATCCATATGAAAATGATCTGGCGTTGATCGGCACCACGGATATTCCTTATGAAGGGCATCCGGAAGATGTGGCGGCCGACAGCAATGAAATCGACTATCTGCTGAAATCCGTAAACCGCTATTTCAAGCAGCAATTGGTGCCTGCCGATATTGTCCATAGCTTTTCCGGTGTGCGTCCGCTCTATGATGACAGTGCGGAAAACCCCAGCGCCGTTACCCGAGACTATATTTTTGAAGTCGATGCAGGCAACAACAAGGCACCGCTTCTTTCGGTGTTCGGCGGCAAGATCACAACATTCCGCAAGCTTTCCGAACATGCGCTTGACCGCCTGAAGCCATTTTTCCCCAATATGCGCCCGGGGTGGACTGCCAAGGCGCAGCTTCCGGGAGGCGACATGGCGAATGCGGATTTCGAACAGTTTCTGGGTGATATGCGGGCCAAATATCCCTGGCTGCCCTTTGATCTCGCCAAGCACTACGCCCGGCTTTACGGCACGCGCATGCATGACCTGCTTGGCTCGGCGCGATCTGTTTCAGATCTGGGCACACGGTTCAGCAAGCTTTTGTATGAGCGGGAAGCGCAGTTCTTGCGCACAACGGAATGGGCGCTTTGGCCAGAGGATGTTCTGGAGCGGCGCACCAAACACGGCTTGCACATGACTGAGGAAGAGCGCGTGGTTTTCACGAATTGGTGGACAAGCCAGCAGGTGGCGGCATGAGAAGCGCGGAGTTTGAAGCCCTGCTCGACCTATCGGCCCGTATTGGTGCCGATCCGGCGCTGGTACAAGCGGCAGGCGGCAACACATCCATCAAAGAAGGTGGCACGCTCTGGATCAAGGCGTCCGGCCTCTGGCTGATGAATGCGCGAAATCCCGATATTATGGTGCCTGTCGCGCTGGACCCTTTGCTGGATGCGCTGGGCCGCTATGATCCTTCTGCCGAGAAAGCGCAGGATTATGTGATTGCCGAACGCAATCCCTCCGGCCTGCGCCCATCGATTGAAACCACCGTCCATGCGCTTATGCCGCAAAAGGTGGTGGTGCATGTTCATTGCGTCGAGACCATTGCCTTGGCTGTTCAGGCCGATGGGCCAGCCTTGGTTGCCTCGCGTCTGGGCGATATTCCTTATGCATTCGTGCCCTATGCCCGCCCGGGATTGCCGCTGGCCCGAGCCATAGCCGAACGTCTGGAAGAAGACACATGTGTTCTCATTTTGGGCAATCATGGTCTCGCGGTTGCGGCCGAAACAGTCGATGAAGCGGAGGTCCTGCTTCATCGGGTCTCCCGCCTTTTGTCTGTCACGCCGCGTCAGGCACCGGACGCGGATATTGCCGCACTGCAACGCCTTGCAGTCAATAGTCAGTACAGGCTTCCCGAGGATGCATCGATTCACCGCGTTGCGACTGATCTGACCAGTTGCCTGATCGCGGCAGGTGGCAGTCTCTATCCGGACCATGTCATCTTTTTGGGGAAAGGTTCGGTGATCGCCTCGCCAACGGATACCGCTTTGACCATCGAAGAGAAACAGCAAGAGGGCATGGCGCTGCCGCCCGCGATCCTGTTCCCCGGCAGGGGCGTTCTGGTGTTGAAAGAAGCAACATCAGGGGCTCTTGCCATGGCGCGCTGCCTTGCGGACGTTACCTCCCGGATTCCGCAAGGCGCGCGTCTGAATTACCTGACAGATGAGGAAAATGCCGAGCTCCTTGGCTGGGATGCGGAGAAATACCGGCAAACACTCAATCGTGCAGGTCAGGCATTGCAATGACAGGTGAAGCACTGTTCATCGGCATTGATATAGGCACTTCCGGCGCGCGCGCTGTGGTGATGACTGCCTCGTTTGACGTTGTTGCCAGCGCTTCAGCCCGTCTGGACGCCTTCTCGCCAAATCACCGCGATCCTGCGGCTTGGTGGTCTGCTGTCCAATCGGCGCTGTCACAGGTGCTCGTGTCGGTTGAACGCAAACAGATCCGCGCGATTAGTATAGACGGTACTTCCGGCACAGTAATGCCGGTCGATGCCAGCGGCGCGCCTCTGGCTGAGCCATTAATGTATAATGATCCGGTGTCAGACCGAGCTATTCTCGACGCGATTGCGGCCAATGCGCCTGAATCCAGCGCAGCGCATGGAGCCACTTCCGGCCTTGCCAAGCTTATGCATTTTCAAACCATCCGCAGTGTTTCGCATATTATCCATCAGGCCGACTGGCTTTCAGGGCATTTCACCGGCCTTTACAATGTCTCCGACGAAAACAACGCGTTGAAAACGGGCTATGATCCTATCGAACGGCGGTGGCCGCTCTGGATAGGCAGTACCGGTACCCATATGGAAATGCTGCCGCATGTTCTGCCGGCGGGTTCGCCGATTTCGATCATCTCTGCGCAAGCAGCTGCCGCATTTGACTTGCCTCCATCGGTGGTCATCGTTGCGGGAACGACGGATGGTTGTGCGTCTTTTCTGGCGACAGGCGCTGATCAGCCCGGCGATGGCGTTACCGCGCTTGGCACAACATTGACGGTCAAAGTGCTCTCGGATCGTCCTCTATTTGCGCCCGAGTTCGGGCTCTATAGCCACCGCATTGGCGATATGTGGCTGGCTGGCGGCGCGTCCAATACGGGCGGCAATGTGCTGGCGCATTATTTCGATAATGCGCAGATAGAAAGGCTCTCCGCCAGCATCGACCCGGCAACGGACGCTGGCCTTGATTATTATCCGCTGCTGCGTGATGGCGAGCGTTTCCCCATCAATGATCCTGCGATGAAACCGCGTATGGAACCGCGTCCTGACAGTGATGCGCAGTTCCTTAAAGCAATCTTTGAAGGCATCGCAAATATTGAGCACATGGCTTATGGACGCCTGGCGGGACTTGGCGCACCCGAGCTTCGCTCGGTTCGTAGTGTCGGTGGTGGTGCGAAGAATGTTGTCTGGTCCGCCATTCGCGCCCGCAAGCTTGGCGTTCCCATGCCGCCCGTCCTGTCGGAAGAAGCGGCAGCGGGTGCGGCACGGCTTGCGATTCAGGGCGCAAAATCGGCGGGTGTTCTATGACACAGCCAACACAATTATCTGGTCTACGTGATCTGCAAGGGCGTTTTGACGCTTTCCTCATCGACCAGTTTGGTGTGCTTCGCGATGGCCGCGGACCCTATCCCAATGCGGATTCAACGCTTGCCGCCCTGAAGCAGACCGGCGTTCGGATCATCATCCTTTCCAATTCGGGAAAGCGCTCCGCTGAAAATGACCGGCGTCTGGCAAAAATAGGCTTTGACCCTGCAAGTTGGGACTGGTTCCTCACATCTGGTGAGGTGGCGTGGCAGATGCTGGCCGCTGAAGCAACAAAAGCACAGGGTGGGCCCGCTCGCCGCTGCCTGCTTATCAGCCGTGATGGCGATACGTCGCCGCTGGGAGGCCTTGATCTGGAACGCACGGCAACTGGCGAGAATGCGGATATTGTTCTGATCGCTGCCAGTGAAGGGGATATCCATGATCTGGATTATTACCGGAACTTGCTGGAACCGGCAGCAAGACGTGGCGTTTCATGTCTCTGCACCAACCCGGATAAGATCATGCTGACAGCTGAAGGCACTGCCTTTGGCGCTGGCCGCATTGCGGAGCTTTATCAGGAACTGGGTGGCACAGTGCGCTGGATAGGCAAACCTTTCGCCGATATTTATGCCGCTGCCATAGACTTTCTCGGTCATCCGAACCCAGAGCGGGTCTGTTGCATCGGTGACAGTATAGAGCATGACGTTGCCGGGGCCGCCGGGGCTGGACTGAAATCCGTGCTGGTCAAGACCGGCATATTGGCTGGTTCAAACACGCAACAGCTGCAGAGCCTTTTTGCTGAACATGGCGCATCGCCTGATTACACGATTGACCGCTTTATCTGGTAGGAGACTAATGGCTTTCACCCTCTCGCTCAACACCAATCCTTTGGTGAACCGCTTCGCTGAAGCCGATGATCTGATTGATACAATCGCAGAAAAAATTCGCATCGGTTATGTGCAGCTGACGCACGAATTCATCAATCCATCTTGGCCGCAACCGACAATCTCCAAACATGTAAAGCAGTTCCAGAAAGCGCTCTCGCGCACGGGTGTGAAGGTCACGTCGGGTATGACAGGGCCCTATGGGCGTCTCAATCATTTTGGTCATCCAGATGCGGATGTCCGGCAATATTATGTGGACTGGTTCAAGACATTTGCGAATATCTCTGCTGATCTTGGCGCGGCGTCGCTCGGCACGCAGTTCGCAATCTTTACCCATAAGGATTATGACGACCCGGCCCGCCGTGAAGATCTGATGAAAATCGCCATTGATTGCTGGCGGGATGTGGCAGCGCATGCAAAGGCTGCCGGCCTTACCTATCTCTTTTGGGAGCCCATGTCGGTCGGGCGCGAATTTGGCCACACGATCGCGGCTTGCCGTGAGCTTCATGATCGCTTGCAAGCATCAGACTTGCCAATTCCCCTTCTGATGATGGTTGATATCGATCATGGCGATGTCACATCGAGCAATCCTGCCGATATTGATCCCTATGCCTGGGCGGAAGCTTTCCCCAAGGAATCCCCGATCATCCACATCAAGCAATCTTCAATGAACAAGGGTGGTCATTGGCCGTTTATCGCTGCGCATAACAAGGATGGCCGGATCACACCGGAAAAATTCCTTGAAACGGTGCGTCGGGGCGGCGGCACGGATAATGAAATCTGCCTTGAACTATCGTTTCGCGAGCGCGAACCAACCGACCATATGGTGGTGGATATGATCCGCGAGTCCGTAGAGTTCTGGGAGCCCTATATTGACACGGGGTTCAATGGAGCAAACTCGGGAAAAGTGAAATGAGCGATTTCTGGATTGGCACGAGTTTCAAGATGAACAAGACGCTGGCGGAGGCTTTGGCCTTTGCCGAAGCTCTTGCTGCCGG